>NZ_JBVUAC010000006.1:0-244799 GCF_055791005.1 Leucobacter holotrichiae
GGCCAACACCTCCGCTACGCTACCCATGGCGGCATAACCACCTGTAACACCGTGTCCACGATCAAGGGTCAAGGCCCAACCACCCGACAGTCGCTGCAGGCCAATATGCCGCGCCCGGTGACTGCTGTGTCGGAGGTTAGGCCTATGCTCTCCGCGTGCCCAATACCGTGAACTCGATTGCGCTCGTGGATGCTGAGTCGTTCTATGCATCCTGTGAGCGGGTCTTCTATCCGAAGCTCCGTGGTGTACCCGTGGTGGTGCTCTCAAACAATGACGGCTGCGTGGTGGCCGCCGACACGCTCGCGAAAAGGCTCGATCCAAACATCATGTTCAAACCGTGGTTCCAGATCGAAGCCTGGGCGAAAACACACGGCGTGGCCGCACGGAGCTCGAACTACGAACTCTACGGAAACCTATCCGCACGCATCGCGGAGATTCTGAGTCGCTACTCCGCATGGCAGGAAATCTATTCGATTGACGAGAGTTTCATCCGGCTTACCGGCACCCCGGAAGAACTCGAACAGCTCGGACGAGAGATCCGCTCAACGGTGATGAAACTCGTCGGCGTGCCGGTGCGCGTCGCAATGGGAGCGTCGAAGTCTCTCGCGAAGGTTGCTGCCATCGGAATCAAACAGACCCCCGATTTCGGCGGCTCGCTGCACATGGGGCGCTTCCCGAATGCGCAACTGGATCGGATCCTCGACTTGATCCCCGTCACCGAGCTCTGGGGCGTTGCTGGTCGCTCGGGGAAACGCCTTGCTGGCATGAACATTCACACGGCACGACAGTTGCGTGACGCGTCTCCGAAGTGGCTGCGGAAGAAGTTCAACGTGAACATGGAGCGGATCGTCCTGGAACTGCGAGGTATCTCGTGTATCCCAATTGAGACGATCCCTCCGACTAAAAAAGACCAGCTCATTTTCTCGCGCAGTTTCAGCCACAAAATGACTGCACTGAAGGAGATGGAGCAGGTGTTGTCGTTGTATGCGCAGCGCGTTAGTGAGCGGCTTCGCGCACAGGGTTCAGTGGCGTCGCATCTGAGCGCATGGGCGATGACGGGATGGGCTGACGAAGGATCTGTCGGGCACAGCGCTCAGGTATCGGTGCCATTGGAGACGCCAACGGATGACCCGATCGTTCTCACGAAAGCAGCGAGAGCACTCCTACCTCGCCTGTATCCGGTGCCGGGCATCCGGTATGCACGGGCCGGCGTCGTGTTGACCGATGTGCGGCAAGCGGCAGGTGTGCAGCCGCTGAGTTTGTTCTCGCGCGAGTTCGAAGGCCGCGGTATCGGGCAAGCACTCGACCGAATCAACCGGGCGCTCGGAAACGGATCAATCGGTGTCGGGTTGGGCGGTATGAAGCAGCCCCCGGGATGGGAGATGAAACGTGCGATGCTCTCGAAGCGTGCCACGACGCACTGGAGCGAACTCCCCGTCGCCGTCGCTTGACTACGACCTGATACCGGGGCTACAAGCCGGGGCCTGACCGAGTCGGGGCTTGCTGGCGTCTGCGCGCATTCCGGGCGGCAGGTTTCGCGAGCGCTTGGGCTCGGGCGATGGCCGCTTGAGCTCGGGCGGCGTCGATCTTCTGTGCCTCTGATTCGGGAGGAGCGCCAAGCGGTTGATCTGTGCTGATGTCGTAGCGATCCCGATACGCGGCCACCGTCTGCACCTGCCTCATCCACACCTCTGCGGTCTTGGCGTCCTCGGGCGGTGTTCCGAGAGACGCAACCCACCGTTGCCCACTCGCGAGTGCAGTATCTGTGAGTGCTGCGGCTCGCTGCTCGATGAGCTCTCGTCGTTCCGTGAGGGCCTGTCGCATCTCCGCGCTCATTGCGCCGGTGGCTTCTGGGATGAGTCCGGTGATGAGGCGCGGGGGTTTCCTGGTGCGTCCCGAACCTGCCGGGCGTGCTGTGGCGCGTGCGAGACGGTAGCGGAGGACGGCAGCAATATCGTCAGCGTCATCAAACCCGCGCGCGGTGACGAGTCGTGGGAGTAGGGTTTCGGGATCGTGGTGGTTTGCTTCTGCTCGGCGGAGTTCGGCGGTGAGGGGGCCGAACGCGTCGGAGGTGATTGCGGCTTCTGCATGTTCGGGGGTGAGCCCGGAGTTTCGGATGAGAGCGGCCCATCGGTCGTGTTGCGCGGCAGCGGCGATCGTTTCGTATTCGGCAGCGAGTTGCCCAATGTTCGACCAGGTTTCGTGTTCAGCTTTGATGGTTTCGTGGGCGGACAGTTCTGCCCCGGAGTGTTGCAGCACCCCGTACAGTACGGTTTTCGCGGTGGCGTCGCCGTGATCTCCAGGGTGGGGGCCTTCGTGGGAGGGGTCGGGCTTGTCGATCGCGACGTAGGCGTGGTTCGTGTGTTTCCCGCGAGTGAGTGCGACATAGAGGTTCTCGCGCGTCATGGCCGAGTCGACGAGGACGTGCGTGGTGTCGGTCGTGATGCCCTGGGCCCGGTACGCGGTGACGGCATATCCGAGATCGAGCGCTTCGGTGACGTAGTCGGCCGGGAGCAGGACGCTGCCCCATTTCTTTCCGGCACGGCGTACGACCACCGACCCGTCTTCTCGCACGTCCGTGATCGTCCACCGGTCACCGTTTCTCACCCACGAATGCCCGGTGTGCAGGCGCCGGTCGTTGCGTCTGGTGATGACGGTATCGCCGATCGCGGCACGGTTCCCATCACGCAGCTCTACTTCTCGATCCCCGTACACGGTGCCATCGAGGATCAGGTCGGTGCGGGCTCTCAGGTTGAGGGCGGTCACGGCTTCGTTCGAGTCCGTCACAAGCACTGACGCCAGCCCGGAGCGCATGTCCGTCTGCCAGGCAAGGTAGGCGGCCTCGATCATGGACTCGGTTTCGCCTTCTTTCACACGTCCATGGTCGATATAGGTGTCGATGACTTCGGGACGGCCATGACGTAAATCCAGCGACGCGAGCTTCTCCCACGGGTTGATGAAGCGGTGCACATCGACGAGTTCTGGGGTGTCGTCACGGTCGTGAACCAGGAGCGAAAACGCGCCGCCAGCGTCCACGGACTGCAGTTGCGCGTAGTCGCCAACGAGCAGCACTTTCGCGCCGGCCTGTTCCGCGAGCGCGGTGATGCGATCCAGTGAGAGGGTGCCGGCAAGCGAAGCTTCGTCGATGATGACGAGCTGCCCGGCAGTGAACGTTTCCCCGTACATGAGATGGTTCTGCCACCATTTCGCCGTGTTCTCGGTAGCGATACCAAGGTCATCGGCAAGGACTTGGGCTGCGACAGCAGACGGTGCGAGACCGACCACGGACCCGGCACCGTGTTCGATTTCCCAGGCACGCCTGAGCGCGTGCATCGCGGTGGTTTTCCCGGCACCTGCGGGACCGACGAGGACATCGACGATACGCCCGGACACGGCGACTTTCGCGAGCGCGTCGGCCTGGTCGGGGCCGAGCATGAGGCCGTCGTGATCTGGGCTATGCGTGATCTGTTCTACCGTGTCCAGGCGCACCACGGGGCCGGTGACGGTGCGGCTGCGTTCAAGGAGCCGGTCTTCGGCGTCAAGGAGGAGTTCGGACGAGAACACGGTCGAGTGCTTGGGTCGGAACACGCTCGACCCGTCCGGACGCTGGAACACGGCCGGGCTGGTGGCGAGCTCGGGCGGGCTGAGCCGGATCGAAGCCCGTTCTGCGGCGTCGACGACGAGCCCGATGATCGCTTCGCGATCCAGGGCGGAAGCGAACCGGTAGGGCATGGTCTGCCGTGCCGCCTCGGCGGTCAGGTTCCACCGCCGCCACGTCGACCGTTTCTCACCGACGGCTTCCACGACCGTGGCCCCGAGATCCTCGACGACCGGTAACGGGATGTCGTCTGCTCGCAGGAGCCTGGGTGCCGGGTTCTCGAGCACGGTTGTTGCCCACCCGGTCGCATCCGCGCCAAGAAGCATGCCCGCACGGCCACGCCATTGCGTGGTGAGGTCTGCGAGAGAGCGAACCTGCTTTTCTGGTCGGGTTGAGAGCGTGGCCTGTGCCCGGAGCTTCATGAGTGTCGCGGGAGAGGGCCGGCGTCCGTGCTGTTCCACATAGTGTTCGATGAGGCGATCCGTCTCGGCGTCGATATGTCGGGCCCGGGTCGAGAACTCGGCCACGAGCGTTTCGGGGACCCCGGTCACCGCCCACGCGGGGTTGCGGTCTTTGCCCATATCGCGGGCTTCCCACGAGACACCGAACAGGCCGGTGAGGTGATCGGCAAAGACCGCCTCATGGAGTTCCGAGAGGGCGACCGTCGCCGCGTGCAAGGGGCGGCCGTCGAGCGATCGCCACTTCCCATCCAGCACGGTCATGGTCTTGTTACTGACGACGACGTGCGTATGCAGGTGGGGGTCGCCGGCGCGACTGTCGTAATGGTCGTACGCGGTTGCAATCACTCCGGCGACATCGACCTGTGCAACCGCGCCGTTGCGCCCGGTTGCACCCGTCCGGGTTGCGGCAACCTCTCGTTCGAGAAATGCAATCACGTCTGCAACCGCTGCATGGTGGGCGTCAGCGATCAGGGCTTGCGTGCCGGCATCGGCAACCGCCCACAGTACCGATGCGGATTTCGGGATCGAGAACGTGAAATCGAACCCCGCAACCGCCCTACGGGTACCCTTCCGCATCTCTTCCGCTTCGATCGCGGCAATCGCTTCGCCCCGAGCGCGAGTACCAAGATTCGGGTCGAGGGCGGCGATTCGTTGTTGGATGCGTTCCGTCACGGGCGTGAACGTCGGGAAGGCCAGCCCCAACGGGTCGCCAGTGAGTGGATGCCGTCCCATCCCGATCAGGAGCTGTAGTTGTGACGCGGTGACGTGATCCCCGGCACTGATCTGTCCGCCCAACGCGGTGAGCGCGGTCCCGAGCCAGCGGCCTGGAGGGGTGCCTTCTTCGGCGTAATAGCGGGTGAGCGGGGTTGAGAGTGACCGGTCTCCGTCTCCTGCGACCACGGTGCGCAGGAGGTACTTGTATCCGTCGCCTGCGGACATCACCCGCATCGAAACCGTCACGAATATCGCCTCCCTGTACCCAGGAGGTGAACCGGTGCGGCCCGAGGTTTTCGGCGCCGGTTCCGAAGCTCTCGCCCTCGACCTGCAAGAGGCGTGGTCGCTCGGGAGCGAGACTGCAGCAGTGGCCGTCCGAGCAGGGCCTGCGCGGTACGGGTCGCGTACCTGTCAGGTGACCAGCCCGGTCGTTTCTCCATATGAGGGAGGCGGCCGGAATCACCTTCGAGTCGGAGTGTTCATGTCGAAACCTGCTGTTTCCCGCCCCCGTATCGGGTCGCTGTTCTCCGGGTACGGGGGCCTCGACCTCGCCGTCGAACACCTCACCGGCGGCGAAACGATCTGGTTCTCAGAACTGAACGAACCCGTCGCCCGCGTGTTCTCTCACCATTGGCCAGATGCCCCCAACCTGGGCGATATTTCACACATTGACTGGAGTGCTGTGCCGCCCGTCGACATTCTCTGCGGCGGCTTCCCCTGCCAGGACGTGTCCACGGTCGGCAAACGGGCAGGTCTTGCCCCCGGTACTCGGTCCGGGCTGTGGTCGTTCATGGCGGCAGCGATCGACGCGTTGCAACCCGAACTCGTCGTGATCGAAAACGTTCGTGGGCTTCTCTCATCTCCCGCGATCCGCAACCAGAAAGAAGATGCAACCGATGGAAGACGCAACCCCGCAACCCCACCCGATGCAACCCTGGGCGATATGGAACCCGCTGCTTGGTTGTTGGGAGACGAGTCAGCCCGACCTCTTCGGGCACTCGGCGCCGTTCTCGGTGACCTGGCCGACCTCGGGTACGACTCGGAATGGATCGGCCTACCCGCTTCACTGGTCGGCGCCCCTCACCACCGGTTCCGCATCTTCATCACCGCGCACCCCCGCAGCCCTTTTCAGAACACCACTCGCGTCGGACTCCTCGCGGGGCGGGGAAACACTGGACGCGGTGAAGGCGAGGCGCGGCACGATCGCGCTCAGTCACCAGGTCATCGACTTCATGCTCCACGGACCGCTTGGCTCGCCGGCCAGGCAGAACGAGCAGGAGACCTTGTTTATCCTGATCGACAGCATCTTCGAGAATGGGGAGGATACGCAGACGCTATCCAACGATGGGAGCACATAACCCAACGCGCTGCCCCCATGCCCGCACTCCTGCTGGACGATACCTCGCCCAGGCCTGCCCCCGCGTTCGTGGAATGGTTCATGGGCCTACCAGAAGGCTGGGTGACAGATGAATCGACCGGGCTGAATCCCCGCCAGCAAATTACTGCACTCGGGAATGGCGTACTCCCATTACAGGCCGGATTCGCCCTTGGCATGCTCTCTCCATCGACAGCATTGTGAGATCTCGAACTAGCCGTTGGCTCCCGTCTCGCGCTCCGGGCGGTGCCTTACATGTGCGCGGCGGGTGTTCCCCGACGTAGGTCGAAGACTCAAGAATCGAGAGCTAATCTTTGGCTCCAAGATTCAAACCTAGACAGTGGTGACGCTTCATGGGAACAAATACCTAACAAGGGTATGCGTATTTCTGATTTCGTGGCTTTGTCAAGGCATACAGCCAATTTTGAGTGAGATTTCCACGCGCCGGGCAAGGTGTTCCACGGGGGTGGCCGTTGTCTGCCCTGCCTGTCGCCATGTGGCCGGCGATACTCTGTTGGCGTGCCCGTCTCTTGAGCGGCCGCCGAAGGCCGACTCGAAGATGCGGCAATGATGCCTGGTCATAGGAGGGGATGTGAGGGCTGTACAAACGCGTCATTTTTTTCCAGAATCGCGGTTCGAGATTTTACAACGGTCACAGTTGCATGACCATGTTTCGAAACAATCTGCGCTGCTCATGATCCACGGCGGCCCTGGGACTGGAAAAACACTTGCTGCCCTCGAGATCGCATCGGCCATAGCTGACAGTGGTGTCGAGACAGTGTGGTTGCGATTGTCCAGTGACGACGGGCAAAGGCGAACGTTTTGGGAACGCGTGTTTGAGACGGTGACCGATGCGGCACTTTTCTCTCCGCAGTCCACCGTGGCTCGTATGGCCCGCGAGGGGCTTTCTTCGCCTAAACCTGAGTTGATCGCGGCGGCGTTGTCGGAGAGCAAGCAATCGATGGTGCTCGTCCTTGATGATCTCCACCTGGCCGGATCGGACGAAGTACTCAACGACATCGTTTTTGTCCTGGAACAGGTTCCTGCACTTCGCGTGATCGCAACGTCTCGTGTCCGCTTCCACGCTCTTACGGGGGTGGCTTCGCGTCTGCGGCTTGCAATTGATGAAATCTCGGAGACGGAACTCGCGCTTTCCGAATCAGAAATCGAAGAGCTTCTCGCCATGCATTCTCCGAGCGGCACAGGCATTCAGCCGCAACTGTCTGCAGCGGCGATCCATCGACGCACTAAGGGCTGGCCGTTGGCAGTTCATGCGCTCATCGTGGAGCACGTGGAGCAGCTGCGGGGGAACCGTACCGGAACCCGGCACTCCTTTGTGCATTCGTATGTTGATCGGATTGTGCAATCTGTCTCAGCACATGAACGTCCCGCACTGTGGGTGACGGCGCTGTTGCGAGAAGTTTCGCCTGAGATCCTTACCGACACACTGCGCCTCGAAATTTCCGACGCCGACCGTTTCCTTGATGAACTGTCTGTCGCGAGCTTGAGTTTCTGGGAGGATGGTGCCGGGACGCGCTGGTATCGGCATCACGACATGGTGCGTGAAGAGCTGCTCTCGCGTGCGTTCTCAGAAGTTCCATTATCGATGCTGCGTCTCTACTATGCCCGTGCAGCAGAAGCATTGCTTGATACGCGTCCCCGAGACGCGATCGAGGCCGCAATCCGTGGCGAAGCGTGGGAATTACTCACCGAAATCTTGGTGTCCCACCCCTCGTACAGTTATGCGCCGGGTGGCCGGCGAACTATTACTGGTCATTGGTTGCGAGATATTCCGGGCTCAGTTCGGAGCAAACACCCGGTGCTTGCGGCATTCGCACTTATCGATGAATATGCGGTGCCAGCGGGGCGATTCCAACGCGTCATCCAAGGTTTCAGGCTCTTAGCTGGGCCGGGTCTGCAACGCATTTCGGAACGGCAAGGCCTTGAAGGTGCCGTGGCTAGCGTCTTACGCATGGCGGCGGCTCGTCTGAGCGGGCAGGAGTCGCAGAGCCTGCAGCTCGCTGATCAAGCTCAGAATGCGCTGCTCTCGCTTGCTCCTCACGAAATACAGCAAGTGCGAAGAACATTGACCACTGGCTATGCGCAGTTGGCAATCACCTACCTGTACGCGAATAGGTTTTCTCAAGTCGAACAAGTCGTCCAGGCCACGCAGCTTGATGGGGTGCCAAAGACAGCTTGGAATCGTGCCCATGTTCTCGCTCTCGACGCGTTCTCGGCAGCATGGCAGGGCCGGCTCGCTGAGGCCCGGCGGCGAATCGTGAGGGCTGAAGAAGCGGATACCCCGGTCGGTTGGGAGGACTCATACGCTGGCGCGGGGTATCGAATCGCGTCAGCCATCGAACGCCTCGAATTCGGGGACCTCGACACTGCGCAGGCGCATCTCGATGCAATGCATGAGTTGGAATCAACGATCGAGCATTGGCCGTACATCGTTGAATTGAAGACGCTCATCACGGAGTCGCGCTTCGGTGCTGGCGAAGCCTTGGCCAGGCTCGAGCAGGAGTTGCAGGAGAGACGACGAAGGTTCCAAGTGTTGACCACCCCCAGGCGGTCTCTTGCGGCGCTGCATGCACGACTGGTCTGGCAGTCTGGTCGTTCCGTAGTGTCTCGCTCAGAGCGTAGCTACACTAAGGATCTTGCCGGCGTGTATGCCGCGTTGGGGAGAGACGAACACGTACGCGCCCGAGCCATTCTAGGTGGATTCTTGACCGACCGTGACCTGGTCGCGTTTCCTCGCAGGCGAACAGAGGCATTATTGCTGCATGCTCATGTGTGTTTGAGTGAGCAGGACCAGGATGCCGCTTCAAAATCGGCCGTGCTCGCAGCGTCGATCCTGCAGGAACATGGACTGACGGTCCCGTATCGAGCATTGCCGAAACTGGTGATCGAACGGTTGCAGGAGTTCGCTCCAGAGCTTGACCCCATGAAGGGGGCTGACAGTGTGAGTCAGGGAACTCAGACGCTTTCACTTGGGGAGGTTCGGGCACTCGCTGCGGTCGCAGAGCACGGAACGGCAACTGCCGCGGCGAACACGTTGTTCCTCTCGCCTCACACCGTGCGGCATCAGCTCAAACTGGCGTATCGCAAGCTGGGGGTACGCACCAAGGTGGATGCGATTCGGAAGGCCCGTGAAATAGGTGTTCTTGACATCGTGGAGGAGTCATCGAGGACGGGGGAAGTATGACTGCAGTGTTGAACCAGGCACAATCCAAGTCCCTCGTGATTCAACTGAATCTCGCGAAGCTCCTTGCGCTGGCAGTATTGGCTCCGGCGGCGACAGTCGGGATTTCGCAGCGTGCAGTCGAGATGGTTCCGGATGATGCTCAGGCCGGTCTGGTGGCAGTAACGACAACAGTTGGTGCGTGCTGTGGAATCGTTGGGGCAGTACTGTTTGGTCGGTTCACTGACCGAGTTGCGTCATCAGTCCGTGGCCGTTGGTGGTGTGTCGTCGTCGGCGCATCGAGCGCCGGCGTAGGGATCACATTGATGATGTTCGCTTCAACGCCGTGGATGTTGGTGATCGGATGGGGCGCTGCCCAGATTGGGTGTTCCGGGGCCATGTCTGTGATTCGGGCCATGCTCGGCTTCACGCAACCGACACAACGCAGACGCGGCGCGACAGTGATGATTGCACTCACCTATCTGGGAGCGTTCATCCCGATCCTTATCCTCATCGTTTTCCCGAACACGGTCTGGGAAACCTCTTTGGTGCTCGCACTTCTCGCTATCGCGATACCACTCTTGGCAGCCGTACGTTCGGGAGATCTCAACCGCTTTGCCGCATACACACCCGATGCGGCGCCTGAGTCACAGTTTGGAGGGGCACATCGCACCGGCAGGGTTCCGAGGGAGCGAAGCCTGCCGTGGCCAGTGGTCTTACTGACGCAATGCGGCCTGCATGTCACGTTGTCTGCGTATTTGGCATACCATGCGCTGGATATCGCAGAAAGCGCACGAGGTGACTGGGAGAGTTCAACGACGCAAATGACGTTGCTGACCCTTGCCGCAGCACTTCTCGGTCTGCTCCTCACCAGCACAGTGCTCCTCATACGTCCAGCACTCCTCGGCAGCATTCCCAGACTGTTGATCCTGTCGGGAGTCGTGCTTATGGCTTCGATTGCGCTCAGGCCGTATGCGCAAGGCCCCGAGCTGGTTGTGTTGCTGTTTCTGAGTGGGGTTGCGGTGGCGTTGACTTCGGCTTCGCTGCTCCTTGCAGCACTCAGCGCGGGTCTGAAAGAGCGGTTAGGCCAACGGATCGGGCTGTACAGTGCAGTCACTCCGATTGGTCAACTTGCTGGACCGCCACTCGGTCTCCTCATCATTCACGTTTCGCCAGAAGCTGCCGGATACAACAATCTCTTCCTTGTGGTCGCGTGTATTCCGCTCTTCTGGAGCATTTTGGTGTTCGTTACTCAGCGTCGGATCTCTGCGGACGTCGAACCCGCTGCGCGAGATCGGGTCGAATCGTGTACAGCGTCACAGCCGTGATGAGGATCGTTCCGCCGGCTGTCCACAGTAACCACCACGGGAACCCTGCGGTTGTTCCATCGGTTACGGTTTCATTGCGTAGATCTGGAGCGTCATCGAGATCGATGCGTTCGCCGCGGACGAGAAGTCGATGCGAGTTTACGGCGCGAGGGGTGCACGTCACGAGCGTGACGTAATCCTTGCCGTCTTCAAGCTGTAGGGAATTGATCTCGGTCGGCAGGACGACATCGATTTGGTCGACGCGGTATGCCAGCTTTTCACCCGCGACAGTGATGAAGAAGTCATCCCCAATTTTGACCTCATCGAGATCGTCGAACAGGTGCGCGTTCGTGTAGGCGGTATGCGCGGTCAACACCGCGTGCGTTCCGATTCCACCGACGGGGAGTGAGGATCCGAATAGGTGTCCGACGCCTTTCGCAAGCGTGCCATCGTCAGTGCCGTGATAGATCGGGAGGCTGGTGTCGATCGCGGGAATTGAGATGCGTCCCATGACGTCGGTGTCCGGGGCTGTGAGCTGTTGTTCATACACTTCCCAGGCACCGCCTCGGCCTTCGCCGGCTTCTTTCATGGTGTAGGGGTCGGTGAGGAGAATGTTCGGCATCGCGTCGTTGTAGGCGTGCGCATTTTCGAGGAGTGCCTGTTTGTCTGCGTCGGGAAGTGACTGCACTTCTCGCGTGTATCCGGTTACAGCGCCTTCTCGTTCCTTCGCCGAGAACCATTGAGCGATCGCTGGATAGCTGGCAGTTAGTAGCCCGATCAGGGCAGCTATAGCGACGACGACGGTCACCCAATCTTGGCGGCTCCGGTTCGATCGCGAAGGTGTGGAAGTCTCAGGGGTGTCTGGCGTGTTCGATTCGTCGAGGAGCAGCGTCATCGTGTCTGTCTTTCTCAATGCAGTGAAACAAAGATGCCAGTGCCGGAGCCGCGCCACGAAACTGTGACGCATGCTCCGGCACCGGATCGTCGGTATTAGGCCGCCGTGCTGGTCTTCCGGCGACGCGCGAGGACCACGATCGCGCCGCCCATGAGCAGCAGACCGCCGATCAGGAGCGCGGAAGTGCCCGCGCCACCGGTGATCGGAAGCTCGAAGCCAGCGTTCTTCGGCACGTTCACCACGGTCTCGGTCGGAACCTCGGCATCAGTCGAATCGACGGACACCTCGATCGGGTTCGCCAGGAGTTCGTACCCGGCAGGAGCCTCAACCTCAGCGACCCAGTAGCTGCGGCAGTCCTCTTCCGCGAGCTCCGCACCGTCTTCGAAGCAGGAGTAGCGCAGACCCTCGATGAGGGCGATGCCGTCTTCACCCGACTCGAACACCGACTGGCCGTCGATCTCGATCGCGTTGGTGTTGTTGCGGGCATCTTCCTCAGTGAGGTAGACGCTGAACTTGGCACCCGCGAGGGCTTCATCATTCTCGTCATGCTTCTGGATGACGATGTTGCCGAACTTCGTCTCGACCCCGGGGCCATCGGTCGGGGTATCGTTCTCGATAGCCGGGTTGTTCGGGAACAGCTGCGGCTCGTTCGTGATCTCGCCGACCTCCAGCACGGTAGCGGTGTGCGTGACGACCACCTGGGCGTCCGAGTGCTGCTCGAGCACGTCGAGCCCTGCCGCAGTGAAGTCGATGTCGACGGTCTGCCCGTCCTGGTTCACGGTGTAGTCAGTGCCTTCAACGAGGGCAGTGCCGTCGCTGAGCTCGACCGTGCTCGAAACGTAGGCGAGCTTCGCATCGAAGGTGTCGCGCACCCGGTAGCCGTCGATCTCGGTGCCGTCGGGGATCTCCGAGGTGATCGTGTACTCGATGTTGTCTCCGATCTTCACCGCGTCCGAGTCCTCGACTGTCTTCGTGGGTGGAGGTGTGACGGCGTTCTTCGGGTAGACATGTACGTCGTAGACCCATGCGTTGAGGTCATCCGGGTTCGTCATCGGCACGGTCACGATGAACGGGAACGACGGGGTGATTCCGCCATCGACTGCCTCACCGTTCGCGTCGACCGGGTTCTGCCAGTCCGACTCCCACACCAAGTAGGCGCCGGGCTCCAGATCTCCGAACGTCAGGGCCCCGTCGTTTGCGGTGCGATCCGTCTCCACGTCACCGGTGACCGGGAGACCCCACGGAGTGTCTGCGACATTGAGGTTCGGGGAGAACGTTTCGTTGAGGTCCGCAAGATCCTGCCAACCCTGGTTGGTGGTGAGGTCGACATCGAGCTGCTGCAGGCTGAACTCGATGTTGCCGATCGGCGGGTACTGATCCGTGTCAAGCGACTGTTCGAGGCCGGTGCCCTCAGTCTCGGAGGCGGGGCTCGACTGCTGGTGCTTGTGCACGGTGAGCGACCCGGTCTGATCCGGGTCGATCACGTTGTCGGCTGCGTTCGCGGCTTGCGCGCCGCCGAAGGCGAGCAGCGCGACGGCTGCACCTCCGACGAGGCCGCGCCAAGTAGCGCGAGTCTTTGTGTGTTTCATTCAGTGACTCCTTATCTAGTCATCGTTTTGTTGAGGCGGAGTTGGTAGGGACGGACCGGGCCGAGCATGACGCTGTAGGGGGAAGAGAGATGCTCGGCCCGGTCGAGACGCTGTGCGGGAGAATTTGCACGCGTCACTCCGATCGGCCGGGGATGCCGACCGGGACCACCTGCATGCTGCAAGTGGGGCTCTGCTCAAGAGGTTTCCGTGTTGTGGTAACGCTCTCGTTGGGTACGGCGTGTGCGGAGCACCAGAAGGGTCATCGCTGCCAGGATCAAGAGGCTTCCGCCTCCGACCCAGAGCATGCTTCCGGTACCGCCAGACATTGGCAGCGCGAACGCTTCAAGGTCGGTCACGGTGATGCGCCAGGTGCCGTCTTCGTCGCTCACCTCGATCTGGGGGTGGTCGCCGTTCACGACCACCTCACCGGTCGCGGTGACCTCGAAGGCGACATCCTCAGCTAGGAGCAGGTGACCCTGCGGCGCTTGTACCTCACGCAGCCAGTAAGAGCCTGTCGGGATTCCGGTGATCTGGAACATGCCCGTCGCCGCGGTCTCCTCCAAGCCTGGGTCGGTCAAGGGCGTGTCACCGGCCTCGCCGTTCTCGTCGGGGTAGATCTCGAACCCGGCGCCTGGCATCGGCTCGACACCGTTGAGTCCCTGACCCATCTTCTGCACCTGGAGCACCCCATCGATTCGGGTCGTGGTGCAGTTGGGCAACTGACCCTCCGTGGGCGTGCATTCTCCGCCCGGCGGCGGCACTTCGCCCTCATTCAGGAGGAAGTTCGTCGCCATGCTGTCGCCGCGCTCACCATCCGCGTTTACGGTGACCTGGTACTCGACGGTGTAGTGCGCGCCCGGTGGGACGGTGCCGGTGATCGCGATCTGGTCACCGTCACGTACGACCGTGAGGTTCTCATTCGAAGAGACCGGTTCGCTCGTGAGCTGTGCGTCATCGACCACGCCCGACAGGTCGTCGGTCGCGTTCACGGTCGCGTCGGCACGACCCGGATTCGCGAAGTGAAGGGTATAGGTCAGGACAGAACCGGCGGTCACCGGGTCGCTATCGGACTCGACTTCCTTCCAATCCAGCAACCCAGCAGCCGGCACCGAAACATTGGTGCAGGGGATGCCTCCGGGATATGTCTCGTCTTCATCGATGCAGGCGATGTTGCGGAGAATATAGTTCTCAATTGAGCTGCCATTACCGGACGGCCCCGTGTACGTGACCGAGTACACCACGTACACAGGCTCGTTTGCGGCGAGAGGTCCCTCCCAGATCAGCTTCTCGGCACCTTCGGTGTCATCAAAGGTGACCGTTCCGACTACCGGCCCGGTTTCCGATCCCGCATGGGCCGTGATCGATCCGGGGTCGTTCATCGTGGCCTTGTCGAGCACGCGGCGCAGATCGTCCTCAAGACGCGCGGGCGCATCTTCCGAATAGGAACCTGGCCCGTAGTTGAGAATCTCCAGCGTGTAGGTGACGACCTCGCCCACCGCGGGAACGCCTTCGTCGACACGATCCGCGCGCTTGTCGATCTCCAGTCGTGGCAGCTCGGTGTATGTGCTCGCGCACGGTTCACCGGTCTCCGGGTCGATGCCGTCCTCGGTCTCGCACGAAGGAGTAGGCGCATCCGGGTCAGTCGAATCTTCCGGGCTCCACGCGATGTTACGCAGCTCACCGTTATCGACCGCATCGATCGTCACGGTGTACGTGATCTCGACCGTCTCACCGACCGCCAACGGACCCTCCCAAGTCAAGCGGTTCGTATCGGAGTCGAAACTGACCGTTCCAACCGCGTCGCCGTCCACCGTCGCGGTCGCGTCGGTGTTGTAGATCGCCTCGTCGAGCACATCGCTGAGGTCGTCCCAGACGTGTGCCGGGTCACCTGACGTGTAGTCGCCTTCGCCCGTGTTCGTCGCGCTCACCGTGTATGTCACCGTATCGCCGGGCCGCGTGTCGCCGGTCGCCGACGTCTGCTTCTCGATCGATAGGGCTGGGTCGCAAGCAACACCGAAGTTGTCGAATGCGGTTCGATCAGGACCGAGTTGTCCTTCGATGGAGAAAGTAAAACGGTCGACGCTCGACAATGCGGCTTCAAATTCTGCGGCGGAGGGGGCTGGCCCTGCCGGGCCGGTATTGTTATTGAACCCTGTGTGCCACTGCGAGGCATCCATGGGAACGAGGACCCTCGTCCACTGAGTAGAGTCCACGATTTGTGGGCGGAAGTTGTACCAGTAGAAGGTGTTGTTGGTATCAACGATTCCGACATACAGGTCGACACTAATGCCGGTGTTATTTTTGTAATCGAACTGAAGCGTCCGACCAATCGAGTCCGTGTAGTCGGTGGTGTATCCATTGGCGACAAGATCTGGAGTCCAGAGCTCGGTCCAGTATCCATCGAGGTCATCTTCGATGAGTGCACCGCCTGGATTCCCGGCATCTGGCTGCCATTCGACCGGTTGCGGCTGCATGATGACCTGAGTGCCGTAGTTCGTTGTGGCGGCGCGCCATCCTTCGTTGTCGGTATCGAAGGTGGTCAGTACATCGCACCCGAAGAACAGTTGTTTCGGCTGCGGTGCAATAGAAAGTGAATGGTCCTCGACCTCGCCGGAGACTGTGAGTCCAACTGGCGAAGCTACCGCGTCCTCGCTGTCGGCGATCCTCAGTCGTAGGAAGGTGTCGCCCTGAGCGACATCGTCTGGCACGGTCCAGGACAGATCGACCGAGCCATCTGTGCACTCGACAGCGTCGGAGCGTTCACCTTCGTCGAAGACTCCATTGACGTTCCAGTCGATCCACCCGGCGACATAGCCCGGCCCGGTGCATGAAACATCGGTGAGGTTGTAGCCTTCGCCTGGAGCGACCGAGAGCTCCCCCAGAGGTGCGATAGCATCCTCGTCCGACTGCCCGCTGTTGTCGTCACCCAGGCCGTCAGCAGAGTACTGGGGCGAAGGATCTGAATCGATCAACGTGCCCAGTCGCGTCTGTGGCGCAACCTGCTCAGCAAGCGCGAACGTGTCGCTGCTCACGTCCGTGACACCCTCCGAGAGCGTGCCGCCGTTCCAGGCCGGTTCATAGAGCGCTCCGGCGGCGCCGTAGCTCTCCGGCGCGTCGCCGAAATCGGCTTCGAGGACGACGCCCAGCGCAACGGCACTCCGGCCACCGCCCTTCATCTCAACGTGCGCGCCGTTGGCGCCTTCCATGAAGCCGACTGCAAGCGGACCTTCTCCGTTCGGGTATACAGATCGGCATTCAGATCCATCGGGCCTGAGAGCCATCAAGCCATCGGAGTTTAGGTGTGCGTTCGTCGTCTGCGTGCAACCTGGAGTCCGGAAACGGTCGATGATCCGCCATGTCACCGGTTCATGAGGAAGGACCGAGATGTATTCCGTGGCCCCGCTTGCTTCCGCGTCGGCAACGACGAGGCCTTGGATCGGTACGGGAACGCCGTCGAGCGTCACCCCACACGTAAAATCAAGCGACACCGTTGCGCCGGCGGCCCAGTTGTAGAGGCCCTGGATGAGCTGGTTATCGCCGCCGACACCGCCGACGTTATAGAGGTTGTCGAGACCGTCACCAACAAACGAGCCGCTGCGGTAGCTACGGATGTCGCCAGCGACGTTCGAGGCGGTACAGGTCGTCACGAGTTGTTGGCCATTGACGTCTCTGACGCTGGTGGCTGTCGAGCCGTCGGCGATCACCTGGCCTTGCGCTTCGCCCCATTCGATCCAGTCAATGGCTCCGAGGAACCGCCCCTCGCCTCCTGTCGCATACTCGGCTTGTGCAGGCGCGGCATCGATCAGTGTGCCGCCGGTCACGAGCACGGTAGAGAGAACGGCAAGCGTGCCAACCATCGCAGTAGACCGCTTGGCCCGATCCTTCACCGATGCCAAGCGCCCTGAATCTGGTCGCCAGTTTCTCGATTTCATTCTTGCCCCTCCATACCGTTCACTCGCTTCACGCGAGGACTCGAAGAGCCTGGCAATGTCTCGTTTCGTAGCACGAACCAGCCCTTTCTGTTCTCCTGCTTACAAGTTCGGGGCAATTCGAATCGAGATGTCACACCTCGTACGAAAAGGCACCGCACCGAAATTGAGTTAAGCCAAGATCGGACGGAGAGCGCGACGGCTGCCCTCAAGAGTTCGCTGAAATCGGGCCGTAATACCCATATGGGTTACGCCATTTTCTCGGAAGACCTCGTTCCAGAAGTAGGCAGCGTCGGCCTCGAACGGCCGCTGCGGGCATACCTCAATTGGTGGCTTGCTCACATGAATTGACGGAGTCGTGGAAACTGGTTTTGGCGATATTGCCTCCGTGACGTTTCAAGTATCGGATCATGACAGCCGAAGTTCACGGGTGATGGAATGCGGTGTTCCGCTTCCATTGGCTCTGCCCTCCGCGCACTCCCCCCATCGCAGCTTTAGAGCTGGCGAGCGCGGAGGCAGGGCCACTTTTCGTGAGTGGGAAATTGGCATTGAAAGGTACGTCAGAGTTGACTGATCCAGTGTTCGGGATTCTCAACCTTTTCGCACCGAATTCGGCATTGAGGAGCTCAATTCAAAGGCATCCCGGGCTCGTTCCATTTACCCTCCTACTTTTCGCGGGTTCGAGAGGGCGGTAGTGAGCTCATTCGACTGTGAGTACTATGCCGATCGACTCGTTAAGTGCGTTCGGAGAAGCAGCGCTCACGAGGTGGAGGCGTGACAGGTTCAGATTGGGAAGCCACTGAAACTCTGAATTTTGGCGAGTTTGATCTTGAACTGCCGCTTCAACTTGAGGTTTCAAACCAAGTGAAGTTTCTCGTGATTCGCCGCGGGACAATATCAGTTTCCGGATCTCACGTGACTGAAAAAGGTGTCGTTGGCGACGTTTTTGTTGTGACGCAGACGCGCGCCGAGGTATCTTCCGAGGATCACGCGGTGGTTAATGTGTTGAGAGTGAATCGGGAGTATCTGGTTGATTTAGTGTTCTGGCGGTATCGCGAATACTTTTCCGATCGGGTCGATGCCACCCGGTTCTTTGATCGGCATTACCGAAGGCCTATCCAGAGTCTGGATCTCGGCACACATGCGGTCGAGTTCATGGGCCATCTGCTTGACGAGCTCACGAACTTGTTTCAAAGCGGGTTGCTAGTTGAGAGGTTTTATCGGGTACAGGCAAATCTGTCCTTGTTGTTGGACTTAATCGTTCCAGTTCTCGCGAAGGCAAATGGCATTCAGGCATATTCGGAGAAGTGGGCTACGAATAGAAGGAATGTTGCCACGCCTGTGCTGCGCGAGGAAGCAAGATTTATCTCTGAACAGTTCCACAAAGCGCCTGGCCGTCGGTGGGTGATGAGTGAACTCGCCCAATGTGTGTATCTGTCACCTTCACAGGTGAGACGAGTCTTCCAGGCTTCGTTTGGTCAATCTCCCTTGTCCTACTTAGCGTCTGTTCGAGTCGAACGAATGGCCGTCCTTTTACGAACGACTCAGCTTCCAATTTCGGAGATTGCTGCCACGGTGGGTTGGTACGATCCGGACTTCGCGTCCCGACAATTCAAAAGAGTGCATGGGATTCCGCCTCGTCGGTACCGCCAGTTGTTCACTGAACTCTGATCTGAGTCCGGTCGAAGCGCGCACAAACGCATGGGACATCGAGCAGATTGAGCCGCTGGTTATTGGTTCTTTTGCAGTTCTGACGTAGAAAGCTTGAATCACTACCTGGTGAGTCCCTCGCAACTGTGGCTGTCAGCTCCCAGGATTTCCTACTCGTCGGCAGCTCGTGACCTACCTGATGGTAACGGGCCGCTGAAATTGTCGTGCGCGGCCCGCCAGAAAGGAGGCGGATCATGGCTGCACAGAGGAGAAGTGCTGAGGAAGCCCGCGCTGCGCGGGATGCGAAGCTTGACGAGTTGCATGAACAGTTGGCCGCGCAGGTCGAGAAGCTGGTCACGGGCGAGGACTGGACGCAAGCGTTAAAGTTTGCGGCGCAGTTCCGGTCGCGATCGTTCAACAACACGATGCTGATTTTCGCGCAGCATCAAGCCGCGTGGGAAGCAGGCCTTGTTCCTGACCCGGTGCCGTCGTATGTGGCGGGGTTTCGGCAGTGGGAACAACTCGGCCGGCATGTCGAGAAAGGCCTGAAGGGGTACGCGATCCTCGCCCCGGTGATGGGCCGGTTTGCGTCCGCGACCCCGAAGGATGCGGCATCGTGGCGCAGGCTGGCTCGGCGTGAGAAGCCCAAGCCTGGCGAAGTCGTGCGCTCGAGAATGGTCGGCGCGAAACCCGCCTACGTCTTCGACCTCTCCCAAACCTCTGGGACGGAGGTGCCGACACCGCCGGCCACGGTGCTCCTGGAAGGCGAAGCCCCTGCCGGTCTTCGGGATGGGCTTATCCGGCAGGTGGAGGCGGCGGGGTTCTCGTTTCTGCCAGTGCCGCATGAGGGCATGATCCACGGTGCGAACGGCACCACTGATTTCGAGGCGCGGCAGGTTGCGGTGCGGACGAACATGGATGATGCCGCGCAGGTGAAGACCATCGCGCACGAGCTCGCCCACGTGCTGTTGCATGATCCGTCGGACGAGGATGCGACGAAGCATCGCGGTATCGGCGAGGTCGAAGCCGAAAGCGTTGCGCTGATGGTCGGTGCCGCGCACGGCATGGACACCAGCTCGTACACGATCCCGTATGTCTCCGGCTGGGCAACCACCGTCGCCGGCAAAGAACCCGTCGCGGTGATCCAAGCGACCGCAGAGAAGGTGCGCAAGGCCGCAGTCGGTATCCTCGACCAGCTCGACACCGAGCAGATCGGCGACGGCACCCCTCCCGGCCTCACCCAAGACTCGCCGGCAGAAGCCCCCGGGCGCTCTGCGTCGACGGTTCGGGAGTTTCCACGGTCGGAGCGCCGCCCAACCGCGACGGTTCGGAGCCTCTAATGGGGATCGCGGACGTATTCAAAGGAGTCAAGGGCCTGTCGTTGCCGGAGGCTGCGGCACGATTTACTGCCGCGAGGGTGCCGATCTTCCCATGCGTGCCGGGCGAGAAGCGCCCGCTCGTGGAGCATGGCTTCCGCGATGCCTCATTGAACCCGGCACAGATCACGGCGTGGTGGCGGCGCTGGCCGTCAGCGAACATCGGCATGCCGACCGGGAAACTCTCCGGGGTCGAGGTGATTGATGTCGACCGGAAGCCTGGCGGTGACGGGTTTACCGGGTTCAAGCGTCTTCAGGATGCGGGGCTGATTCCTGGGTGGTCGGCGATGGTGATGACGCCTTCGGGCGGGATGCATGCCTACTTCCCAGCCCCCAGGTTTGAGCCGCAACGCTCCTGGCAGGCCGCAAACGCGTATATCGACTTCCGGGGCGAAGGCGGCTACGTCATCGCCCCACCCTCGGTCGTCACCCAGCCTGACGGTGCGGCACGCCCGTATCTGCTCATCTCGGGATCAGACACCGCACCTCGAAAGCTGAACGCTGGCGCGATCCGTAATCTCCTCGACCCGCGCGAACCCGCACGATATCGGCCCCGGTCTGGGGTGTCGCGGTCGCAGGATGCGGAGCGGCTGGCGGGCTGGGTTGCAGCGCTCGGTGAGGGTGAACGAAATCGGGGTCTGTTTTGGGCGGCGTGTCGTCTCGCGGAGGCCGGCACCGATCCCGCTGCGACGCTTGATGCGCTCGCTCCGGCAGCAGAACGCGCAGGTCTCCCGCCGCGCGAGGTGGAAGTGACGATCAACTCCGCGTATCGCACCGTTCACTCTGCACCCATAAGAACAGACTCACCGAGATTCTGGCAGGGTGCGCCTGTGCGCCGGGGTGCGGGCGTGAATCGGCAGGTGCTCTCGTGAATCCCCGGTTGCCGAGTGGGCGGCTCGCGGTCTCGACTGCGACCACGGGCACGGTGCTCATCGCGGCGGCCGCGTTCTGGCTCAGTTTCACCGCGCTCACGGATCTTGCCCGTCGCTCCGGGATCGACGCCGGGCAGGCGTGGGCGTGGCCGCTGATCGTTGACGGCCTGATCGTCGTCGCGACCGTCGCCGTGGTCGCGCTCGACGGGCATCGGGCGGCCTGGTATCCGTGGCTGTTGCTGATTGCCGGCACGCTCGTGTCGGTGGTCGCGAACGCGCTGCACGCGACGGTCGCCGCCGATGCCGACGTGCCCGAGATCCTTGCCGGGTGTGTGGCGTCGGTGCCGCCGCTTGTGCTTCTGGCGTCCACGCATTTGACTGTCGTGCTCGTTCGTGCCCATCGCACACGCTCCCACGAAGCATCCCCGCAATTGCCGGTGGTGGAACGCTCGGCGAACCAGTCTGCCCCCGCCGCAGATGTCGATAAACCAAGCGGTGAAGAGGCGGTCGAGGTGCAGGCGGCGGTCGTACCGGTGTCACCACTAAAGGAAGAACTAATTGCGGCTGGGGTGGATCGGCGGGAGCTCGCGGCACGGTTACGGGATGAGCGGGCGCTGTCGAATAAGGCGATTGCCAGAGAACTGGGGGTAGCTCCGAGCACGGTCGGGCGATGGTTCTCGAAGGAAAACGACACGGCGGGTGCACCTGACAGTCAAGAAGCAGTGAAGGAGCAACTCTGATGAATCCTGAAGAGACAATGCGCCGCATGGACTGGGAGAATCGGCTGGCTGCCGGCACGAAAACGCCCGACGCGGTGGAGGCGGCAGAAGTGTCCGCGTTCGCGACCCACGCCGACCCGTCGCAGAAGACACGCCTGATGGAAGCGGCGAAGCGGGTGCCTGGGCGCGGGATCGAGTGGGTGCGGCCGGCTGATCTGATGACGCGTGCCGGTAGTCATGTTGCCGGGCGCGGGATCGATTTCCAGGCTGAGCTCGCACGTCGTACGCGCACGCTCGGTATCCAGCGCACCCCGTACTCGAGAACTGGTATCGACAAGCGTTCGTACCAGCTCCCGCCGGTGTCGGCATTCGGGCGGTCACGGAACGTACCGCAGTTTCCGTCGGCTTCACGCTCTGGGATGGGGTTGGGGTGAGATGCCATGCAGATTCGGTTTGGTGTCTCGGGGCCCATGCAGCAGGTGTGCACCTGTTGTGCAGGAGGTACCGCAATGTACGAACAGCATCACAGTAATCCCGTCAGCGAGTCCGGGTTTGAGGACTCTGAACGGCTTCGCGCGATCTTGAACCGGCTCGACGCTGGTGGGGCTGCGGCGTGGCGCAGCGACCCGGAAGCGGCAGGGCTGATGCGTCATGCCGCCCAAAAGTATGCGGCGCTCGCGAAGAAGCATCATCTCGACCCGTGGGAGGCGGCCTCGGCAGCGTTTGTTGCGATGCAGGGGCCGTCGGCCAGACGCGCGAACGACCCGTGGGCGGTCGTCACCCATGCGGTGCGGATCACCTGTATCGCTGAAGAGCGCGGCCAAGGCCTGCTGTGTTCGGTGAACCGGGCACGCCGCCCCCACTATTCCGGGTTCCATGACGCGGAGCGGTTCAGTGATCGAGAAAACGAACTCCCGGAATACCATCCCGCGTTCCAAACCCCGGCCCCGTCTCATCTTGACGAGGAAGACGACATGGTCGGCGACGAGCCGGAGGGCTGCACCGGGGTGGAGGCGGCGATCGCGGACACGATCGCCCTGTTTTGTTACCTGGGCTGGCCGGAGGGAACCGCGCAGGCTGGCATCGAGTACATTTGCGCAAGGCTCGCGGAAAGCCCGAACCGGGTGTCCGCGTTCGAGTCACTGCGCCGTGACTACCAGGCGCGTGCGCTCTTGGATATTCCTGGCACGTCGTGGCTTGCCATGCTCAGGGCCGTGCTCGGGAACCCCGACCCCGACCTGGCGCACACCTCGGTTGGACGTGGCGTGCTGCTACGGCTCTTGATCGATGAACCCTTGCCGGTGCTCCTCACCGATGACCGGCTACTGTCGGAAGTCGCGTCTGCAGCTCCGAGCCGTTCCGGGAGGGGGCGTCGTGGGTAGCGGGCCGGGGCATATCGAGTTGGAACGCGCACTTGATTCCATCCGGGTCGGGCGGCGTCATCGCGACGATCTGGGAGACCTTGACCAGCTCACCGAGTCGATCGAACGCGACGGACTGTTGCAGCCCATCACGATCACCCCGGACGGGGTCCTCGTGTGCGGGCTGCGCCGCCTCACCGCGATGCGTCGCCTCGGGTGGAAAACCTCAAACGTGTGGGTGCGCAGCGGGATCACCGATCGGCTCGGGGAACTCCTGGCAGAACAAGACGATAACGCGTTGCATAAGCCGCTCACCCTCACTGAGCAGGCCGCCTTGTACCGGGAACTCAAGCAGGTGATGGCCGAAGATGCGGCACGCCGGCAGGAGGCCAGCCGGTTCACTGTCGGCGGGCCGAACCCCAGAAGTGACGGTGCCGCCACCGTGGCGGCACCGTCAGAACAGGGAGAAAACGCGGTCGGTGACTCTCGTGCGCAGGCCGCGAAAATGGTGTCGGGTCGGAAGTCGTACACGAGCTTCGAACGCATCAACGAGTTGCAGCGCCTCGCTGCAGACGAGTCCCAACCGTCATCGGTCAGGGAGTGTGCCCTTCGAGAACTTGCCGGGATTGACGCCGGCGGGTCCATCACCGCCGCCCATCAACGCGCTCATGCTGAAGCATCCCTCGCCCAGCTCGAACACATCGCGGCAGACCCCAGCAAGCCGCAGGATGTACGCGCGCAAGCCGCACTCGATGCGAAACAGCTTCGCACCACCGAGGCTGAAGTGCGTGCGGTGGAGCTCGAACGACTCGCATCAGAAGCACTCGACCGGGTGAACCGGGAACACAGCACGAAACGCCGCACACCCCGTCCCGTCGTGAAGCCCGAGCCTGCACGCATGTCGGTGCGGGCGTTCGTGCTGACCTGGGAAGACCTCGCAGGCTGGTGGGAGCGCGCCGATCCAGAGGTGATCGGTCCAGAACTCACAAATGAGCAATGGGAGCTCTTCACGCAGACCGTGGCCGGCACCGTGCAGTTCATGCACGCCGCCACCCAGGCGCGAGACGCCACCGCGAACGATCCCGGCGACGAACCGTCCAGGCTCCACACCGTCTAACTGACGCGTTTGAGCGGGGTGTGCACCTTCTGGGTGCCACCCCCATTTTTTTGTCTGTTTGAAAGGCGTACCTCGTCATGGACTCCACCGCTTACGCTCATCGCCGCGCGCGTCGCCTCCTCATCGCCGTCATCGCCGGCGGCCTCGCCCTCCTGATCCTGGTGGGCGTCGGCATCTACGGGCTCGTGCGCGGCCCCGCCGAACACGACACTCAGAACCCGGCTCACCCGTCAGAGACTTCAGCACCAGTGGAAGACGGTGGCGCTGAGACGCCCCGGCTGGGGCGGATCGTGCAGACGGGGAACCCGGAGGAGTTCGCGCGCCGGGTCGCTAAAGCATTGTTCGCCTGGGATACGACCACACGTTTCGGGCCGTCGGACTATGCGCAAGTCCTCATCGACGCCGGCGACTCGTCGGAGCTCGACGCGTTGGCGTCGGATGTGCGATCGTACCTCCCGACCGCGGAGGCGTGGGCGCAGCTGAAGACCTATCAGGCGCGGCAGTGGCTCACCATCGACACCGCCAACGTGCCCGAGGCGTGGGAGACCGCGGTGGAGCAGGCGAGGCCTGGGCAACTCCCTGAAGGATCAACCGCGTACACGATCACTGGCGTCAGGCACCGCACGGGCACGTGGGGGACGGTGCCGCAGGATGCCGAACGGGCGGTGTCGTTCACGGTGTTCATCGCGTGCCCGCGCCCGGCACCCGAGTTCCAGAGCATCTGCACGCTCGTGCGGCTGTCCGCCCTCGACAACCCCCTGCACTGACGGGAAGTGTTGTCGTGCTGAAGAAACTTCTTGCGCTCGGTGTCGCGCTGGTGTGTGTTGGGCCGTCGACCGCGCTCGTCGGGGTCGGGGTGCTGATGAATCCGGCAGCGACGGCGACTTGTGTGACGAGTTCCCTGATCGTGGGGCCGATCCCTGATTCGTTGACCGCGACCACGAAGGACGGCACCACGATCACGCTGAACAAGGCCCAGCTCACGCACGCGGCAACGATCATCACCACCGGTGCCCAGACCCCCGGTGTCGGCAGGCCCGGCGTGCTGATCGCGCTTATGGCGGCGCTTACCGAGTCGTCGCTTCGGATGCTCGCGAACACAGGCACCTATCCCGAGTCTGCCGACTTCCCGAACGACGGTGACGGCGGCGATCACGATTCTCTCGGCTTGTTTCAGATGCGCCCGCAAGCCGGGTGGGGCACGGTGGCGGAGCTCATGGATCCGAACTATCAAGCGCGCGCCTTCTACGGGGGCCCGGATGGACCCAACTACCCGAGCCCGCGGGGCTTGTTGGATATTCCGGGGTGGCAGCAACTCGACCCCGGCGAAGCCGCACAAGCGGTCGAAGTGTCGGCGTACCCGGACCGGTATCAGAACTATCAGCCCGTCGCCGAAGCGATCCTCACCACACTCATCAAACCAGCAGGCTCGAATACGGGTGGTACGGAGACTGGGCCGAGGGTGCCGGAGACACGCAGGATTGTGTTCCCGCTGCCGGATGGTTCGTGGGTGCGCACTGACCCATTCGGGTGGCGCAGTGACCCGTTCACGGGTGAGAGGAGTTTCCATTCCGGGTCGGACTTCTCTGCAGCAGACGGCACCCCGATTTTCGCGGTCGCGGACGGTGTGGTGTTGATGACTGGTGACCCGGACGGGTGGGGCAATCTCATCGCGATCGACCACACCGTTGGCGGTCAGCGCGTCATCTCACGGTATGCGCACATGTGGGATCACGGCATCTACGTCACCGCGGGTGAGACCGTCGCAGCCGGCCAACACATCGGTGACGTGGGATCCTCGGGGTACTCCACGGGACCGCATCTGCACTTCGAGATTTTCCCCGGAAGCCTCAGCAATGACCCCGTCGACGGAGACGCCTGGCTGACTGAGCACCACGCCGAAGGCGTCCAGGGCGGCAACGTGCAGCCTGCCGCCTGCACCGCCCCAGCCGGAGGCACCTCATGAACGTGTTTCCCGATTTCGGGGCCGTGAACGGCTCCGACCAGCTCAGCCAGGTGGTGGGCGCGTTGTTGATGTTCGTCCTCATCATCGCCGTCCTCATGCTGATCGTCTGTGCGATTACCTGGGCGATCGCGTCCTCTCACGGCAACTATCACGTCGCGGCGAAAGCCCGTGCCGGCCTATTCGTCGCCGTCGGTGCGGCAGCACTCGCGGGTGCCGGCGTCGCATGGACGAACTTCCTTCTGAACCTGGGCGACACCTTGTAACTGCTGCTTCCCTGAGACGGCGCCCCGCATCCCACCCCCTGCACCTCCGAGGGATGCGGGGCGCTCTGTTGTGCACCTGACGTGCGAGAACACTTCTCGACCGTTTCGACCCCAGTTCAGGAGCATCCCGTGATCGATATTGACCCCAACTCGTCCGGCCTTCCCGGTATCGACCAACTGCAAACCATCGTCGGCGCCGTCATGACCATCGGCCTTATCCTCAGCGTCTTGGCATTGATTGTTTCGGCGATCATCTGGGGGTTCGGGTCGAACAGCTCGAACCCGCATCTTGCCTCGCGCGGGAAGGTCGGTGTGCTGATTTCGTGCGGTGCCGCGATCATTTGTGGGGCTGCCGTCACGTTGATCAATTTCTTTTGGAACGTGGGCCAGTCGGTATGACACGACACCCAACCTCAGGCGGGGGTGACCGGGCATGAGTGTCTGCGATGTGCCGGTCATCTCCAATGTGTGTGATGCCGTCGGAGAGGGGGCTGCGACCTTGGTCGCGGCACCCTTCGACTGGCTCGCCCAAGCGATGGGGCAGGCGGCAGGCTGGCTCTTCGAGGCCGTCTGGACGGTGATGGACACCACGACCCTTGTCGATGTCACCGGTAGCGAATATCTCGGCGTCTACAACGTGCTCTTCGGTGTCGCCGTGTTCGTGTTCCTGATCTTCTTCTGCCTGCAACTCATCACCGGTCTCATCCACCGCGACCCCACCGCACTCTCACGCGCAGGCCTGGGCCTTGCGAAGTCGGTGCTCGGGTCGTTCCTCGTCATCACGATCACCGGGCTGCTGCTGGAAATCACCGACCAGCTCGCGGTCGGGATCGTACAGGCCACCGGGAACACGATGGAAACGATGGGCGACCGGATCGCGCTGCTGGCCGCCGGGTTCGCAGGCATCAACATCGCCGCCCCCGGCGTCGGCGCGATCATCACGATATTCCTCGCAGGCCTCGCCATCAGCGCTGCCGCGATCGTCTGGTTCTCCCTCCTGATCCGCAAAGCCCTGCTGCTGGTCGCGATCGTCTTCGGGCCGGTCGCCCTCGCCGGCGCATCCTGGGATGCGACCAAGGGATGGTTCGGGAAGTGGGCGTCATTCGTGATCGCGCTCATCGTGTCGAAACTCGTGCTCGTCGTGATCTTCCTCGTCGCGGTCGCGCAAATGTCGGCACCGATCGAGTTCGACCTCGCCTCGATCAGCGACCCCATCGCCGGCGTCGTCCTCATGGGTGTTGCCGCGTTCGCGCCGTACATCACCTACAAGTTCGTGTCCTTCGTCGGCTTCGATATGTACCACGCGATGAGCTCGGAGCAGGAAGCCAAGCAGGCCATGAACCGCCCTATCCCCATGCCGTCAACCCCCGGCGGTGGTGGCGGGCCGAAGAAAGTACTCGATGGTGGTCCTGGTGAAGGAAGTGGCGGGGGTGGCACCCCGCCTCCACCACCGCCACCTTCTGCCGGCGCGTCAGCGGGAACAGGTGCCGGAACAGGCGCAGGCGCTGGTGCTGGTGCCGGGGCTGGAAGCGCCGGTGCGGGAGCCGGCGCAGGCGCAGGGGCTGGGGCCGGGGCTGGTGCGGCGGCTGGCCCGGTCGGCCTCGCCGTGGTCGCTGGTGCCGCTGTCGTGAAAGGGGCGGCGACTGCCGGACCGAAACTCGGCGGCGCCGTCGGTGGCGCGGCAGAAGGGCATATGGCCGCTGCCGGACCAGATGCACCACCGCCGGTGCCGCCTGCCGCTCCGTCCGGGAACCCGCCCGGCACGCAGGTACCGCCGGCGCAGCCCCGGTCAGAGCCGCCCACGCCGCCGTCGTCACAGCCGTCAGGAAAGGGGTGACCAGACTTGGCTACCAACACCACCGTGGAGTATCCGCTGCACCCGGTGCAGTTCTCCCGACTCACCAAACGTGGCATCATGCTCGGTCTGTCGCTGCCGCAACTCATCGTCCTCGGGATCGCGCTCCTCACTCTCGTCGTCGCACTGTATGTCGGCGGCGGGATGGCGTTCGCGTGGACCTCACCCATCTGGGGCACCGCGACCATGCTGGCCGTGGTGCCCGTCGGCGGCAAAAAGATCATCGAGTGGGTGCCGATCCTCACCCGCTGGGTCACGCGCGTGTATGCCGGGCAGCTCCTCTTCCGTGCCCGGATCATCAAGCCCCGCCCAGCAGGCACCCTCGCGTTACCGGGCGATGCGGCAGCACTCCGGGAATGGGAAGACCCCGAGACCGGGGCCGCAATGATCCACGACCCCCACGCAGGGACCCTCACCGCGATCCTCGGCGTCTCCCATCCCGCGTTCGTGCTCCTCGATCCTGGTGAGCAGCAGCGCCGCGTCGCAGGCTGGGGTCGCGTGCTTGCCGCCGCGTGCCGTTCTGGGCGGATCGCCCGAATTCAGGTGTCGGAGCGCACTCTGCCGGACTCAGGAACCGGGCTTGCGGAGTGGTGGCGTGCGCACGGCACCGACGACGGTTCGTGGGCTGCGACGACGTATCGGGAGCTCATCGACCGGGCGGGCCCCGCCGGGGAACGCCACGCCACCACCATTTCGCTCGCGTTGGATATGAAGGCGGCGACCCGGCAGATCAGAACCAATGGTGGCGGGATACGCGGGGCGGCTGCGGTACTGCGGCAGGAAATGGCGACGATGACGACCGCGCTCAGGTCTGCGGAACTCACCTCAACCGGGTGGCTCACCCCTGGCGAGGTCGCCGTGATCCTACGTTCGGCCTACGACCCCGCCGCAGCCCCCTCACTCGAACGACACGGCGCACTGGGCCGTGATCTCGCAACCGCGGGGCCTGTCGCAGTAACCGAAACCTGGGATCGGCTGCGCTCCGATTCCGCATTCCACGCCGTCCTCTGGATCAGCGAATGGCCCCGCTCGCAAGTGTTCCCCGGCTTCCTCGCCCCGCTCGTGCTCTCGAACGGGGTGCTGCGCACGCTCGCGCTGCATTACACGCCGGTGCGTGCGGATCAGGCGGCACGTGATCTGCGGAAGAAGAAGACCGAACTCATTTCGGATGCGGCGCAGCGGCGGAAGATCGGGCAGGTCGAAGACGCGGGCTCGTCAGCGGAACTCGATGACGTGCTGCAACAAGAAGCCGACCTCACCGCAGGGCACGGCGTCCTGCGCGTCTCCGGCCTCATCTCCGTGTCCGCCCCGACATCGGATGAGCTTGATGCGGCGGTGTCGGCGATCGAGCAGGCCGCGATCCAAGCCTCCTGCGAGACCCGCCGGCTGGTGGGTCAGCAAGCCCAAGCGTTCACGGTCGCAGCCTTGCCGCTGTGCCGAAACGTCTAACCCCACGATTCGAGGAGACCTGTCATGCCGACATTCAACGATCCGAAAGCCGATGCATACGAAGCCGCTGAAGCATTGCGTGGACTCGCGCACGCCACACGCACCTTTGAGAACCCGTCCGATATGTACCCGGTGTTGGGAGATGTGCTGGCAGGGGTGCGGGCACTTCGGCAAGTGATTGACCAGGTCGCGGCAGCTCACCTGGAGGGTCGAGCGCAGGCGTATGACGATGCCGGAAGCCCATCGCTCGGCGCAGGAACGGCAGTGTCTGCAGCCGCGGAAATCCACACCGCCGGCGCACTGCTTGACGAGGTGCATGACCGGCTCGATGCGGGCAAGATGCAAGCCGGAAAGATCGCCTGGCACACGGAACCGCCAAGCGTGCCCCCAGGCCGGGCCCTTGAAGCGGATGCGCCCCGAACGACCGTGAAAGCTGGACGATTGACGCTCACCGTGTGGCCTATCAGCCCACTTGGTGAACATCACCGATACGGGTATCTCGTGGAAGATGAACGAACCGGGGATATCGCAAGCGGACGCAACATCTATACCGGTACCGAAGCGGTCGAACCAGATCAGGCAATGCGAGAACTCGTGCGGCTTCTTCTGGCTGACGCCGCCTCACCGAAGTACCCGCTCCTACCCGAAGGTAAAACCGCTCCCAGACCAATGTTCCCTGACACGATCAGGGAAGCCACACGCGGCAGCCGAAACGTGCTCCATACGCTTCAAGAACAGCCGATCACGTCCGTATCCCCACTCCGTGAAGCGAGTCCGAGCAAGACTTTGATGGACACCGGGGCAGGGAACGAGAAGCGGTGGATTAACGTCGTGTTCCTCCAGGGAGACGACGCCGATCAGGCACTTCAAATGCTCGACCGAGAAGGTACGGACGCACTCATCGAGTATCTCGCAGGCTACGACGTGGGCGACGACACCGTGCAGGCAGCACTCGCGAACGGGTACGTCTACGACGAGCCCCCGAACGGGCCGCTCGACCGCACCGCAACCAGAGATGTCTACACGCTCACCTACAACCACGACTTCGGCTACGTCTCCCTGCTGCGCGAGTACGATGCGATCCCAGATCCGGCACTCCTCGGCATCGACACCCCACCCACAGTTGAACCTGGACTCGAGACCATTAGCGAGCCGCAACCGGCCGGAAAGGACCGCTCGGGGTCGTCGTGGTTTGGGCGCAGCGGGAGAAGCCGAGCCCCGTCGCAGGGGCTGGCGCTGTGAGCAGCGAAGAGGAGCGCCTGCACACGTCGACGCTGATCGACCCGGAAGGCGAACGACGCCGTAACCGCAAGGCCAGGCGGCACGCGGCGACCCGGATCGAGACGGCTGCCCGCGAGTCTCGCAAACAGGAGGCGAAAGCGAAGTGGCAGTTGGAGCAGGCCGAGAAACGCGCCACCACCTATCTGCCCGCCGCTGGCGAGCTGGGGCGGGCGATGCTACGTACACCGGGCAGGTTTCGACTCCCGAAGCATCAAGACACCTCGGCGACGCTTGCGGGCCAGTATCCGTTTCTTGCGGAAGGCGGCCTTGGATCGCAGGGCGTGTTCGTCGGTCAGGACCTCTACTCGGGCGGGTCGTTCGTGTACGACCCGTGGGTGCTGTACCAGCGGGGTCTCATCACCGCCCCGAACCTTGTGCTCGCGGGCATCGTGGGCTCTGGGAAGTCCTCACTCGCCAAGTCGCTCTACACGCGCTCGCTCCCGTTCGGGCGGCGCGTGTATGTGCCAGGTGATCCGAAAGGGGAACATACCGCGGTCGCTGAAGCAGTCGGCGGGAAGGCGATCATCCTGGGTCATGGACTACAGAACCGGTTGAACCCGCTTGATGAAGGGCACCGCCCCTCGGGTATCACCGATGCCGAGTGGGCGACGCAGGTGGCCTCGCGCCGGCGTGACCTCATCGGGGCGCTCGCGGAGACGGTGCTGGATCGGGTGCTGTCGCCGCTGGAACACACGGCGATCGACCTCGCCCTAACCGACGCGGTGAAATCATCCGAGGTACCGATACTGCCGATGGTCGTTGACCGCATCCTCGACCCCGACCCCGCCACCGATGACGACGGCAGGCTCGCTGAAGACGGGCGCCTCGTCGGCCACGCACTACGCCGCCTCGTCGCAGGCGACCTGCAAGGGCTGTTCGATGGGCCATCGACAGTGAAGTTCGATCCCACCCTGCCGATGGTGTCACTTGACTTGTCTCGAGTCGCGGAGAACTCGATGCTCATTTCCGTACTCATGACCTGCTCAAGTGCCTGGATGGAATCAGCCCTCGCCGACCCCAACGGAGGCCAACGCTGGGTGATCTACGACGAAGCGTGGAGGCTCATGCAGTACCCCGCACTACTACGCCGTATGGATGCTCAGTGGCGTCTTGCCCGCCATTTCGGCATCGCAAACATGCTGATCTTCCACAAACTCAGCGACTTGGACAACGTGGGCGATCAAGGGTCGGCGATGCGGGCGCTCGCGTCGTCACTGCTCGCGAACGCGGAAACGCGAATCGTGTACCGTCAAGAGCCCGACCAGCTCGGCACGACCGCGACCGCGCTCGGACTCACCGGCACCGAACAGAAACTGCTCCCGACGCTCGGCACCGGTCAGGGACTCTGGCGCATCAAGGACCGATCCTTCGTTATCCAACACCAACTCCACCCGTCAGAACTTGCCACGTTCGACACTACGGAGCGTATGAAGTAGTCAGTTCCTGCTACCGGGTGCTGGTGGCTCTGTGGGGCTCAGTACTTCGTGAGGCCCGAAGAGGGAGCCCACTCTTGCTACTTCATCCAGTTGCTTCGTCAAGTGTGTACGTCCGACTTTGATCTTTCGGATGTCTTTCACCTGCATGACAACCGCAAATATCACGAGAACTGGCAACATCGAGTAGAAGATGACCGCGAAGATTGCCAAGACGGCTGGCATTTGCGGGACTTGAACGAAGAATCCAACCGCGGATAGTGAAATGGTAACGATCGCACCTATCACCGCCCAAACTATGCGTTTACCACCGCGGTTCCTGAGTTTTTGGGCACGTTTGCGAGCTGCTTTGAGAGCGCTTTCGCCGGCATGGAGATGAAGTACATAGGCTGCTTCGAGAAGGGCCTGCTTCCGTTTCCGGTTATCGCCTTCAAGAAGCGCCCCGTCAGCATTGAACTCTTCTTCGAATTTGATCAGTGCCACCAATTCGTCTCGGAGTTCACGCCGACGTTTCCAACCCCATTCGCGGGCAGAGTTCACGATCAGTGTTGCAATGGTGGCTCCCAGACCAAGAACTGGAATGAAGTTCAAGAGGTTGACCATGAAAGTACTTTATCGAGCCGAAGACAGTGACCGAGATTCAGCTAAGCACGGACTATCGGGTGCACCTGACTGTTGGCCGTCGTCGCTCCGGGCGGCGGCCTTCGTTTTGTCAGGAGGAACACCATGGCTCACCCGTTCACCAGTCCGCCCCGAGACGCGGAGGCGCCTCCACCAGAGAATCGGAGCCCGGTCGCACGGCTTCTTTCGATGCTGCTCGCGCTGTTCGTCATCGCGGGCGGTCTGATTCTCGCCCCGACGACGGCGCAGGCCGCGACTCTCGGTGTCGGATATGGCAATGAGAATCTGTGGCTCGGCTCGTTCTCGGCGTTTGGCCGGCAGGCGTATTGCATGGATCTGCTCGCTGCGCCGCCGTATGGGGAGACGCAGGAGCCGGAGACGGTGACTTCGCTAGATGATCTGTCGCCGCAGACGCTCGCGGAGCTCAACTATGTGCTGGGTCGGTGGGGTGAATCGAGCGATCCGAGCGTGACGGCTGCGGTGCAGTTGTACGTCTGGGATGTCGCTGACCACGATGCCTATGTGAACGGTGGCGGTGACGCTCACTACATCACCCGCGTACCCGCCAGCGAGCAGTCGACCGTGCTCGCGAACCTCGACGGCATGAGGCAGAGCGCACCACAGAACGCGGTCAGGAACCCGTCGCTGAATCTTCAGATCAGCATGGACGACCAGTACGCCGGGCACCTCACCATCGCCACGAACCCCACCAGCGCGACTGGCTCGGTGACGCTTTCGAACGCGAAGTTCGCTGACGGCACGACGACGAAGAGCCTGGGTGCGGGCACGTATCCAATTGTCGGTACGCCGGCGACGGGGGCACCGGAGTATCAGATCAGAAGCCACATGACGGCTTCCTCGATTGGACTCGGTGCAGGCGTGGACGTGTTCTACTCGCCGGGTCAGCAACGCACGATGGGGTTCGCCTCGTTCACGCCGCTGTCGGCGGATGCGTCTTCGCCGGTAATCCCGTTGGACTTCCAACCCGAAATCGGCACGCAGGTCACGTCGAAGTTCGTGCAGGCCGGCGACCAACTCACCGACAGCGTGGCCGTCTCCGTGACGAAGCACTCCTGGATCGTCGTGAACGGCGATCCCGTGCCCGTGGTCGCGGAGGGCACGCTGTACGGGCCGCTGGATGAGCAGCCCGCCGAAGCGAACGCACCCCCGACCGGCACCCCGGTCGCAGGGCAGGTGCCGCTCACGCTCACCGGCACCGGAACGTTCACGTCGCCTAGCATCACGGCGCCCGAGTCGGGCTTCTACACGTGGGTCTGGGCTATCGACAAACCCAAACAGGGCGGCAATGCGAAGTACCTCACCGACTCCTTCAACGACAAGTACGGTCGCGTCGCAGAAACCTCGGTGGTGCCGTTCCAGCCGGAGGCCGTGTCGAAGGCCAACGGCAAACTCGTCGCTCCTGGCGATCAGGTGACCGACACGATCACCGTCTCCTCGACCAACGGAACCTGGCTGAAACAGAACGGCGACTACATCCCCGTCGTATTCGAGGGCACCGCCTACCAGGTGCCCGGCACCCTACCCCCAGCAGAAGACGACGCTGTGCCTACGGGTGCGACGCCGCTCGGCACCGTCACTGTGACTGCGACCGGCACCGGCACCTACACCTCGCCAGAAGTCACGCTCCCTAACGGTGGCTTCGTGACGTGGGTGTGGCAGATGCGGAAGAGTGCGCAGCCGGAGTGGGTGCGCCCGTTCCTCGCCGCCGACTGGCAGGACCGGTACGGCATCAACATCGAGACCCACTCGGTGCGCTGGCCGATCACCGTCACGTCGGAGGTGCGTGAATACAACGTGCACGATGGCGGGCGCGCGTTCGACCGCATCACCGTGACCGGGTTCCCGGAGAACCACGGCGACTTCGAAGGCGACGGCTACTGGCAGGCCGACGCCCAGACACTCACGCACACGGTCTACGGGCCATTCGCTACCGATGAGGAGCTGACCGACGAACTCGACCTGTCGACCGCACCCGTGCTTGCGACGGTCGAGACGCCGGCGAAGAACGGCGTCTACGACATCGGCTACACCGATGCGGAGCGGATCGAGCCGACCGAGCCGGGCTACTACGTCATCGTCTCCACGTTCGCGGGCGACGACCGCGTGCAGCCGTTTACGAGCTCGGTATCGGATATTTGGGAGCGGTTCTTCGTGCCCGAGGATCAGCAGCCCGTCTCGGTCGTCACGCAGGCCACCCCGGAAGCTCGTGTCGGTGAGCCGTTCGAGGATACGGCGCTCGTGCAGGGCTCCGAAATTCCAGAAGGCGCCTACCTCGTGTTCCGCGCCTACGGACCGCAGGATGCGGATGCGGAGCCGGTCTGTGAAGACCCGTTCTTCACCAGCGAGAAGATCCCGGTCACCCAGGCCGGCGTCTACCGCTCCGGCACTACGAGCGTCGATACTGCCGGGAACGTGTATTGGGTTGAGACCTTGTACGACGAAACCGGCGGCGTGCTTTCCGAAGGGAAGTGCGGGGCGCCGGGTGAGACGACCGTCATCACTGAGCAGCCCGAAGGCGTGACTGTCTCGACCAAGGCGATGCCGTCGGTGGAACTCGGCAAGCCCGCCCATGATGTCGCGACGATCGTTGGCACCGTGCCCGACGGGGCGACGCTCACGTTCGAGGCGTACCGGCAGGACGGCACGGAGCCGGTCTGTACCCCTGACACGCTCGTGTTCGCCACTGACCCCGTGAAAGTCGACGGGCCGGGCGAAGTCACCTCGGATGAGGTGGTGTTCGAGAAGGTCGGCACCTACTTCTGGGTCGAGACCCTGTACGACCATGAGGGCACGGTGATTCATCGGGGCGTGTGCGGTGCGCCGGGTGAGACGACGGTCGTGAGTAAGACTCCGGTGCCCGAGGTGCCGGAGCTTCCGGACACGCTCGCGGTCACTGGTGGCGGCTCTTGGTGGCTGCCGGCAGGGATCGTGGCCGGCGTGATGATCCTCGCCAGTGGCCTCATGCTCTGGTTCGGACGACGCCTCGCGATCTACCGCGAGAACAACGGCTACATCCGAGAAGAGGACCAGGAGCTCTACGACCGCATCGGTCTCAGCGCTCGTGAAGAACAGGAGGACTAACCACATCTGAACCCGGCGAACTGGGGCGCGCATCCGTTGGGTGCGCGCCCCTTTCTCGTGCCCGTTTTGGCGGTGTTCGTGCACCTGTTGTGTGTCTGAACGAACGGAGAGACACCTATCATGAGCCGCCTCAGATACAAGCGCACCCCGAACCAGCCCGCCCCCTCGCACGGAGAAGCCGGGGTGCCGGTGGTGCTCCCTCACGTCATCATGACCATCGCAGGTGACGGTTCGATGACCGTCACGGTCGACGGGCAACCGTATGAGCCCAAACCGTATGCGCCGCAGTGGCGGCGGGAGTCGTTCGCGCGACTGATCGACCAGCTCACGACGCAACGCCAGTGCCCGCTCCGCGTCGAGGTCCGTGAAGTCGACGGCAGCGTGTTCACCGACATCATCACCCCAGGAAAACGCCGCCAGACAACACCAGAACAACACGTGCAACCGGCACCGCCCGAGCTCGTGAGAAGTCAGGCTCCGGCAGTGCCGCCGCGTCTGGTCGGGTTGCAAAGCGAAGGGTTCGTACCTGGCGAGGATGTCGCGATCGCGGTCATCGTCGCACACACCGACGCCGCCCCCACGGGCGCAGTACGCGGGATGCTCACCGCCGAGCAAGCCGCTCTCTCTCCCACGGGCGAAGTGATCCTGTTGGGGCGCGTGTCGGGCACGATCGCGGTCGGGCGGCCGGCGTGAGCGCGCCGCGCCCGACCGGGGCGCTCGGGGATGAACTCTCCACCCTCGGCATCGGCGTCCTCATCGGTGCCGCGATCCTCGCGGTAATCCTCCGCGCCGCCGGCTCAGTCGCCGCCTGGATCACCGGACACTCCCAGCCTTCGGGCGGTATCGATGCCGGCCTGGGCGTGATCCTGCACCCCGGCGATCCTGCCGTGCCGCTCGGTGCGGCAGGGCTCAGCCCGGTCGCGTACTGGGTCACCGCCGGCATCCTGATCGTCACTGCTGGGGTTGCGGGGTGGTGGGTGTGGCATCTGCTCCGTGAACATGGAAGACAGACCGAATCAGACCCGTACCGTATCGTCGGGATCGCGACCCGCACTGATGTCGCAAAGAACGCCTCCGATACCGCGCTGCTGCGACGGGCGGGGCATCTGCGGCCCTCGCTCGAGCACCCGAAACCCGACGACGTTGGCTACCGCATCGGCGTCTCACGCGGGAAGAGCGTGTGGGCATCCGTCGAAGACTCAATCCTCCTGATCGGGCCGCCCCGCTCAGGCAAGGGCGCGCATATCGTCATCAACGCGATCCTGGACGCGCCCGGCGCGGTCGTCACGACGAGCACCAGACCAGACAACCTCACCGCCACGCTCAAGGCTCGTGCCGAGATCGGGCCGACGGCGGTGTTCGATCCTCAGCACCTCGCCGAAGGCGTACCGTCAGGGCTGCGCTGGTCACCGATCCGGGGCTGTGAAGACCCACTCACTGCGATGATCCGCGCCACAGGACTTGCCGCCGGCACCGGACTCTCCGCTGGCGGTGTCGAGGGCGGCGGCTTCTGGGAAGGAAAGACGCGAACTGCACTCCAAGCGCTGCTTCATGCCGCCGCGCTAGATCGCCGGTCACCGGCCGAACTGTTCCGATGGACCCTCGACCCCTCTGCCGCTGCCGACGCGGTAGCTATCCTCACCACCCACCCTCGTGCTGCGACGGGATGGGCGGACTCGCTGCAAGCGATGATCGAATCAGACCCCCGCACCCGCGACTCCATCTGGCAAGGCGTATCACTCGCACTCGCCGCTCTCGCTGACCCGCGAGTGCTCGATGCCGTATCGCCGCAGGAGGGTGAGGACTTCGACCCCGAAGCGTTTCTCCGCGCGAAAGGCACCCTGTATCTGCTCGCGACCGGGGCCGGCGCGAACAACTCCGCAGCACTGGTTGCGGCGTTCGTAGAAGACCTCGTGGAAGCCGCACGCCACATCGCCGCCACGAGCCCCGGTGCTCGCCTCGACCCACCCGTGCTCCTTGCTCTCGACGAGGTCGGTAACCTCGCACCGTTGCCGTCGCTTCCGACGCTTATGGCCGAGGGCGGCGGCACGGGGATCACGACGATGCCCGTGTTGCAGTCGCTCGCGCAGGCGCGGGAGAAGTGGTCGGAAAACGCTGCCGGGGCGATCTGGGATGCCTCCATTGTGAAGATCATTCTCGGTGGGGCATCGAACTCGAAAGACCTCGCCGACCTCTCCACCCTCATCGGAGAACGCGATGAGGTCACCGACTCTACGACGATCGGCGATATGGGCTCCCGGTCAGCGCAGCGCTCGATCCGCCGGGTACCGATCATGCCACCCGACACGATCAGAACACTCCCGTTCGGCACCTCACTCGTGCTGCTGCGTGCGGCACCGCCCATCGTGACCCGGATGCGGACGTGGACCAGCCGTCCCGATTCGGCACGGCTGCGCGCGGACCGAAAGAGCATCGAAGAAATCCTCCAACAACCTCGAGGCAGCGGGAGCGCACCTGCCTGACAGAGCGATCCCGCCCATGGGGTCGCCTTCGACGTCAGGAGAAGAACCCAATGGCAATTCATACTCAGGAATCGGTGTCGGGATTCATCGCTTCCATTCCTCAGCTCACGCAGACGGAACGAGGCGATGCCCGCTTCTACGCGAAGATCGGGCAAGAGCATTACCGCAAAGAGGAAGACGGCAGCTTCACCCAGACCGAGACAACATTTCACGATCTGGTCGCCTACCGGAAGACCGCCGAACGGGCGTATGACAGGTTCTCGAAGGGCGACAACTTTCTCGCCGAGGGGTACACCCGAGAGTACGAGCGGACGAACGATGAAGGCGTGTCAGTTAAAGCGGAGGAGTTCATCGCGAAGAAGCTCGGCCACGACCTTGCTCGCACACGATACGAGGTTGATCGCACCAAGCGCGATTCCGTAGCGGCAAAGCGCAATCCCAGCGCGAAGCGAAGCGCGCTGCAGCAAGAATCGCCCACTCAAGCAATGGGGCTGTGACGGCGAGATGACCACGAACGATTACTCGGCTGTTCCTGACCCCCATGCCCCAGAACCAGGTGTCGAGTTCGAAGCGACCGGTCACATGGAGCAGGCGGAGCCACCCCATCCCATCAACTGGAACCTCCTCACCGCGCACGAGGCTGAAATCGAGTGGCTGGAGTTGAACAAATGGGTGCATTGGCTCCGTCACACCTACGGTCTCCCCGTGAGCGAAGTGCCCCCGTTCTGGCATCGACACCCAGAGCTCGTTTGGGAACTCAGCGCGCTGCACCTGCACTGGCTATGCGCCTACGATCCTGAGCAGAACGGTTTTGCACCTCATGGCTGGCACCAAGACTTCGCTCTCGCTCGCGAACGGCTGCGCGGTTGGGTAGCAGCCTGCGGCACCAGACTCAACCACGACCGACCCACTCGCCAGACGGCCTGGCCCGGCGAAGAACCCCACAGTCCGATCGACGAACACTTCATCGACGATCGCGAGCAGGACTTCGTACAGTTCGTGATCGATGACGTCGCCGCTCGCCAAGCAGCCGAAGACGAATTCTACGCAGGGAGTGATCAGTAACCTTCATGCGAGAAGTCTCCGGTTTACATGACAGTGCCCGCCGAACACGTGAATGGTTCGGCGGGCACCGCTATCAGTCGGAACTATTTTTTCGCGAATGCTCTTTCAAGCATGTCGGCGGTACCTGGGTTCACCATCTCGTTCCGGCGAATGTAGTGCTGGATGGTGATGCGGCTATCGGTGTGGCCCAGGAGTTCTGCTGCGAGTTCTGCACCAGCTTGTTCGTTGATCGCCGTTGCGACCGTCCTGCGAAACATGTGCGGGGTCACTCCGGTGATCCCAGCCAGGTCCATCACCTGTCGGAGTTGCCGACGCACATTTGCGGTGGTGAGTGGGGTGCCCTCGCGGGACTGGAACAGCAACGCTTCCGGGTCAGTGTCGTCCAGTCGTGCCAACCGTTTCCTTACGGCTTCGGCGGTGAACGATGGGATTGCCACGGTTCGCCGAGACTTCGAGGTTTTGGGGTGGTCCTGCCGGTGCACCGGTTGCCCTTTCAAGCTGACGACGGTACCCGATATTCGGATCGAGGGCACCTGGCTCGTCAGATCAATGTCACGGCGGCGAATTGCCAGCACTTCACCGATCCTGGCAGAGGTACCGAGCATCACTTCGACGATCGCGCTCAACTGTCCGTCTGGTCTTGGTCCCGAGGAAGACAGGCCGGTTTCCCAATGTGCAATGGCTGCACGCACCGCATTCACTTCGACGGGGGTGAGCGCATCAGGGGTGCGTTTGGGCTTTCGCAGCTTCGAGACGTGATCGACAGGGTTTCTCGGCAACACTTCGTGGCGTACTGCCAGAGCGAAAGCGAGTCGGAGCGATACCCGTGCTTGGCGTGCCCGGTTGTAGCTTTGCTTTGCCAGATGCTTCAGGAACTGGTCGCACCTGGCGACCCCGATTTCTCGAAGAGTGAGCCCCTTAAACGCTGGAACAACCAAGGTGCGCATATTTCGTTCATACAGTTGCTTGGTGCTCGGAGAGAGGTATTCATCCAGATCAAGGTCGGCCAGCCAGTAGGCCACCAAGTCTTCGAACGGGCTATCTGGGGTGAGCGTGATGTGGGCGGGTTGAAAGACGGTGCGATCGGCAAGTTTTGCCCGCAATGCGCGCGCGGCAGCCGCTTTCGAATCCGCGGTGGCTCGCACCTGACGGGAGATCCCATCCCAGTCTCGGTATCGCGCGTAGGCAGTCGTTCTTCCGCGAGCGGCAGGCAAGAATCCAATGTCGCCGTACGTGCCGATGGTCAGTCGTGGCCGGCTCATGCTGTCACCTCCGATCCTGCATGGGGTCGGGGTCTGGTTCGCGTTGTTCGGCTATCCAGCTTTGCACGTCGGACAGTGCGAACTTCAGATGCTTCCCGAAACGGTGCGCGCGAGGACCGAGTCCGCGCACTCGCCAGTCGTACAACGTCGACACGGGAATCCCGAGATACGTTGCCAGCTCCTCGATGTCGAAGAGCGGTTCGAGTAATGAAGAGGGTGGTGGGGTGTGTTGCGTAGTGTCCATGACAGACAGGTGCGCACTGTTCCGAAGCAACCGGAACCGACGAAAAACGTCCTTCTCCGGGGGTCAAAATATCGGTCATCCGGAGGGGTTTTTGTTGAGTTTTTGTTGAGTAGATCAAATCTACCTACCTAAAAAGCCGCGGAAACCATTGAGTTTCCGCGGCTTTTCTGTCGGGATGACAGGATTTGAACCTGCGACCCCGTCGTCCCGAACGACGTGCGCTACCAAGCTGCGCCACATCCCGATTGCGTTTTTCACGCGAGGATTACTCTAGCGCGTTCCTTCAGAAAAGCGAAAACGGCGGTGCATCGGGAGCGGCGGATCAGCGGAACGGCTGCGCGGCGAGCACGCGCCGAGATACGGGTATCGCATGCCGGATCGCGATTCCACATGCGATATCCGTATCTCGAAGGGCGTGCCCAGCCGCCCAGCCCACCGGCCGACCAGCCGCCCGGCACCCAGCCGCCCCAAGCCCTCACTCCGCCCGCGCGAGCGACGTGCGCGAGAGCCCCCAGTAGACGAGCACCGAGACGATCACTCCCGCCGGGATCGAGAGGTCGAGCCCGGTCAGCGCGGAGATCGGGCCGACGTAGATGTCGGTGCTGATGCAGAGCGCCGACGCGAAGCCGCCGATGAGCAGGCCCAGCAGCCCGGCCCAGTTCCAACCGCCGCGATACCAGAAGGGACTCGTGGAGGTGTCGTCGATCAGCCCGGGACCGTCGTAGCGATTGCGCCGCAGAAGCACGTCGGCAGCGTAGACGGCCATGAGCGGGGCCGCGGCGACCACGACGAGCTGCAGCATCACCGACACCGAAGTCGTGAAGTCGTAGATCGTGACGGCGACGATGGTGAGCACCGTGCCGATCACGGCGATCACCATCGCCGAGGGGATGCGCTTGATCGGGATCCCGAGCGCCTGCAGCGCGAGGCTCGCGCTGTAGGTCGTCATGCCGTTCAGCGCGATCGCCGCGACGATGACCGCGATCGTGAAGATCGGGAAGAACCAGGCGGGCAGGTGCGTCTCGAAGGCGCCCATGAGCCCGCGCGAGGGATCGTAGTCGGCGGCGGTCACGATGAGCGCGCCGACCATCGAGAACAGGATGCCGGTGAGCGCGCCGCCGAGCGCGGTCGCGGTCGCGGTGCGCCAGGGGGCCGTGTCCACGGGCAGGTAGCGCGCCATGTCGGGGCTGTTGATAAACGAGATCGGGGTCGAGACGAGCATCGTGAAGCCGATGCTGATCGTCGCGGCGAGGCTGCCGCCGGTGAGCGGCTCGGCGGGCTCGTAGCTCCAGTCGAAATGCGGCGCCATGAACACCGTCGCCAGCACGAACACGATCACGAGGAAGTTGGAGATGAAGGGGTACAGCTTGATGATGAGCGCGTGCCCGTACACCGCGACGACCACGGTGAGCGCGGCGATGACGAGGATCACGCCGACGCTCAGAGCCGGAGTCTCCTGAACGCCGAGGCGGCCGAGCAGGCCGAGTCCGTTGACCGAGGCCGCAGACCACGTCAGCGAGAGGTATACGGCGGCCAACAGCCAGCCGTACAGGCCGACGACGATCTTGTTGCCGAGTACGCCGTACATCGCGCGGGTGATCACCGATCCCGAGGTGCCCGCGGCCGGGCCGCTCACCGCGACGATGCCGGTGAGGATCCACCCGGTCGCCGCCATGAGGAAGACGGCGAACGCCTGCCACAGCGACAGTCCGAGCGCCGCCACCATGACGCCGCCCATCGTGAAGGTGAGGTAGCTGGCGTTGGGCGCCGCCCACACCCAGAACAGCGATCGCGGCTTGCCGTGCCGCTGGGAGGGCGGGATCAGCTCGATGCCGCGCGTTTCCGGCTTCGAGGCCGCCACGCCTTCCTGGGCTGCGCTGCTGGGCATGGGGCTCCATTCGCCGGGATGATGCAGAACGTGGAAACACTATAGTCTTGCCGAGTCCCATCGACGTCATCGACTCGGAGGCCCGCATGGCATCGCTCACCCACTACCGCGGCGGGCGCATCTTCACCGCCGACGATGAGCAGCCCTGGGCCGAATCCCTGCTGGTGCAGGGCGACCGGATCCGCTTCGTCGGACCCACGCTCGCCGCCGATCAGCTGGCAGCGCATCGCGGCGGCGGCCGACGCGGCGCCCGAGGCAGCGCGCATCCTCGGCCGCAGCTGGCTGCTGGAACCGCTCGCCGGGGCCCAGCCGGATCGCCGAATGATCGACCCGGTCGTCGCCGACCTGCCCGTCTACCTGGTCTCGAACGATCTGCACTCGGGCTGGGTGAATACGGCCGCACTGCGCGAACTCGGTATCGATCGTGAGACTCCGGATCCCGAGGGCGGTACGATCGTGCGCGACGCCGCGGGCGAGGCCACGGGCCTGCTGCTGGAGACCGCGTCGCTCGTGCTCATGCGCGGCGGCATCGAGGCGCTCGAGGACGACTCGGTGCGAGATGCGGCGCTGCTGCGCGCGCTCGAGAGCTACCGTGCGGCCGGCACCACGGCGGTCGCCGATCTCGGGCTGCGCCGCGCCGAGTTCGAGGCGCTCGAGCGGGCCTGGGATGCCGACGCCCTGCCGATCCCCGTCGCCGGCTACCTGCGCGTCGAGACCTCAGCCGATCCCGAGCTGCTGCGGGAGCGGCTGCAGCGGGCCGTCGAGACGCGCGATCGCATCGCAGCCCGGGCCGTCGAGCGCGGTGAGAGCGACCCGATGCTGCGCATCGCGGGCATCAAGGTGTGGATCGACGGGGTCATCGACAGCGGCACGGCGGCCATGTCCGCACCGTTCTCCGACGGCTCACAGCCCGCGCCTCTGTGGACCCGCACACTCCTCGAACCCGTCGTCATCGCCGCCGACGCGGCCGGTCTGCAGGTCGCCATGCACGCGATCGGTGACGCCGCGGTAGATCTCGCGCTCGACATGATCGAGGCCGCACGACGCGCGAACGGCGGTGCGGGGCCTCGGCACCGCATCGAGCACCTGGAGGTGGTGGATCGACGGGCCGCCGAGCGCCTCGCCGGCTCCGGCACCGTCGCCTCGGTGCAGCCCGTGCACTCCGACCCCGCCGTGCAGGGAGCCTGGCGTCGTCAGCTCGGCGACGACCGGGTCGAGCGGGGCTACCCGTGGGCGGAGTTCGCCGAGGCGGGCGCGCTGATCGCGCTCGGCACCGACGCGCCCACCGCACCATATGAGCCGCTGCCGAACATCTTCATCGCGATCACGCGCCGGTCGCCGAGCCGCCCGGAGCTGCCCGCGAACCACTCCGAGCTGCACCTGGAACTCGAGCGCGCCCTGATCGCGGCGACCCGCGACGCCGCCGTCGCGTGCGGCTGGGGCGACAGCCGAGGCGTGCTCGGGATCGGGCGCCGCGCCGACTTCGCCGTGCTCGACGTCGATCCCTTCGCCGACAGCGCAGAGGTGCTGCGCGAGGCGACGCCGGTGCTCACCGTCGTGGGCGGCACGAGGTTCCCGCGCGCCTGAGGGCCCGACCGCTGAGCGCCCGACACAAAACGAGAGTCCCGAATTGCTGCCTCCGTCACATTCGAGACAGCAATTCGGGACTCCCGTTTTACAGCGGTGCCTACTTCTGGTTCTTGAGGCGCGACGCGGCGCGGGCGCGGGCGGTCGCCTCGAGCTCGACCTTTCGGATGCGCACGTGCTCGGGGGTGACCTCGACGCACTCGTCCTCGCGGGCGAACTCGAGGCACTCCTCGAGCGTGAGCTTGCGGGGCGGCGTCATCGACTCGAAGGTGTCAGCCGTGGAGGAGCGCATGTTGGTGAGCTTCTTCTCCTTGGTGATGTTCACGTCCATGTCCTCGGAGCGCGAGTTCTCACCGATGACCATGCCCTCGTACACCTCTTCGGTGGGCTGTACGAAGAAGCTCATGCGCTCCTGCAGGTTGATGATCGAGAACGGCGTCGCCACACCCGCGCGGTCGGCCACGATCGAGCCGTTGTTGCGGGTGGTGATGGTGCCGGCCCACTCGCCGTAGCCGTGGGCGATCGCGTTGGCGATGCCGGTGCCGCGCGTGATGGTCATGAACTCGGAGCGGAACCCGATGAGGCCGCGCGAGGGCACGATGAACTCCATGCGCACCCAGCCGGTGCCGTTGTTCACCATGTTCTCCATGCGGCCCTTGCGCGCCGCCAGCAGCTGCGTGATCGCGCCGAGGTGCTCCTCGGGGGTATCGATCGTGAGGTGCTCGTAGGGCTCGTGCTTCTTGCCGTCGATCATCTTGGTGACCACCTGGGGCTTGCCCACGGTCAGTTCGAAGCCCTCGCGGCGCATGTTCTCGACGAGGATCGCGAGCGCGAGCTCGCCGCGGCCCTGCACCTCCCAGGCGTCGGGGCGGCCGGTGTCGACGACGCGCAGCGACACATTGCCGATGAGCTCGCGGTCGAGGCGGTCCTTGATCATGCGCGCGGTCAGCTTGTGGCCCTTGATCTTGCCGACGAGCGGCGAGGTGTTCGCGCCGATGGTCATCGAGATGGCGGGCTCGTCGACCGTGATGGTCGGCAGCGGACGCACGTCCTCGGCATCGGCGATGGTCTCGCCGATCGTGATGTCCTCGATGCCGGCGATCGCGACGATGTCGCCGGGGCCGGCCTTCTCCGCCGGGTAGCGGGTGAGGGCCTTGGTGAGCATGAGCTCGGTGATGCGCACGTTCTGCACGCTGCCGTCGTGCTTCACCCAGGCGACGGTCTCGCCCTTCTTGATCCACCCGTTGTGCACGCGCAGCAGCGCGATGCGACCGAGGAACGGCGAGGAGTCGAGGTTGGTGACGTGCGCCTGCAGCGGGTGCTCGTCGTCGAAGCTGGGAGCGGGCACGCGCTCGAGGATCGTCTCGAACAGCGGCTCGAGGTCGGGGTTGTCGGGCAGGGCGCCGTCGGCCGGACGGTTGTGCGACGCGGCGCCTGCGCGGCCCGAGAGGTAGACGGTGGGCACGTCGAGCACGGCGTCCACGTCGATGTCGGGGTGATCCTCCGAGAGGTCCGAGGCGAGACCGAGCAGGAGATCCTGCGCCTCGCCCTCGACCTCCTCGATGCGGGCGTCGGGGCGGTCGGTCTTGTTGACCGCGAGGATCACCGGCAGTTTCGCCTCGAGCGCCTTGCGCAGCACGAAGCGGGTCTGGGGCAGCGGACCCTCAGAGGCGTCGACGAGCAGCACCACGCCGTCGACCATCGACAGGGCGCGCTCCACCTCGCCGCCGAAGTCGGCGTGACCCGGGGTGTCGACCACGTTGATGACGATGGGGCCGTTCTTCGCGTGCGCCCCCTCGTAGGTGATCGCAGTGTTCTTCGCGAGGATCGTGATGCCCTTCTCGCGCTCGAGGTCGTTCGAGTCCATGACCCGGTCGTCGACCTCGGCGTGCGCGTCGAAGGAGTTGGTCTGACGCAGCATGGCGTCGACGAGGGTGGTCTTGCCGTGGTCGACGTGTGCGACGATGGCGACGTTGCGGAGGTCTTCGCGAGTGGCGAGAGCCATAGATGGTTCCTAACGAACGTGAAACAGCGAACGTTCAATGATACATGGCGAGCCTGCGAACTCCCCTGGACGCCGGGGAACCGGCCTGGCGTACGAGTCCGACCCAACGCCGAACGTGGCTCAGCGGCCGAGGCGCGCGGCGAGACCGGCGGCCGCCTCGAGCACGAGCAGCGCCGCGAGGCGCACCGTGCGGCCGTCGGCGGCATCGGCGCTCGCGTCGACCTCGGCGATGTCGAGCCCACGCACACGCGCGTCCGAGGCCAGCAGACGGGTGGCGATCCGCAGTTCGTCGGCCCCGATCCCGCCCGGGATCGACGCCGGGCACCCCGGCGCCACCGAGCGGTCGCAGACATCCACGTCGAGATCCACATGGATCGGCCCGCCGCCCGCGCCTGCAACATCGAGCGCCTCATCGACGATCTCGGAGAGGGGGCGGGTGCGCAGTTCGTCCCGGTGGATCACCGTGACCCCGAAATCCTTGGCTCGCTGGCGATAGGCCCGGGAGTTCGCGAAGTCGGCGATCCCGATCTGCACGATGCGCCGCGGATCGAGCCCGGCCTCGACGAGCCGCCGCACCGGCGAGCCGTTGCTGCGCCCGTCGCGCAGATCGTGGTGCGCATCGAGGGTGATGAGGCCGGCCGTCGCGAGGCCGTCGCCCGCGACGCCGAGCGCCGCAGGCACGGTGAGTGCGTTGTCGCCGCCGAGCGCGACGAGCAGCTGCGCGCTCGCGGCGAGCTGCCGCACGCGCTCGGCGGCCGCGCGCTCCCCGGCCTCGGTGTCGGGATCCGCGAGGTCGCCCGCGTCGACGATCCGCAGCGCCTCGTCGAGCACCCACTCGGCCTCGTCGCCGCGCTCGCCCCGTGCTCCCGGAGCGACGAGGTGGCTGGAGTAGCGGCGGAGCGCCTCCCGAACCGCGGCCGGGGTCTCGTGCGCGTTGCTCGGAGAGAGCGAGGTCTGCGAGGTGGGGACACCCACGATCACGAGGTCCGCCGACGCGCCGTCGGCGGTCGGCCAGCCACCGGTGCGCGGCCATGCAGGATCGTGCGAGAGCGGGCGTGCTTCGGAGGCTTCAGTGCTCATGCCTGCGACGCTAACAGTCTCGGGCGCGAGGGTGCCGCCGATCCCTCGTCCACCGTCTGTAATCCCGGACGCAACGCGCGCCAAACCCCTGGAACACGGCCCTCCGCTGCGATGTGATCGAACAATGAACGCGAACGCATCCGCCTCAGCCCCCGTCGAGCTCGGCTCCGCTCCCCTCACCATCGAAGACGTCGTGGCCGTCGCGCGCCACGACGCGCGGGTCGAGGTGACGGCCGAGGCTCTCGTCCGCGTCGCCGAGAGCCGCCGCATCATCGAGGATCTCGCGAACGACACCCGCCCTCACTACGGCGTCTCCACGGGTTTCGGCGCGCTCGCGAAGGTGCAGATCCCCGTCGAGAAGCGCCAGCAGCTGCAGCGGAGCCTGATCCGCTCGCACGCCGCCGGCGCCGGCCCCGAGGTCGAGCGCGAGGTCGTGCGCGCCCTCATGCTGCTGCGACTGAACACTCTCGTGAGCGGGCGCACCGGCGTGCGACCCGAGGTCGTCGAGACCTACGCCGCGATCCTCAACGCCGGCATCACACCGGTGGTGCACGAGTACGGTTCCCTGGGTTGCTCGGGAGACCTCAGCCCGCTGGCCCACTGCGCCCTCGCGCTGATGGGCGAGGGCGATGTACGAGTGGATCAGGATCCGCAGGCGGCGCCGATCCCCGCCGCCGATGCGCTCGCCTCGGCCGGCATCCGGCCCCTGGTGCTCTCCGAGAAGGAGGGCCTCGCCCTCATCAACGGCACCGATGGCATGCTCGGCATGCTCTGTCTCGCACTGCACGACTTCACCGCGCTGCTGCGCACCGCCGACGTCGCGGCCGCCGCGAGCGTCGAGGCCCTCACCGGCACCGATTCCGTATTCGCCGCCGATCTGCAGGCCCTCAGGCCGCACCCCGGCCAGGCCGCGGCGGCCACGAACATGCGCGCGGTGCTCGAGGGGTCGGGTCTGATCCAGCGCCCCCGCGACGGCGAGTTCACGCGGGTGCAGGACGCCTACTCGCTCCGCTGCGCTCCGCAGGTGCACGGCGCCGCACGTGACACCGTTAGCCACGCGGCGCGGGTCGCCGAGATCGAACTGGTCTCGGCCATCGACAACCCGGTCGTCACCCTCGATGGCCGCGTCGAATCGAACGGCAACTTCCACGGCGCTCCCGTCGGCTACGTGCTCGACTTCCTCGCGATCGCTGCGGCCGACGTCGCCTCGATCAGCGAGCGCCGCACCGACCGCTTCCTCGACGTCGCGCGCAACCACGGGCTCCCGCCATTCCTCGCCGCCGACGCCGGCCTCGACTCCGGACTCATGATCGCGCAGTACACGGCGGCCGGCATCGTCTCCGAGTTGAAGCGCCTCGCGGCGCCCGCGTCGGTCGACTCGATCCCGTCATCCGCCATGCAGGAGGACCACGTCTCGATGGGCTGGCACGCGGGCCGCAAGCTGCGCCGCGCGCTCGACGGCCTCGCGCGGGTGCTGGGGATCGAGCTGCTCGCCTCGACGCGGGCCCTCGACTTCCGCGCCGCCGATCCTGAATCCGGCTCGCCGGCAGTCCCGACTGCGGCGGTGCACGCGCTGTTCCGCAGCCGCATCGCCGCACCCGACACGGACGGCTTCCTCTCCCCCGACATCGCGGCGGCGCACGAGTTCGTCGCGAGCCGGATCGTGCTCGACACCGTCGAGGCCCGACTGGGCGTCCCGCTCGTCTAAGCACGGATGTCGAAACGGCTTCTCGCCATCGAGACCGGCTGGAATACTGACGGTTGCAGGCGGTCTCGACGAGAGGAGCCTGTATCGAATCCGCGGGCGCCGCGGGAGCACGTTGCGAGGTGCCGGGACGGCGCGGCACGCAGAAACGGAAGGGTAGAAACGGAAGGGTAGGCTTCGACCCATGGTGACTCCGAAGGTGCCCGCGGCGGATCACACGCTGCGCATCCTGAGCCTGCTCGCGGGTTCGCGGGGGCCGCTGCCCGCCAGCATGATCGCGGCCCAGCTCGAGCTGCCCCGGTCGACCGTCTATCATCTGCTCGCCACGCTGCAGGAGCACGGCTTCGTCATGCACCTGCCCGAGGAGAAACGCTACGGCCTCGGGATCGCCGCGGTCGAACTGAGCTCGGCCTACGCCCGACAGGAGCCGCTGGCCCGGATCGGACGCCCGCTCCTCGCAGCCCTCGTCGACCGCGCGCGCATGAGCGGGCACCTCGCGGTACCGCACGGGCGCGACGTGCTCTACGTGATCGAGGAGCGGGCTCCGGGCTCGCCCCCGCTCATCACCGACGTCGATGTGCGCCTGCCCATGCACCTCACCGCGAGCGGGCGCGCGGTGCTCGCGGCACTGCCGAAAGCGCAGGCGCGTGCGCTGTTCCCGGATCAGAACGCCTTCTCGCACCGGCACGAGTCGAGCGACGGCATCGACCGCTACTCGAAGCTGCGCGCGGTGCTCGACGAGACCGTGACGCGCGGCTTCGCCCTCGAGCGCGGATCCGTCACTCCGGGGCTCACCTCGGTCGGCGTGCCCGTGCTCGACCATCGAGGCTGGCCGGTCGCGGCGATCGCTGTGACGTTTCCCGATGAGCAGATCACCGACGACGCACTCGCGAGTCTTGCAAACGATGTCCGGCGAACCGCGGCGACGCTTTCGACCCGCATCTACGCCCGGGCCGCGGCGACCGCGCGGTGATCCGGATCCGCGCACTCCCCGCCCGACAGCGAGTCGGCCCCCACTCCGCCTGCGCCCCACCCTGCCCCGCAACGAACCGGCCAGAAATTATCGAGTCAGCCCGAAACTTGCGTGAATCGTGGGTCGGCTCGCACAGAACGGGCCGGCTCGATCACCGCGGGGCGCGATCCTCCTGCACGATCCGTTCGCCGGCCCGCCACACCGCCACGGTGAGCGGCATCCCCGGCCGATAGGCCAGGTGGGTCGCCGACGGCGCCTCGAGCAGTTGCAGGTCGGCCCGGGCACCGGGCGCTACGACGCCGACGCGCGCCTGAGAGACGCCGCGCGGATCCCGCCAGCCGTCCTCGTGTATACCGAGCGCCATCGCTCCCCCGAGTGTCGCCGCGCGCACGGCCTCCTGCACCGTGAGCCGCATCTGCAGCACGGCGGTCGCCACGCCGAAGCCCATCGAGCTGGTGTACGACGTGCCCGGATTGCAGTTCGACGCGATCGCCAGCACGACTCCCGCGTCGAGCAGTTCGCGAGCCGGGGCCAGGGGCATGCGGGTCGAGAGGTCGCACGCGGGCAGCACCGTGGCGACGGTGCCGCGCGATCCGCCGTCCCACGATCCCGCGAGCGTCGCGATGTCGTCATCGCTCAGGAACCCGAGGTGGTCGACGCTGAGCGAGCCGTGCTCCACGGCCAGCCGCACGCCGGGTCCGTGGCCGAGTTGGTTGCCGTGCACGCGGGTATCGAGGCCGGCGGCGAGCGCCGTCTCGAGCACGCTGCGCGACGCGGCCTCGTCGAAGGCGCCGGTCTCGCAGAACACGTCCACGGCGCTCACGTGGGGTGCGACGGCCTCGAGCATCGGGCCGGTGACGAGGTCGAGATAGGATGCGGGATCCTCCCCCGCCGGCACCACGTGCGCCCCCAGGAAGGTGACCGCGTCGACCTGCTCGCCCGCGAGGCGGGCGGCGCGCACCTCGTCGGCGACGGTGAGCCCGTAGCCCGTCTTGGTCTCGAGCGTCGTGGTGCCGCCGCGTCGCGCCTCGGCGACGAGTCGCTCGAGGTTCGCGGCGAGCATCGCGTCGGACGCCGCTCGGGTCGCCTCCACCGTGACGTTGATGCCCCCGGCAGCGTAGGCCTCGCCCGCCATGCGCGCCTCGAACTCCGCGGTGCGGTCGCCGGCGAACACCATGTGTGTGTGCGAGTCGACCCAGCCGGGCAGCACCGCGCGACCTGCGGCGTCGAAACGCTCGTCCGCGGCCGGGGCCTCGGCCGCCGGGCCGACCCACGCGATCCGCTCGCCGTCGATCACCACGGCGGCGTCGTGCAGGCGGCCCCCGATCCCCTCCCCGATCTCCGGGACGTTCGTCGTCAGCTCGCCGATGTTCTCGATCAGCAGTGTGCGAGTCATCACTCTCCCAGCCTTCGCCGCACGCGGCCTACCAGGCACGGTCGTGGTTCCGGATGGTCGGCGACAGCGGCACTCGCACCCCGCGCTCCGCGGCGGTCTCGGCGGCGCGCTCGTAGCCGGCATCGACGTGCCGGATCACCCCCATGCCCGGATCGTTGGTGAGCAGGCGCTCGAGCTTCTCGGCGGCCAGTTCCGTGCCGTCGGCCACCGACACCTGGCCGGTGTGAATGGAGCGCCCCATCCCGACCCCGCCTCCGTGGTGGATCGACACCCAGGTCGCACCGGAGGACGCGGCCGTCAGCGCATTGAGCAGCGGCCAGTCGGCGATCGCATCGGATCCGTCGGCCATCGCCTCGGTCTCGCGGTACGGCGAGGCGACCGATCCCGAATCCAGATGGTCGCGGCCGATGACGATCGGGGCCGAGACCCGGCCCTCGGCGACGAGGCGGTTGAACAGCAGGCCCGCCTGGTGGCGCTCGCCGTAGCCGAGCCAGCAGATGCGGGCCGGGAGACCCTCGAACTCCACGCGCTCCGCCGCGGCGTCGAGCCAGTGGTGCAGGTGCTTGTTCTCGGGGAACAGCTCCTTCAGCGCCTCGTCGGTGACGCGGATGTCCTCGGGATCGCCCGAGAGCGCCGCCCAGCGGAACGGTCCGAGGCCCTCGCAGAACAGCGGCCGGATGTAGGCCGGCACGAAGCCCGGGAACTCGAAGGCGCGGTCGTAGCCGCCCTTGCGGGCCTCGTCGCGGATCGAGTTGCCGTAATCGAAGACCTCGGCGCCCGCGTCCTGGAACTCGACCATAGCCCGGACGTGCGCGGCCATCGACGCCTGCGCGTCGCGCGTGAACTGCTCGGGATCGGCCTCGGCCCGTGCGAGGCGTTCCTCGACGCGATACCCGATCGGCAGGTACGACAGCGGGTCGTGGGCACTCGTCTGGTCGGTGACGAGGTCGATCGTGATCTCGCCGGCGCGGTGGCGGCGCAGGATCTCGGGGAACACCTCGGCGGCGTTGCCGACGAGGCCGACGGACCAGCCGCGCCGCTCATCCTTCGCCTGCTGCACCTTCGCGAGCGCCTCATCGAGATCACCCGCGATCTCGTCGAGGTAGCGCTTGCCGGCCCGTCGTTCGAGCCTCGTCCTGTCGACGTCGACGATGAGACAGGCGCCGTCGTTGAGCGTGACCGCGAGCGGCTGGGCGCCGCCCATGCCGCCGCAGCCGGCTGTCAGGGTGATGGTGCCTGCGAGAGAGCCCTTGCCCTCGATGGTCTCGATGCGGTTCTGCCCTTGCAGCTTGCGGCCGGCGGCGGCGAAGGTCTCGTAGGTGCCCTGCAGGATCCCCTGGGTGCCGATGTAGATCCACGATCCCGCCGTCATCTGCCCGTACATCATGAGGCCCTCGGCCTCGAGCTTGCGGAACTCGGGCCACGTCGCCCAGTCGCCCACGAGGTTCGAGTTAGCGATGAGCACGCGCGGCGCCCACCTGCTGGTGCGGAACACACCCACCGGCTTGCCGGACTGCACGAGCAGGGTCTCGTCCTCCTCGAGGTCGCGCAGGGTATCGACGATCGCGTCGTAGGCCTCCCAGCTGCGGGCGGCCCTGCCGGTGCCGCCGTAGACGACGAGGTCGTCGGGGCGCTCTGCCACTTCGGGGTCGAGGTTGTTCATGAGCATGCGGAGCGGGGCCTCCGTCTGCCAGCTCTTGGCCGTGATCTCGGTACCGCGCGGTGCGCGGACGGGGCGGGCGCCGGGGAGAGCCATGGGTGATCCTTTCGTCGAGTCCGCGGGAACGCGGGATCATGTCCCCATTCCACCGCGCCTCGCGGCACGCGACAACGGGATTCGCACGCCCCGCGTCCGGAATCCCGGACACTGCGCGGATCGTATATGATCGGGAGATGTTCGCACGCGACCGACTCACGCCCGGATTGCTCGCGGTGCTCTCCTTCCTCGCGGCCGTCGGCCCCTTCGCGACCGACATGTACCTCGCGTCGTTCACATCGATCGCGACCGACCTGGGTGCCATACCCTCCTCGGTGCAGCTCACCCTCACCGCGTTCCTCATCGGCATGGGCACCGGTCAGCTGCTGCTGGGCCCACTCTCCGACCAGTGCGGCCGGCGCCCGGTGCTCGTGATCGCCCTCGGCGTCTTCGCCGCCTCGAGTATCGCGATGGTCTTCTCGCCGAACATCGGCATCTTCATCGCGCTCCGCGCCGTGCAGGGAATGTCGGGCGCGGCGGGCGTCGTCGTCTCCCGGGCCATCGCCGTCGACCTCACGAAGGGCGCCGACGCGATCCGCGCGATCAGCCTCATCGCGATGTTCGTCGGGCTCGGCCCGCTCCTCGCACCCCCGATCGGCGGCGCGATCCTCACTCTCGGCGACTGGCGCGCGGTGCTCGCGACCCTCGCCGCAATCGCCACGGCGATGTTCGCGCTCGCGCTGATCCTCGTCTCCGAATCGCTGCCCCGCGACCGCCGCGCCTCGTCCGGCGTGCGCACCGCCATGCACAACTTCGGCAGGCTGCTCGGCGACCCGCGGTTCCTGCTGCTCACCTGCGTATTCGGGCTCGGGTTCGGCAGCATGATGGCCTACATCTCGGCTTCGCCCTTCGTCGGGCAGACCATGCTCGGCATGCCGCCGCTGCTCTACTCGCTCGCCTTCGCGGCGGGCGCGTGCGCGATGATCCTCGCGAACATGGTGAACGCCCGCCTGGCCGGCAAGGTGCCCGCGTCCCGCATGCTGCTCATCGGCAGTGTGCTCTCGCTCGCCGCGGGCGCGACTCTCACCGCGTCCTCGCTCAGCGATACCCTGTCGCCGCCGCTCTTCATCGTCTGCGCCTTCGTGCTCACCGGAGGCACCGGGCTCATCATGTCGAACGCCAGCGCGCTCGCGCTGAGCCTGGCCGAGGCGTCTCGGGGAGCAGGATCGGCGCTGCTCGGTGCCGCCCAGTTCGCCGTGGGCGGTCTCGCGTCTCCCCTCGTCGGCGCCTGGGGCGAGCACACGGCTCTGCCGATGGCGGCATTCGTGCTCGGATCCGCGATCCTCGGCTGCGTCGGAGTGCTCGTCTACCGTCGCGGGGCCTGAGCGACCCGTTCCAGCACCGATCGACGTTCACTCACCTGTTTCCACGAGATCGAGGTGCGCGAACGTCGATCGGTGCATTCGGCTGCGCGCGCGAGCCCGGACCGGAGCCCCGGCCGGGCCCGCGTGCTCAGTTCACCCCGAGCTCGATCTGGGCGCCGGGGATCGCCGCGAGCAGGTTCTTCGTGTACTCCTGCTGCGGGTTCTCGAACACCTCCTCGGTGGTCGCCTGCTCGACGATGCGCCCCTGCTGCATCACGCACACGCGGTCGGCGATGAGCCGCACCACCGCGAGATCGTGCGTGATGAACAGGTAGGTGAGCCCCAGCTCCTGCTGCAGCTCGGCGAGCAGATCGAGGATCTGCGCCTGCACCAGCACGTCGAGCGCCGACACGGCCTCGTCGAGCACGAGGATGTCGGGCTTGAGCGCGAGCCCGCGCGCCACCGCGACGCGCTGCCGCTGCCCGCCCGAGAGCTCGTTCGGGTAGCGGCTCGCGAGCTCGCGCGGCAGGGCGACCTGGTCGAGCAGCTCGAGCATGCGAGCCCGACGGCTCGCCGCGTCGCCGACACCGTGGATCTTGAGCGGCTCCATGATGGTGTTGCCGATGTTGTGCAGCGGATCGAGCGATCCGTAGGGATCCTGGAAGACAGGCTGCAGCGTGCGCCGCAGATCGAACAGGTTGCGCCCCGAGATGCCCGCGGTGTTCTGGCCCGCGATCCGCACCTCTCCCGAGGTCGGCTTCTCGAGCTGCAGCACCATCTTCGCGATGGTCGACTTGCCCGAGCCCGACTCCCCGACGAGCGCCATGGTCTCGCCGCGGTTCACCGTGAACGACGCATCCGCTACGGCGTGGAAATCCTCGAAGCCGAAGTTGCCCTTGCGGATCTTGTAGACCTTGCCGAGCCCCTTCACCTCGATCATCGGCTCGCCGTGCTTCACGGTCGGCTTCTCCTCGTCGGCGAGCGCCGCGAGGTCGAACGACTCGGTGGGAGCCGGCGGCAGCTCGGAGTCGGAGCCGATGCGCCGAGATGCGAGGCTCGGTGCGGCGGAGACGAGGCGCTTCGTGTACGGGTGCTGGGGATGCTGCAGGATCTCGCGGCTCGGCCCCGACTCCACGATGTTGCCCTTGTACATGACGATCAGCTTCTCGGCGCGCTCGGCCGCGAGGCCGAGGTCGTGCGTGATGAACACGACAGCGGTGCCGAGCTCGCTCGTGAGCGACTCGAGGTGGTCGAGCACCACCCGCTGCACCGTCACGTCGAGCGCCGACGTCGGCTCGTCGGCGATCAGCAGCTGCGGGCTCGCCGCGAGGCCGATACCGATGAGCGCACGCTGCTTCATACCGCCCGAGAACTGGTGGGGGTACTGCTTCATGCGCTGCTCGGCGTTCTGCAGGCCGGCCTGCTCGAGCACCTCGACGGCGCGCTGCTTGACCTCCTTCCGCCCCTTCGCGAGCCCGTTGGCGCGGATCGCCTCCTCGACCTGGAAGCCGACCGACCAGACCGGGTTGAGGTTCGACATGGGGTCCTGGGGAACGAGGCCGATCTCGCGACCGCGGATGCGCTCCATGTCGCGACGTCCGATGCCGACGAGCTCCCGCCCGTTCCAGGTCACCGAGCCGCCGGTGGTGCGGCCGGTGCCGGGCAGCAGATTGATCACGGCGTGCATGGTGGTCGACTTGCCGGATCCCGACTCGCCGACGATGGCCACGGTCTCGCCGGGGTACACGTCGAAGGAGACGCCGTGCAGCACCTCGTTCGGTTCCTTCTTCGAGCCGAAGGCGACCCGCAGGTCGCGCACGCTCAGCAGCGGCTGCATGCTCTGTTCGTTCTGCGGTTCCGCGCTCATCGACGGGCCCTCGCCTTCGGGTCAAGCGCGTCGCGCACGGTCTCGCCGAGCAGGATGAACCCCAGCACGGTGACGGTGAGCGCGAGCGACGGGTAGATGAGGGGCATCGGATCGGTGCGCAGCGAGAGCTGCGCGGCGCTGATGTCGTTGCCCCAACTGATGAACTCGCCCGGGGGCAGGCCGACGCCGAGGAAGGACAGCGTCGCCTCGGCCACGATCGCCGACGACAGCGAGAGCGTGGTGACGACGATCGCGGGCGCCAGGGCGTTCGGCAGCACGTGCCGCACGAGCGTGGCGAAGCGCGAGAGGCCGAGCGACGCCGCCGCCATCACGAAGTCGGCGTTCTTCACCCGCAGGATCTCGCTTCGCACGATGCGCGCCGTGATGGGCCACTGGAAGCCGCCGATCGCGAAGGCGATCACGAGCGGGTTGCGGTAGTCCTGCATCACGCTCATCACGACGACTGCCGCGAGGATGTAGGGGATCGAGAAGAAGATGTCGCCGAGGCGCGAGAGCACCGTATCGGCCATCCCGCCGAAGAAGCCTGCGAGCGCTCCCGTGATCGTGCCCACCACGAAGGTGATGAGGATCACGATGAGACCGACGGACACCGAGGTGGAGGCACCGTAGATGATGCGCGCGTAGACGTCGTAGCCCTGCTTGGTGAACCCGAGCGGGTGACCCGCGGTGGGTTCGCCGTTGGAGTTCGCGAGCGAGCTCGCGCGCGGATCCACCTGCGTGAACATGCCGGGGAACAGCGCGACGAGCGCGACCACCAGGATGATCACGAGCGAGATCCAGAACATGGGGCGGCGGCGCATGTCGCGCCACGCGTCGAGCCACAGGTTCGACTTCTTCTCCTTGATGCGCACGGCATCGACGGGGGCAACCGGCACCTCTTCGACGGGAGCGACGAAGTGCTCGATGGGCGGACGCTGCGCGCGCCCGCGCTGGGGTGACTGATTCTGCGACTCAGGCATAGCGGATCCTCGGATCGAGCACGGCGTAGAGGAGGTCGACGACCAGGTTCACGCCGAGGTAGATGAGCACCATCACGGTGACGAAGGAGACGACGGTCGAGTTCTCGCCCTTCAGGATGGCCTGGAAGAGCACGTTGCCGACGCCGGGCACGTTGAAGATGCCCTCCGTGACCGTCGCGCCGACCATGAGCACACCGAAGTCCGTGGCGGTGTTGGTGATCGTCGGGATGAGCGAGTTGCGCAGCACGTGGACCGGCACGACCCGGTTGCGGCTGAGCCCCTTGGCGTAGGCGGTGCGCACGAAATCCTGGTTGAGGGTATCGATGACCGAGGCGCGGGTGAGGCGCATGCTCGTCGCGTAGAGGCTCACGCCGAGCACGATGGCGGGCAGCAGCAGATCCTGCACCGGAGCGCCCGAGCTCACCGTGGGCTTGAACCAGCCGAGTTTGAGGCCGAGGCCGAACTGGGCGATGAACGCGATCACGAAGATCGGGACGCTCAGGAAGAGCAGGCCGATGATCAGGTTGATGTTGTCGAAGAGCTTGCCCTTGCGCAGCCCCGAGAAGAGGCCGATGATCACGGCGAGCACGAGCGAGATGGCGATCGCCATGGCCGCGAGCTTGATGGTCACCGGGAAGGTGCGGGCGAGGATCTGCGACACCGGCTCCCCCGAGAAGCTGATGCCGAGGTCGCCGACGAAGATGCCCTTGAGGTAGAGCAGATACTGGATGAAGAAGGGCTGATCGAGATGGTACTGCTCGCGCACCCGCTCGAGTACCGCCGCGCTCGGCTGCTTGTCGCCGAACATCGCGGCGACCGGGTCGCCCGGCATGGCGAAGACCATGAAGTAGATGAGGAAGGTGGTTCCCAGCAGTACCGGGATCACCTGCAGCAGACGGAAGAGGATGTATCTCAGCATGCGCCGATACCTCCCCGTTCAGATTGGCTTGACATGTTGCGTATTCTCTCGCAATTGTTTTGGGATGCGAAGTCGGGGACGACAGTGTCTCCGACTCGAAGTGCTGTGACCGTCTCAAGGCCGAGCGCCCCGCTGAGCGGGACTCCCGGCCTTGAGACGGTGCGAGGGCCCCGAGCCAGCGGCCCGGGACCCTCGTGAGAGGTCAGTTCTTGGTGATCTCGTTGAAGATCGGCACCGAGTTCCAACCGAATTCCACGTTGTCGACGCTCTCGCTGTAGCCGCCGGTCGTGCCCTGGTACCACAGCGGGATCGAGGGCATGTCCTCGAGCAGGATCTCCTGGGCTTCGTTCAGCTTCTGGTTGCGAGCATCGTGATCGCTCTCCTGCACGGCCTCGTCGAGCAGGGCGTCGAACTCGGGGTTCGAGTAGAAGCCGTGGTTCGAGCTGGCGCCCGTGTAGTAGAGCGGCTGCATGTAGTTGTACGCGCCCGGGTAGTCGCCCTGCCAGCCGGCACGGAACGGACCGCCGACCACATCGGCCTCGCGGTCATCGAGGAATGCCGCGAAGGTCGGGTAGAGCTTCGGCGCTGCGGAGACGCCCAGGTTCGTGGCCCACTGGTTCGCGACGGCTTCGACCCACACCTGGTGCGGGCCGTCGGAGTTCGTCGCGACCTCGATCGTGCCCTCGAAGGGGCTGATCGCGTCGGCCTCGGCCCACAGCTTCTTCGCCTCGTCGAGGTTGAAGTCCAGCTTCTCCGAGCCCTTGAGGTCCTCGGCGTAGCCGTCGACGACGGGCGAGGTGAAGTCCTCGGCCGGCACGTTGGTGCCCTCGAAGATCACGTCGATGATCTCCTCGCGATCCACCGCCATCGAGAGTGCGGCGCGGCGCAGCTTGCCCTCCTCGTCCATGCCGAAGTGCGGCAGGCTGGTCGAGATGGTGAGCGTGGTGGTCAGCGCACCCGCCTGGTTGATGGCGCGGTCGCCGAGCTCGTCCTGGAACACCGCGAACGAGGTATCGGGGATCTGGTCGAGTACATCGAGGTTGCCGGCCTGCAGATCGGTGTAGGCCGCGTCGAGCGAGGCGTAGACCTTGAACTCGATGCCGTCGTTCTTGACCTCGCGCGGGCCGACGTAGGTGTCGTTCTTCACGAGGCTGATCGACTCGTCGTGCTTCCAGGCGCCCTCGCCGTCGAGCTTGTACAGACCGTTGCCGATCGGGTTCTGGCCGAAGGCCTCCATGTCCTCGAACGCGACATCGGGCAGCGGGTAGTAGGCCGAGTAGCCCAGGCGGTCGGGGAAGTCGGGGCTCGCCTCGATCGTGAAGGTGTGATCGTCGATGATCTTCAGACCCTCCATGGCCTCGACCGGCTCCGTCTCGCTGAAGCCCTTGATCGCGCTGAAGAAGTACTGGTTGCCGAGAGCGTTGTCGACGTTCGCGGCGTAGTTCCACGCATCGACGAAGTTCTTCGCGAGCACGGGGGTGCCGTCGGAGAAGACCGCATCGTCGCGGAGCTTGACCTCCCACAGCGTGTTGGTGTCGTTCTTGGGCTCGATCGACTCGGCGACGCCCATCTGGGTCGTGCCATCCGCGTCGTAGTAGACCAGGCCCTCCCAGAGCGCGTCGACGACCTTGCCGCCGCCGACCTCGGTGGTGTCGGCCGGAATCAGGCCCTTCTGCGGCTCGGTGTTGTTGACGGTGATGATGCCGCCGGTGGCCTCGCCGCCCTCGTCCGAACCTCCGCCGTTCGACGCGCAACCCGACAGCGCGAGTGCACCCGCTGCCGCCAGCGCGATGAACCCGAAGCCAATCCTTGATCGCTTCACTAGGTTTCCTCCTTGAAAGTTCCACCCCGGCGCGGGCACGCCTCGGCGAGATCCGCCCCCGGGAGTGAATTCGATTAACTCCCCCAGCCTAACCAGCGCCGAGGGCCCGTCCTGACAAAAACGGGCTCGTAACGGCATCGTGATCGAGGTCTGTAGGTCTCCGAAAAAGTTTGCCCGCCAGCGGCGACCCCGACTGTGCGAAATCACCATGTTCTGCAGCTGAGCGGGGATACGCTGGTGCCGTGGCCGCTCACTCTTCACCCGCGAAACTGCGCTGGGAACTCGTCATCGTGCTCGCGCTCTCCTTCGGCGCATCCGGCGTCTACGCGATCGTGACGATCATCGAGCGTCTGACGCGGGAGACGGCACTGGCCTCCCAGACCGCGACGATCAACCGACCCCTGGCGGAGCGCCCGCTCTTCGACCTGATCTACCAGTTGCTGGGCTTCGCCTTCGGCCTCGCGCCCGTAGCACTCGTCGTCTTTCTGCTGTGGCGGGAGCGCCGCCCGCATCTGGCCGCGCTCGGGCTGGGGCGTGCGGGAGACGGCACTCGCCATCGCTGGTGGCCGCGCGAGGTCGCGGGCGGATTCGCCCTCGCCGCGCTCATCGGGATCCCCGGCCTCGGGTTCTATCTGTTCGCGAAGTGGATCGGGATCAACACCACCGTCGTGCCGACTGCGCTCGACGCTTTCTGGTGGACCGTTCCCGTGCTCGTGCTGCAGGCGCTCAAGGCGGCGCTGGGAGAAGAGCTGATCGTCGTGGCCTACTTCTTCGATCGCATGCGCCGGCTGGGGGTGGGGCCGGTGGCCACCATCGTCTCGAGCGCACTGCTGCGCGGCAGCTACCACCTCTACCAGGGCTTCGGCGGCTTCATCGGCAACGTGGTGATGGGCCTCGTGTTCGGCTGGGTCTATCAGCGCTGGGGCCGTTCCCTCCCCCTCATCGTGGCCCACTGGATCCTCGACATCGTCAGCTTCGCGGGATACCCGCTGGCTCTTGCGCTCTGGCCGGCGCTCTTCGCGGCCTAGCGGATCGTCTTCACCCAGGCGTCGACGAGACCCCACACCTCGTCATACAGCTCAGGGGCTTCAGCGCACCGCTCAGCTGGCTTGAGCACCTCGTAGCCGCTCTCGGTCTTCGTGGCGCCCCAGCCCTGCCGCATCGCCGCGCAGGAGTCGGGGAAGGAGTTCAGCAGATCCGAGTTGAGCACGAGATTGGTGTTGTCGGGAATGGTGAAACTGATCGAACCGAAGCGTTGCGAGATCTGCGACGTCGCGTTCCACGGCCCGATATTCATGTCGTAGGTCGCTCCGACTTCGACCTGGGGCGGGCCGTCGGGCTCCGCGTCTTCCCCATCCGCGTCCGCGTCGGCTTCGGGCTCCGCATCCGGTGTCGTCGGCTGAGACGGGGTGTCGGGTGTCTGCGTCGTGGTGGGCTCGGTCACCGGCGGCGGTTCCTCCTGCGCACCGCGTGCGAGATTCACCACCACGATCGAAGCGATGAGCGCGATGAGCGCGATGATGCCCACCACGATCCATGGCTTCGCCTGCGCCGCGCGGTCGCCGGCCTGGGTGCTCGCGCCCGCGGGGCCCGTGCGTTTGCCAGTCGGCAGCTGGGAAGTACGCACGCGCTCCGCCTGCTCGTGCGCGAGGCGTTCGCGCGCGGGCACGGGGGCCGGTGTCGACTCCGGGGCGTCGTCGTTCGACGCCCCGAACAGCTCCTCGAATGGGTCTCTACTCACGACACCAGCCTAACCACAACAGCTGGTCGCTCCGTAACCGCGCGGCAGGAAGCGCGGTTAGGCCAGCCTCGCCGCGAGTGCGGCGACATGCGGAGTGTCGGTGCCGCAGCACCCTCCGAAGATACTCGCGTTGGGCGCCAGATCGCGCAGCCCCGCTTCGAGCGCTGCGAAGGCGTCGGGAGCCTCGCCGGGCCCGTCGTCGCCGTCGTGAGCCGCGTTCAGCCGGAAGCCGATCAGCCGGCCCAGCTCCGCACTGCCCGCGCAGGCCGCGAGTCCCTCTGCGACAGCGGAGGGGTGAGCGCAGTTCACGAGGAAACCGAGCGCGGCGTTCTCAGTCCCGGCGTCGACGGCGGCGATGGCCTCCGCGAGGGTGCTGCCGTCAGCCATCAGCCCGTCCTCGCCCACGACGAAGGAGACCGCGGCGGGGATACTGGAGGCCTGCGCGGCTCGCACCACTCCGATGCCCTCGGCCGCATCGAGCGTCGTAATGGCCGTCACACGATCCGCGCCGGCTTCGGCCAGCGCGCGAACCTGGGGCGCGTGATACTCCTCGGCCTCCGCCGGCGTCATGCGGCGTCCCTCGATGTAGTGGTCGTCGAAGCGCGGGCCGACGCAGCCGTTGATCACGGCCTCGACCGAGCCGCCTCCCTCGTTCTCCACGAGCTCTCGCAGCAGGGCCACCGCGTCGGCGTTCAGCGCGTCGAGCGCTTCCTGGTCGTAGCCGAGACGCTCGCCCCAATCGGTGTTCGCACGCCACGTGGCGGTGTCGAGCACGATGGGCAGCCGGTGCTCGACCGCCAGGCGCAGGAACGGGCGGTAGTAGTCGCGAAGCGCCTCGCGCCCCTCGGCGGAGTCGAGCAGTATGAACGCCGCGAACTCCGGCAATCGCTGCCCCAGCCGTTCTGTCAACGCGGTCTCGATCCCGCCGTCGGCGAGACCGACCCCGGTCGCAGTGGCACCCGTCACGCCCGTCGTCGTCATGCTTGCGCTCCTCACGAGGCCGCGCCGTGCGGCACTCCCCGATCCCAGTGTTGCACATGCTCCGAGCCACGATGCCTCGCAGCGTAACGTCTTTACAACGCGCGCCGGATCGATTCCCTGCGCCCCGAGAACCCCCGTACCCGTTCCAGGTGACGATCCATCACACCGGAATCACGCAGCGCGATGGTGCCGGGATCGCCCCGCTCGATCCCCGTTCTCCACCGCTGAGCGATGAGCTCCATGCGCGCATCGACCGCGTCGAGCAGTTCGCCGGGGTCGACCTCGCCGTACGAATCCGCGGCGAGCGCGATCCTGCGCGCCGCATCGGCAACGGGGATCTCGCGCAGCAGCGGCACCCCCGACCAGCAGAGGAACGCGAGGTCGTCGATCGGTCGGCCGGGGCCCGCCCGATCCCAGTCGATCATGCCTGCGAAGCCGTCGTCGACCACGACCCAGTTGTACAGGCCGGGATCGTTGTGGCAGATCAGTTCGTCGTCGCCGAGATCCCGCACCCCCTGCCGCCACTCCACGGCGCCGGGGCGGAAGTCGCGCACCGCATCGTGGAAGCGCCTCAACCAGGCTGCGGCCTCCCCGAGCGCGCGGTCGCTCGCCTGCTCGGATTCGGGATCGAGCGTCTCGCCCGGCAGATAGTCGAGCACCTCGAGGCCGTCGGCGTCGAAACCGTGCACGCGCGGCACCCCGTCGAGCCCTCGCTCGTGCAGATGCCCGAGCAGCGCGTGCACCGCCGGCGTCCAGGGCCCGGTCGGTCGATGCACGCGGATCTCACCCTCCGGCGCCCGTCTGCGCCACACGCCGCCCGATCCACCCGGCAGATGCTCGTTCTCCACGCATCGACCCTACCGCCGTGCGCCGGGATCCACGGCTGCGAGGGGCGCGACCGACAACGGCTCCCCTATGCGCGGTGCACGCGCTCCGAGACGCTGCGCAGATCGATCGGCGAGGTCGGCGGCAGCTGCTGCTCGCCGTGCACCTGCATGTGCAACCGCTCCATGCGCGTGTCGAGTTCTGCGGCGGCCTCGGCCGCACGACGGAGTTCGTCGGTCAGGGCGTGCGGCACCTGACGGGCGTACTTGTAGTAGATCTTGTGCTCGAGACTCGCCCAGAAGTCCATGGCGATGGTGCGGAACTGCACCTCGACGGGCACGTCCACCCGCCCGCTCGACAGGTAGACGGGTACCGAGATGATCGTGTGCAGGCTCTTGTACCCGTTGGGTTTGGGCTGCTCGATGTAGTCCTCGACCTCGAGCACCGTGATGTCGTCCTGCTGCGTGAGCAGGTCGAAGAGGCGGTACACGTCGCGGATGAAGGCGCAGGTGACCCGCACACCCGCGATGTCGTGGATCTCCCGGCGGATCTCGTCGAAGTCGGTGCCGAGCCCTCGGCGCTGCAACTTGTCGACGAGGCTGTCGACGGACTTCACCCTGCTCGAGACGTGCTCGATCGGGTTGTACTCGTGCATGTGCAGGAATTCCTCGCGCAGGATCGCGAGTTTCGTCTCGACCTCCTGCATCGCGAAGCGGTACTCGAGCAGAAACCGCTGCATCTGGTCGCCGAGGGTGCGAAGCGCGCTGGCCGAGATGGTGATCTCGTCGTCGTTCTCCTCCTCGTCCGAGCTCGGATCAAAGCTGTCGACTGCGGCATTGCTCATGGGGCACAGGCTAGCGGGCCGACGTCGGAAGGGGCTGAGACTCCCGGCGTTCGGGCTCCGGTTCCCCCGGTTGGCCCTCGGACGCGGGCGCGGCTGGGTCCGCAGACGGGCCTCAGGAGCGGGCCCGAGCCCGAAAAGGCAAGGCCCTTCCGCCGGCACGCGAACCGCCCTACACTGCCCGGCATGAGCACATCCATCCGCGCCACCCGCCATGTATACGCCCTCGACTGCCCCGATGCCGCGGCTCTCGCGCAGTTCTACGCGCGCCTGCTGGGGTGGCGAGCGGATTCGTCAGAGGAGGATCCCGACTGGGTGGACGTGGTTCCCCCGCAGGGCGAGAGCCCCGGCTTCTCGATCGCGTGCCAGGAAGTGCCCGACTACCGCGCCCCCGAGTGGCCGGCCGGCCCGATCCCGCAGCAGGCGCACCTCGATCTCTACGTCGATTCGATCGCCGAAGCCGCGCCCCTCGCAGAGGCCGCGGGCGCGGTGCGGCACGAGGTCCAGCCGAGCGAGGAGGGCACATTCATGGTCTTCCTCGATCCCGCCGGCCACCCGTTCTGCCTCTGCGAGAACTGATCCCGCGTCTCCGTGCCATCGGCGCCCGGGGCGCCCCCTCGGCCGCCCGTCACGCCCACGGGTTGGTCCAGAGCAGCACGCCGTAGGTCTCGCCGCCCGGAACCGGCACGAAGCCGAGATCCATGTAGAGCATCTTCGCCCGCACGTTGCGCCAGTCGACCGACAGGCTCACCCGCGGCACCTCGCGCACGCGCGCCGCGATGAGCAGTCGGCCGGTGAGCATGCGCCCGATCCCGCGCCCTCTCCACGCCTCGTGCGCCCAGACGCAGAACTCCGGCGTCACCGCGTCGATCCACCCGTACCCGGGCTCCTCCGCCGGCAGGTACAGCGCCCATGCCACACCCACCGGACCCTCGTGCGCCTGAGCGACCACACCGAAATCACCGCGCTCGGGCTCGAACCTCGTGTACCGGTCGAGATCGGGTCGCTCGCGCACCTGCTGCGGCGTGAACAGCGGCGTCTTCCAGTTGAAATTGCCGAGCGCCGCTTCGAGCAGCAGTTCTCCCTCGTCCTCACCGAGCGGGCGAGTCATGACCGGCGGAGGGATGCCCATGACCCATTATCACCCCGCGCCCGCCCGGGCCTCGCACCGCCCTCGGTCAGTCGTGCAGCAGGAAGGCTCGCAGCGCCGAGATGACCTCGTCGGGTTTCTCCGAGTGCACCCAGTGGCCGGCGCCCTTCACGGTCACCCGACGCGTGCGGGGGAAGAGGGCGCGCATCGCCGGGGCGTCCTCATCGGCGATGTAGTCGGACCGCTCTCCGCCGATCCACAGCACCGGGCCCGCGAACTGCAGGCCCGTCAGATCGGGGAACCCCATCACCTCCGATAGCTGTGCCCGCAGCAGCGCCAGATTCGGCTCCCACTCGAACCCCTGCTCGCTACGGCGCAGGTTCTGCAGCAGGAACCCCCGCACGCCGTCGTTCGGGATCGCGGCGCGCAGCGCGAGGTCCGCGTCAGAGCGCCGCTCGACGGTCGAGAGGTCGAGGCTTGCGAGCGAATCGAGCAGGTGGCGGAACTCGCCGCGCGAGGATCCCGAGGCGACCGGGGAGATATCGAGGATCGCGAGCCTGCGCACCAGGTCCGGATGGCGCAGCGCGAGCACCATGGCCGCCTTGCCGCCCATCGAGTGGCCGACCACGTCGACCGGGGCGCCCGCGAAGGCCGTACGGGCGTGCTCCGCGACGAGATCGGCGGTCTCGAGATAGTCGAAACCGTCGGTCCAGTCCGACTTGCCGTGATTGGGCAGGTCGACGAGCAGGCTCGCGGCCTCGGGTTCGAGACCCGCGGCGATCCTCGTGAGATTCTTGCCCCGACCGAAGAGGCCGTGCAGGAAGACGACGCGATGCTCGGCGTTCGCCGCGTCGCCGACCACGGTCGAGTGGATACGGGGCGGAGAGTGGTCAGTCACGCTTCCACGCTACTCCGCCCCGGCTCCGCTCGGAATCAGGCGCTCGCGCAGGAGAACGCCCACATCACCCCGAAGCGGTCGAAGACCTGGCCGTACCAGTCGCCCCAGGGCGCCCTCTCGAACGGCATGCCGATCTCCCCGCCCCCGTCGACGAGCTTCTGGATCAGGCCCTGCGCCTCCTCCGGCGTGTCCGTGGTGTAGAGCAGCGAGTAGGCGGTGCCGCGCACGGGGTAGTCGTTCTCGTCGTCCATAGCGTCGCCGCCGGCGATGACTCCGGCGCCTCCGGGCAGCACGAGCGTGGAGTGCGCGACGGCCTTCGGATCGAGTGTGAACGGCATCCCCTCCATCGGCGGCGCGTCGCCGTAGCGCATGATGTTCAGCTCACCGCCGAGAATATCGTGCCAGTGCTGCATGGCGTCGCCCGTCGTTCCCGGCAATGCGATGTAGGTTGCGAGTGACTGAGGCATGACGCGCTCCTTCGGTGTCCAGTGTCGGTACTCCCCCAGTATGCTCGCGCGGAGCCGATTGCAGAACCCCCATCGTGCGGCGTGGCAGACGACGTCATCGCATTGCGCCCGTCAGCGTCGCTCAGGCCCCGTCGTGCTCGGCCCGGAAGACGTGCACGAGAGCGTTCGCGTGTCCGTGCCCCATCCCCTGCTCCTTCAGGAACGCGACCTGCTCCGCGCGCGAGCCTCGTCGGCGATGATGCCGAGGCCCTCGCGATAGGTGGTCACGTCGAACCCGGGGAAGCGCGCTTTGAACTTCGACGAGTCGAAGTGGTTGTCGCTCGCGTACCGCGGCAGCAGTTCGCGGATCTCCTTCGCCTGCGCGTTGACGGCTCCAGACGCGGTCAGAACCCACTTCGGGATGACGTGGTAGCTCGGCTCGCGGTCGAATGCCGCCGCCGCCATCTCCACGAACTCGCGGTAGGTCGGCCGTTCGTCGTCGGCGGGCAGATGCCAGGTCTGCCCGTAGGCATCGGGGGTGTCGCCCAGCGCCGCGAGGCCGCGGCTCGCGTCGGGCGTCCAGATGAGGGTGCGCAGCCGGTCGTCGCGCACCGGCACGAGCGGCTTCTTGCCGGGGTGCAGCCGGTCGATGACGAGGGCGTTCGTGAAGCCCTGGGTGCGGCCCGGGCCGTAGAACTCGGGGGCTCGTGCGACCAGCACCGGGATGTCGCCCCGCGCCATCTCCTCGAGCACCATCGTCGCCATCTGCGCGCGGACGACACCCTTGCGTCCGAGCGGCTCGAACGGCGTCCGCTCGTCTTGAACACGGTCATCCTGCGGGTACATGTAGGTGTTGTCGAAGTAGGCGAACTTCGATCCGGCCGCGCGGGCCGCGTCGAGCGCGTTGCGGAGCATGGTCGGGAACTGCCGTTCCCACAGCTCGGTGTTCGCGGGCAGGCCGGCCGTGAAATACACGATGTCGCTCCCCTCGACCGCAGCTCGGGTCTGCTCTGCGTCGAGCAGGTCGGCGCGGGCGAGCGCGTCCGTCTCGTTGACCTTGCGGGGATTCCGACTCACCAGCCTCAGTTCGGTGTCGGATGTGCGGCGCAGCTCTCGCGCCAGTTCGACGGCGATCTGCCCGTTGGCCCCCAGAATCGTCTGCATTGCGGTCCTCGACTCCCCGTGCGAGCGGGCATTCGAGAGCGTTCGATACCCGGATCACACCTATGTTTACAGCGAGCACATTAAGTGTAGGCCGCATATGTGAGCACTGTCAACATGCGTCGATGATACGTGCATGACGACAGAGGGGCCCGGGGTTCGCCGGCAGGACTCGGGTTCAGCGGCGCTCGTTGCCGCGACGGTAATTGCCGGTGGCCCGGGCCAGCGCCTGCTGATCCCGCAGGGCTCCCCGCCCGAGCCGAGAGGCGAGTTTCGCGGCCGCCGCTCCCCGCACCACGGTCACCACCCGGCCGGCGCGACTGATGCGGACCTCGCCGCTCTTCGCGATCTCGTAGGCGAAGGGCTCCTCCGCGAGCCCGTCGGGCATCGTCTCAGGCATCACGATCCTTTCGCCGCCGAACAACCTGATCGCGGAGCCAAGGTACCCGAGCGTCGATAACGCTCGGCCCGAAGACCTCGCTAGACGTTGAACCGCCACTCGCATGAGTTCCGACGCGGAAAGCCATCAGCCGCCATCAGTATGCGCAACGCTGGTCGGCTCACGAGACAGCCAGCGACTGAGCACGTCGATCCACTCGTCAAAGGCATCGAGGTGGGCGTCATGACTACCGCCGCGGAGATCAATCCGGTCCGTCTGAGGTCTGCGCCGGATCAAGTCGTCCTTGTCGGCATCACTGAACATCCCGTTCTTCGCGAATACCGCGAGCGTCGGAACCCGCAGAATCTCCCACTCGACCCAACGTGGTTCATGCACAGCTTCGATCGCGCGCCGCATGACATCTGGGTCGAAGCGCGGAACAAGCCCTCCATCCGCCATCTGGAGGTCCGCCAGCCAGGCATCGACGATCGCGTCATCACCGAGGAAGTCGCGAGCGGCAGCCTCGTCCTCGAAAGGCACCGGCCAGGATGCGAAGTACCTGCCAAGGCCCGCAGCGTCTTCTGGATCGTCGCTCCCCACCACGTGTCCTTCCAGCATAACGAGACCATCGACGAGATCCGGACGTGCTGAAGCCGTGAGGAACGCCGTATGCGCTCCCATCGACTGGCCGATGAGGGTCGCGCTTCGCCCCGGGACAAGTTCCTCCAGCACGGCGACGACGTCACCTACGAAGGCCGCTCGACTCAGATCACCTGGACACCGAGTGCTCTCACCATGCCCCCGCTGATCCACGAGGAGCACCCGGTTCCCCTCGAGTGCCTGCGCGGTGGGCAGCAGCTCCCGCGAGCTCCCGGCCAACCCGTGAAGCAGCACGACCACGGGCCCGTCGCTGCCCAGATCGCTGACTGCAACCGAGACGCCGTCCGGGCGCAGGACCATGGTGGATGTCACGCAACCCTCAGCGGCGTGATCGCGGCGATCTGCTGGCCAGCCAGGTCCTCCGCACGGTCGAGCTCGTAGTGGCTCTGCAGGTTGATCCAGAACTCCGCCGACGTGCCGAAGTACTTCGCCAGCCGAAGCGCGGTGTCGGCGGTGATACCTCGCTTGCCATGGACTATCTCATTGATCCGCCGCGGCGGGACGCCGATCGACACGGCGAGCTTGTTCTGCGTGATCCCAAATCCCTCGATGAAGTCCTCCATGAGGACCTCCCCAGGGTGGATCGGCTCGATCTTGTCAGTGGTAGTCAACGATCTGCACCTCCTCCGGTCCGGCGTCGGTCCACACGAAGCAGATCCGCCACTGGTCGTTGATCCTGATGCTGTACTGCCCAACCCGATCGCCTTTGAGAGCTTCGAGCCGGTTACCGGGCGGGACGCGGAGATCCTCGAGGACCTCCGCGGAGCCCACCTGACGCAGCTTGCGTAGTGCGACCCGGTGGATCCTCGGATCGATCGACCGCACACGCTCACGACGCCACAGCCGTTCGGTCTCCTTGTCACCGAACGATCTGATCATGGGGCCAGCATATAACGGGCTGTGTCATTAACGCTAGACGTTAAATCTTCACTCGCACGACTGCGCATAGGCATTATCGAGGCATCGGCTCGTGAGGGAGAATCGAGACGTGGAAATGCATTCCGGCACCGCGCGCACCTTCTGGAAGGCGCTCATGGACAACGCCTCCGGCCTCATCACCGACGCCCACATCCTGCTCGAGCGCGGCTCGTTCGGCCGCGCACGTTCACTCACCGTCCTCGCGCAGGAGGAACTCGGCAAGGCCCTCTGGATCTACGAGACCTTCGAGACTGCATGGAGCACCGGAGCCGAAGATGTGCGTGAAGTTCCGCGACTCGCGTCGGACGGCCGCCGCCATGCGGTGAAGTACATGGAGGCGTTCGTCTTCGGGCAGGAGCTCGCGTCGTTCTGGGGCGACTACGAGTCGCATGAGCTCCCGGAGGACCAGTCAGAGGAGGGCTGGACGGCTTACTTCGCGAACCAGCGCGCCGAGGCCGCTGCCGCGGGTAAGCGGGCCAACGAAGAGAAGATGGCCGGCTTCTACGTCGATCTGGGCGACGACGGCACCACGGTCCTCTCCCCTGCCGATGTCGCGGCTGGGACGATCGAGGCGGAGTTGCAGACGGCGGCGCAGGTCGTGGAGATGCTGCTCATCAAGGACCACAGCCGGATGAAGCACGAGGCCACGATGCCCTACGACAGCACGCACGAGCAGCAGCACAGGCTCCTGCCGATCTCGCACCCCGAGGACTGGGCCACGGCGTCGCAGGAATTCAAGGACGGCGACTACCTCAGAGACAGGACGGACTGAGCCGAGCCATCGTCACCGCCGCGGGGCCCGCAGGCGCACTAATCCGCTTCGCGGGCCACTCGATCGGCGTAGCCGATACGACTCGTGACGAGCATGAGCACCTGAATGCAGTTCCGCTTGCTGAACTGGCGCGAGGAGACGCCGTGGACGCTGGCGTGGCGAGAGTAGTAGTGCGGCACCTTGTCGCCCTTGTGCTTCCAGAACTGCTCGTGCGCATTCCAGATCGGCAACCATACGAGAGCTTCGCGGACCTTCATCTCGTCGATTTCATCCGGGACGTCAGCGCCTCTCCGCCGGTTCGTGATGACGCCGCGGGTCTTCCGGTCGGGGTAGAAGCGGTAGATCAGCGTGTCCAGGGTGGCGGTGAACATGGCCTGAGCGGAACGGGCGTGGCCCGCGCGCATCGCGCCGAGGCCGTCGAGAGCGAAGCCCAGCTCTTCGCTGACCGCCTCGTGGTCCGCCTGTGCCAGCACAGCCGCGCAGTCTTCCATGAGCGACTCGTAGCAGTCGCCAAGCACTCGTCGTCGACCTGCCCGGTCCTTGGCCCGCAGCAGCCGCAAGGCCGTCCGCCCCCGCGGCACGAGGTAGAGCGGGATGCCCTCCTGCTCGACGAACTCGTGGACCTGGCTGGCCCTGATCTCGTCGGCGTGCTCCTTGAGGTTGGGCGGCACTAGCGCGCGGTTGAGGCCGCGGAGCGCCTCCGGGTCGAAGAGCGGACCAAGCGACTTCCGCAGGCCCTGCATGGCAGTGGAGTGCTGCTCGGAGATGCTCTTGAGCATCTCCTGCGTAGCCGAGTTGAGAACGGGAGCATGCAGCGCGGGCAAATCGAGCGGCGGCATCGAGAATGTGGGGACGGCGGCCACGACCGATGCCACCTGCTCTTGGACGCGGCGGGTCATCGGTGCCAGGATCTCGCGGGTGATGGCGCTGTAGTCAGGCAGCATCGAGCGCACCTGCTCTTGCTGGGGCGCGACGATGCTGGCCACGTAGTCGTCCATGTTCGGCATCAGCGATCGGGAGAAGCCCGCTGGCATGCGGAAGCCGCTGACCGACTCCCTGTCGCTTCCTTCGCCCGACTCCTCCGGCTCCGGCTCCACTTCTTCGGCCCGGGAAGCGTCCTCGTCCTCAGGGTCGACGGTGAGGTCGTCGTCGCTCACAACGAACCTCCTCGGGAGACTGGCACGCCGTCGAGCCTGCGGTGGACCATCGAGGCCATCGTCAGCACCTCGAGCAGTTCGTCCTCGGTGATCGTGCGGTTCAGCCGGGGGTCGTGCGCCGTAGGGTTCCGGTAAAGACCGTTCAGGCCCTTCACGAGGTTCGTAAGCCCGGTCTGCTCGTCCCTCTCGGTCTGCGTGCGCAGCGAGTTGATCGCGAGCATCGGCACACCGGACTTGCCGAGGGCCAATGCAGCGTCGACCAGTGCAGCGCCGTCGCCGGGCGCGCCTGTCAGGTTCCGAAGACGATCGAAGATGCTCTTGGTCGCCTCGAGACAGGCGTGGAAGTGCGCCTTCTTCAGCACCTCGACGGAGCAGTACCTGAGCACTTCAGGATGGCACTTGCGGCGGTGAAGCTCGTCACGGATCGATGTGGCCACGCGAGACGCTTCGTCCAGCGTCCGCGCGACTGCGCCCTTGGCGACCCTGCCCTCGTCGTTGACTCGCAACCCGACGAAGGCGAGGTGCTCGTTGAGCCGCTCCTGGCGAAGCGTGAAGAGCTCCGGCTGGGTGCGACCGCACCGGCTCCATCGCCGTGACTATGAATGTGATGATGCGTTTGGAGCTCTGGTCCCTGTTCTGGCGAACGACGAAGGCCTCGGCGAGCCGGTCGCGTTTGGTCGCCGTCGGGATCGGGTCATCCATGCGCAGACGCAGGAGCAAGTCGTCGATCTCGCGGCCAGTCAACCCGTCGGAGGTGTCGGCGAGGACGTCAGCGATCGCTTTCAACACAGGGTAGGACCACGGAGGCTGGAGTTCGACCATGCTAGATCACCGCCGCCACGCGACGAGCGAGAGCTGGCGAGCCATGCCCTGAGTGCCTAATTCTCGCCGGAGCCAGATGCTCCTCCGTGACGGAACTCCACCACGTTTCGGCGCTGAGAACCCTCAGCCGAACACCAATCAGACATTGAAACGCCACTCGCACACGTCGCCGCGGTTGGCGAATGTTTGTTGACCTCGCGCCCCGGTGGCTCCGTAGCTCGCCCGTGACGGAGTCCGGGACCTCGGCCAACTTCCGCTCCTTATGCACGCCGTTGGGGCGCGTCCGATCCGCGGGCCTGGCCTCGATCGTGGACCGCGTCACGGACTTGCAGGTCGGCGCTACGGGCCAGGACCGCCGCGAGACCTCGAGGGCGTCGGCGGCATCCACGGCGAGGCGCTGTGGAGTCGAACGTGTGCTCGCCTCTCGATCAATGCGGGCGGTCAGGAGACTTCCCTGCTCAACTTGCCCAGCCATTCGACGAGCAGCTGAGTCTCGGTGGCGCCCAGGATGTGTGGATGTGCAGCGGCAACCTCGATCGCCGCGTTGAGGGCGTCTCCCTGTCCGGTCGCCGTGCCGGTGATCGCCGCCATCACTCCCTCGCGCACAGCGTGGCTCAACTCCGGGTCCGGCTGCGCAAGGATGATCTGGCGCAGGGTGACGCCGATGTTCGAGACGAGGACATGGGCTGCGGCCTGATCCGGCGACACCGCCAGGCGACCCTGATCAGCGGCCCGCGAGGTGAGCCCTTTCAGTATCTCGTTCGCTCTCGACTGGCCGGCGGGCGAGTGACCCGGGCTGACCTTGCCGTACATGAGGGTGTAGAAGCCCGGGTTGGTCAGGCCGAATGCGACGTGGGCATCCCATCCGGCCCGTATGTCCTGGATCGGGTCTCCTGAGGACTCCATCGCCGCCTTCTCGCCGAGGTAGAGGTCGAAGCCGTGCTCGACGACGGCGTCGATCAACCCCTGCTTGGAGCCGAAGAAGTGGTACAGGGTCGGCATCTTCACGCCCACCGCGTCGCATACCGCGCGCAGGGAGAAGTCCTCGCCGGGCGAGGCGGCGATGAGGTCAGCGGCAGCGGAGATCAGCCTCTCCCGTGTATCACTCGACGCCATCTCCATAATGTCGCTATAGTACCGTATGTAGCCACGCTACATTGATACATACTGGTGACACAGAGGAAGCACGATGACCGAGCACACTCTCGCAGGAAAGAACGTCCTCATCGCCGCGGGCGCGAAGAACCTCGGCGGCCTGATCGCCCGCCAGGCGGCCGAGGCCGGGGCGAACGTCGCGATCCACTACAACTCCGATTCGACGCGCCCGGACGCTGAGCGGACCCTTGCCGCTGTCGAGGCCGCCGGGGTCAAGGGCGCGATGTTCCAGGGTGATCTCACCGTCCCGGCCAACGTCGAGCGGCTGTTCGCCGATGCGGAGGCGGCGATCGGGAAGATCGACGTCGCCGTGAACACGGTCGGCAAGGTGCTGCGCAAGCCGATCGTCGAGACGACTGAAGACGAGTACGACTCGATGTTCGACATCAACTCCAAGGCCTCGTACTTCTTCATCAAGGAGGCCGGCAGGAAGCTTGCCGACGGCGGGAAGGTCATCACGATCGTCACCTCGCTGCTCGCGGCGTTCACCGACGGGTACTCGACCTATGCCGGCGGCAAGTCCCCTGTGGAGCACTTCACCCGTGCAGCGGCGAAGGAGTTCGCTGAGCGGGGCATCTCGGTCACCGCGATCGCGCCGGGGCCGATGGACACCCCGTTCTTCTACGGGCAGGAGACCCCTGAGCGGGTCGAGTTCCACAAGTCGCAGGGCATGGGGAACCAGCTGACCAAGATCGAGGACATCGCACCCATCGTGCGCTTCCTCGCGACCGAGGGCTGGTGGATCACCGGGCAGACGATCTTCGCCAACGGCGGCTACACCACTCGCTGACAGGGAGGGATGAGATGACGGACCTGACGATCCCCGAGCCCATGTCGTCGTTCATCGACGCCGTCAACCGACACGACGAGGCGGCGTTCCTCGGAGCGTTCACTCCGGACGGCGCGGTCGACGACTGGGGCCGCGTGTTCACCGGACGCGACGAGATCAAACGATGGAGCGACAAGGAGTTCATCGGGGCGCGCGGCACGCTCGCCGTCGAGGAGGTCGACGTCGCGGGCAGCACGATCACCGTCGTCGGCGACTGGCGTTCGAACTACGCCAACGGACGCTCCACGTTCATCTTCGACATCGCAGGCGACAAGCTCGCGAAGATGACCATCCGCGAGGGCTGAGAACGCTTCTTCGTACCTCGAGCGGGCGTCTAGCATCCGGACGCCCGCTCGAGGTGCGCCACCACAGCTTTTCCCACGACCCGGAGGTATCCCCGATGGCCACCGCTGCACTCGCCCGCCCCGGGCACCGCCGCTCCGAGGTGGGCCCCGTCGAGCTCTTCTTCGACCTGGTCTACGTCTTCGCGATCATCCAGCTGTCGCACCTGCTGATCGAGCATCTCTCCTGGGAGGGGGCCGCACAGACCGTCGTGGTGTTCGCCGCGGTGTGGTGGGGTTGGAACTACACGACCTGGGCGATGAACTGGCTCGACCCCGGTCGCACACAGGTCCAACTGCTCTGCGGAGTGCTCATGCTCACGGCGCTGGGCATGTCCATCGCCATCCCACGTGCGTTCGAGGATGCGGCCTGGCTCTTCGTCGGCTGCTACCTGCTCATGGGCGTCATCCGCCCGGTCTTCATGATGATCGCGTACCGCGGTCACCGTCTCGCGGCCAACTACCGGATGCTGCTGCTGTGGACCCTCCTGGCGGGTGTGTTCTGGGTGCTCGGGGCGGCACTGCCCGCAGAATCGAGACTCGCCCTGTGGGTGGTTGCGGTCGTGGTCGACTATGCCGCGCCCCTCGCGCAGTACCGCATCCCGGGGCTCGGCTCCGCTCCGATGGAGCACTGGGACACCGATGCCGACCACCTCGCCGAACGCAACCGCCTCGTGTTCATCATCGCGCTCGGAGAGTCGATTCTGCTCATGGGCGGCAGCATTGTCGCCAGCGGACAGCTCACTGGATCACTTGCCTTGAGCGCAGTGATCGGTTTCGCGTCGCTGTTCGTCCTCTGGTGGAACTACTTCGCACTCGCAGGCCCGGAGACTCGCGGCGGCGATTCCTCGACGGCGGCACTGCGTTCGGCGTATGCGTACGCTCACGCGCTCATGGTCCTCGGCGCAATCCTCGTCGCGGTGTCGATCGAGCTGAGACTCTCGCACGACCACCTCACCCCTGCCACCGTCCTGGTGACATCGGCCGGACCGCTCGTCTACCTCGTCGGCAACATCCTCTTCCTCCGATCCCGCTTCGGACGCCTCGCCCGATCCCGCTTCATCGCCGCCGCAGTGCTCATGGTGCTGACATTCGTCGCGATGCCGCTGGCCAGACACCTCCCAGTGAGCGCCTTCAGCGTCGCCGTGCTCGCCGTGACCGCCACCCTCGCAGCACACACGGCCTACACCGCGCGACGCCAGGCGCAAGAGGACTCTCCACAGCAAACTTGACCGGTCATTCAAGAATGGCTGTTCTTGGAGCATGGTCGGGGTTGCGCAGTTCGATCGGCACGAGATGCTGCTGTCCTCCGCGCGCACCTTCGCCGAGCACGGCTTCGAAGCGTGCAGCGTGAATCGACTTGTGGACGTGAATCGCCCTGGGTTTCGTTCCGTTCTTCAAGCAAGGATGGAATGCGATGAATCAGAAGTACTCGCCCGAGATGCGCGAGCGCGCGCTGCGGATGCTCGACGAGGCCAAGCTCGAGCATCCGAACCTCATGTCCGCGGTGCGACATGTCGCGAGCCTGCTCGGCATGAGCCCGGAGACGCTGCGCGTGTGGCACCGCCGCCGCGAGATCGACGCCGGGCAGCGCCCCGGCGTGCCGACCGACGTCGCCGAGGAGAACAAGCGACTTCGCCGTGAGAACGCCGAGCTGAAGAAGGCGAACGAGGTCCTCAAAGCCGCGAGCGTGTCTTTCGCGAAGGAACTCGACCGTCCCTGACGAGCATGATCCGCTTCATCGACGAACACAGGGATCAGTCCGGGGTCGAGTTTCTCTGCCGCGTCCTCCGCGACGCGGTGCCGAGGTTCCTCACCTCGCGCGGGTATCGCGCGGCGAAGACGCGCGTGCCCTCCGTCGCCGGGACGCTGCGCGCGGAGGTGCTGCCGTTACAGGCGTTGAACATGGCCGCGTGGGGCGCGCGCGGGTCGCTCGATGACCTCGTCCACCACGCCGATCATGGGTCGAACTACCTCTCGGTCGTCTACACGGATCGCATCAACGAGATCGGCGCGACCCCGTCGACAGGGAGCGTCGGTGACAGCTACGACAACGCCCTCGCCGAGGCCGTCAACGGGCTCTACAAGACCGAGCTGATCCGTCGGAAGGGCCCGTGGCGGACGGTCGAGCAGGTCGAGCTCGCGACGCTCGAGTACGTGTGGTGGTGGAACAACGCTCGTCTCCACGGCGAGCTCGACTACCGCACGCCGGTCGAGGTCGAAGACGCGTACTACGCTGACCTGGAATCAGCCAATCCGGCACCTGCTGGACAAGGCTCCCGATAGGAACAAAAGTCAGGCCGATTCAGTCGAAGCCGATGAGCCGCTGCACCGCTTCCTGCCGCGCCGACCAACGAGCGTCGGCGGCGGCGCGTCGCGACCCAGCAAGCGCCTCCTTCGAGCGCCTGTTGGACCAGTAGGTGCCGATGCCGGCGACGACCAAGGAGAGGCCCGAGATGATGAGGGCGGCGATGTCCATGAGCTGATCATTTCATCGGCGAGACCGAACGCCCGTTGTACGACTCATTGCAGAAGGCCTGCCAAGTTCGCCGATCACGGAGGCTCGGCACGCGCCTCGGTGCGCCCGACCGAGCCTTCGAGTGCTACTTGCGAGGCGACACCCGCCACGAATATGAACCCGGAAAAACTGTGGCCCCGAGAGTCCGGACCCGAAGGCCCGAATAGTCACCGGGGCGTACGCCTTCGATCCTATCAGTGCCGGCTACTCGGCCGGTCCTCCGCGACTTCAGGTTCTGCAGGTACCCCTCGGCCATCGCCAGGGCCACCTCGGCCTGCACGAGCTCATGCTCGCCCTCGCGGATCCGGCCCTCAGGCACCATTTCCTGATTGGCTGTCGGCGAAAGCAGACCCCACGGGACAGGCGGGGCGACTCGGCCCTCATGCACTGGCGGCGCTTTCGTTGCCGGCGTCATGAGCTCGGGTCAGGCCTCAGGCGCTGTTGCGCGGGTCGAAGCTCGCGTCCCAGTACGGCTTCGGGCACCCGTCGGCACTCGCCCCCTCGCGCAGTTCGAAGTGCCACGGTTCGTTGTCGAAGATCTGGCACAGGTCGTAGCGCGCGCCGTTCTCCTGGAGCCACGCGGCGGCATCCCAGTAGCCGATGTCGATGGCCTCGCCGGTCGTGTGCGCCGATCCCTCGGGCGTCGCGACCCAGCGGGCGGCGGCCGACTCGGACCCGTGCTCTTGGACCGCCTCCTCATAGAGGCGCTGCTGATGCTCGACCGAGCGCCAGCCGCTGTTGACGAAGAACTCGATGCCCTCCTCGGCGGCGTCGGCGGAGGCCGCCCGCACGGCCGCGACGAGGTCGGGATCGAGGTTCGTGATGCCGGGATACGTGTCGTCGAGCGTCGCCTCTTCCGGCAGGGTCCCGTCGGCGAACCGCGGATCCGCGGAGTCGGGAGCCGCCCCGCAGGCGGCCGCGCCGAGCATCACTGCCACAAGGGCATTGGCAGACAAGATGCGCTTCGTGAATGTCATACCCCCAGCTCACGCGGGCGCGTGTTGCGAGAGCGTATGCCGTTTTCGATACGCGGACGATATGTGCGCGTTCGTACGATGGGCGCATGCGCGTGCTGATCGTCGAAGACGAGCCCCTCCTCGCCGAAGCGGTCCGTGACGGGCTGCGCCTGGAAGCGATCAACGCCGACATCGCGCGCGACGGCGACTCGGCGCTCGAGGCGCTGTCGGTCACGGAGTACGACATCGCGCTGATCGACCGCGATATCCCCGGCCCATCCGGCGACGAGGTCGCCCGCCGGATCGTCGCCTCAGGGGAAGGACCGGCGATCCTCATGCTGACGGCCGCCGACCGGCTCGACGACAAGGAGACCGGCTTCGAGCTCGGAGCCGACGACTACCTCACGAAGCCGTTCGCGATGCGCGAGCTCGTGCTGCGGATCCGCGCCCTCGCCCGACGCAGAGACCGACGGCGACCGCCGATCCTCGAAGCCGCAGGACTGCGCGTGGATCCCTTCCGCCGCGAGGTCTACCGTGACGGCCGCTACGTCGCCCTCACCCGCAAGCAGTTCGCCGTCCTCGAAGTGCTCGTCGACGCCGCCGGGGGCGTGATCAGCGCCGAGGAGCTGCTCGAACGCGCATGGGATGAGAACGCCGACCCGTTCACGAACGCCGTGCGCATCACCGTGTCATCCCTGCGCAAACGCCTCGGCGAACCGATGCTCATCGAAACGGTGCCTGGCGTCGGATACCGCATCGCGGTGCCGTCATGACGCTTCTACGCAGCGCCCGTGCGCGCCTCGCCCTCAGCTACGCGCTGATCGTCATCGTCGCCGGCGTGATCCTGCTCGCGCTCGTGTGGCTGTTCTTGCTGCGCTATGTGCCCGACGACGCGATTCCCATGCGAAGCGGGTTCGTGCCGAACCGGTCAGACCTGGGCCGCGCGTTCTGGCCGCGCGCTGCGTGGGCCTTCGCCTTCCTTGTGGCGTTCGGGCTCATCGGCGGATGGTTCCTGGCCGGACGGATGCTCTCGCCTCTGCAGCGCATCACCGCCGCGACGAGAGCCACGGCCGCGGGGTCCCTGTCGCACCGAATCCGGATGACCGGGCGCGACGACGAGTTCGGCGAGCTCGCGGACGCGTTCGACAGCATGCTCGCCCGCATCGAATCACACGTCGCCGAGCAGAGGCGCTTCGCCGCGAACGCCTCACATGAGCTGCGCACGCCCCTGTCGGTGATGCGATCGGTGCTCGACGTCGCACGTGACGACCCTGACGCGGATCCGCGCGTCGCCCTCGAGCGCCTCGCCGCGACGAATGACCGCGCCATCGCCGTGGCAGAGGCGCTGCTCGCTCTCGCTTCTGCCGAGCGGGGCATCGACAAGCGTGAACCCATCGATCTGTCGTTGGCTGCCGAGGCGGCGGCCGAAGAGCTTCTGCCGCTTGCCGAGCGCAGCGACGTCACGTTGGACCTGTCAGGCGACCGCGCCGACGTGCGCGGGGACCCTGCCCTGCTGGGCCAGCTGGCGACGAACCTGCTGCACAATGCGATCGTCCACAACACAGCGGGCGGCTCGGCACGCGTGGCGACGTCGTCGACCCATGGCGAGGTCACCCTCGTGGTGGAGAACACCGGCGAGGTCCTCGACGACGCGACCGTGTCGACGCTTGCGGAGCCGTTCCAGCGCGGATCCGAGCGCACACGACGTGACGACCACTCGGGAACGGGACTCGGCCTGGCGATCGCACGCGCGATCGTCGACGGCCACGACGGCACCCTGACGCTGCAGGCCCGCACAGATGGCGGCATGCGGGTCGAAATACGACTGCCTGCCGCCGATCAACGGCCGACCTCTGCGCCGGAGGACCAACGCGGTGGAGGATGGTGATGCCGTCGGCCGTCACGACCGGCGTCAGGCGGCCTTCCCGGCCCGCCGCGCCTCAAGGTGCTGGGCCTTCGCATCCCAGGGCACGCGGTCCGGCGAGAGGAAGACCGCGCCGATGCGGCGCGCATCCCGCAGACCGGCAGCGCGGTTGGCGGCGGTGTGCTCGCCCTCGACGTCGTAGAAGGCCGGCCGAGCACACTAGCAGCCACACTACGATCAAGCACCCCGAGGCCGGTACGATCACGCTCGACTGCGACGTCCTCTCCGTCCCGGGACCCGATCTGCGCATCGTCGCCGATTCCGCTGCCGCAGACTCCAGGGCGAGAGCAAGCTCGACCTCCTCCGCGTCACCGCGGCGGCCTGATTCGCCTGTAGGAGTGGGCCTTGACCGGCCCTGGGCCCGCACGCTCGAACGATCGTGACCCGTGGCTCGTACGGCCCTCGCGTCAGCGAGTTTCCCAGCCCGGCATCTGTCGGGACGAATAAGAAGCCGGACGTCGCGGCACGCACTCTGCGGCCACTTGCGGAGAGAATTCATGCAGACATCGCAAGTGCAACTCGCACGTGCTTATACGTTGAACCTGAATTCAACCACGTTCAGGCACGTTCCAACCTCTGTCACCGGATCCGCACAGCTGGTTGCCCGGTGATGTCCGTGTGTACGTTCACGCCTCCGCAGATGTTCGATGGATCAGCGTGATCAACGACTGCGCCAGAGACGACACCTGACTCGATTCACGATCCCAGTCGACCTGCCCCTCGCCTAGGTACTCGCGAGCGGCAGCAAGAAGCAGATCCGCCCCAGCGGGATCGACGCGCCTCGCCGCAACAGCTGCCGCCTGATCCTTGGCGACTATCGCTCCGGTCTCCACGGTATGAAGCGCACGCGCCAGCGTCAGAAGAACATTGCGCGGCTCGCCATCCAGATCGTCGACGAGCGCCGGCAGTGCAGCCAGTTGCGCGTCCTTCAGGAGCGCGAAGGGCACATCAGTGACCAGAGTGTCCAGCGCCGCCCCGTGCAGCACCCGGTGCGATGCCAAAGCTGTCGCCAGCAGGATCACCACATCCGGATCGCGCTCCGGCTCGGACACATAGCCCTGGACGAAGTCGCCCCTGAGCCACTCCCCGAACTGGAAGTCACGCCACGGCGCAGCGACCAACGGCTTGAGGTCAGCCGTGACCAAGCTCGTCACCTCAAGCGGGCGACAGCTCGCGACTTCCGGGAACGCCTCGGCATGCCCCTTCCACCCCGAGAGCCCGAGCAACGTGGAGATCAACGATGCCCGATCTTGAGGCGTCAACGATCTGCGCGTCACCAGCAGCAGATCTACATCGCTCTCCGGGCCGAGACCCGTCGACGTACTGGAGCCGTAGAGGTACACCCCGACGATCCCGCCGGGGTCGATTGCGAGCACTCTGTCGAGAACAGTCCGGATCAGATCGTCCATATCAGTGAAGGCTACGTGCCAGAATCCGCTCGGCAGCATGGGTCGTTTCGTTCCAGCCGGAAACGCGGCGCTCAGATGTTGAAGTGAAACTCACCCACACGGGAGAACGACTCAGACACCCTTCTGACCAGGGTCATTTATACATTGAACCTGAACTCCACCGAGTTCAGGCACGGACCAACCTCACGGCTTCACGGCGGACATCCGCCACGTGTCTGCGCCCGTGCGCCTGATCAGGTCACGCGCGCTCGATCGGGAACCACAGCTCACACGTGGCCGTGCGGAAGTCGTCGGCATGCTCCAGAATCGACACGATCGACGGGCCGGGACGCAACCGCCACGGATTCGACGGGAACCATTCCGACGCCGACGCCGCGTAGGCGTCCTGCAGGGCAGCCGGGTGCGGCCCCGAGGTACGGAACACGACCCACTCCCCCTCATCGACGTCGATCACATCCAGGCCCGCCGGGGTCTCGGTGCCGTGCTCGACCGCGACGCCGTGGAGATAGGTGAGTTCGCTCCCCTCCAGATAGTCGGGCTCGACATCGGCGCTCACCGCGAGGATCCCACGGGGGTCCGTGCTGCTCATCGCCTTGAGCCGCTGATGCTCTTCCGCCGGAAGCGACGCGATGTGCTGCTGGATGTGCGGATTGACGCCCTCATAGATCAGCGGCACGCGCGCGGCGTGACCGATCAGGCGGAAAGCGGGTCGTTCGATGATTCGGGCATCCATGGGGACGCTCCCTTCGACAGTCAGGCGGAACCTGAGGGTGGGTTGAGTACGAAGGGGGCCACCATCACGACGAACGTCTCCGTGACTTGCGCCGTGTACGGAGCGGAACGCACGCCCGAAGGCTTCGACGGATCCATACCCATACCGCACCGCGATCGTCAGCAGATCCTCCCCACCGACCACGTCCGCCGCCGCGACAGTCATCCGCCGTCGGCGCACGTACTCGGAAATGGGCATGCCCGCCAGCGACGAGAACATTCGTCTGGCGTGATAACCCGTCGTGCCCTTCGACTCAGCGAGCGCATCGACGTCGATGTCCTCGTCGATTCGGCGCTCGATCTCATCGACCAGCCGATTGAGGATCTCGATCATGGTTACTCCCTTCGCCATCCACTCTCATCCCGATGACATGACGCCCGCCCGATCGTTCCGGTCCGATTCTGTCGGGTTCACGACCACACCGAGCGCACTGGACAGCGAAAGCCCCGCCGATCACGAGGATCGACGGGGCTCCGGAGCAGGATCAGCTCACGTCACACGTTGAAGCGGAACTCCACCGCGTTCCGGTACGGAACAACCTCTGGGTTCTACAGGTCTTCCAGTCTCGGTGGGCGGTCATGCGGTATGTGGGGGCCGTCAAGTACGCCATCACCCCTTCCGGAACCCAGACCCGAGATGGCGTCAACGATGCCGGACCGAATCCGTTGTCCCCGGCAACGAATTACCGGTCAGTCCACTGCCCCCGACGCCGTCTCTTCGACGACGAGGACAACCTTGCCGTGCACCCCGCCGGCCTCAAGCCTGGCGTGAGCGTCACCGATGCGGTCGAGAGGATAGACCTCATCGACGATCGGCTGCAGGTGCCCGTCTTCCGCCAACCGAGCCACCTCACCGATGAGTGCAGCGGTCGGGTGCCCGAGGAAGAAGCGTATGCGGCGGCCACCGAAGATGCTCGACGCTGCGATGCCGCCCAGACTTCGCACCTTGCGGTCGACGTCGAACGACACTGCGACCATGCGTCCGCGCGGCGCGAGGTGCTGCCGCAGTCGCCACAGATCGGTGCCACGCGTATCGAACACCACATCGTAGGTTCCGATGGCGTCGAGGGAGGTGCGATAGTCGATCACCTCATCTGCGCCGAGTCCTCGGACAAACTGTTCACTCGCCTGGCTGGCCAGGGCGGTGACGTGTGCACCGTACATACGGCCAAGCTGCACGGCGACACTGCCCACACCACCGGAGGCGCCGCGCACCAGCAGTCGTTCGCCGGCCCGCAGCCGGGCCTTGTCCCGGAGCCCGACGACTGCGGTCGCAGCCCCGGCCAGCACGCTGACCGCGTCCGCTGCGCTCCACCCCTCGGGCATCCGGGAAACCCGGCCCGTATCGATCGCCACCGCCTCTGCGGCCGCGCCCACCGAGCCGCGCTCGTCGACGGTTCCCCACACCCGGTCCCCGATCGAGAACTCGGTGACGCCGGGCCCCAGCGCGAGGATCTCACCTGCAAAGTCGATGCCAACGTACCTCGGCAGGCTCACCCGGGCGAGTGCCCGCAACTTGCCCTGCCGCTGGGCGATCTCGCCGCCGTTGACGGAACTGGCTTCAACCTTGACGAGAACCTGCCCCACGTCCGCCGCCGGCATCGCGACCCGCATGACCTCCAGGACCTCGGGTCCGCCGTAGCGGCGGAAGCCCGCTGCTGCCATTGTCATCGTGATCTCACACTCCCTGAGTCGTTCGTACCTTCCTGAGCAAAGGTACTGCGGAAGTGGGCAGGCCTATCCGTTTTCCGGTAAAGTGGGAGTGTACTCCTGTTCGGTCTCTCGCATCGGAGGTGAGGTCGTGGCCGAGTCGATGAATCGAGCGGATGCGCGTCGAAACCGCGTTCGCATCGTCGACGCAGCTCGCGCGGCGTTCTCCGACCATGGGCTCGAGGTGTCGGCCGCCGCGGTCGCACGCCACGCCGGTGTGGGCACGGCCACGTTGTACCGGCATTTTCCCACCCGCTCCGACCTGATCGACGCCGTGTTCGGCCACGAGATCGAGCACTGCCTGGCCATCCTCGCGGACGCCGCCAGAACCTCGGACCCGTGGCGAGGGCTCGGTAAGGCGCTCGATGCAGTCGTCGAACTTGAGTTGGCTGCGCCAGGCCTTGCGAGCCTCATCACGACGAGCGACCGGTCCGCGCCGCTCCTCGAGGGATTCGACCGTCACGTGCGGCAGGATCTCGAGCGCCTTGCCGCCCGGGTGCGCGACACCCGCGAGGCCCGCCCCGATCTGACCAGCGGGGACATCGCCTTGCTTCTCACCGGTGTTCGCGCCATCGCGGTTGGCGGTGGTCCTCACATCCGGGCCCGCTGCCGCAGGTACATCACGCTCATCACCGAAGGCCTGCGCCGTCACCCATAGCCCATGCGCGCGAAGGCGCGACAGCCCGCTGTCGGCCGCTCCCGGATCACCTGGGTGGCTGACCGGAGACAGATCTGGTGATTCTCCCTGATCGTCTAGAGCACGCCATGAAGGCGGTCGTTCGAAAGCCCTCGTCAGCGGGATCACGCCCAGAGGTTCAGTTCGAGAAACGAAATTCAACCGAGTTCCGGCACGGAGCAACCTCTGCACAGCTGACAGCCGCGCAGAACCGTCGAATGCGACCGGGCATTCTGTTTCACTGGAGATCATGAACCTCGAACCGACGGATCCTTTGACGCGCGTCCCGTTCCCTTTGAAGGGCAAGTCCGCTGTCGTGACCGGGGTCAGCCGCCGCGCGGGAATCGGGTACGCCATCGCATGCAGACTCGCCGCATACGGAGCCAACGTGTTTTGTCACCACTTCTCCCCACATGATGCCGAGCAGGAGTGGGGCAGCGACGACATCACCGCGGCACTCGAAGGCGTTCGATCACACGCCGTGGGCGATGCACGAGTTGCTGACTTCCACGCCGATCTGACCGAGCCAAACGCCGCCGAGCAGGTGATCGACGCAGCCGTGAGCGAGTTCGGCCATGTCGATGCATTGGTCTGCAATCAAGCGCTATCAGGATCCGACGGCCCATCGGTGAGTTGAGTGCCGCAGATCTCGACCAACACTGGGCAGTCGACGCACGCGCTTCGATTCTGCTCGCCCAGTCCTTCGCTACACATCACGTCCCGGGGACGCCGGCGTCAATCGTCTTCCTCACATCGGGACAGGACCTCGGCCCGATGCCCGGCGAGGTCGCATATGCAGCAGCCAAGGCCGCGATTGCCGGAGTGACGACGACGATCGCCGATCAACTCGCCGACGACGGCATTCGGGTGAACACCATCAATCCAGGCCCCGTCGACACCGGGTATCTCACCGACGACATGTGGCAGTTCGTGAAGCCCATGTTCCCGTTCGGGCGATACGGACAACCGGACGACCCTGCGCGCCTTATCGCGTGGCTCGTAACCGACGAGGCATCGTGGCTCACAGGCCAGATCATCAATACCGAGGGCGGGTTCGGGCGCTGGCGTCCCCGCGGAAGCTAACCTTCAGACGTTGAAGCGGAACTCCACCACGTTCCGGCACGGAACAACCTTTACGGGCTGGACGAGGCGGGCGTGCTCGCAGCTCCGTCCAGAAGAAGAATCTGTCGAATGTGCAACGCCGCCGCCTGGCGTCTCCATGAGGCGTTTAACGATGCCCCACCGTTCGCGCTGGGCTCACGCCGCAACCCTGACACCCTTGCTAAGATCCGAACATGGGGAGTCTCCTGAAAACTGCAGACGAACTCGTCGCTGCACTGCAGAACGCGTCTGACCCACGTGAGACCGAGCGGATCCGAACCCGAGTCGCAACCGATGAATCGGTCATCGGCGTCCGGATGGGCACCTTGTTCGAGACGGCGAAGCTTGCCACCGACATCCCCCCAGCAGAGCTCGAGAGACTTTTCACCCATCCTGCGTATGAGCCGCGCCTCGCCGCATTCTGCATCCTCGATTTTCGCGCCCGTCGGCGTCTCTCCGACAAAGAGCGTGAGGATCTCGCCGCAATCTATCTCGACCACCACGACGCCATCACGACATGGGACATGGTTGATCGAGCAGCACCCCGGGTAATCGGGTGGCCGATCCTAAGCGACGTGATCGACTTTAGGGTTCTCGAAGACCTTGCACGATCCGACGACCCACTTCGACGACGGTCTGCGATCACCGCGCCATTATGGTTCATCAAGAAAGGGACAGATGGTGACGTCGCGCGCGGACTTCTCATTGCCGACCTACTTGCTGACGACCCGCACCCGCGCGTCGCCTCCGCGGTCAAGATCTACCGCAAGCATGCAGCACGGCGCGATCAATGAACCCGACAATTAAACGTTGAACCGGAACTCCACGACGTCGCCGTCCTGCATGATGTAATCCTTGCCCTCCATACGGGCCTTGCCCTTGGCGCGCGCCTCGGCGACCGAGCCGCACTCGACGAGGTCGTCGAACGAGATGATCTCGCCCTTGATGAAGCCCTTCTCGAAGTCGGTGTGGATCGCGCCGGCAGCCTGGGGCGCGGTGGCGCCCTTCTTGATCGTCCAGGCCCGGGCCTCCTTCGGCCCCGCGGTGAGGTAGGTCTGCAGGCCGAGAGTGTCGAAGCCGACGCGGGCCAGCTGATCCAGCCCGCTCTCCTCCTGCCCGATCGAGGCCAGCAGCTCCGCGGCGTCCTCGGGGTCGAGCTCGATGAGCTCGCTCTCGATCTTGGCGTCGAGGAAGATCGCCTTCGCGGGAGCAACCAGGGCCGAGAGCTCGTCGAGCCTCGCCTGATCCTGCAGCACCGTCTCGTCCACGTTGAACACGTAGAGGAATGGCTTCGCGGTGAGCAATCCGAGCTCCTTGATCGGCTCGAGGTCGATACCCGCGTGCGAGAGCACCTTGCCCTCGTCGAGCGCGGCGCGGGCGGCCTTCGCGGTCTCTACCACCGAGGCGTCGATCTTGCGGTTCTTCAGCTCCTTCTCGAAGCGCACGAGCGCCTTGTCGAGGGTCTGCATGTCGGCGATGATCAGCTCGGTGTTGATCGTCTCCATGTCGCTCGCGGGATCGACCGCGCCGTCGACGTGCACCACATCGGGGTCGCTGAAACCGCGCACGACCTGGGCGATCGCGTCGGCCTCGCGGATGTTCGCGAGGAACTGGTTGCCGAGCCCTTCGCCCTCGCTCGCGCCGCGCACGATGCCCGCGATGTCCACGAAGCTCACGGGGGCGGGCAGGATCCGCTCGCTGCCGAAGATCTCGGCGAGCTTGTCGAGCCGCGGATCGGGCAGGTTCACCACACCGATGTTCGGCTCGATCGTCGCGAACGGGTAGTTCGCCGCGAGAGCGTCGTTCTGAGTGAGCGCGTTGAAGAGGGTCGACTTGCCCACGTTGGGGAGTCCCACGATGCCGATAGTAAGAGCCACGAGGGATCAGTCTACCCGCCGTGGGGGCGCCGCACTCCGGGCGGCAGGATCGGCCCCCTCGGGCCGCGCCTCAGCTCAGGCTGTCGAGGTCGACGACCTCGAACTCGAGCAGCTCGGCCCCGGTCGCGACGGGCTTGCGCGGCTGCTCCCCCTCGGGGCGCGCGTGGGCGTCGGCGTTGCCGCGCGAGTCGCGCCACGTCTCGAAGTGCTGCTCGGTCTCCCACTGGGTGACCACGAAGTATCGGTCATCGCCCTGCACCGGGCGCAGCAGCTGGAAGCCTTCGAAGCCGGGCGAGGAGTCCACCGCGTGCTTGCGAGCGGCGAATCGCGCCTCCAGTTCGGGTCCCTTGCCCTCGGGGACGGAGATGGCGTTGATCTTGACGACGGACATGGGCATCGACCTTTCGCTCTGCGGCTCGAATCGCGTGTTGGATCGAGGGATCGCACCCACGGTACCGCGGATCGGCCCCTCCAAGCCCTCACGCATCTTCGCGAGAGGTCGAAAAGCGCTCTGCACTCCGTGGACCGCAGCCGTTATCGACCTCTCGAGAGGTGGATCTCGCACGCGGATCCGCGATCCTCCATGCGGAATCCGTATCTCGGCGCCGGGAAGCTCCGCGCACCCGCCCGGCCCCGCCCCGCCCGGCCCGGCCCGGGCTGACACCGCGGCCGCTCCCTGCTACGGTGGAGCGCATGGGAACTCTGTGCAGCGCGCTCGGTCAGCGCGCTTTCTTCCGGGATCGCCGCGCCTGACGGCGCGATCCCGAACCCCTGCCCCGCTATGAGCCGCGGGCGTGCCCGCTGAGGGCGGCCCTCGCACGCCGGGCAGCTCGTCGCGCCGACCTCCGAGCCCATCGCGCTCGGAAGGCCGCTGCTCCGACACGCCTCCGGGCGCTTCACCCTCTCTCGGATGGAGCGCATCATGCATGCCCACCCCCACTCAGACCATCGTCCCTCCCACCAGCTCCGCCGCTCCGGCGATGACCGATCCCGCTACGGCGGCCGCCATGAACTCGGTCAGAATTTCCTGCACCACCGACCCACGATCGAGCGGATCGTAGATCTCGCTCGCGACACGGAGGGTCCGCTCCTCGAGATCGGCCCCGGCGACGGCGCGCTCACCGCCGGCCTCGCGAGACTCGGACGCCCTCTCACCCTCGTCGAACTCGACGAGCACCGCGTTCGCCGGCTCCGACAGCGCTTCCCGCGCGCGACGGTCCTGCACGCCGACGCGCTGCACACCGCTCTCGACGCGCGGGTCGTCGTCGGCAACCTCCCGTTCCACCTCACGACGCCCCTGCTGCGCAAGCTGCTGCGCTCCCCCGAGTGGGAGCGGGCGATCCTCGTCACGCAGTGGGAGGTGGCGCGGAAGCGCGCAGGCGTGGGCGGTGGGACTCTCCTCACCGGCCAGTCGGCGCCGTGGTTCGACTTCCAGTTGCGATGCCGCGTACCGGCCCGGGCGTTCCGGCCGGTCCCCGGAGTCGACGGCGGCCTGCTCGACATCTCGCGTCGCAGGTCACCCCTGGTCCCGCTCTCGGAGCGGGCGGCGTACGAGCGGTTCGTGCGGCAGGTCTTCACCGCTCGCGGGCGCGGGATCGGCCAGATCCTGCAGAGGGGTCTCGGGATGAGCCGCTCTTCGGGTGGCGCTGCTCTGAGCCGCGCCTCGGTGTCCCCTGCGGCACTCCCTCGGGATCTCACTCCGCCCCAGTGGGCGAGCCTCTGGCGGAGTCTCTCGAGGCATTGAGTGCGGGGGTCGGCTGGCTCCGGAGCACCGGCGGCGTGAATGTCAGACGCGTGTGCCACCCTAGATGCGTGCCCGTCGACTTCACCGCCATCGATTTCGAGACCGCCAACAGCCACCCGTCTTCGGCCTGCGCGGTCGGCATGGTGCGCGTGCGCGACGGGCGGGTGGTGGATCGCGTCGAGTGGCTGATCCGCCCGCCCCGAGCGCACGCGGCGTTCCTCCCCTTCAACATCAAGATCCACGGCATCACGGCCGAGATGGTGGTCGATGCTCGGGACTGGGCCGAGCAGCTCGAGGATCTGCGCGGTTTCATCGGCGACGACGTGACCGTGGCGCACAACGCGAGCTTCGACATGGGGGTGATCCGCGCGGCCTGCGCCGAGACCATCACTCCGACGCCCAGGCTGCGCTACCTCTGCAGCGTTCAGGTCTCGCGCAAGACCTACGAACTGCCCTCGCACAGGCTCCCGCTCGCGGCCGAGGCGGCCGGGTTCGGCGATTTCGCGCACCACGACGCGCTCGCCGACGCCGAGGCGTGCGCCGCGATCATCTCCGACGCAGCGCGGCGCCACGAGGTCGGCGACCTGGCCGCCCTCGCGAAGAAGACGGGCCTGCGCATCCAGCAGCTCAAGGCGATCCCGCTCAAGCTGTAACCCGCACACGGGTTGTCATTCGACTCGGATCCCGAGAATGTCAGTGGTCCCTGAGACCATAGCCGCATGACAGTTCTCACGCTCCTCCTGGTCGTCATCACGGCCCTGGTCTTCGGCATCGCGGGCGCCGCGGCCGGCCACCGGATCGCCGGCGCGGCGGCGGCGCGGCGCATGGCCGAGGCCGCCTCGCGAGCCGAACACGAGCGCACCCTCGCGGTGCAGCAGGCCCGGCTCGATGCAGAGGACGGGGCACGTCTGCTGCGCGAGGAGCTCGCGGCAGCCGAGACGCGGGTGCAGGGGCTCGAGGATCGCCTGCGCGATGCCCAGGTCAACGCCCAGCAGCGATCGCAGGCCGACCGCGAAGAGCAGCGCGTGCTGCAGCAGCTCGCGCCGCTCCGCGACTCCCTGGGCAAGCTCGAACGGACCGTGGCCACGATCGAGCAGCAGCGGGCTTCGCAGCACGGCGAACTGGCCGAGCAACTCCGCGAGGCCGCCCGAGCCGAAGAGAAGCTGCGCGGCACGGCCGAGAACCTGGCGGCGGCCCTGCGCTCGAACAACACTCGCGGGCTCTGGGGCGAGACCCAGCTTCGTCGCATCATCGAGGCGGCCGGCATGCTCGAGCACGTCGATTTCGAGGTGCAGCAGCAGTTCTCCACCGAGCGCGGTGCCGCCCGGCCCGACATGGTCGTGCACCTGCCGGGCGGCAAGGCGATCGCGATCGACGCGAAGGTGCCGTTCGACGCCTATCTCGAGGCCCAGCACATCGATGACGGGGAGCGTCGCACGACGCTGCTCAACCGGCACGCGAAAGCGCTGCGCGATCACATCCTGGCACTGAGCAACCGCGACTACGCCGCGGCGCTGCCCGACTCCCCCGAGTTCGTCATCGCGTTCGTGCCGAGCGAGTCCCTCCTGTCGAGCGCGCTCGACACCGATCCGCTGCTGCTCGAGTACGCGTTCGAACGGCGCGTGGCCCTGGCCTCGCCGGTGAGCCTCTGGGCCATTCTCAAGTCCGTCGCCCACAGCTGGCGTCAGGAGTCCCTCACGGCTGAGGCGCGCACGCTCTTCGACCTCAGCCGACAGCTCCACACGCGCCTCGGGCGCACCGCGGCGCACCTCGACAAGCTCGGCCGCACCCTCTCCCGCGGTGTGCAGGATTACAACGCCTACATCGGATCGCTCGAGCGGCAGGTGCTCCCCACTGCCCGCAAGATCAGCGCCCTCAACGGCGAGAAGATCGGCACCGAGCCCGCGCAGCTCGAGGACGCGGTCCGTCCGCTCGTCGCCCCCGAGCTGCGACCGGATGATGGAGCGGCGAACGAACCGGCAGCGACATCCGCAGAAACTTTTTCCGAAGGAGGTGTCGATCCAGAGCTTCCCCATCCGTCATGATGGTGTCGGGCCACCCGGTTCGGCACTTCGGATCCGCCGACCGCACCGAGCGTTCAGAGCGGAACGAGCTCAGGAGAGATCATGAAATACGCACTACTGCTCATGGGCCACACGGCCGACCCTGCTTGCGGAGAGGACGGCGGGGCGAGCCCCGAGGAGTTCTTCGCTTTCGACCGGGAGATCACCGAAGCCGGCGTGGTCGTCAGCTCGTTCGCCCTCGAGGACCCCGAGCAGGGGGCCATCGTCAGCAGCGACCCGGAGGGCGAGCGAGTCGTGTCGTCGGGCCCCTTCGCCGAGGTGCGGGAGTTCGTCGGCGGCGCCTACATCATCGACGTCGCCGACATCGATGAGGCTATCGAGTGGGCGCGCAGAAGCCCCGCCTCCGCGCCGGGCGGCCACGTCGAGATCCGCCCCCTCGCCCCCTATTGAGCCGCGGGCCGACCGTGAACCCTGAGAGGGGCCTTCCGCGGGACGAGGTTCGCCGAGCCCTCGCCGCGATCGATCGTGATGCCAGATCCCGCATCACCGCTACAGTCGCGCGATGGTTCGGCGACCTCGACCTCGCCGAGGATGTCACGCAGGACGCCCTCGCCCAGGCTCTGCGCACCTGGTCGCGTACGGGTGTACCGGCATCGCCGGAGGCCTGGCTCAAGACGACGGCCAAGCGGAAGGCGCTCGACACGGTCCGGCGCGAATCCGTGCTCGCTCAGAAGCTCGCCCGGCTGCGCATCGAGGAGGATCGCTCGCCGATCCCCGAGGGGTTCGCCGACCCCGCTGAGGCGGCGTCCGAGCAACCACCGTCGCCGATACCCGACGACCGACTCGAGCTCTTCTTCGCGTGCGCCCATCCGGTGCTCGGCCCCGCCGATCGCATCGCCCTCACCCTGCGATTCGTGGCGGGGCTCACCACCGCCGAGGTCGCGCATGCGCTGCTCCTGCCGGTCACCACCGTGCAGCAGCGCATCGTTCGCGCAAAGAAGCGCATCCGCACCCTCGGAGTGCCGTTCAAGATCCCCGTCAAATCCGAACTCCCCGCGCGGCTCGCCGAAGTCGAACGCGTCATCTACCTGCTCTATGCCGAGGGCTTCGCCCGTTCGAACGGCTCGGCTCACGTGCGCGACGACCTCACGACCGAGGCGATCAGGCTCGCGCGCGTGCTGCACCGTCTCATACCTGGAGAACCTGAGGCGACAGGACTCCTCAGCCTGCTCCTCCTCACAGAGGCCAGACGGCCGGCCCGGCTCGACGAGTATGGCCGCCCGGTCCCGCTCGCGCAGCAGGATCGGGCGCGCTGGTCTCGGGAGCTCGCGGCGGAGGGCATCGAACTCGCCGAGACCGCGGCACGCGCGGGACGAGCCGGCCCCTACGCGATCCAAGCGGCGATCGCCGCGGTGCACGCCGAGGCCGCCGACTTCGCCGCGACCGACTGGGCGCAGATCGCCGTGCTCTACGAGATGCTCGAGCGCTTCGAACCCGGCCCCGTGGTGCGTCTCGGTCGCGCCGTCGCGGTGGGCCGGGCGCTGGGGCCGGAAGCCGGGATGCGGCAGCTCGACGCGCTGCAGCACAATCCCGTGCTGGCCGAATACCGGCCGTTCCACATCGCGCGCGCCGTGACCTTCGAGGAGCTTGCAGACCCGTCCGGCGCCGCGAGCGCCTACCGGCGCGCGCTCGAACTTCCGGGCAACGAGGCCGAGGACGACTACCTCGCCTCGGTGCTCGCCGGCCTCGAGTGAGTTCCGCGCCAGCGCATCCGAGCGCGGGGCAACACCCCGGAGACGGAGGTCAGCTCCAGCGGTCGGGATCCATGTCGCTGATGACGTGGCGGATCGTGCCGGAGTGCGAGCGCATGACGATGCTCTCGGCGCGCACGAACGGCCCGCGGCGCTGCACGCCGTCGACGAAGTCCGCGGAGGTGATGCCGGTCGCGACGAAGTAGCAGTTGTCGCTCGATACGAGATCGTTGGCCTCGAGCACGCGGTCGAGATCGTGGCCGGCGTCGATCGCCTTCTGGCGCTCCTCGTCGTCCTTCGGCCACAGGCGGCCCTGGATCACGCCGCCCAGTGCCTTCACGGCGCAGGCGGTGATGATGCCCTCGGGGGTGCCGCCGATGCCGACGCACAGGTCGATCCGCGAATCCCAGCGAGCGGCGTTCACACCGCCGGCGACGTCACCGTCCATGATCAGACGGGTGCCGGCACCGGCCTCGCGGATGTCGGTGATGAGCTGCTCGTGACGCGGGCGGTCGAGCACCGCCACGCGGATATCGGAGACGTCGACGCCCTTGGCACGGGCGAGCGCGCGGATGTTCTCGCCGATGGGACGGCGGATATCGACCACGCCGACACCATCGGGGCCGCACACCAGCTTGTCCATGTAGAACACGGCCGAGGGGTCGTACATGCTGCCGCGATCGGCCACCGCGATCACCGAGAGCGCGCCGGGGCGCCCCTCGGCAGTGAGCCTGGTGCCGTCGATCGGGTCGACGGCCACATCGCACTCAGCGCCCTCGCCGTTGCCGACCTGCTCGCCGTTGTAGAGCCAGGGCGCGTCGTCCTTCTCACCCTCGCCGATCACCACGACGCCGTTCATGTTCACCGTCGACAGGAACCGTCGCATCGCATCGACCGCGGCACCGTCGGCAGCGTTCTTATCGCCGCGCCCGATCCACGGAGTGGCGCGCATCGCAGCGGCCTCGGTAGCGCGCACGAGTTCCATGGCGAGGTTGCGATCGGGCTGCCATTCGCCCAGCGAAACAGGTTCAGTCATGCCCCCAGCCTACCGCGTAGACTGGTACGGCGGCATCGAGCCGACCCGTTACGACGCTAAGGAGCACACATGCCCGTTGCAACTCCGGAACAGTACGCAGCCATGCTCGACGCAGCCAAGACGGGCGGCTTCGCCTTCCCCGCGGTCAACGTATCGAGCTCGCAGACCCTCAACGCGGCTCTGCAGGGCTTCGCGGAAGCCGGGTCCGACGGCATTCTCCAGGTCAGCTTCGGCGGCGCCGACTACTTCGCCGGGCACACCGTCAAGAACCGCGCGGGCGGCGCCATCGCCTTCGCCAAGTACGCGGAGGAGGTCGCCAAGGCCTACGACGTGACCGTGGCGCTGCACACCGACCACTGCCCGCAGCAGCACCTCGAGAGCTTCGTGCTCCCGCTCGTCGCTGCGAGCGAGGAGCGGGTGGCGCAGGGCGGCCTCCCCTACTTCCAGTCGCACATGTGGGACGGATCGGCGATCCCGCTGAACGAGAACCTCGACATCGCCAAGGAGCTGCTGCCTCGGCTCGCGGCGATCGGCGTGATCCTCGAGGTCGAGATCGGCGTCGTCGGCGGCGAAGAGGACGGCATCAGCCACGAGATCAACGACCAGCTCTACACCACCATCGACGACGCGGTGGCGACGGTCGAGGCGCTCGGCCTCGGCGAGCAGGGCCGGTACCTCACCGCTCTCACCTTCGGTAACGTGCACGGCGTCTACAAGCCGGGCGGCGTCAAGCTGCGCCCCGAGCTGCTCGCCGAGATCCAGAGCGGTCTGCAGGCCAAGTACGGAACCGGCGAGAAGCCACTGGACCTCGTCTTCCACGGCGGCTCGGGGTCGTCGGCAGAGGAGATCGCCGAGGCGGTGCGCAACGGTGTCATCAAGATGAACATCGACACCGACACCCAGTACGCGTTCACCCGCCCCGTCGTCGACTACATGCTCAAGAACTACGACGGCGTGCTCAAGATCGACGGCGAGGTCGGCAACAAGAAGCAGTACGACCCGCGCGCCTGGGGCAAGGCGGCCGAGGCAGGCATGGCATCCCGCATCGTGCTCGCCTCCGAACAGCTCGGCTCGGCGGGCAAGTCGGTGAGCGCGTAGTGGCGGATCCGCGCGACGAACGGCCCGCTCCCGCATTCGGCGAATACGCCCCCGAGGGGTGGGAGTGGAAGCCCGAGGGATCAGAACCGGCGGCCGCGGCCCCCGATCAGGCTGCCCGCGCCGGGGTTCCGCACAACCTCGGCGTCGCCCCCGCACCCGACGCGCAGCAGCAGGCTGCGCCCGCTCGGAAAGCACCGCCTCGGAACGAGGCCGGCGATCCCGCGCCCTACCGCGCCGACCAGCCTGCGCCGGGTCGTAAGCAGCCCCCGCAGCCTCGCTTCGCGGGTTCGCAGGAGGCGCAGCGGCCGCGGCGCACGGGCGATCTCGTGATCACCATCGCGCTGCTCGCGATCGGGGCCTTCGGCGCGCTCTACACCGCGCTCGTGCTGTTCTCGCTGCCGTCCACGCTCTCGCTCGTCGGCGACGCGCTCGGCCTCGCAGACTTCAGCGTGCCCGCGTGGATCAACACGTTCAGCACCGTCAGCGCGCTCGCCATGTTCGCGCTCTACGCCGTCGTGCTCATCTTCTCGATCCAGCGCATGCGCGCGGGAAAACTGGCATTCTGGGTGCCGCTCTCGGCGGGTGCCCTGGCGCTGATCCTCACGTTCGTGCTCACCGCTATCGCGATGATGAACGTACCCGACCTCACCCAGGCGGCGAACGATCCCGATGCCATGCAGAAACTGCTCGACTACATGAACTCGATGCAGCCGTAGGGTCACTCCTCGGCGGCCCCGAGCCGAGCGCCCGGTCGCGCACTGAACCCAGTGCGCCCCGCCGCGGGCGCGTCAGCGCACGTGCACCTCGCGAAATGTCCGACGCGCAGCGTTGCACCGCGAGGTGAAAGCGCCGCACACGGCGGCGAATCGGCCCCGCCGCGGGCGCGTCAGCGCACGCGACCCCCGAGGGCACGTTCGTCGCGGTTGCCCGAGGCATCCTGCCGCAGCTCCTTGGGCAGCGAGAACACCAGGTCCTCCTCGGCGGTGACCGTCGCCTCGACATCGGAGTAGCCGGCGTCGGCGAGGTCGTCGAGCAGTTCCTGCACGAGCACCTCGGGGACCGAGGCGCCGCTCGTCACGCCGATGGTGCGCACGCCGTCGAGCCACTCCTGCTTGACCTCGCTCGCGAAGTCGACGCGGTACGCCGCCTTGGCGCCGTACTCGAGCGCGACCTCCTTGAGTCGCACGGAGTTCGAGGAGTTCGAGGAGCCGACCACGATCACGAGGTCGGCCTGCGGGGCGATCTGCTTGATGGCGACCTGCCGGTTCTGCGTGGCGTAGCAGATGTCGTCGCTCGGCGGATCCTGCAGGTTCGGGAACTTCTCGCGCAGTCGACGCACGGTCTCCATCGTCTCGTCGACCGAGAGCGTGGTCTGCGAGAGCCAGACGAGCTGATCGGGATCCTTCACCTCGAGAGTGTCGACGTCGTCGGGCGAATTGACGATCGTGATGTGATCGGGGGCCTCGCCGCTCGTGCCCTCGACCTCCTCGTGCCCGGTGTGGCCGATGAGCAGGATCTCCTTGTCCTGCTTCGCGAAGCGCACGGCCTCGCGGTGCACCTTGGTGACGAGCGGGCAGGTGGCGTCGATGGCGTGCAGGCCGCGATCCTCGGCCGCCTGCACGACCGCGGGAGACACACCGTGCGCGGAGAACACCACGTTCGCCCCCTCGGGCACCTCGTCGACCTCCTCCACGAAGATGGCCCCCATCTTCTCGAGCGTCTTCACCACGTGCACGTTGTGCACGATCTGCTTGCGCACGTACACGGGGGCGCCGTAGCGGTCGAGCGCCTTCTCGACGGCGACGACGGCGCGATCCACGCCGGCGCAGTAACCGCGGGGAGCCGCGAGCAGCACCTTCTTCTCGCCGTCGACCGGCAGGTCTTTCAGGCGGCCGACCTCGCGCCTCAGTCGCGGCATCGCGAGGCTCACGACCGGCGCGCCGATGGTGCGCGGATCCCGAGCCTGCGGGGCGGGGGCGGTCTGCTGGGCGGTGTCACTCATGGGGTCGATTCTACCGTTCGTTCCTGGGCCGGTCCCCGGCGTATCGGACTGGCGGATCGGGCCGACGGATCGGACTGGCGGCGCCGTTCACGCGCCCAACGATATGGGGTCTGCCGAGGATATGGAGCTCGAGGCCGAAACCGGCATCTATTCGGGAGATCCCATACGAACGGACGAACCAACGAACGAACCGGGGATCAGACCCACCCGGGGCTCCAGCTAGGCTTGGCGGCATGGCCGAAGCAGGATCCACCGCCCCCGCCACCCGCGACGCCCCCTGGCCTGTGGGGCTGATGAGCGAGAAGATCGCGGCGTGGATCGACCGTCTCGGGCAGGTCTGGGTCGAGGGCGAGATCACGCAGTGGCAGGTACGGGGCGGGCACGTCTACGGCAAGCTGCGCGATCTCTCGCAGGATGCGACGGTGAGCTTCACGGTGTGGCGCTCGGTCGCGCAGCGACTCACGAGCGAGTTCGCCCAGGGCGACCGCGTGATCGCGCTCGTCAAGCCCAACTTCTGGGTGAAGGGGGGCTCGCTCACAGTGCAGGTGTTCGAGCTCTCGCACGTGGGGCTCGGCGAACTGCTCGAGCGTCTCGAGCGGCTGAGGCGCCAGTTGCAGCAGGAGGGCCTGTTCGACGCCGGCCGCAAGAGGGCTCTGCCGTTCCTCCCCGGCCTGATCGGGCTGGTCACGGGACGCGACTCCGACGCCGAGAAAGACGTGATCCGCAACGCGACGCTGCGCTGGCCGGGAGTGCGCTTCAAGATCCATTACGCGGCGGTGCAGGGGGATCGCGCCGCGGCCGAGGTGGCCGCGGGCATCGAAGCACTGGATCGCGATCCCGAGGTCGAGGTGCTCGTCGTCGCGCGCGGCGGAGGCGACTTCCAGAACCTGCTGCCGTTCAGCGACGAGCGTGTGGTGCGTGCTGCGGCGAGCGCGAGCACCCCGCTCGTGAGTGCCATCGGGCACGAGGCGGATCGCCCGCTGCTCGACGAAGTCGCGGATCTGCGCGCTTCGACCCCCACCGACGCGGCGAAGCGCGTGGTGCCCGACGTGGGCGAGGAGCTCGCGGGGCTCGATCAGGCGCGGGCGCGCATGAGCTCCCGGCTGGGGCAGATGCTCGCGCATGAGACCGACCGGGTGGCGCAGTTGCGGGACCGCCGGGTGCTCGCCCAGCCCGAGCGCATCGTCGACGAGCGCGCCGAGGAACTGGTGCGCTGGGTGGCGCGCGGCACGGAGCTCGCGGAACGGGCGGTGGAGGATCGCGCGCGTTCCCTCGCCGAGACCCGGGCCCGCCTGACCGCGCTCTCCCCGCAGGCGACGCTGGAGCGGGGCTATGCGATCGCCCAGCTCATCGGCCCGGACGGCGCCGCCGGTGACGTGCTGCGCGATCCCGCCGATGCGCCCGAGGGCACCGAGATCAGGATCTCCCTCGCGGGCGGCCGTCTCGCCGCGACCTCGCGGGGTTCCTGATATCCACGGGTTCGGCGTCCCCGCAGCGGAAGGTAAGCTTGGCACCATGGCAGAAACGGCAAGCCAGGATCCCGCTTCGCTCAGTTACGAGCAGGCGCGCGACGAACTCATCCAGGTGGTGTCCAGGCTCGAGCAGGGCGGCATCACCCTCGAAGAATCGCTGCAGCTCTGGGAGCGCGGCGAGGCGCTGGCCGCTCGCTGCGAGGAGTGGCTCCTCGGTGCCAGGCAGCGGCTCGAGGCCGCCCGCCAGGGCACCGGCACCGAGCCGGCCGAGCCCGGAGCGGGCGAGTAAGCGTGGCGAGGAAGCAGAAGGCCCCGGCCGTCGTCGCCGAACTCGGCCGGCCCGAGACGCCCGCCGAAACCACAGCCCGCAAGGCCAACGACAGCCGCCTGTACCGGCAGCGCAAGACCGTCAACAACCTCGTCTTCTCGCTCATCGTGAGCCTCGGCCTGATGCTGGTCATCGTGCTCATGGCCCCCGGGCTCATCGGCGGCAAGAGCACCTTCGAGGATCACTCGGTCGACGTCGCCTCGCTCGCGGCGGAGGCGGCTCCCAGCGCGGGCCGCACGCTGGTCGCGCCGGCAGCGCCCGACGCCTGGAAAGCGAAGAGCGCCGGCCTGCGCCAGCGCGACGGCGTCGTCTCCTGGCAGATCGATTACACCACCGTCGACGAGACCACCGGGCACGAGGCCTACGCCGCCGTCGTGCAGGCGTTCACTCCCGACGGGGCGCCGGTCGACGAGAAGTGGGTCTCACAGGCTCTCGAGCAGCAGTCACCCACGGGCGCCGAGCAGATCGGCGGCATCGACTGGGTCGTCTACGACCACCCCGACCGGGATCCCGATTCGAGCAACATGGTGTTCGGGTTGCAGGGCGAGTGGCGGGGCGACACCCTCCTCGTCTACGGCACCGATACTCCCGCCACCCTCCGCGTGCTGGCGGCTGACGTCGCCGCATCGCTCACCACCCCGAAGGAGCAATGATGACAGCACCTCGCGTCACCCCGCAGCAGGCCTGGGACGCACTGATCGCGGGCAATGAGAGATTCGTGTCGGGCCGGTCGGCGCACCCCAATCAGGATGTCGAGCGGCGCACCGAGCTCGCCAATTCCCAGACCCCGGACGTCGCCCTCTTCGGCTGCGCCGACTCCCGCATGGCCGCCGAGATCATCTTCGACCGCGGCCTCGGCGATCTCTTCATCGCGCGCAACATGGGCCACGTGGTCGCCGAATCGATCACGGCGTCGATGGAGTACGCGGTCACGGCCCTCGGTTCGGCGCTCATCGTGGTGCTCGCTCACGACTCCTGCGGGGCTGTCGCCGCGGCGATCGATCAGACGAGCCGGCAGCCCTCTCAGGTCACCGAGTCCGTGCGCAACACGCTGGCGCCGATCCAGCCCTCCGTGCAGCAGCTATGGTTGCGCGAGCAGACCGACACCCCCTATGCCGACGCGAGCAGGCTCGACGCGAACGCGGTGGGCCGTCTCCACCTGACCGCCACCGTCAACGAGCTGCTGCGCTCCTCGCGCGCCATCAGCGACGCGGTCGATGCCGGGCGGCTCGCGATCGTCGGGTGCCAGTACCGCCTCACCGAGGGGCGCGCCGTGCCCTACACGGTGGTCGGCCCGGTCGACCTCGAACTCGCCCCGATCAACTGACGCCTTCACCCCTCAGACACTCCCAGTCCGCCATCCTGCGGCCGCGAAGCGGATCGCAGGAACCACCTCCAGCCATCGAGATCCTGCGGCTCCGTGCAGGATGACGAAGAGAAAAGGAATGCAGTGACCGAAGAAATCGAGTACCGCGTCGAGCACGACACCATGGGCGAGGTGCGCGTCCCCAAGAACGCGCTCTACGCCGCGCAGACGCAGCGCGCCGTGGAGAACTTCCCGATCTCGGGCAAGGGCCTCGAGCCGGCCCAGATCGTCGCGCTCGCGCGCATCAAGCGCGCCGCGGCGATCGCGAACAAGGAGCTCGGCATCCTCGAGGCCGGTATCGCAGACGCGATCGTCGCCGCTGCCGACGAGATCATCGGCGGCGCCCACCACGACCAGTTCCCGGTCGACACCTACCAGACCGGTTCGGGCACCTCTTCGAACATGAACATGAACGAGGTGCTCGCGACCCTCGCGACGAAGCACCTGGGCGCCCCCGTGCATCCGAACGATCACGTCAACGCCTCGCAGTCGTCGAACGACGTCTTCCCCACCTCGGTGCACATCGCCGTCACGGGCGCCCTCATCGAGCAGCTGAAGCCCGCCCTCGAGCACCTCGCGGAGGCGTTCGAGGAGAAGGCCGAGCAGTGGAAGACGGCCGTGAAGTCGGGCCGCACCCACCTCATGGACGCCACCCCCGTCACCCTCGGCCAGGAGTTCGGCGGCTTCGCCGCGCAGATCCGCTACGGCATCGAACGCGTCGAGGCGGCCCTCCCCCGCGTCGCCGAGGTGCCCCAGGGCGGCACCGCCGTCGGCACCGGCATCAACACCCCGCTCGGCTTCCCCGAGAAGGTCATCGCCGAGATCGCCGCCTCGAGCGGCCTGCCGATCACCGAGGCCCGCAACCACTTCGAGGCGCAGGCCAACCGCGACGGCCTGGTGGAGGCATCGGGCGCTCTGCGCACCATCGCCGTGTCGCTCACGAAGATCAACAACGACATCCGCTGGATGGGTTCGGGCCCCAACACCGGCCTCGCCGAGCTGCACATCCCCGATCTGCAGCCGGGCTCCTCGATCATGCCCGGCAAGGTGAACCCCGTCGTGCCCGAGGCCGTGCTCATGGTGTGCGCGCGGGTGATCGGCAACGACGCGACCATCGCGTGGGCCGGTGCGTCGGGCGCCTTCGAGCTCAACGTGCAGATCCCGGTCATGGGCACCGCGCTGCTCGAGTCGATCCGCCTCCTCTCGAACGCCTCGCGCGTGCTCGCCGATAAGACCGTCAAGGGTCTCGAGGCGAATCTCGACCGCGCAGCCGCGCTCGCGGGCATGAGCCCGTCGACGGTCACCCCGCTCAACCGCCTCATCGGCTACGAGGCCGCCGCGAAGATCGCGAAGCACTCGGTCGCCAAGGGCATCACGGTGCGCGAGGCCGTCGTCGACCTCGGTTACGTGGAGCGCGGCGAGGTCTCGGAGGCCGACCTCGACAAGGCCCTCGATCTGCTGTCAATGACCCACCCCGGCGTCGCCAAGTGACGACCGCCGCGTAGCCGCACTCGTCGCTTCCGCGCCATCGGATCGAAACGGCCCACTCCTACCGAGCCGGCCTGTGATTCACACGAATCGCAGGCCGGCTCGGTACTTCGAGGCCGACTCGCGCGCTCGCGCAGGATGACGGAGCAGCTCGCGCACAACCTCTAAACTCGCGCGTATGGAATCACCGATCCTGAGCTACCTTCGCGGCGTGCACACCGACCTGAGCCGGCTGCGCGACGGGATCCCGTACCTCATCGGCCCCTCCGACACCGCGATCGATCCCGACGACTTCGGCATCGCCCTCGCCACGGTCGACGGCTACGTCTACGAGGTCGGCACCACCTCGAAGCAGTTCTCGCTGCAGTCGCTCTCGAAGCCGCTGAGCTACGGTCTCGCCCTCACCGAGCTCGGCAGCGAGGCCGTCGACGCCAAGGTGGACGTCGAGCCGTCGGGCGATCCGTTCCACGAGTTCTCGCTCAGCGAGTCGACGGGGCGGCCCGCCAACGCGATGATCAACGCGGGCGCGCTCGCGGTCTCGTCGCTCATCAAGGGCTCCGGCGGCAGATCCGCCATCAAGCGCATCGAGGATCACTACTCGCTGTACGCGGGGCGTCAGCTGCGCAGCAACGGCCGCGTCTACCGCGCCGAGCGCGCGCACAGCGACCGCAACCACGGCCTCTCCTATCTGCTGAGCTCGGCCGGCGTCATCGACGGCGATCCCACGCGGGCGCTCGAGACCTACCTTCGCCAGTGCTCGGTGCAGGTGACGTGCCGCGATCTCGCGGTCATGGCGGCGACCCTCGCCAACGGCGGCACGAACCCGGTCACGGGCGTGGAGGCGCTGACCCTCGACGCCGTGGAGCGGGTGCTGTCGGTCATGCTCACCTCGGGGATGTACGACGACGCGGGCGACTGGGTGGTGCGCGTCGGCATGCCCGCGAAGTCGGGTGTGGGCGGCGGGATCATCGCGGTGCTGCCCGGCCAGGCGGGCCTCGCGGTCTTCTCCCCGCCGCTCGACCAGCACGGCAACAGCGTGCGGGGCGTCGCGGCGTGCCGGCGGATCTCGCACGACATGGAGATGCACTTCGTGCGATCGGCCCGGGTGGGCCAGTCGGCGATCCGCTCGAACGAGTCCGTCGACCGCGAGCCATCGAGCGTCAGGCGCACCGAGGAGGCGGTCGCCACGCTGGCCGAGCACGGACATCGCGCGCGCGTCGTGAGTCTCGCCGGCGACCTCTACTTCGCCGGCACCGAGTCGGTGATGCGCGAGCTCAGCGGGCTCGACGATGAGGTCGAGAGCGTCGTGGTCGACGTCAGCGGCGTCGACGAGGCGAGTCACCTTGCGACCGAGATGTTCACCCGCGTGCGCGAGCGGTTCGAGACCGAGGGCAGGCGCATCATGCTCGTCGACCCCGACCACGTGCTCGAAGCGGTCTTCCCGGCGGACGACGCCGCGCGATTCGAGTCGACGGACGAGGCGATCGCCCGCTGCGAAGAAGCGTTGCTCGATCGTTATGGAGCGCCCGGGTCCTCGCCTGAGGAGGTGCCCGTCATCGCGTCTCCCGCGCTCTCGATGCTCGATCCCGCCGACATCCGCGCCATCGCCTCGCTCATGGATCGCCGCACCTTCACCGACGGTGAGATCGTGCGTCGCGTCGGCCAGCGGTTCGGCGGCGTGTTCTTCATCCTCTCGGGATCCATCGACATCATCGGATCGGACCTCGACGGCAACAGGGTCAAGGTGAGCACGCTGAGCGCGGGCATGACCTTCGGCGATCTCGCGCTGGGCGATGACGATCGCCAGGAGACCACGGCGAAGGCCGACGGGCCGGTCGAGCTCATGGTGCTCGGAGCGGACGCGATCGAGGCTCTCGAGACCTCCGATCCGCGCCTGGCGGTGCAGCTCTGGCGCGCGCTCGCGAGAGATGCGTACTTCAGGATGGACGTCTCGGGAAGCGCGCAGACACCCCGTTCTCGCGACTGATCCCGGCGCCTCGATGTGACTACTCCGGCTGTTTCTCCTATTCTGGGAAGCGGCTGCAGGAACGCAGCCGCATGCGAACCACGTCCGATATAGCCATAGGAGTATGCGATCGATTTCGTCGAATTCCTCGTCAAGCGCAGTGACGACATGCTCGAGATGGGCATCGGGCATGCCGCTGTCGTCGGGGTGTCGGTCATCCTCGCTTCCGTCATCGGGATCGCCCTCGGCTTCGCCACCTACCGCAACGAGCGGGCTCGGAACTTCGTGCTCTCCCTCACCGGGGCCATGCTCACGATCCCGTCGTTCGCGCTGTTCATCCTGCTGCTCGGACCGCTCGGCCTCGGTCCGCGCCCGGTGGTCGTGGCGCTCACGATGTACGGCCTCATGCCGATCATCCGCAACACGGTCGCGGGTCTCCAGAGCGTTCCCGCCGCCGTCATCGAGTCGGCTCGCGGCGTCGGTCTGAACCGCTGGCAGCGCCTGTTCCGCATCGAACTGCCGCTCGCGTGGCCGGTCATCATCACGGGCATCCGCGTGACCACGCTCACGCTGCTGAGCATCGCCGCGATCGGCGCCATCGTCAACGGCCCCGGCTACGGCGAGTTCATCTTCACCGGCCTGGCCCGCGTGGGCACCCCCGTCGCGGTCAACCTCGTACTGGCGGGAACGCTCGGGGTCGTCGTACTCGCGATCCTGTTCGACGTGCTCTTCTACGTCGTGCGCCGCCTCACAACGTCAAAAGGAATCCGATGAGCGAGAACACCGAGAACAACACTCAGAGCGGCGGCAGCGACGATGTGATGATCCGTCTCGAGGGCATCACCAAGCGCTACCCGGGTCAGCAGCGAGACGCCGTCCAGCGGCTGGATCTCGACATCCGCCGCGGCGAGATCGTCGTCTTCGTCGGCCCCTCGGGCTGCGGCAAGACGACCACGATGAAGATGATCAACCGCATCATCGAACCGACCGAAGGCAGGATCCTGCTCGACGGCGAGGACGTCACGAAGAGCGACCCGGATCAGCTGCGCCGACGCATCGGCTATGTGATCCAGCAGATCGGCCTCTTCCCGCACATGACGATCGGCGACAACATCGCGACCGTGCCGCGGCTGCTGGGTTGGAAGAAGGATCGGATCCGCGCCCGCGTGGACGAGCTGCTCACCATGGTGGGCATGCCGCCGGAGGAGTACCGGGATCGCTACCCCAAGCAGCTCTCGGGCGGTCAGCAGCAGCGCATCGGCGTCGCTCGCGCGCTCGGCGCCGACCCCGATGTGCTGCTCATGGACGAGCCCTTCGGCGCGATCGACCCGATCACCCGCGACCGCCTGCAGAACGAGCTGCTGAGGCTTCAGGCCGAGATGCACAAGACGATCGTGTTCGTCACCCACGACATCGACGAGGCGATCAAGCTCGGCGACCGGATCGCGATCCTGCAAGAGGGGTCGCGCATCGCCCAGTACGACACCCCAGAGCAGATCCTCACCTCTCCGGCGAACGACTTCGTGGTCGACTTCGTGGGCCGCGGCGCATCGCTCAAGCGGCTGAACCTCACCAGGGTCTCGGAGATCTCACTGCGCGAGTGGCCCACCATCGGGCAGGACACGACCATCGAGCGGGCGCTCGAGACGCTGCGCGCGGTGCCGGAGAGCGCACTGCTCGTGCTCGACGAGGCCGGCCACCCGCACCGCTGGGTCACGGGCCGCGACCTGCGGCGCGCGACAGCTGCCTCCGTCGCGGGGCTCGGAGTCTCGGCTGAGCAGACCGTATCGCCGCGCGCCACGCTCGCAGACGTGCTCAATGAGCTCATCACGGCGCGCTACAGCGCGATCGCGGTGACCGATAACGACGGACGCTACCAGGGCGTCGCCGACTTCGAGCAGATCCACGATGCGATCCGCGAGATGCGCAACGCCGCGGTCGAGGATCTCCGCTCGGATCTGCAGAGCGGTTCCATGGAGACCGTGCGACCGGGCGATCCCGCCCAGCCCGCCGATCCCGAACCGCGGAGCGCGCGATGAGCACCGCGATCGCGACACCCGATCTCGCCCCGGCGACGGCCGCGCCGCGCCCGGAGCGCCGCAGCTGGACGCGGTATCTCACGATGCCGCTCGTGCTCGCGGCGGTGTGCCTCGCACTCTTCCTCTACGTGTCGAGTCAGGATCTCGACACGATCGAGGCCCGCGCGCTTGCCCCCTCGCGGCTGTCCTCCGCGCTCTGGCAGCACATCCTGCTCGCCGCGGTATCGACGTTCTTCACGCTCCTCATCGCGGTGCCGCTCGGCGTGCTGCTCAGCCGTCGTTTCACGCGCTCATTCCGGCCCTACCTGATCACACTGCTCACGCTGGGTCAGGCCGTGCCGACCATCGCGATTCTCGTGCTGCTCGCGGTCGCGTTCCTGTTCATCGGGTTCGAGGCGGCGATCGTCGGCCTCGTGCTGTACGCGATCGTGCCCGTGCTGCTCAACACCATCGTCGGCCTCGAGCAGGTCGACCGCTCGGTGCTCGAGGCGGGTCGCGGGATGGGCATGTCGCGGCTCACGGTGCTGCGCCGGATCGAGCTCCCGCTCGCGGTGCCCGTGATCCTCGCCGGCGTGCGCACGGCCCTCGTCATCAACGTCGGCACCGCGACGCTCGCGACCTACATCAACGCGGGCGGTCTCGGCGACATCATCGTCGCGGGACTCTCGACCAACCGCGTGATCGTGCAGATCACGGGCGCCGTGATCACCGCGGTGCTCGCGCTCGCGGTCGACTACATCTCGGGCATCATCGAAGACCTGCTCACGCCGCGCGGCCTCTGAGTCCGGGGAGAGGCGCTCCGGTGCGGCGCCCAGCGCCCGATCACGTCGAGCACCACCGAGTCCAAGAAACAACCAAAAGGGGAACACCATGAAGAGAATGCGCAAGGCAACCGCGCTCGCGGCCGCAGGCCTCGGAGTCGCGCTCGCACTCACCGGCTGCTCCGGTGGCAACGGCAACGGCGGCTCGGGCGGCGGCTCGACGAGCGACGAGCTCGACGGCGCCTCGCTCACCGTCGGCTCGAAGGAGTTCACCGAGTCGCACATCCTCGGCCAGATCACGATCCTCGCGCTCGAGAACGCCGGCGCCGATGTGACCGACCAGACCGGTATCTCGGGCAGCGCGACCGTGCGCGAGGCCCTCGAGAGCGGTGAGATCGACCTCTACTGGGATTACACCGGAACCGCGTGGATCAACATCCTCGGCAACACCTCCGAGAATCTGCCCGAGGATCTCTACGCCGCGGTGGCCGAGGCCGACGCGGCGAACGGCATCGCCTGGCTCGAGCCGGCCCCCTTCGAGAACTCCTACCGCATCGCGGTGAAGAGCGACTTCGCGGAGAAGAACGACCTCGCCTCGATGACCGACCTCTCGGACTACCTCGCGGAGAACCCGAAGGACGCCACGATCTGCGCCGCGAGCGAGTTCATCAACCGCGACGACGGGCTCCCCGGCATCGAGGAGGCGTACGGCATCGACTTCGGGTCACCCGTGGAGCTCGACCTCAACCTCATCTACACGCAGGTCGGCGAGTCGTGCACCGTCGGCGAGGTCTTCTCGACCGACGCCCGCATCATCTCGAACGATCTCACCGTGCTCGAAGACGACCAGAAGTTCTTCGTGGAGTACGCAGGCCTCGTCTCGCTCCGCCAGGAGACGCTCGACGAGTACCCCGCCATCGCCGAGATCATGGCTCCGATCAGCGAGGCGCTGACGAACGAGGTCATGACCGAGCTCAACGGCCAGGTCGACAACGACGGCGAGGATCCCCGCGACGTGGCTGAGGAGTGGCTGCAGGAGCAGGGCTTCATCGGCTGAAAACCATGAGATCGCGCTGAGGGCGTCGATCGGGTGCACCGCACTCGATCGACGCCCTTCTGCATGAAAGGAGGACATCACGCACCTGTCATCATCCGACCGCAATCACCTGAAGGGGAGAAGAAGATGAACACTCGGAAGACTGCACGAAATCTACTCATCGCGGGCGGCATGACCCTCGCACTCGGTCTCTCGGCCTGCTCCGGCGATACCGGCGGCTCCGGGGAGGGCGAGCTGTCGGGCGCATCCATCACGGTCGGTTCGAAGGAGTTCACCGAATCGATCGTCCTCGGCTACATCGCCGCCGAGGTCCTCGAGAACGCCGGTGCCGACGTGACGGACCAGACGGGCATCTCCGGCAGCGCCACCGTGCGCGAGGCCCTGGTGTCGGGCGAGATCGACCTCTACTGGGAGTACACCGGCACCGCCTGGGTGAACTACTTCGGTCACACGGCGGAAGACGTGCCGGACGACCTGTTCGCCGCCGTCGCGGAGGAGGACGCCGCGAACGGCGTCGCCTGGCTCGACCAGGCGAACTTCGAGAACAGCTACGCCATCGCGACAGGTCGAGACTTCGCCGAGGAGAACGACATCGCGACGCTCTCGGACATGGCCGAATACATGCAGCAGAACCCGGATGATGCGGGCATCTGCGCCGCAAGCGAGTTCATCAACCGCGACGACGGGCTCCCCGGTCTCGAAGAGGCCTACGGCGTGAAGTTCGATCCGCTCGTCGAGGTCGACCTCAACCTCGTCTACACCCAGATCAACGAGGGGTGCGCTTTCGGAGAGGTCACGACGACGGATGCGCGCAACATCACCAACGACCTCGTGGTCCTCGAAGACGACCGCGGGTTCTTCGTGGAATACGCCGGAGCCGTGACTCTTCGCCAGGACGTCCTCGACGAGTACCCCGCGATCGCCGAATTGCTCGCCCCGGTGAGCGAGGAACTCACCAACGAGGTGATGGCGACGCTCAACGGCCAGGTCGACAACGACGGCGAGGATCCCCGCGACGTGGCTGAGGAGTGGCTGCAGGAGCAGGGCTTCATCGGTTGATCGGCGGTGCGGGCCGGGCGGATCCGCCCCCGGCCCGCACCCCGTCAGGCCTCCACGAAGCGGCCGACGTTGCGCTCGGCATCGATCCCTGTGAGCGCCGCCACGAACATCCGGTAGTAGGCGAGCTCTTCCCTGGTCCGCAACGGCGGATCGACCAGGGCTCCCTCGCGCGCCAGATCCTCCTCGGAGCAACTCGCCCCGTAGTGCTCGCGCAGCACGACGTTCATGCCGGTGCCCTGGCCGAACTGCTCCTTGCGGCGCCACAGCACCTCGTCGGGCAGCCAGCCGTCGAAGGCGCGGCGCAGGAGCCACTTGGCCGGGCGCTCGTCGCGCAGCAGCTTCCACTCCGGCGGTAGCGCCATCGCCAGCTCTACGAAGTCGAGGTCGAGGAAAGGCATGCGCGGTTCGATCCCGTGCGCCGCGGCGACACGATCGACGCGCTGCAAGCCGCCGATGTGCATACCGGCGATGGTCTCGAGCAGCTCCTCGTGCAGTCGGTCGCCGCTCTCGTGCCTCCCGAAATGGCTGTAACCGGCGAACAGCTCGTCGGCCCCCTCCCCGGCGAGCACCACTTTCACCCGTTCGGCGGCGAGCGCCGCGACGAAGTGGTGCGGCACCGCGCTGTGCACGAGCGTCGGGTCGAAGGACTCGAGTTCGGAGACCACCTGCGGCACGAGGGCGATGGCCTCCTCCGCCGTGTAGACGAGCTCGTGGTGCTCGGTGCCGGTGTGCTCGGCGACGAGTCGCGCGGCGGCGAGATCGCGGCTCCCCTCCATGCCCACCGCGAAGCTCGGCAGTGTCTTGCCGCGCTCGCGCATGAGCTTCGCGGCGATCGCCGTGACGATGCTCGAGTCGACGCCGCCGGAGAGCAGCACGCCGACGGGCGCGCTCGCGTCGAGGCTCTGCTCGACGGCGCGCACGAGGGTCTCGCGCAGCGCGGCGAAGACCCACGCGGGCGGCTCCTCGCGAGGATCCCGGCTCTTCAGCAGCACCGGGCCCATGCTGGGCTGCTCGGGCCCCGCGACGAGGCCGGTCTGCGGCGTCCAGACGTGGCCCGGCGGGAACGGCTCGACGAGTCCGCGCCAGTCATCGTCGAAGGCCTTGAGTTCTGAGGCGAAGAGCACGGTGCCCTCGCGCTGCGCCCAGTACAGCGGCGCGATCCCGAATACGTCCCGCGTGACGGCGAAGAAGCCGTCCGTGTCCGCGCTCTCGCCGACGCTCGCCCCCTCCCCTGTGCCTGCATTCTCGTCGGCACCGGCGATGCCGTCGCCCGCGACGACGAGTGCGAAGGCGCCCCAGAGCGACTCGAAGGCCGCAGCGCCGCGCCGGCGTACGAGCTGCAGCACGGCCTCGAAGTCGGATCCGCCGACCGAGGTTCCCAGCCGCTCCCGGATACGACGGTGGTTGTAGATCTCACCGTCGCCGGCGAGCCAGAGCTCGCCGGCGCCATCGGAGATCCCGGTCAGCGGCTCCGCGTCGGGTCCGGGATCCATGATCGCCAGCCGCTGCGTGCCGAGCCACCAGCCCTCGCCGCTGCGGTGCCCGAGTCCGTCGCTCCCCCGATGCCGCATGCGCTGCAGCATGCGGAGCCCCAGTTGCCCGTCGAATGGTCCATGTGCAGCGACGATCGCCGACATGATCGATCAACCCCTCTCGGTTGCTTCAATCTCTGTGGTGTTCATGGTCTCGCCTCCCACCCTAGGGAGAGATTCTGCGTGCGCTCGGAGGCGCGCTCGCTAAGGGGGCGTACTATCGCGCGGGCAGGATCCGCGTGCGCACCGGAGCTCCCGCTACTCTGGAGGGATGATGCCAGGCGTTCCCCCGCTGCAGGGCCTGCAGGCGATCTCGCTGTCGACGCAGGCCTGGCTCGCCCGTCGCCTCGGCCGCAAGGCGTGGCTGGAGCGGGCCGAACGACCCATGTGGGCGCTCTCCGACATGCAGCCGGTCACAGCTGCCTGGTGGCGGGAGCGCCGCAGGGTGCCCGGGCGGTTCATCTACCTCGCCATCGGCGATTCGACGGCGCAGGGGATCGGCGCGAGCAGTCCGGGCCGCAGCTATGTCGGGCAGATCACCGACCGCATCGAGGCCAGGATCGGCGAGCCCGTGCACGTCACCAACCTCGGAGTGTCGGGGGCGACGAGCTTCCTGTGCGCCCGGGATCAGCTGCCGCGCACCGTGAACCCGCTGAAGAAGCATCCCGACCTCGTGACGCTGGCCATCGGTGCGAACGACATCGCCGCGTGGGATCCGGTGGCCTTCCACCGCAATCTGAGCCGGATCCTCGACGGTCTGCCGAAGCGCACCATCGTCGGGGAGATCCCCTCGTTCCATCTCCCCTGGAGGGAGGGTGCGGTGCGAGAGGCGAATCTGATCCTGCACGCCGTGGCCGAGCCGCGCGGGCACGAGATCGCCCCCGTCTACCGTGCGACCCGGGAGCGGGGCATCAGGGGGATCCTGACCGAGTTCGCCGAGGACGCATTCCACCCGAACGATCGCGGCTACGAGGTCTGGGCCGACGCGTTCTGGCCGCTCGTCGAGCCGCGCGTCGAGCGGTGGATGCGGCGGCACTGACTCAGGGCGTGTCGAGCAGCTCTGTGACGAGCGCCGCGATCTCGCTGCGTTCGGAGCGGGTGAGCGTGACGTGACCGAAGAGCGGGTGCCCCTTGAGCTTCTCGATCACCGCGGCGATGCCGTCGTACCGTCCCACCCTCAGGTTGTCGCGCTGCGCGACATCGTGCGTGAGCACCACCCGCGAGTTCTGGCCGATCCTCGACAGCATCGTGAGCAGCACGCCCCGCTCGAGCGATTGCGCCTCGTCGACGATCACGAAGGCGTCGTGCAGCGAGCGTCCGCGGATGTGCGTGAGGGGCAGCACCTCGATCAGGTCACGGGCGATCACCTCGTCGAGCACGTTCTCGGAGACGATCGATCCGAGCGTGTCGAAGACGGCCTGCGCCCACGGCCCCATCTTCTCCTCGCGGTCCCCCGGCAGATAACCCAGCTCCTGCCCGCCGACCGCGTACAGGGGCCTGAACACCATGATCTTGCGGTGCTGCCGCCGCTCGAGCACCGCCTCGAGCCCTGCGGCGAGCGCGAGCGCCGACTTGCCCGTGCCCGCGTTGCCCCCGAGCGAGACGATGCCGAAGCCAGGGTCGAGCAGCAGGTCGATCGCCAGTCGCTGCTCGGCGCTGCGACCGGTGATCCCGAACACCTCGCGGTCGCCGCGCACGAGCCGCAACGAGCCCGACCCGTCGATGCGTCCGAGCGCCGAGCCACGGGGCGAGGTGAGCACCAGACCGGTACCGCGCGGAATCCCCTCGACCTCGCCGACCCCGTCGAGACGCCCCTCGTCCCAGAGCTCGCACATCCGCTCCTCGTCGAGGTCGACGGCCGCGGTGCCCGTGTAGGCGTCGTCGTGCGCCTGCTCGGCCCGGTACTCCTCCGAGCCGAGCCCGAGGGCTGCGGCCTTGAGGCGCATCGGCAGATCCTTCGAGACGACCGTGACTTCGAGCCCCTCGCTCGCGAGGTTCTGGGCGACCGCAAGGATGCGGGTGTCGTTGTCGCCCAGGCGCATGCCGCTCGGCAGCCCGTCGACGCTGGAGTGGTTGAGTTCGACGCGCAGCGTGCCGCCGGCCTCGCCGACGGGTACCGGGAAGTCGAGGCGCAGGTGCTTCTCCCGCAGTTCGTCGAGGATGCGCAGCGCGCGGCGTGCGAAGTAGCCGAGTTCGGGATCGTGGCGCTTCTTCTCGAGTTCGATGACGACCACCACGGGCAGCACGACGGAGTGCTCGGCGAAGCGGAAGAGCGCCGACGGATCGCTCAGCAGCACCGAGGTGTCGAGCACGTAGCTGCGCTGCGCTTGCCTCGCGGCGGCGAGATCGTCGTGCGCACCGGATGGCTGCGCCTGCTCGTTCCCCGTCTGAGTGAGCGGGGCGGTTGCGGGGTGCTGGAATTCGGCCACGATGGCTCCTCTGCTCCGGGGCGGCTGCCCCGTTTCAGCGAGGTCGACACTCCGAGCGGTGCCGGCGGGCCTCCCTCGGTCGGGCACCCTGCCCGACGCTTCACACGCTACGCCGCCCACCCGGGGAACCGCTAGTGACACGCGCGTTCATCCGTGAACACCTCGTGACCGACTCGTGAACCCATCAGCGGAGCTGTGACGGTATCCTGGAGTGCAGCCATTCATACGTACATAGGGGGCACCGCTTGCGAACGATCGACTGGGTCGACGGAGCCATCGAACTGATCGACCAGACCCTGCTGCCGCACCGCATCGAGGTGCTGCGGGTCACCGAGCTCCCCGAGCTCATCGACGATATCCAGCGGCTCGCGGTTCGCGGCGCCCCGGCGCTCGGCGTCGCCGGAGCGATGGGAACAGCGCTCATCGCCGCGAGCGTCGCCGCTGCGTGCGGGGACGCAGAACTGGATCGCGACGAGGTGCGTCGCCAGGCGAAGCTGCTGCGCGAGGCGAGGCCGACCGCGGTGAACCTCTCGTGGGGTGTGGATCGCGCGCTCACGCGTCTCGAAGACGGCGCGGAGGCGATCCTCGAGGAGGCACTCGCGATTCGCGACGAGGACATCGCCGCCTGTGTCTCGATGGGTCTGCGGGGCGCGGATCTGACCCGCGAACTCACCGGCAAGGATCGTGTGCGGGTGATGACCATCTGCAACACGGGCAGCCTCGCCACGGTCGAGCGCGGCACCGCGCTCGGAGTGATCCAGACCCTCCTCGAGCAGGGGTCGCTCGAAGAGGCGTTCCCGCTCGAGACGCGCCCGCTGCTGCAGGGAGCCCGCCTCACCGCTTGGGAGCTGCAGCGCATGGAGGCGCCGTTCCGCCTGCTCATCGACTCGGCGGGGCCCTTCCTGCTGTCGCGGGGCATCGCCGACGCCGTATTCATCGGAGCGGATCGGATCGCAGCGAACGGCGACACCGCCAACAAGATCGGCTCGTTCTCCCTCGCGCTCGCAGCGCAGCACGCCGGTGTGCCGTTCATCGTCGTCGCGCCCGAATCGACGATCGACATGTCGACGGCGAGCGGTGCCGACATCGAGATCGAGGATCGCGGCGCCGCAGAGGTCGCGGGTTTCGGCGGCACCCGCACCGCTCCGGAGGGCATCGGCGCGGTCAATCCCGCCTTCGACGTCACACCCCGCGAACTCATCACCGCCATCGTGACCGAGCGTCGCGTGATCCTGCCGGGGAGGGGCGACACCCTCGCCGGTGTCCCGCTCGAGGATCTGCGCGCCTAAGCTGTATCGCTGTGAGGGGCTCGCCCACCGGCGCGGCTTCATCCACCCATTCGAAAGGATCATCAATGTTCTTCACCAAGCGTCGCGCCCGCGCGGCCCTGATCGCGGGAGCCGCATCGGCTGCGCTTCTGCTCACCTCCTGCTCCGGCGGCGGTAACGCCGACGGCGGCAATACCGACGCCGGCGCCGAGGGCCCCTCGTTCATCTACATCACGAGCGACCCGATCGGTCAGAACGAGTTCCTCAAGTCGGGCAAGGTCGGCATCGACAAGGTGGCCGAGGAGTTCGAGGGCGAGGCCAAGACCTTCGAGTCGAAGGACGACGCGCAGCGCCGCTCCAACCTCGAGGCCGCGATCGCCGAGGCCCCCGAGGTCATCGTGATGCTCGGCTTCCAGTTCGGCGACATCGCCGCGGAGCTCGCCGAGCAGAACCCGCAGCAGAAGTTCGTGCTCATCGACACCTTCGTCGAGGGCGCCCCCGAGAACCTCTACCAGGCGACCTTCCGCGAGCAGGAGCCCTCGTACCTGCTCGGCGTCGAGGCCGGCCTGCTGACCGAGGCGAACAAGGTCGGCTCGATCATCTCGGTCGACAACCCGCTGCTCAAGAAGTACTCCGAGGGCTTCGCCGAGGGCGCGAAGAGCGTCAACGCCGAGGTCGACACGGTCGCCCCGCAGGTGATCGGCGGCGACAACCCGTTCGCCGACACGGCCCGCGCCAAGGAGCAGGCGATCGCGTTCGCCGGCACCGGCGTCGATCAGGTCTTCGCCGTGGGCGCGGCGTCGAACGGCGGCATCATGGAAGCCGCAGCCGAGCAGGGCTTCTCGGCCTACGGCGTCGACGCCAACCAGTGCCCGATGGCCCCCGGCTTCGTGGTCGACGGCACCATCAAGGCGGTCGACAAGGTCGTCGAGACCCTGGTCGGCGAGATCATGGACGGCAAGAGCTCGGCCGAGGCGACCACCTCGTTCGGCCTCAAGGAGGAGGGCATGAACATCGTCAGCCTCACCGAGGACGCCGCCGACTCGCAGTGCACCGTGATGGAGAACCCCGAGGTGCTCGAGCAGGTCACGCAGGTGCGCGACGACATCGTCAGCGGCAAGATCGAGGTCAAGGACCCCACCGCGTAAGGCCCCACGGGATCCTGCGACTCGCTCCGCTCGCGCAGGATGACGGCTCGGATTCGTCATCCTGCGCGAGGTGGGAGGAGCTCGGGATCCTCGCACCTCCCCACACCACCGACCCGAAGGAGCTGATGTTGGTCGCCGAGATCTCGATGCGCGGCATCACCAAGCGGTTTCCCGGCGTGCTCGCCGACGACAACGTCGACTTCGAGGTCGAGGCCGGCGAGATCCACGCCCTCATGGGCGAGAACGGCGCGGGCAAGTCGATCCTGATGTCGATGCTCGCAGGCGTCTACCAGCCCGACGAGGGCGAGATCCTCATCCGCGGCGAGCGCCGCACCCTGTCTTCCCCACTCGATGCGATCGATGCCGGGATCGGCATGGTCTTCCAGTCGTTCAAGCTCTTCCCCTCGCTCACGATCGCCGAGAACGTGGTGTTCCGCGCCGAGCCCACGAGGCGCGGCCTCATCGACCGCCGGGCCGCGAGCCGCCAGGTGGCCGAGATCGCCGAACGCTACGGCCTCTCGCTCGATCCCGATGCCCGGGTCGACTCGGTGCCGGTCGGCGTGCTGCAGCGCGTCGAGATCGTGAAGGCCCTCTACCGCGAGGCCCGCGTCCTCATCCTCGACGAGCCCACCGCCGTGCTCACCCCGCAGGAGACCGAGCGCCTCTTCGACGTGCTGCGCGCCCTCAAGGCCGACGGCCGCACGATCATCATCATCACGCACAAGCTGAACGAGGTCATGGCCATCTCGGACCGCGTCACGGTGCTGCGCGACGGCCGCAACGTCGCCCAGCTCGTCACCGCCGAGAGCTCCCCCGCCGAGATCACGCGGCACATGACGGGCCGCGACGTCGACCTCACCACGCCACCGCCCGCGCATACCCCGGGCGACGTCGTGCTCGACGTGCGCGGCCTGACCGTGCCGGGAGCCGGCGAGCGTCCCGCCGTCTCCGAGGCCGAGCTGTTCGTGCGCGCGGGCGAGGTCGTCGGCATCGCAGGCGTCGCCGGCAACGGCCAGGTCGAGCTCGCCGAGGCGATCATCGGCATGCGCCAGGTCGGCGCGGGCACCGTGACAGTGGCGGGATCCGACCTCAGCCGCGCGACCATCGCCCAGCGGCGCGACGGCGGCATCGCCTACATCCCCGAGGATCGCCACGCGGTCGGCAGCGCCGGCACCGCCGACGCGATCGACAACCTAGCCCTCGGCCACCACCGCCGCGCCCCGCTGCTGCAGCGCGGGCTGCTGTCGCGCGGCGCCATGCTCGACCACGCGAAGCGGCTCATCCAGCGTTTCGGCGTGAAGATCGCGGGGCCCGCCACTCCCGTCGGCACGCTCTCGGGCGGCAACCTGCAGAAGGTGGTCGTGGCCCGCGAGCTCGACTACCGCTCGCCGCTGCTCATCGCCGAGCAGCCCACGCGCGGCGTCGACATCGGGGCGATCGAGGCGATCCACCGCGAACTCTGCGAGTACCGCGACGCTGGCGGGGCGCTGCTGCTGATCTCCGCCGAGCTCAGCGAGATCATGTCGCTGTCGTCGCGCATCCTCGTGATGTTCGAGGGGCGGATCGTGGCCGAGGTGCCGAAGTCCGAGGCGAACGAGGCGCTGCTCGGCCTCTACATGGCCGGGCACGAGCCCGAGGAGCGGCACCGGCCCGGCGCCTTCGCCGCGGCCCTGGGCGCCGCGGCGGGCGCGACGAGCTCGACGCCCGCAGCCACGGGCTCGGCGCTCAACGAGAAGGGAACCGCGCTGTGAGCGCTCTGCAGAAACTCGGCCGCTGGCTCGCGGGGCCGATCCCCGTCTCGATCGTGCTGGCCTTCCTCATCGGAGCCTGCTTCATGCTGATCGCCGGCGTCGACCCGCTCAGCGGCTACGCGGCGATGCTGCAGGGGTCCTTCGGCACCGGCCCAGGTCTCGCCAACACCCTGCAGCGGGCCGTGCCCATCATCGGCATCGGCATCGCGATCGGGATCGCGTTCCGCGCCGGCGTGCTCAACCTCGGCACCGAGGGGCAGGCCGGCCTCGGCGCCCTCGCGGGCGGCATCGTGGCCATCTACGTGCCCGGTCCCGGCCCGCTCGTGCTGCTGCTCGCCGTGATCACCGCGATCGCCGTGGGCGCCGCCTGGGGTCTCATCGCGGCCGTGCTGCAGAACCTGCTCGGCGTGCCGATCCTGCTCTCCACCCTGCTGCTCAATTACCCGGCGCGCTACTTCTCGTCGTGGCTGATCCGCTACCGCCTCGACGAGTCGAGCTCGGATCAGGTGGCCAGCGAGCAGGTCAGGCCCGAGGTGCAGCTGTCGATGATCGTGGGCCGGGATTCGGGCTTCGCCGAGACCCTGCGCAACAGCCTGGGCCCGACGAACCCGGTGACCATGGTGCTGACCGGCGTCAACTGGTCGCTGATCGTGCTGATCCTCGTGGTCGTCGCCACGATCTTCATGAACCGCCGCACACGCTACGGCTTCGAGTCAGGGCTCAGCGGCCAGAACGCCGAATTCGTGCGCTACGGCGGCGTGAAGCCCGGCCCCCTCGTGCTGCGCACCATGACGCTCTCGGGCGGCCTCGCCGGCCTGTTCGGCCTCATGCTCGTGATCGGCGCACCCAACACGCGCCTCATCGAGGGCTACTTCGTGCAGACCAACTACGCCTGGACCGCGCTGCTCGTCACGCTGCTCGCCCTGTACCGGCCCGTCGGCATCGTGGTCGCGGGCACCTTCTTCGCCGCGATCATGGTCGGCAGCGACGCGATGGGCCGCGAGCTCAGCCTGTCGCCGCAGATCGCGGCCGTCATCCAGGCGCTCGTCATCATCCTGCTCGCGTTCCGGGTCGCGCTGCCCCGCTTCCGGCGCCGGGGGCGCGCCCCGGAGGCCGAAGCCGCGACCGGCGCTCCCCCGCCCCTCCCGCAGCCGGGCGAACCGCAGCCGGCGCTTACCGGCACCGCCGACTCGGCAGACGCCGGCACCCCCGCAGACGAGAAGGAGTCGGCACGATGAACTTCCTCGACCTGTTCGATCAGGATCTCTTCTCGTCGGTGCTGCGCTCGCTGATCCCGATCCTGCTGGCGGCCCTCGGCGGCATGCTCGCCGAGCGCGTCGGCATCTTCAACATCGGCCTCGAGGGCATGATCCTCGTCGGCGCGTTCAGCGGGGTCGCCGCCTCGTTCTTCACGCACAACTGGATCGTCGGAGTGGTCGTCGCAATGATCTCCGGCGCACTGTTCTCGCTGATCCTCGGCTACGGCTCCGTCTACCGCAAGGGCGACCCGATCGTGCTGGCGATCGCCATGAACATCCTCGCGGTGGGCATGACGAGCTTCCTGCTGGTCGCGATCTTCGACGTGCAGGGCGTGTTCCAGGATCCGGGTATCGACGGCATCCCGGTATGGCGGATCCCGATCCTCGCCGATATCCCCGTGGTCGGGGCGCTGTTCGCGCTCACCCCGCTCGGCTACCTCGCGCTGCTGCTCGTGCCCGCCCTGTGGATCGTGCTCTTCCGCACCCCGCTCGGCCTGCGGCTGCGCGGCGTCGGCGAGCGGCCCCTCGCGGCGGCGACCATGGGCGTCGACCCGCAGCGGTACCAGCTGGGCGCGGTCATCGCGTCGGGCGCGCTCGCGGGCCTCGGCGGCGCGCAGCTCGCGCTCGGCAACGTCGTGCAGTTCACCGAGAACATGTCGGCCGGCCGCGGCTGGATCGCGGTCGTGGCCGTCATGCTCGCCCGTGCGCATCCCGTCGGCGTGCTCGGCGCAGCCCTGCTGTTCGGCTTCGCCGACGCGATCGGGTTCCGTCTGCAGTCGTTCGGGCTGCCCCAGCAGCTCACCGACGCCGGACCCTACGTGGTCACCCTGCTCGTACTCGTGCTCATGAGCAAGCGGTTCCGCAAGACCCGGGAAGCGGCGCTCGCGTGAACGCGGATCCCCGGCTCCCGCCCGAGGCCGCGCGCTGGGTCGAGCGACTCGGCCTCGAGCCGCTCGAGCACGAGGGCGGGCTCTTCCGCCGCATGCACCTCGACGAGCACTCCAGCGCGATCTACTATCTGCTCGCCGACCCCGATTTCTCGGCGCTCCACTCCCTCGACTCCGTCGAGGTCTATCACTGGTACGCGGGATCGCCGCTGCGCTTGCTGCTGCTGCACCCCGACGGCCGATCCGAAGAGCGCCTGCTCGGCCCCGACCCCGACGCCGGTCAGCTGCCGCAGGCGGTCGTGCCGCCCGGTGTGATGCAGGGATCCTCATCTCTCGGCGCATGGTCGCTCGTCGGCACCACCATGGCGCCCCCGTTCTCCTGGGAGGGTTTCGAGCTCGGCGAACGCCGTGAACTGCAGCAGCGCTATCCCGAGGCGGCCGAACGCATTTCACAATTGACACGGGAGGTTTCAGACACTTCTTCGGGGTCGGCCGGCTAAGGTAGTCGTATGACCGACGCGAGAATCGTCCGCACCAGGGCCGCGCTGAATCGCGCCATCATCGACCTCGCGACGGAGAAGGCCGTTCCCAGCATCACCGTCTCCGAACTCGCGGCGGAGGCCGGGATCAACCGCGTCACTTTCTACAAGCACTTCACCACCCCCGCGGAGGCTCTCGGCGCCGCACTCACGCTCGATCTCGACGAGACGCGCAAGCGCTTCATCGACGGCCACGGCTCGCACGAGGGCGATCCCATCGAGTTCCTCCGCGACAGCGTGAACGAGGTGCTCGACCATATCGACCGGCATCGCAGCCTGTACGAGTTGTCTGTCCACTCCCCGCAGGACGGCACGGTGCCGAATCTGCTCGCCGATCTCTTCACCGAGACCATTGCGCAGTATCTCGATACCCGCGCCCGACTCGACCCGCCGCTGCCCGATGTGGATCGCTCGATCGTCTCCCGATTCTTCGCCCACGGCCTCGTCGGCGCGATCAAGGCCTGGCTGCTGAGCGGCTCCTCGGATCGTGACGAGGTGCTGCGCTCGGTCATGGTGATCGGCCCGGACTGGTGGCTCCCCGAGCGCTCCTAGTACCGAGTCTGCAACGACGAACCCCGGCCGCAGCCGAGTAGCTATCGTCGCGGGGCGAGCTCCGGCTCACGCTTCAGCTGGCCGGAGAGGGCGAGCACCGCGATGATGACGGCGAACACGATCCACCCAGCGACACCCGCGACGCTCGCGAGAGCCATGTTCAGCGTCTCGACCTCCCCCGAAGCGATGAACCACAGGATCATGCCGCCCGTGCCGTTGAAGGCGCCGTGCCCGATGGCGGCGGGCCACACCGACCCCGAGCGCAAGCGCAGCCACCCGAACACCACACCCCAGATCATGCAGTTGACGGTCATGAGGGCGACGCCGCGCCAGTCGAACAGTCCGTAGTTGTGACCGAGCAGGGTCAGCGGAGCGTGCCACACGCCCCAGATCGCGCCGCTCACGAGCAGCGCCGGCCAGATCCCGAGCGGCCGCAGCGCAGGCAGCAGCCAGCCGCGCCAGCCGAGCTCCTCGCCGAAACCGAGGATGGAGTTCGGGATCACGGCGAGGATCGGGAACAGGGCGAGTTGGATCGCGATGAGCACGCCGGGCGGCAGCAGCACGCCCGGGTCGACGCCGGCCGGCAGCGCGGCCTCCTGCGCCTCGACGAACCCCGAGAAGTGCAGGAGGTCGAGGCGCACCCAGCCGAACAGCGCGGCGACGGCGATGGAGAGCCCGGTGACGAGCAGCGGCGCGAAGAGGGCGAGCACCGTCATCCAGACGACCCGCTTCGCGGGGCGCAGCGGCCACATGCCGAGGAAGCGCAGACGCTCGCGCCGCGGCGTGCGGGTGACGAACATCGTCACCACCGCGGCGATCGCGGGGGTGAGCATCACGCCCCAGGGGGTGAGGGAGGCGACGAGCTGCGCCGCCGCGCTCTCCCGGTCGATGAGCCAGAGCGGCAGCGCGGCGATCCATGCGAGACCCATGGCGAGCACGACGAAGAGCGCCACGGCGCCCCACGGCACGCGGTCGAGCCTGTCGGCGCGGCCGACGGGTGCCGCGGGAGCGATCGGTGCCGCGGGATCGGCGACAGCCTCGTCGGGGCCACCCGGAACGGCGGGTCCAGCCGTGCCACCGGGGTTCTGCAGATCGCTCATACGTTCTCTCCCTCATCTCCGTGAGACCGTGCAGGTCCCTCTGCAGCCCCCGCCCGGGTCACCGCCGCCAGTACGGCGGCCCCGCTCTCGGCATCATCGACCGTCACCCCGAAGATCCGACCGCTGCGTCGCGTGACGACGATGCCCTCGCCGCGACGCATCACGACTCCGGTGCGGTCGGGCATGATCCGCCATCCCCACCCGCCATACTCGGCGAACGGCTCGATCTGCGCCACCGTCACGCTCCGCACGTCATCGGCGGCCACCCGGAACACGGGCCAGCCCAGCACCGAGCGCACCTCGAGGCCGGCTGAGTCGATGCGCACGCGGAACCGCAGGCAGGTCGCAAGCGCGACCAGCACGAGCAGTGTGCACGCGAGGGTGATCCACCCGGCCACCGAATCGACGGTGAAGGTCCACGCGGTGAGCGCCGCGAGCGGCACCAGCGTGGCGACCGTCACCCAGCCGAGCGGGTTCCTGCGGCCCAGCCCCACCTCTCGGATCCAGACGGCGCGCTCGGTCTCGCCGAGCTCGAGCGCGGGCTGCGGCTCGCCGGAAGGCGCATCGATCCGCAGCTTCGGCTGCGCGAAGAACGCCAGCACCGCGACCGCGACGCCCGCGACGAAGCTGCCGATCAGCACGCCCAGGATCGGCCCCGTCTCGCGGGCGTCGGCCGCGTCGAGCTGCGAAGCGCTCGTGCCGACGGCCATCACCTGGTTGAGCGTCACCGTGCCCAGTACTATCGCGGGAAGCAGCCGGTTCATCGACGACCACCGCGGAGCGGCTTCCTGCTTCATCCTCGCCTGCAGCGACTGCAGCCCCTGCATGAAGTACAGAGCGGTCAGGACCAGGCTCACCGCGGTGAGCATCACGAGATTCACCCAGGGCGAGTCGAAGCCGTCGGGCTCCCCCGCCCCGTTCCAGTGGATGGCGGCGGGATCGGGCATCCGCGGCAACCACACCAGCATGATGATCGCGCCCACGACGGTGAGGAACAGCGGCAGGATCAGACCGATGAACCGCGCCAGGCGCTTCGCCCGCCGCAGCGCTCGCGCCTGCTGGGCAGAGAGCGCTCCGTCCGATCCCGAATCCTGGTGCGCGGCTCCGACGGCGCGCAGGTGCCGGTTCACGCTGCTGCCCCGTCAGACACGATCTCGAGCGGCGGGGGCGGGTCGGTCGGTGTCTCGGCGACCACCGCCGCGAGCAGAGCGGGGCGGATCCCCAACTCGGCAGCGCGCTCGACGAGCGCCCGCACCTCGTCGCGCAGCTCGGCGAGCCCGGCCGCAGCGGGTGTCACCACCGCGCCCCGGCGCCGCTTGAGGTCGATCAGCCCCTCGTCGCGCAGCTGCTGATAGGCGCGCAGCACCGTGTGCACGTTGATCCCGAGCCCGGTCGCGACCTCCCTCGCCGGAGGCAGGGACGCGCCGGGCCCGATCCTCCCGCTCGCCACGTCCGACCTCACCGAGTCGGCTATCTGCGCGTAGATGGGCCGCTCGCTGGCCTCGTCGATCCGGATCAGCATACCGATAACTCTACCCGAAGTAGAACTATTCGCGCGACACCCGTCGCCTCTCCTGCCCTCCTTGAAATGCGGAGTCCCGAATTGCCGCTTCGCCGGGGACGGAAGCGGCAATTCGGGACTCCGCGTTCACCTCGTCGGGCGAGGCGCCCCTCAGAAAGCGGCGATGCCGGTCAGCTCGCGGCCGATCACCAGCTGGTGCACCTCGTCGGTGCCCTCGTAGGTGCGCACCGACTCGAGGTTGGCCATGTGGCGCATGACGGGGAAGTCGCTGGTGATGCCGTCGCCGCCGAGGATCGCGCGCGCGGTGCCCGCGATCTTGATGGCCTCGCGAACGTTGTTGAGCTTGCCCACCGAGATCTGACCGTACGACAGGTTGCCCGCATCCTTCAGCCGGCCGAGGTGCAGCGCGAGCAGCAGCCCCTTCTCGTACTCGACGAACATGTCGGCCAGCTTCGCCTGGATGATCTGCTTGCCGCCGATCGGCGAGCCGAACACCTCGCGCTCCTGCGAGCGAGACACGGCCGCCTCGAGGCACGAGCGCGCGGCGCCCATTACACCCCAGACGATGCCGTAGCGGGCCTCATTGAGGCACTTGAACGGCGACGACAGGCCCTTCGAGCCGGGCAGGATCGCGTCCGCGGGCAGGCGCACGTCGGTCAGCTCGATCTCGGTCTGCAGCGAGGCCCGCATCGACAGCTTGTTCTCGATCGCGGTGGCCTTGAAGCCGGGGGTATCGGTCGGCACGACGAAGCCGCGCACGATCCCCTCCTCGTCCTTCGCCCAGATCACGCCGACCTGCGCGATGGTCGCGAGGCCGATCCAGCGCTTCTTACCGTTGAGCACCCATTCGTCGCCCTCGCGGCGGGCGGTCGTGATCATGGTGTTGGGGTCGGATCCGCCCTGCGGCTCGGTGAGCCCGAAGAAGCCGATCGCCTCGCCGCGTCCCATGGCGGGCAGCCACTGCTGCTTCTGCTCCTCCGAGCCGAACTTGTAGATCGCGCCCATGGCGAGCGAGCCCTGCACCGAGAGTGCGGTGCGGAAGCCGGAGTCGACCGCCTCGAACTCCATCGCGACGAGACCGTAGGCCACCGACGAGGCGCCCTTGAGGCCGTAGCCGTTCATGTACATGCCGAAGGCGCCGAACTCGCCCACCTCGGGCAGCAACTCGGTAGGCAGGCGGCGGTCCTCGAAGGCCTGATCGATGATCGGCCGGATCCTGGTCTGCGCGAACTCGCGGGCGCGCAGCTGCCAGTCGCGCTCCTCCTCGGTGACGAAGTCGGAGACGTCGAACAGTTGGTCGATGGTGGTGGTCATGGTGCGTCCTTTCGAGGAGACGTCCTGCGTGAGCAAGGCGGATCGCGGGGTATTCGGTGAACTGGCTTCTGCGCCTCGCTGCGTTCGCGCAGAATGACGGACTCGGGATCGGGCCGGATCGCCGCTAGCGCGGCAGCCAGGCGGCGTGCTGGTGCTCGCCCACGCCGGGCGGCGGAGCCTCGTAGCGGGCGGGCGTCTCCGAGAGACTGATGGGTGTGGCGACGGATCGCAGCACGTGCCGGGCGCCGTCGGGGCCTGTGGCGGGGGTCTCGGCTACCGGGTCGAGCCCGAGCGACTCCGCGAGCTCGAACGCCTGGGCGATGCTGTTCACACGCCCGGCGGGGATGTTCGCCGCGGTGAAGGCGTCGATCCACTCGGCGGCGGGTCGTGTTCGCAGCGGGCCCTCGAGCGCGGCGCGCAACTCGGTGCGATGCGCCACGCGGTCGGGGTTGCTCGCGAAGCGGGGATCCGCACCGAGCTCCGGTACGCCGAGCACTTCGCAGAGGCGCTTGAACTGACCGTCGGTGCCGACCGCGAGAGCGATGGCCTGGTCAGAGGCCTCCAGCGTCTCGTACGGCGAGATCGAGGGGTGGGCGTTGCCCATGCGCCCGGGCGACACCCCGGTCTCGAGCGTTGAGGATGCCTGATTGGCGAGCGCAGACAGCAGTGACCCGAGCAGCGTCACCTTGACGTGCTGGCCGCTGCCGCTCCCGGGACGGCCCGACCCGCCGTCACGCGCGCGCAGTGCCGCCTGGATGCCGATGACCGAGTTGAGGCCGGTGAGGATGTCGACGAGGGCGACGCCCACCTTCGTAGGCTCTCCGCCGGCATCGTCGCTCTGGCCGGTGATGCTCATGAGGCCACCGACGGCCTGCACCAGCAGATCGTACCCGGGCAGATCCCGCCCCGCGGTGTCGCCGAAGCCCGAGATCGAGCAGTAGATCACACCGGGGTTGTCGGCGGCGATCGCCTCGTAGCCGAGCCCGAACTTCTCCATGGTGCCCGGCTTGAAGTTCTCGATGACCACGTCGGCGGTTCGTGCGAGTTCGGCGGCGCGGGCGAGCCCCTCGGGGTCGCGCAGGTCACACACGACCGAGCGCTTGCCTCGGTTGACGCCGGCGAAGTAGGTGCTCTGCCCGATGGCGTTGACCGGCGGACGCCACTCGCGGGTGCCGTCGCCCTCGGGGCTCTCGATCTTGATGACGTCGGCGCCGAGATCGGCGAGGATCATCGTGGCGTGCGGGCCGGCGAGCACGCGGGAGAAGTCGGCGACGCGGATCCCGGAGAGCGCGCCCAGAGGGGACGAGGATCCGGCCCTCTCCTGCCCCTCATTGCCGCTCAAGGCGGTCTCGCTGCGATTCGGCTCCGTGCGCGCGTCGTAATTCACACCTTCAGTCTATGGATGCGCTGGCGACACTCGAATGCAACCTTGCATAGGCAGCAACCCTTCTCTTGTGCAAGAATCGCCCCATGGCTCAGCTCTCAGACCTGCTCGCTCTCCCGGATCTCGGGCTGCGCCTCATCCAGGCGGGCGTCGGCGACCCCGAGATCAGCTGGAGCTCGATCACCGAGCTGCTCGACCTCAGCAGCTACCTCGACGGCGGCGAGATCATCATGACTACCGGGCTCGCCCTCGGCCCCGACGATGCACGATGGAGAGACTTCGTGGCGAGCCTGAGCCGAGCCCGCGTCGCGGCGATCGGCTTCGGCATCGGCGTCAACCACGACCGTGTGCCGCAACCGCTCATCGCCGCGGCGAGCGCCTACCGCGTCGCACTCTTCGAGATCCCGCTGCCCGTGCCGTTCATCGCGGTGAGCAAGGCCATCGCTGCGCTCATCCGCGCCGACGAGCTGCGTGCCGCGCGCGGGGCGCTCCAGGCGCAGCAGCGGCTGCTCGACGGGGCGAGAGGCGGGCAGGATCCGGCGGAGGTGCTCGCCAGCGTGGCCCAGGCGACGGGACGCCACCTCGCGCTCGTCGCCTCGGACGGCGCGGTGCTCGCCGGCACCGCGGGCTTCGCGGCAGCGCACGAGGCGGGCGGCGCCGAGCGCATCGCCCTGGACCAGGAGTCCGCACTGCACCTCGCCGTCGCCGGCGACGCACCGCTCAGCCCCGAGGGGCACGCCGTGATCACTGCCGGGTCGATGGTGCTCGCCCTGAGCCTGCGCGGCGACCGCGCCGAGGAGACGCGCGAGCGGGAGCGCTGGGAGCGACTCACGGCGGCGCTGCTCGCCGGGCGGGGCTCACCCGAGGCCGTGGCGATCCTCGCCCCCTCGCTCGAGCTGCCCCGGCGAGTTCGCGCGATCGCGGTGCAGGGCCGCGCCGAGGACGTGGCCGCGTGGCGCAGGCACAGGCGCAGCGGCCTCGACCGGCTCATCGCGCCCGCCGCGGAACGCGCCGCCGCGCCGGGCCTCGCTCTCGCGTGGCAGCTGTGCACCGATTCCGAGGGCGCGCTCGAGCAATCCCTCGAGGTGGCCGCGGCCTACGACCTCGACTCGGTCGTGGGCCGCCCCGCGGAGATCGGGGAGATCCCGCTCAGTCGGCGATCCGCAGAGGCCCGCCTGCGCTCGCTCTCCACGACCGCGCCGCTCTACGCGGCACCGCGCGTGCCTCAGGCCGTGTGGGCGGATCGCGACACCCCGCTGATCGAGGCCCTGCTGTCGCTGGGGGCGGCGGACCCCGCACTGCCCGCCGCACCGTACGCGGGCTCCGGCGAGAACGCTCGGTCCGAGGCCGCTCGCCGCGCCCGTCGGATGCTCAGCGCGAGCGTGCTCGGGCCGCTCTCGCTGCACTCGGAGGCCCTCGGCGACCCCGACCGCGCCCTGCTGCGAGACACCCTGCACGCGGTCTTCGAGGCCGACGGGCAGCGGGGACCGGCTGCCGCGGCGCTCGGCATCCACCGCAACACACTGCGCGATCGGGTGGCGCGCATCGAAAGGCTCACCGGTCGCTCCCTCGCGGAGGCCGACGACCGTGCGGAACTCTGGATCGCGCTCCGACTGGAGGGGCTCGAGGCGCTCAGCGGCTGAATCCCGCGCTAGACGCTCGGTTCGACCGCCGGGCCGCCGGCCCTCGATTCGCCGTGCGGTTCGTGCAAAGCGTGCAGCGCACCCTGGATATCGCCGTGCAGCAGGTCATCGATGAGCTCGTCGACCGCGACGGCTTCGTCGGTTCCCTGCACGATCTCCACACGAATGCCCGACTCTGATGCCTTTTTCTTGTCCATGCCTCACTGTACCTCCGATTCGGGGAGTCCGGGAACTCCTTTCACGGAATCGTGAGAAGCGCGGGCAGTGCTCAGTACAGCAGGAATTGCGCCGTGCCCGAACCGTCGACGCCCGCAGCGGTGACGCGCAGGTGGTACGAGGCTCCCCCGGCGGCCACGGGATCGCGGGTGATGTCGCAGGTCTCCGGGCTGGATCGGGTGCGATCCCATTCAAGGGCCTCGGTCTCGAGCGGCTTACCGGGGTCGAGGATCACCGCTCGGTGGTCACCATCCTCCTGGCAGTCGACCGAGCGCCAGACCTGGTCGTCGCCGCTCGACACGGCGAACTCCATCGTCGCAGTGCCGAGGTCGGCCGAGCAGGCCTCCTGGCCCGTGTTCTCAACGGTGAGCGAGAGCTGAGGTAGCTCTCCCTCGGCGTAGTCGCCCTTATCCGTCATCGGAGTGACCTGCAGCTGCCCCGGATTGCAGGCGGCCGGCTCCCCGTCGGCGCCGGCCGAATCGGCCTCTTCCTCGGCCAGATCGCTCGGCACCTCGACCTCGCGAGCATTCTGAATATCGCTGTTCGAGCCCGGCTTCACGAACACGAGCACCACGACGGCGACCACCGCGAGCAGAGCGGCGAGCACGAGGATCCGGCGGCGGATGTAGACCTTCCGGTCCTTCGGCCCCACAGGATCACGCAGCGTCGACATAGCGACAGCGTAGCCTCGAACGCGCCGCTACAGCCGCTTCAGCATGCGCGTGTTGCCGAGCGTGTTCGGCTTCACTCGGGCGAGATCGAGAAACTCGGCCACGCCCTCGTCGTTCGAGCGCAGCAGCTCGGCGTAGACGTCGGCCGCGACCAGCTCGGCGTTCTCGCTCACTTCTTCGAACCCGTGACGCCCGAAGAAGTCGGTCTCGAAGGTCAGGCAGAACAGCTGCGCCAGCCCCAGGTCGCGCGCGCGCAACTCGAGTGCCTCAAGCAGACGGTGGCCGACCCCGCGCCCCAGCCAGTCCTGGGAGACGCCGAGCGTGCGCACCTCGCCCAGCCGCTCCCACATGACGTGCACCGCCCCGTAGCCGACCACCCGATCCTCGGCGTCGGTCGCTACCAGGAACTCCGGAACCGCGGCGTACAGATCGACCAGATCCTTTCCCAGCAGGATTCGTCGCGCGACGAGCGGCTCCATCAGCTCGGCCATGCGGGGCACATCGTCAGTGCGTGCGCTGCGGATGAGGATCTCTGCGGTCATCCCTCCAGCTTAGTGCGGGCCCGGCCGGGCAACCGCGACACCGCAGTTCGCACCGGGGATCGCGTCACATTCGGGTGTTCTCGCCGAATGGACCCGCCTGAAACGCGATCTCCTGCCTGAGCGAAGGGCCTTTCGACCGCTCGGAGCCGAGGACAGGAACGAAGAAGGGGCCCGCTGCCGAAGCAGCGAGCCCCTTCCCATCCGGGTCGTGACGTTACTCGGCGGTGCCGGGCGTCGCGGCCGTGGAGGCGACGGCCGCGGCCGCCGAGGCCGAGGTGTCTCCGTGCGCCTTATCGGAGTTGCGGTCGGTCTCGAACGTGAACTCGCCGTTCTCGAAGCCGACCTTCACGAGGTCGCCCGCCAGCAGTTCGGCGCCGAGAATGCGCTCGGAGAGGCGATCCTCGATCTCCCGCTGCATCGCGCGGCGCAGCGGCCGCGCGCCCAGTGCGGGATCGTAGCCGAGCTCGGCCAGACGCTCGCGCGCCGCCTGCGAGACCTCGATGTGCATATCGCGGTCGAGCAGGCGATCCTTCAGCTGCTTCACGAACAGGTCGACGATCTGCAGCAGCTCGGGCTTGGTGAGCTGGGGGAACACGATGGTGTCGTCGACGCGGTTCAAGAACTCGGGCTTGAAGTGCTTCTTCAGCTCCTCGTTGACCTTGCCCTTCATCGACTCGTAGCCCACCGAGCTGTCGCCCTCGATCTGGAAGCCCACCGGGCCGCCCGCGATCGCGCTCGACCCCAGGTTGGTCGTCATGATGATGACCGTGTTCTTGAAGTCGATCACGCGGCCCTGGCCGTCGGTGAGGCGCCCCTCCTCGAGGATCTGCAGCAGCGAGTTGAAGATATCGGGGTGTGCCTTCTCGATCTCGTCGAAGAGCACCACCGAGAACGGCTTGCGGCGCACCTTCTCGGTGAGCTGACCGCCCTCCTCGAAGCCCACGAATCCGGGGGGTGCACCGAACAGGCGGGAGACGGTGTGCTTCTCGCCGTACTCGGACATGTCGAGCGAGATCAGTGCGTCCTCGTCGTCGAACAGGAACTCCGCGAGGGCCTTCGCGAGCTCGGTCTTGCCGACGCCGGTGGGGCCGGCGAAGATGAACGAGCCCGAGGGGCGCTTCGGGTCCTTGAGGCCGGCGCGCTGACGACGGATCGTCTTGGCAAGCGCCGCGATGGCCTCGTTCTGGCCGATGACACGCTGGTGGAGGGCCTCCTCCATGAAGCGCAGACGCGAGGTCTCCTCCTCGGTGAGCTTGAACACCGGGATGCCGGTGGCCTGCGCGAGCACCTCGGCGATCAGACCCTCGTCGACCTCCGCCTGGGTGGCGACATCGCCCGAGCGCCACTGCTTCTCGAGCCGCAACCGCTCGGCGATGAGCTTCTTCTCCTCATCGCGCTTGTTCGCGGCGGCCTCGAAGTCCTGCGCCTCGATCGCCTGCTCCTTGTCGGCGCGCACGACCGCGATCTTCTCGTCGAACTCGCGCAGCTCGGGCGGGCTCGACAGGATCGAGAGGCGCAACCGAGCACCGGCCTCGTCGATCAGGTCGATCGCCTTGTCGGGCAGGTAGCGATCCTGCACGTAGCGGTCCGCGAGATTCACGGCGGCCACGATCGCGCCGTCAGTGATCGACACCTTGTGGTGCGCCTCGTAGCGGTCGCGCAGGCCCTTCAGGATGTTGATCGAGTGCGGCAGCGAGGGCTCGTTCACCATGATCGACTGGAAGCGGCGCTCAAGCGCAGCGTCCTTCTCGAAGTGCTTGCGGAACTCGTCGAGCGTGGTCGCGCCGATGGTCTGCAGCTCGCCGCGCGCGAGCATCGGCTTGAGGATGTTCGCAGCGTCGATCGCGCCCTCGGCCGCGCCGGCACCTACGAGGGTGTGGATCTCGTCGATGAAGATGATGATGTCGCCGCGGTTGCGGATCTCCTTCGTGACCTTCTTCAGGCGCTCCTCGAAGTCGCCGCGGTAACGGCTGCCGGCGATCATCGAGCCCAGGTCGAGCACGTAGACCTGCTTGTCCTTCAGCGTCTCGGGCACCTCGCCCTTGACGATCGCCTGGGCGAGTCCCTCGACAACGGCCGTCTTGCCGACGCCGGGTTCGCCGATCAGCACCGGGTTGTTCTTCGAGCGGCGCGAGAGGATCTGCATGACCCGCTCGACCTCCTTCTCGCGGCCGATCACCGGATCGAGCTTGCCCTCGCGGGCGGCCTGGGTCAGGTTGCGACCGAACTGGTCGAGCACCTGCGAGCCCTTGGCGTCGCTCTGCTGCTCGGGCGCGCCCACCGTGGCGCTCTCCTTGCCCGCCTGGTAACCGGAGAGCAGCTGGATCACGGTCTGGCGGACGCGGTTGAGGTCGGCTCCCAGCTTCACGAGCACCTGGGCCGCGACGCCCTCGCCCTCGCGGATCAGGCCGAGCAGGATGTGCTCGGTGCCGATGTAGTTGTGGCCGAGCTGCAGCGCCTCGCGCAGGCTGAGCTCGAGCACCTTCTTCGCGCGCGGCGTGAACGGGATGTGCCCCTGCGGGGGCTGCTGCCCCGTGCCGATGATGTCGGTCACCTGCGCGCGCACGGCGTCGAGCGAGATATCGAGCTGCTCCAGCGCCTTGGCCGCGACGCCCTCGCCCTCATGAATGAGGCCGAGCAGGATGTGCTCGGTGCCGATGTAGTTGTGGTTGAGCATCTTCGCCTCTTCCTGGGCGAGCACAACCACCCGGCGGGCGCGATCGGTGAATCTCTCGAACATCAATAACCTCCTTGCGGTTCCCAGAACGGTCGGGGACCGCTGATGCATCCAGGCTACGGGGTGATGCGGGATCGTGGGGGCCTGTTCGATCTGGGCGTAATGGGCGATTGACAGTTTCAGCGGCGCTCGATACATTATCGAAAAGCGATAATATCGATATTCGATAAATAGAGGAAGTCATGGCCACCAGCTTCGACCGCGTCGCGCCGCGCATGGGCAAGGCGGGGCTCCGGATCCTGACCATCATCGCTACGGCGATCGGCCTGGTCACCGCTTTCTACTGCCTGCTCGTCACCTCTTGGACAGTGAGCGGCCCGACGGATGGAGGCGTCTCCTTCGACGTGTCCGTGGTGCTGCCGGAGGAAACCGGAGCGCCCCTCCATCTGATCGAAACCCAGTTCACCACCGATCGGATAACAGTGTCACCCGGTGAGCCGGGGCTGCGCATCCTGCATCCGGTCGTGGCCTCCCGTGTACTCCTCGGTATCGCGACAGCTCTGCCGTTCGCCATCGTGATGGTCGGATGCCTCGGAGTCCTCGTGCTCGCCGCGAGGCTGGCGAAGCAACGTCCGTTCAGCGACCCGCTGCAGTGGACGCTCGGCGGCCTCAGCCTGCTCACCCTGGTCAGCGCAGTGGTGGTGCCGTGGTTTCGCATGCTGGCCGGCGAATTGGCGGTCGCCGAGCTGGGACTACCGACCAGTGGCGATGCGGTCTCGGACGTCGATTCCCAGGCGTGGGTTGTTCCGATGAGCTTCGACTTCCTCCAGGATCTCGATTGGCCGATGTTCCTGATCGGTATCGTGCTCGGCCTGATCACCGCGCTGCTCGGCCGGGCCATCCGCCTGCAGCGCGACACGGAAGGGCTCGTATGAGCCCCGCCGAGCCCGGGGAGGGGCACGCGATCCACTGCCGCCTCGACGAGCTGCTCGCCGAGCGGGGTATGACCCTCACGCAGCTCAGCGAGCGCGTGGGGGTGAGCCTCGTCAATCTTTCGGTGCTGAAGAACGACCGGGCCCGGGCGATCCGGTTCTCCACGCTCACCGCGATCTGCCGAGCGCTCGACTGCGAGGTGGGTGAACTGCTCACAGTCGCCGACTCCGACGCGCGCTGACTGACCGCTGATCGGTCAGTCCGGCGAGTCGCTCTGCTCATCGATCGGGATCAGAGAACGCGCGAGCGGGTCAGCAACGTCAGCAGCTTGTCCTGCTCGAACCGGACCGTCGGCGCTGCCAAGGACAGGGCGGCGAGCCCGACACCGGGAAGCTTCACGGGCACCGCGATCGTCGTCATCCCGATCAAGAACTCGTCCGCGCTCACGGCGAACCCGCGCTGCCGGATCTCGATGACGGAGGCGTCCGCCTGCGGCTCGTCGTCGGAGACCGAGAAGGCGCGCAGCACCCGCCCCGAGGCCGACGACCCAGCGGGCATGCGGCTGCCCGGCGCGAGGTCGGTGAGCAACGAGCTGTCGGTGCTCACGCGGTAGAGCAGGAATATCTCGTCCGGGTTCGCGAGCACCGAGAGGCTGGCGGTCTCGCCGGAGCGTGCGGCGAGCGCGGCGATGCCCGCGGCCACACGAGAGCCGATCCGCTCCTGCTCGAGCGCCGCGGAGCCGAGCCCGATGGTCAGCAGCGAGACCTGATAGCTGCCTCCGCTGTTCTGAACGACGTAACCCGCTTCGATCAGCGTTCTCAGCTGCTGATGCACGGTGCCCTTCGGTTGTCCCGTCAGCTCGCTCAGCGTGCCGAGGGACATCGGAATCATCTGTTCTGAGAGCGTCGTCAGCAGTTGGAGGCACTTGAGCGACGATGACAGCACCCGAGGTCGAGCTTCCCTGTTCGACGGCATGCCACGAGTATTGCAGAGCCTCCCCGAGCGCGGGGCGGACGGGGAGGAGCGACCCGAGGCGTTCGGCATACTCGAACAGGATTCGCAGGATTCGAACGGCGTCCAGAATGCGAAGTCTCCGTCCTCCTCCTGCGCATGTTCCCGCGCTCCCCCTGGCGCGCGGCGAGGAGTCGTGAGAGCTTCGGCCTGGAACCTTCCCCACCGCCCGATCACCAGAGGAGTTCGCATGGCCGACGACGCCCATACCGATATCCATCGCAGCGACAGAGCCGACGACTTCGCCTCCGTCCGTATCCCGCTCACCGAACGGCGGGGCCACTCGTCTATCTTCATGATCCTGTTCGGCATCGTCACGGCATTCTTCTTCCTCGCCACCGGCGGCTCCTATTTCGATTCCTACGGGGCGATCGCCACGTGGAGCGGCCTGGCGATGGGCTTCGTGATCCTGCTGCTCCTCGCGTTCGTCATCTCGAGAGCCGCTTCCCGAGAGGGACTCACGGCCGAGCTCATCACGCGGGCCTGCGGCTTCGGATACGCGGGAACGGTCCTCACCTCGCTCATCTACGCGGTGACCTTCATCTTCTACACGGCCATCGAGGGGCAGATCCTCGCGGACGCCGCCGCCCACCTGATCCCTCTCCCGCCCCTCGTCTGGTACATCATCGCCGGCCTGATGTTCATCCCTCTCCTCTGGAAGGGGACCAGCCAACTCACCTGGCTCATGTGGCTGACTGTTCCGGTCTACGTGATCCTGATCACCATCGCGATCGTCAACGCGCTGCAGCTGAACGGCGGCTTCCCCACGCAGATCTTCACAGCGGAGGCTCCCGGCGGCCTCACGGCGGGCTTCGCGCTCTCGGGCGTGCTCGCCGGTCTGGCCGGCACCATCGGCCTCAACCCGATCGAGGCCGCCGACTACAACCGGTACATCCACCCGCACAAGTTCAAGCGCTCGTTCTGGGTGTCGCTCGTGCTGCCGTACACGCTCATGTTCTTCTTCGCGATGCCGCTCGGCATGTTCTTCGCGGCCGCGACCGGCAGCACCAACCCGGCGGGGACGTTCGCGCTCCTGCTCGGACCGCTGCTCGCCGTCGTGCTGGCGTGGATCTCGCAGATCCGCATCAACCTCACCAACATTCACCTGGGATCGATCGCTCTGACCAGCGTGAGCAACCGGTTCAAACCCTCGCCCCTCGCGCGCAGGATCTGGACCGCGGTCATCTGCATCGCGGCGATCCCGCTCATGGCGATCGACATCGTGCAGTACATCCTGCCGTTCCTCGCGTTCAACGGGGTATTCCTGATGGCCTGGGTGGGCTGCGTCGTGGCAGACCTCGTGCTCGTGCGACGCCTGCTCGGCATCGTGCCGCGGGAGCTCGTCTTCGAACGGAGCCTGATCCGCACCTTCAACCCGGTGGGTCCCATTGCGCTCGTCACCGCCGTGATCGTGGGGTCCGTCCTGCTCTTCACACCCGGGGTCGGAGCGATCAGCAGCTTCGCCGCCTACATCGGGTTCGGCATCGCCGTGATCATGCAGGTGATCCTCGCCAAGGCCACCAAGGGCAAGTACTACGTGAAAGGAACGGACCAGTGACAGAATCACAAGCACTCGACGGGTTCTCGTCGAAGATGGCAGATCGCGTCCCGCCGACGATCGACCGGAAGGCGTTCGCCCTCATCGTCGTCGACATGGTGAACGCCTACCTCGAGCCCGACGGCGAGATGCCGGTCTCCCACCCGGAACCTGTGATCGAGGCCACGCGAAGGCTCGTCGAGGTGTGCCGCAACGCAGGCGGCACCGTCATCTGGGTCCGGCCGGGACACGAGGAGGCCGCGGACGGCCTGTTCCGAATCAGGATCCCGCACGCCCTCGGCGAGAGCCGCGGAGCCCAGATCCACGCCGCCCTCGAGCCGGCCGAGGGCGAGAAGCTCATCAAGAAACGCCGCTACTCGTCGTTCTTCGGTACGGACCTCGACATGTACCTCCGGGAGCATCGCATCCGCTCCACACTCGTGTGCGGCGTGGCATTGAACATCTGCGTGCGCAGCACCGTGCACGACGCCTTCTTCAACGGCTACGACGTCTTCGTCGTCGAAGACGCCTGCCAGGCGACCGGTCCGCGCGAGCACGAGTCGACGCGCTACGACATCGAAACCCATTTCGGCGAGGTGCTGACGGTCGAAGATGTCGCCCGCCAGCTCGTCTGATCCCCCGAACACCAGCACTCAGGAGGCCAACACACCATGACAGAACTGCGATCGATCGTCGTCTCCTCCGGCGAGATCCCCGTCCGCAAGACCATCCACCATCTCGAGAGCGTCCACAGCGACGCCGGCCGGCAGACGGAACGCGCGATTCACCGCGCAGTCGTCGGCGCCGTGCTCGAGAACCCCTACGCAGATCACTACGACGAGGAGCTGCCGCTGCTGCAGGAAGCCGGAGAGGTCTTCGGAGACTGGGCGATGTCGGAGGCGATCCGACTGCTCGATGGAGAGGTGAAAGCGTATGGCAAAGCGGGCGTGGTCGGCGAGCGGGGCGAACTCGAGCACGTCGCCGCCCTGCTGCACCCGCGCTTCGGCGGTCCCACGCGCCGCCTCGTGGGAGGCGTCTCGCTGCTGCCCAGCGTCAAGAAGCGCGGCCACACCGGTTGCACGGTGGACGTGCCGGTCCACCACAAGACCGCTATGAAGATTCGCGATTACTTCGACTCGATCACGGTGTCGATCGCAGACGCACCGCTCAGCCACGAGCTCCTGCTGCTGCTCGCCGTCACCGACGGCCCGCGACCCCACCCCCGCATGGGCGGATTGACGGAGGCCGATGCGATCGGCGAGGACGGTGTGAATTGAGCGGTCGGACGCTGCTGATCGGCTGCGGCAGGATCATCTCCGGCGATGTCGCGCAGCCCTTCGTCGAGGCCGACTCCATCCTGCTCGCGGAGGGCCGCATCGCGGAGTTGGGGACCGGACTGATCGCGGAGCCGGGTGACGCCGTCGTGGAAGTCGGGGGCGCTACCGTCGCCCCCGGTCTCGTCGACGCCCACTCCCACCCGGTGATCGGGGATTTCACGCCGCGTCAGACCGCGCTGGGCTGGACGAGTCGCGCCCTGCACGGAGGGGTGACCTCACTGGTCTCCGCCGGAGAGACGCACTGGCCGGGACGGCGCAAGGACGGCCCCGAGGCCGCCGCGATCTGCGGCGCGGCGCACCTCACCTCCCGCGGGCGCTCACCCGGCAGCGCCCGCGTGTTCGGCGGCGCGCTGCTGCTCGATTCGGGCATCACCGAGCGGCACCTCGACGAACTCCATGCTCTGGGGGTGCGCATGTTGGGCGAGATCGGGCTCGGGTCCGAGAAGGATCCCTTCCGGCTCGCCGAGCTCGTCGCTTACGCGCGACGGCTCGGGTGGGTCGCCCCGCTGCACTTCGGCGGAGCCTCCGTTCCCGGGTCGAGCGTGGTCGGGCTCGATCTCGCTATGGCCCTCGATCCGAATGTGATCAGCCACGCCAACGGGGGGCCCACCGCACGGCCGGTCGAGGAGGTGCTCCACCTGATCGATCATGGCGACGCCGCGATCGAACTGGTCTTCGCCGGGAACACCCGGACGGGGGTGGAGATCGTGCGCCGGCTGTCGGAACGAAACGAGATGCACCGGCTGCAGTTCGGCACCGATACGCCCTCCGGCACGGGAGTCGTACCGATCGGGCTCCTGCGCGTGGTCACCGAGATGGCGGCGCTCGGAGGCGTAGACCCGGCGGTCATGATCTGCGCCGCAACGGGGAGCACGGCGAGCCGGTACGGGCTCGTTCCCCGATCCGGCGCCTCCGCGCTCCCGGAACGGACCGGCTCACCGGACGCGCCCGCCCCGGGCAGTCCGCTCGGTCGAATCGCGGAGGGAGGCATCGCCGACCTCGTGATTCTGGACACTCCGCTCGGCTCTGAGACCCCGGACGCGCTGGAAGCAATGCGGAGCGGGAACGTACCGGCGGTGGCGGCGGTCTTCGTCGACGGCGAGCTCGAGATCTCCCGCAGTTCCGTGACGCCTCCCCCGGCGAACTCCGTGACTAGGAGGCCCTGAGCCGGCTCCTTCACTCAGCCGACACCCGCGTGCACTACCCTGTGCCCATGCCGTCGCACCCCGCACCGCCCGCCGTCGAGATCGGCGAGAGTTCGATCCTCATGCGCATCAGAGCCTACGCCGCGTCGCTCGGACCGAGCGAGGGAGCGGTCGCGAGGGCCGTGCTCGACCGCGCTGCCGAGGTACCGCAGTGGTCCACACAACAGCTCGCAGCTGCTGCCGGCACCTCGGCGGCGACGGTGATCCGCGCGTGTCAGCGGCTCGGATTCACGGGTTTTCAGCATCTGCGGCTCGAATTGGCCCGCGAGGGCGCTCCCACCGACGCCGCCTCGGGCGACGGGGTCGGCCGCGTATTCGAGAATGCCCGCGAGGCCCTGCTGCTCGGGCGGGACGCGATCGACCGGGAGGCGCTCACCACCGCCGCCGCTCTCATCGCCGCGGCGGGGCGAGTGTTCTTCACGGCCAACGGCTTTTCGGCTCCGCCGCTGCAGGACGCCGCCATGCGCTTCGCGACCGTCGGCCGCGCGGTCGAGGCGCCGATCGACATCCTCGCCCAGCAGTTCGCCGCCCACACCCTGGGACCGGGAGACGTCTGCCTGGCACTCAGCCACTCGGGTGCGAATGCCCACACGCTCGCGACCTGCCGCGCGGCGAAGCAGCGCGGTGCGAGCGTGATCGTGCTGTGCAGCTACACCCGCGCCCCCATCCCCGAGCTCGCGGAGGTCGTGGTCTCGACCGGCGCGGTGGGCCCTCAGCACTCGGTGGATCCCTTCTTCGTGCGCCTCAACCACTCCGTGCTGCTGCACGCGCTGCTCGCAGCGGTCGTCGAGCATCTCGACGAGGCAGATGCCACCGCCTCGCAGGCGATGCGCTCGGTCGTCGCCCGCGCCCTCGCCGACGCCGGCGAGTAGGCCGGGGGCCGATCCACCAGCTCCTGCTTCTCGGACTCTTCGCGCGGGATTCCCCCGCCGTTCATCCTCCGGTCACCCGACACCTCGATAGTGATGATGTAACACATTCCAGAAATCCTGGAACAAGGCGAAACACTCGCCGCGTCACTCGAGGAGCCCCGTGTTCGAATTCCCGCTCGACGGCAGCTACAACGCCCGCGGCATCGGCGACGAGACCGCCCCGTGGCTCGTGCGATCCGCCGCTCTCGACGAGCTGACGGCCGACGGCGAACGCACCCTGCGCGAGCGCGGCGTCGACCTCGTGATCGACCTGCGCGAGCCGTCGGAGCATCGCGCCCGCAACCACTCCCTCGCCGTGCGCTCGCTCCCCGTCTACGGCGAGCGACCTCCGGCGAGCGGCACGCTCGAATCGATCTACCGGGGCCTGATCCGCGACCGAGGACCGCGGCTCGCCACCGCCGTGATCGCGATCGCCGAGCACCCGGGCACCGCGATCGTGCACTGCACCGCCGGCAAGGATCGCACCGGCCTCGTCGTCGCACTCGCGAGACTCGCGGCCGGCGAACGACGCGACGACGTGATCGACGACTACAGCCGTTCCGGGATCTCGGTGCGCCCCGCCCGCCGCGCCCTCGTCGCCGGGCAGCTCGACGCGCTCGGCCTCGCCGACGGGCCTCGAGCCGACGCCGAGCGGCTGCACCTCGACAGCCCCGCCGAGGCCCTCGCCGCCGCCCTCGACCTCGTCGAGCAGCAGGGCGGGCCGAGCGCTTATCTGGCGCGCCACGGCGCCCGCCCCGAGCACCTCGCCGCGCTGGCCCGGCGGGCGTCGGCGGCGACGATCGCCGGCGCCGGACTCGCCGCTGCGACGCGGTTCGCATCCGATCCGGAGCCCGCGCGATGAGCTCGGCTACCGGACGATTCACCGTGCTGCACGTCAGCGACGTGCACGCCACCGAGGACGGACTGCTCTACGGCACCGTGGACGGCGTCGGACGGCTCGAGTGGGTGGGCGAGTACGCGCGCTCGGTGGGAATGACGCCGGAGGCCGTCATCATCACGGGCGATCTCGTGCAGCGCGGCCACCCCGGCGCGTACGAGTCGGTGTCCCGTGCCTGCGCTCAGCTGGCCGAGGTCGTGGGTGCCCCCGTCTTCACGGTGCTCGGCAACCACGACGATCCGACCGCCGCCGTGGCGCTCGCCGGTCACGGCGAGCGCCACTACGGCGTCGAGCACGTCGAGGGGTACCGCATCGTGCGCCTCGACTCGAGCACGGGCTCTCTCGGCCCGGAGCAGCTGGCCTGGCTCGCCGACACGCTGCGCGAACCCTCCGAAGCCGGCAGCATCATCGCACTGCACCACGCTCCGGTCGAGTCCCCACTCCCCTCGCTCAGCAAGCAGGGGCTCGCAGATGCGCACGGGTTGCTGAGCGTGCTCGAGGGATCCGATACCCGCGCGATCCTCGCCGGCCACTTCCATCACTCGCTCGCGGCCTCGCTCGGCGGCATCCCCGTGTTCGTCGGTCCCTCGCTCGCCTATCACCAGGTGATGGACGCCGGACCGGACACCGTCGCGGGCCACGATGCCCCCATGTTCTCGCTCGTGCAGTTCACCGCTCACGGGGTGAGAGCCGCGGCGATCGGTCTCCAACCGCCGCAACCCATCTTCTCCCGACCACTCACCCACTCCTCAGCACCATCAGAGAAAGCAGATCATGTCTCGTAACCGTTCACTCGGCGCCGTCGCGGCGCTCTCCCTCGCGGCCCTCGCGCTCACCGCCTGCTCGGCGCCGGCGGCCGACACCCCCGCAGACGCCACCGAGGCGGAGACCGCGAGCCTCACCCTCTACACCTCCGAGCCTCAGGAGAAGATCGACGAGCTCATCGCCGCCTTCACCGAGCAGCACCCCGAGATCGACGTCGAGGTGTTCCGCGCCGGCACCGGCGACCTCACGGCCCGTATCGCCGCGGAGGAGAAGGCCGGCAACATCGGCGCCGATCTGCTGCTCGCAGCCGACGCCCCGACCTTCGAGGACTACGCCGAGCGCGACCTGCTGCTCGAGTACGAGTCGCCCGAGGCCGCGAGCATTCAGCAGGATCTCATCGACCCGGAGCACTTCTACGTGGGCACGCGCCTGCTGCCGACGGTCATTGCGATCAACACGAACACGATCACCGACGCGCCGACGTCGTGGAACGATCTCACCGATCCCGCCTACGCCGGCAAGATCGCCATGCCCAACCCCGATGTGTCGGGCGCGGCGGCCTACAACGCGGCCGTCTGGCTCGACGAGCCGAAACTCGGCCAGAGCTGGCTCGAAGGCCTCGCCGCGAACCAGCCTCTGATCGCCGAAAGCAACGGTCCCGTGTCGCAGGCGGTCGCCGAGGGCAGCAGCCCGGTGGGCATCGTGGTCGACTCGCTCGTGCGCGATCTCGCCGCCGCCGGATCGCCGATCGAGGCCGTCTACCCCGAGGAGGGCGTGCCCTTCGTCTCGCAGCCCGTCGGCATCTTCGCCGACACCGAGCAGCCCGAGGCCGCGAAGCTGCTCGTCGACTTCCTGATCAGCAAGCAGGGCCAGGAGATCGCCGTCACCCAGTCCTACCTGCCGATCCGCGAAGATGTACAGAGCCCCGAGGGCGCTCCCGAGATCTCGGACATCGTGCTGCTGAACCCCGAGCTCGAGAAGATCCGGGCCACCCAGGCCTCCGCGGTCGAGACCTTCAATGGCCTCTTCCAGTAGCCCGCTCGCGCCTGCGGGTCCGGTCGTCGCCGGCCGGCCCCGCAGACGCATCGTGCGCCTCGACGGTCTCGGCACCGTTCGCGGCGCGCTGTGGGTCGTGGTCGGCGCGCTCGTGCTGCTGCCGATCGCGGCGATCGTGGCGCTCGCCGCGACGGGCGGGGGCTGGGCGCAGCTCGCCGACCCCGCCGTGCTCGACGCGGCGGCGAACTCGCTCGTCTCGGCGGCGCTGTCCGGAGCGCTCGCCGTAGCCATGGGCACCGCCCTCGCTCTACTGCTCGAGCGCACCGACCTGCCGGGTCGCCGGGCGCTGCGCCTCCTCGCTCTGAGCCCGCTGCTCATGCCGCCCTTCGTCGGGGCGATCGCGTGGCTGAGCCTGCTCGGGCCGAGCTCACCGGTGAACGTCTGGTGGTCGGCCCGCTTCGGCGCGCCCCTCTGGAATCTCTACGGCGGCGATGGTGTCGTCTTCCTGCTCGCGGTCCACGGCTACCCCGTGGCCATGATGATCGTCACCGCGGCACTGCGGCGCGTGCCGGCCGACCTCGAGCAGGCGGCGCGGATCGCCGGATCCTCAGCCGGGCGCGCGATGCTGGCGGTGACGCTGCCGCTCCTGCGCCCCGCCATGCTCTCGTCGTTCACGCTCATCGCCGTCTCGAACCTCGCAGACTTCGGCATCCCCTCGATCATCGGCCTGCCCGAGCGCTACGTCACCCTGTCCACCCTCGTCTACCGATATCTCCAGTCCGGCACGGTCGACGACCCGCTCGCGGTGGTCGCCGCCATCGGCTTCGTGCTGCTGGTGCTCGCTCTGCTCGGCGTGGTCATCGACCTGCTTCGCTCGCGCACGCGCGTCGAGCTCGACGGGCAGGCCGCTGCACCGGATCGGCTGCCGCTCGGCCGGGTGCGCATCACGGCGGGGATCGCCACCGCCGCACTCGTGCTGGCGATCACCGTACTGCCCCTCGTCACCCTCACCGCCCAGTCATTGCTGCCCGCTCCCGGTGTGCCTTTCACACCCGAGAACATCACCCTCGCCAGCTTCGAACGCGCGCTGACCGCGTCTGGCACGCTCACGGGCATCGGCAACTCGATGATGCTCGCCGTCTCGGCGGCCGTCATCTGCGGGCTGCTCGGGCTCGCGATCGGCACCCTCGTCACCCGCACCCAGGCCCGCGACAATGCGGGTCTGCTCGGGTTCGCACTGCTGCCGCAGGCGATCCCTGGACTCGTCATCGCGGTCGCCTGGCTGGTGATCGCCCCGAGCATCGGGCTCTACAACACGCCATGGATCATCCTCTGCGCCTACCTCACCTCGTTCCTCGCGCTGGTCGTGCAGTCGGTGAGCGCACCGCTCACCGCGACGCCCGGCACTGCCGAAGAGGCCGCCCGGGTGGCCGGAGCCTCGCGGTTGCGGGCGCTGTGGGATATCTCATGCCGCATGGCCGTGCCCGCGGCGCTGTCGGGGGCGGTTCTCGTCGCGCTCACCGCGGTGCGCGAGCTCACCCTCTCTGTGCTGCTGCTCTCCCCCGGCTCGCAGACCCTCGGCGTGGTCATCTTCAATCTGCAGCAGGCCGGCGCCTACAACGCCTCCTCCGCCCTCTCACTCATCGTCGCGCTCGTCGGCCTCGCCGGCCTCGGCATCACGGCGCGCAGCTCCCGTTAGGAATCCCCATGTCTTCGGTCTCCCTCACCTCGGTCAGCCTCGCCTACCCGGGCGGTCATCTCGGCCTCGCCGACGTCGACCTGCACGTCGGCGACGGCGAGTTCGTCGCGCTCATCGGCCCCTCCGGCTCGGGCAAGACGACGCTGCTGCGCACCGTCGCGGGCTTCGCACGACCCACCGCGGGCTCGGTGAGGATCGGCGACGCCGTCGTCGCCGACGCGGATCGCTGCGTGGAGCCGGAGCGCCGCGGTCTCGGCATGGTGTTCCAGCAGCACGCGGTGTGGCCCCACTGGAACGTGGGCCGCAACATCGAGTACCCGCTCAGGCGCGCCGGCGTCGCACGCGCCGAGCGGGCACGACGCGTCTCGGAAGCGCTCGAACTCGTCGGCCTCGCCGGCACCGAGCGCCGCAACCCGGCGACGCTCTCGGGCGGGCAGCGGCAGCGGGTGGCGATCGCCCGCGCCATCGTCGCCCGACCGCGGGTGCTGCTGCTCGACGAGGCGCTCTCGGCGCTCGACGAGCCGCTGCGCGACCGGCTTCGGCTCGAACTCCGGCTGCTGACACGGGAGCTGGGCCTCACCGTGCTGCACGTGACGCACGACCGCAGCGAGGCACTGACGCTCGCCGATCGCGTCATGGTGCTCGATGGCGGGCGCATCCAGCAGCAGGGCACCCCCGCGGAGCTTCTGCAGCGCCCGGCCTCCGCCTTCGTCGCGGGCTTCATCGCCGATGCGACCGTGATCGAGGGCGCCCTCGACGCGCGCGGGTTCCGAGCTCGCGACTCCGCACTCCAGGTGCCTGCGGAGCGGATCGAGGGCGAAGCCGGGGCGTCATCGTCCCGTTTCGGCGCCGCGGAGGCCACGACCGGATCCGGCTCACCTTCGCCTAGCTGCCCTGTCGAGCTGGCGGTGCTCCCCGAGCACGTGCGCGTCGCAGCCGATCCCGATGGGCCCGCCACGGTGGCCTCCTCGCTGTTCGGCAGAGACGGCGACGACCTCGTCGTCGACTGGAACGGACTGCGGCTGCGCAGCCGTGGGCGCGGGATCCGCTGCGCGTCGGGCGCGCGGGTGCGCGTGGAGGTCGAGCGCGCGATCGTCTACCCCTCGGCTGCCGTCGAGCGGCGGTCCGGGAGCACATACGGGATCGGGGCCGGGAGACGAGGCGCGGAGGATTCCTCGCAGCCCTCGCAGGGACGGTACGGGACAGCAGCAGGAGAGGCTCAGCCCGCACGTCCTAGGGTGAGGGCATGAGTTTCTCCACTGAGAATACGATCGCGCTCGTGCGCCACGGCGAAACCGATTGGAACCTGGCCGGCCGTATCCAGGGCCGCACCGACATCGCGCTCAACGACACCGGCAGAGCGCAGGCTGCCCAGACCGGGCGACTGCTCGCCTCGCACGGCAGCTGGGCGGGACTCGTCAGCTCGCCCCTCGGCAGAGCGGTCGAGACTGCGGAGATCATCGGATCCACGATCGATCGCACCGCGCCCACGATCGACGAGGGCATCTGGGAGCGCAACTTCGGTCTCGCCGAGGGCATGCACTTCGCGGACGCCGACGCGCGCTGGCCGGGCCTCCGCGGCATCCCGGAGTCGGAACCGCTCGAAGACATGAGCGAGCGCGGGGCGGCCGCGCTGCTGCGCCTGCTCGAGACCGCCCCCGGCAGCGTCGTCGTGTCGCACGGAGCACTCATCCGCTGGAGCCTCTCGCGCATCGCGGGATCGCCGCTCCCCCGGGTGCTCAACGGCGAGATCTGGATGCTCAGCCGGGATCACGAGTCGGGGGCCGCGCCCCGCGTCGAACGGTTCGCAGCCCCCGGCCCGGTGCAGGATCGTCGGCCTACACTTCTCCGCGATTGAGCGCCCAGGAGGCGACCTCGAAGGCGCGCACCGTCCAGAACAGCTTCTCGGCGTCCTGCGGAGCGGGCCAGCTCGACATCTTCACTCCGACCACTCCCGTGAGACGGTTCATGTAGATCATCTGGCCGTGGATCCCGAGCGCGAGCATCACGTCGCCGCTCTCGCCCGGGAACCAGAAGCCGTTGCGGTACATGCCGCCGCTCATATAGGCGGAGTCCTCGGAACTCGCGAAGGCCTCGCGAGAGTCCGGGCCGCCCGCATACGTATCCTCGACCCACCACTCCGGAAGCACAGCGACGCCGTCGAGCGCGTAGCCCCTGTTGACGTAGAGGTTGCCGAAGCGCGCGAGATCCCGCATCGCCGCCGAGACGCCGCCGTCGAACATGCCGCCGCCCACACTGTCGATCCCCACGTGAGCGTCGAACTCGGCCCCCATCGGCTGCCACAGCCGCTCCGACATCACGTCGGCGGCATGACGCCCCGCCGCCCCCTGGATCACGAACCCGAGCGCATCCGTCTCGCACGATTTGTAGTCGAAGGGTCCGCCGTGCGGCCCGTCCTGCCCGAGCGTGCTGAGGAATCCCAGCAGCGAATCGGGCACCTCGGGATGCTTCTTCGGCGCCCAGCCGATGGCCTCCTCGAGCAACCGCACCTCGGCGTCCTCGTTGAGGTACTCCTCCGAGAAGTGCACGCCCGTGCGCATGTCGACGAGGTGCCGTACCAGGGCGCCCTCATAGCCGGACCCCGCGAGCTGCGGCACGTAGTCGGTGACGGGAGCTTCGAGATTCAGCTCGCCGCTCGCCGACAGCAGGCCCGCGGTCGTCGCGGTGAGCGATTTCGACACCGACATCAACAGGTGCATGCCCGCGGGAGCGAGGGTGCCCAGGTACTGCTCGCCCACGATCGCGCCCCGGTGCGTCACCATCCAGCCGTCGGTATGGGTCGCCCCCATGACCTCCGTGAAGGTGGCGCTGCGATCGTCCCAGGGGTGCGGCACGCTGAGCGCACCGAGATCCGACGGCCGGAGAGCGAACTCCGTGGCACGCCCTCCTCGGCGAATCCCGTGCACCGGCAGAAAGGACTGAATGTTCTGCATCGACCACTGCAGGTAGGGCGCGAATTGCCACTGGTCGAGTGGCGGAACGACGTCGATGTACCCCGGCGCAGGGCCGTTCAAACCGTATCCAGTCTCAGCGCTCATCCTTTCAGTATCCCACGCCGATCACTTCCCCTTGGCGGGGGCCGGCCTCGGAGCGGGCTCGTCGCCCTCGACCACGGTCGTGCGATACATGCCGCGGATCGCATCGATCAGGTACTTCGCGTGCAGCGTGAGGCCACCATGGCTCGCCTCGAGGTGGGCCTTCGTCACAAGGATCCCGAGATCCGCGCCCTTCCAGCGGTAGTCGCCCTCCTGGTAGATGCGCAGGTAGAACGCGTCGGACTCGTTGCCGAGCAGGTGCCAGTCGTAGTCGTGGTGCGTGTAGACGAGGTTGCCGTAGTGGTCGAGCGAGTACCGGCCGGTGCGCGGCGCCGCGTCGATGCGCTCCACGGTGCTGCTCGTGTGCTTGATCACCATGTGGCTCCACTCGTCCTCGGAGGCCAGCTCCTCCCAGCGGAGGTTGATCTCCTCGACATCGATCTCGAAGTCGACGCCCGAATACTCGAGCAGGTGGAACGCGAAGAGCGGCACGTCGGCGTAGGCGCCGGCCGTGACGTTCGTGATCGCCGAGGCCCCGCTGATCCGGGGGTTCAGCTCCCCGAGATACACGTCGCCGGTGTCGGTGTCGAGCAGCACGTCGACCTCGAAGAAGCCTCGGTAGCCCTCCTTGCCCAACCGGTCGCCGAGCCTGCGCACGAGTTCGATCGCCGCGTGCCGGCTCTCGTCGTCGAGCACCGTCGGGAACATCTCGTTGCCCGCCCAGCCCCCTCGGTACGGAGTCAGGTCTGCGTGCCCCGTGATCTCTGTCATGCAGGGGCCGACCACCGTGCCCTGCCGGGTCAGTACGGCCTCGATCGCGATCGGGCGATTGTTGATCCGCTTCATCACCTTGATCTCGACGTCGGTGACCTCATCCGCGATCGCGGCGAATTCCGCCTCGCTGGTCACGAAGTAGGTGGTCTTGCCGGAGTCGCCGTAGGCGGTCTGGATCACCAGATCCTGCCCCAGCCCCGCTTTCTCGGTGACCTCGACCAGCTCATCCCAGTCTTTGACCGTGGTGAGCGCGTTCGGCACGCTCGGCACCCCCACGGAGTCGGCGATCTGGGTGGTGACGATCTTGGAGTCGAGCCGCTCGCGCAGCTCGTGGCTCGGCAGGATCAGTTCGTAGTCGAGCTCTTCGCAGATGCGCTCGGTCTCCTCGTTGAAGAACACCATGACGATCTGCGGACGCGCGCCGGGAGGCGTGCGGCGCTCGATGTGAGCGCGCACCTCGTGGTTGCGCAGCAGCCAGTTGTTGATCTCCTCGCCGCTCTCGAACTCGATGTACGGCTTCTCGGTCGGCGTGAACACCCGCGGGTGGTTGCCGTCCCAGCTGTCGTAGTAGGTGATGAACGAGAAGCCGCGCACCCAGCGGTCGAGGCCGAGCAGGTTGAACGCGGTCGCACCCACGAAGAACACCGGAGTGTCGCTCGTGCGCAGGTAGTGGCGGATCTCGGAGATGTTCTTGAGCTTCGTGAACCCGCTGCGGCCGATCGCAACCGGACCCGTCACGGGAGCCTTGCGCGGACGCTTGCGGCGCACGAGCGACTTCTTCGCCGCCGCCTGCGCCTTCGCAGCGGGAGCGGGGGTGCTCTCAGCCGAGGTCTGGGCGGCGGAGCGGGGCTTCGCGGCTGCTTTGGCCTTGCCCGCGGCCTTCGCCGGGGCGGTCTTCGCCGACGTCGTCTTCGACGCGGCCTTCGCGGTGCTCGGCTTGGCTGCCGCCTTGGCAGACGCGGCCTTCGCAGCGCTCGACTTCGCGGTGGCGGTCTTCGTCGGCGCCTTCACGGCAGCCGGCGTCTCCGCCACAGCTTGTTCACCCGGTGCCGTGGCGTTCGCTGCCACCGCGGCGGGGGTGTTTTCGGACAGGGGGGAAGTAGCCTTACGCGCCATTGCGTTTCCTTCCGTCGAATACGGTAGTGGCATGCTTGCACACCCGAGACGGAATTCCAAAACGAGCCCCGTCCGAGCGCGCCATCGACGCGAGGAAGCCCGGATTACTGCAGTGCCGAGGTGAGACGCGCGAGCCCGTCGAGCAGCTGCGAGGGCAGCGGCTGCTGCTCCCACTCCTCGAGGGTCAGCTCGCGCGCATTCGCGCGGTAGTAGTCGTTGACGTCGTCGAGATCCCGCACGAAATCAGCGCCGTGCACCACCATCGAGATCTCCATGTTGAGGCCGAAGGATCGCTGGTCCATGTTCGAGGAGCCCACGACGGCGACGTCGCCGTCGATGGTGAAGTGCTTCGAGTGCAGGATGTACGGCGGCCGGAACATCCAGATCCGCACACCGGCGCGCAACAGCTCCTCGTAGTAGGAGCGCTGCGCGTGGTAGACCACGGCCTGATCCCCGATCTCGGACACGAAGAGCTCGACCGCGACTCCGCGCGCCGTCGCCGCGCGCAACGCGTTCATGATCGAGCCGTCGGGCACGAAGTAGGGGCTCGTGATGCTGATGCGCCGGTGCGCGGCGTAGAGCAGCGACACGAACACCTGCAGGTTGTTCTCGGCCCCGTAGCCGGGGCCGCTCGGCACGATCTGGCAGTCGAGCCCCCCGGGGCGCTCCACCTCGAGCGACCCCTCGGCGATGTTGGTGAGATACTGCCCCGTCTCGAGGTACCAGTCCCCCTGGAACACCGCCTCGAGACCGAGCACGATCGGCCCCTCGACCCGCACCATCAGGTCTTTCCAGTGCAGCCCCCTGCGCCGGTTCGACGGCTTGTTATAACTCGAGTCGACGAGGTTCTGGGAGCCCATGAACCCGACTCGGCCGTCGACCACGATGAGCTTGCGGTGGTTCCGCAGATCCGGCCTCTGGTACTCGCCGCGCCACGGACGCACCGGCAGCATGTAGACCCACTCCGCCCCCATCTCGGTGAGGCTCCGCCTGGTCCGCGCCGCGCCCGGGTTGCGCACGGCCGAGATATGGTCGAGCAGCACGCGCACCTTGACCCCCCGCTCGATGGCTTCGCGCAGCGCGGTGAAGACGCAGTCCGTCGTGGGGTCGTGCACGAGGATGTAGAACTCCACGTGCACGTAGTCGCGCGCCTCGCGGATCGCCTCGGCCATGCGCTCGAGCGACTCCTCGTAGTCGATGCAGATCGAGGCCGTATTGCCGAGCAGCATGGGCTGCGCGCCGAGCGAGCGGCCGAGCTTCACCGCGTTGTCCACGCCGGGCGGCAGCTCCGTCTCGGGCGTCACAAGGCCGTTGTCCTCGCGGCTCGAGACCTCGGCGACGAACTGGTTGACCGCCTCCTGCTTGCGCTCGCGCTTTTTGGGGAGCCGCTTGCTGCCGATGATGAGGAAGAGCAGCAGGCCCGGTACCGGCAGCAGAAAGATCGCGAGCAGCCAGGCCATCCCCGCTGTCGGGCGCCGATTGCGCGGCACGACGAACAGCGCCACGATCCTGATGATGATGTCGACGATCAGCGCTGCGAGGGTCCACAGGTAGGGCCAGTTGAACCCGGACCAGCTCAGATCCATGCACGCCGCCTTCCCTGCGCATCACAGGGATGTTCTCACCCCAGTGAGAACACTCTATCGAGTGAGAGGGCCGCCCGGAGCCGGGTCCGAGTTCGCTCCCGGCCTTGATCAGGCGGCTTCAGGAATCATCGCGCAGCGGCAGGCCGGCCTTCGCGCGCTCCTCATTCTCGATCTGCTGGTAGATGCGACGCTCGGTGCGGTCGGCGCGCAGGATCAGGCGCATCACCAGCCAGAAGAAGATTCCGATGAGCACGGTCGGGATCAGCGACCAGATCGCGTTCATCCACCAGTTGTCCATGTGCACCAGAGTACCGGCCCTCCCCCGGTTCTTCCTGAGTCCCGCTGCGCAGGCTACTTCACAAGGGGGAAGAGGATCGTCTCGCGGATCCCGAGCCCCGTCAGAGCCATGAGCAGACGGTCCATGCCCATCCCCATGCCGCCCGAGGGGGGCATGCCGTGCTCGAGAGCGCGCAGGAACTCCTCGTCGATGGGCATCGCCTCGTCATCGCCTCGGGCTCCCTCTGCGGCCTGCTGCACGAAGCGCTCGCGCTGCACGACCGGATCGACGAGCTCCGAGTAGCCGGTCGCCAGTTCGAAGCCGCGCACGTAGAGATCCCACTTCTCGACCACCCCGGGGATCGAGCGGTGATGACGCGTGAGCGGGCTCGTCTCGACGGGGAAGTCCATGACGAAGGTGGGGCGCGTGAGACCGTCCTTCACGAAATGCTCCCACAGCTCCTCGACGAGCTTGCCGTGGTTCGGCAGCTTCACCTCGACGCCCTCGGCGTCTGCGATGGCCTGCAGCTCTTCGACGGAGGTCTCGGGGGTGATCTCACGGCCCGCGGCCTCCGAGAGCGTTCCGTACATCGAGATGCGGTCCCAGTCTCCGCCCAGATCGAAGAGCGTGCCGTCGGCCCAGCGCACCACGTGGGTGCCCTCGCGATCGGTGCCCTCGTTCACGGCCAGGGCCGCGTTCTGGATGAGCAGCTGGGTGAGGTCGGCGATCCCGTTGTAGTCGGTGTACGCCTGGTAGGACTCGAGCATCGCGAACTCGGGGCTGTGCGTCGAATCGGCGCCCTCGTTGCGGAAGTTGCGGTTGATCTCGAACACCCGCTCCAAGCCACCGACGACCGCGCGCTTCAGGTACAGCTCGGGCGCGATGCGCAGATAGAGTTCGGTGTCGAACGCGTTCGAATGCGTGACGAACGGGCGCGCCGAGGCGCCCCCGTGCATGGTCTGCAGCATCGGGGTCTCGACCTCGATGAAGCCGTTCTCGGCGAAGGTGCGCCGCAGGCTCGCCATGGTGCGCGCGCGGGTCACGACGTTCGTGCGCGCCTGTTCGCGCTGGATCAGATCGAGGTAGCGCTGCCGCACCCGCGATTCCTCGCTGAGCTCCGCGTACATGTTCGGCAGCGGGGCGAGCGCCTTCGCCGCGATCCGCCACTCCCGCACCATGATCGACAGCTCGCCGCGTCGGCTCGAAACGACCTCGCCGCTCACGAAGAGGTGGTCGCCGAGGTCGACGAGCTCCTTGTAAGAGGCCAGCGATTCCTCGCCCACCTCCGCGAGGCTCACCATCGCCTGGATGCGAGTGCCGTCACCCGCCTGCAGCGACGCGAAGCACAGCTTGCCCGTATTGCGCTGGAAGACCACTCGCCCGGCCACACCCGCGATCTCGCCTGAGAGGCTGTCGGGGGTCTCCTCCAGGTGGGCCCACCTGGCGCGTACTTCGGGGATCGTCGCCGTGACGGGCACCTCCACGGGGTACGCCCCGCCGCCGAGTTCGGCGCCGGCGTTCAGCCGGTCCCGCTTCTCCAGGCGCACGCGCTTCTGCTCGAAGAGCTCCTCCTCGGTCTCGAGGGGCGCGTTGGCTGCGGGCTGGTCGCTCATGGGGCGGGTCCTCCGTGGTGTCGGCTCGAAGCACGCCGAACACGGGTGTTTCCGGCGCACCGATCCATCCTACCCGGCATCCGTCAGGGGAGGGGGTCGGAACCGGGATCGGCGCCGGCGACGCGCAGCTCCTCCTCGACCGCGGCGCGCACGATCCCTCCGATGAGGCGGTCGGGCCCTTCCACGCCGATCTCGCGGAGCGCACCCGCGGCCTGACGCACCACCGCTCGCGAGAACTCGGCAGCCGCGCCGACGGCCTCCGCGTACGCCGCACGATCCCGCTCCTCCACGATCACCGGCTCGGCTCCCATCTCGACCGCCAGCGCCTGCCCGATCGGCAGCACGGGAGCCGGAGCCGTCACCGCGATCGTGGCGCCGACGAGACGTGTGAGGTCGAGGCTCGTGCCGGTGAAGACGACGGCCGGGTGCAGCGCGAGCGGGATCGCGCCCGCGGCGAGGGCCGGACCGAACACGCCGTACCCGTGCTCGGGCGCCGTGTGGACGACGAGCTGGCCCGGCTGCCAGGCACCCGTCGCCGCGAGGCCGGCGGCGAGGTCGGGGAGCTCGGACCCCGGAATCGCGAACAGCACCAGTTCGGATCGGCGCACCACCTCGCCGACCTCCAGGATCGGAACACCGGGCAGCATCGTCTCGGCCCGCTCGCGGCTCTCATCGCTGATCGCCGAAATTCCGGTGATCGCGTGGCCCGCTCCGGCCAGGGCACGAGCGAGCACCGGGCCGACGCGGCCGGCTCCGACCACGCCGACGCCGAGTCGTGATGCCTGCTGCCCCGCGCTCACGGTCGGGGATCCCGATCCGACTCGACCGGAGCCGCGGCCTGCTCGAGCGACTCCCCGTGCCGGGGCCGAGGCGAGCCGTCAGGGGCTTCCTCCGGAACCGCGCGATGAACCGACTCCGCCCCCTGCACCCGGAGCACCGTCGCCGCGAGCAGATCGAAGGCGCGTTCCGCGGCGCGCAGCTCGATGCCGCGCATCTCCACGCGCACGGGCCCCAACACGGTATGCGCCTGAATGGAGGCGAGGCCGAGGAGTCTGTGGAGCAGCGGCCTGCGGAACTGCACCGACTGCGCGCGCACCACCGGCATCACGGCGAACGAACGGGTGAGCGCGCCGCGGCGGATGCGCAGCGTCGCCTCGGCGTCTCCGGCGTCGGCGATCCGCATTCCGGCCCGCGCCCGGCCCCAGAGCAGCACAGCGGCTCCCCTCGGCCCGGCCCCGAGGTAGCCCTCGGCCCGGCCCGACAGACCGTTGCGCAGCTCGGCTATCTCGCTCTCATCGTCGCCGACCCCCGGCAGGAGCGTGTCGATCACCCGCAGCACGTCCTCCTCGCCTCCCACCGGCAGCACCACGTTCTGCATGGTGTTCTGCCCGCCCTGGGACACGGAGTGGCCGGCGGTCGTGATGCGCACCTTCCACCAGCCGAAGGGGCGCCACATGAGCGGTTGTCTCGCCTCGACGGCGTGGATGCGCCCGAATGGGATCGTCTCGGTGACGGTCGCGGTGAGCCCCGCGCCGGTGCGGACGGCTTCGGCCGAGCGCGAGAGCGTGAAGTTGAAGCCCTTGTTGAACTGCCCGAAGACGATACCGGCCATGACGATGATCAGCGGGATGACACCGAGGATGACGGCGGGTTCGAACACGGCCGCACCGACCACGACACCCACGATGATGACCAGCGTGATCACCGCTTCCCAGCTGAGCGCGATGCTGCCGATGAGGCGCCCGACGGGCACCTTCACGAGTGTCTGGGCGGCGAGGGCCTCGGGGTCGACGTCGGCGTCGACGAAGTCCTGAGCGCGCGCCGTCAGCCCGCTGCTCGATCCGTCGAAGACGTACCCGTCGGGGCCCACCGGGGACGGCGCGACGATGGCCTCCGGAGCGACGGGAGCGTCTCCCGGCAGCCGCAACGTGGCGCCGGAGCGCTTCGCCGCCGCAAGACGCAGGATCTGCTCGCGCACCGTCTTCGCGTCGCGGTGGCTGAGGTACGACAGCTCGACCTTGCCGCCCTGGCCGCCCGTGAGCACCTCGATCTTGGTGAGTCCGAGGGCGCGCGCGAGCAGAGGGCGCTGCAGATTGACGCTCTGGATCCGTTCGAGCGGAGCCCTGCGATGCTTGCGGAAGAGCACGCCGCTCTGCTCCTCGACGGCCTCGGCGCCGATGCGGTAGGTGTGGAAGCGCCACGCGATCCACGAGAACAGCACGATGAGCAGGATGACGCCGAGCACGCCGCCCAGCACGAGCAGCAGCAGGCCCTGCTCCACGAGGTACTCGAAGAGGTCGACGATGTCGCCGCCCTCCTGCGACAGGTCGACCTCGACGCCGTCTCGGCTCCACACGCGGTCGGCGAAGAACAGCTCCACGAGGCGATCCCGGAAGTTCGCGATCACGATACCCGCGATCACCAGCAGCACCAGGCCGCCCCGCAGCAGCGGGGAGAGCGGGTGCAGGCGGCGCCAGCCCTTGGCGTCGGCGGTGCCCGGCAGCACCGAGTCGCCGGGCACCGTGACCTGGGCCGGCGCTCCGTCTTCGGGGTGCGCGTCGGTCACAGCCCCGACCTCCGCGTCTCGGCGAGCTCGACCAGGCGATCGCGCAGCGCCTCGGCGTCCTCGAAGCGCAGCCCCGGCAGGTTGACGCCGGTCGCGGCGGAGGCCGTGACGAACTTGAGCGTGGCCAGTCCGAGCGAGCGCAGCAGCGGGCCGCGGGTCACATCGACCATCTGCAGGCGCCCGTAGGGCACCGCGATCACACGCTCGAACATGATGCCCCTGCGGAACAGCAGATCGTCTTCGCGGAGGATATACCCGATCGCCTTCACGCGGCGGAACGCGAGCAGCGAATTGACGAGCAGCAGCACGAAGAGCACGCTCAGGCCGACGGTGACAAATACCGGTGGCTGCTCGTTCACGACCACGAGGAGCACCAAGAGCACGATCAGCACCACCGCGTCGAGCAGCAGATTCAGCACGAGATCGGCCACGGCATACTTCGGCGAGACCCGCTGCCACTCGAACTCGCCGTTCGGCCACCGGAGGTCACTGCTGATTCGCTGTTCGTCGTTCACGCCCTCAAGTGTAGAGGCCGCCTCCGACACGCAGGAAGCGTGCGGTCGACCGCTCAGCGCTCGCGGAACGCCGCCTGGTCGGCCGCGCCCTGACCGGGTGCGGGATCCGCGCCTCCCGACTCCGGGTCGTCATCGCCCGGGGGCAGCCGGCAGCAGTGCTCAGCGTACAGAGCGCAGCCCGTCAGCACCGCGCCGGCGACGAGGGTGAGCAGCATCGGCAGCCACGTCGCGGTCGGGGCCGGCACGCTGCGACCGAGCAGCGAGAGCGCCAGACCGCCGCCGAACCCGCCGAGCAGGCCGCCGACCAGCTGCCCGGCTCGCGACGCGGCGAGCAGCCGCACCGCTTGGAAGGGATTGACGGCGCCCGGCCCCTTCTTCAGCGCGCGCCGCAGCCTGAGCGCGAACACGATCAGCACCGCCGCCACGAGCACGAGCGTCAGCGGAAGCGACAGCGGGGGCACCATCGGCGACTGACCGCGGTTCGAGAGCGCGAACTGCACAAGCAGGCCGGCAGCCGCACCCATGATCGCCGCGGCCGCGAGGGCGCCCAGGCCGGGGCGCTCACCCCTCGGCATGATCGCCCGCTCCCGCCTCGTCGAAGGGTCGTGTGGTATCGCCCACACGCAGCAGCAGATCCGAGACCCGGCCATGCCCCATCAGCACCGCCCCCGGATCGAGGGCGAGCCAGGGAGCGAGCACGAAGTCCCGCTCGTGGGCGCGCGGGTGGGGCACCGTGAGGCGCTCGTCGGAGATCACGCGCCCGCCGTAGAGGATCAGATCGATGTCGAGCGTGCGATCCCCCCACCGCTCGTCGCGCACACGACCGTGCCGCGCTTCGATGCTCTGAATGAGGTCGAGCAGCACGTGGGGCCGCAGGGCGGTCTCGGCGATCGCGACGCCGTTCAGATAGCGGGGGGCGTCGGGGTCGGGCCCGTGCGCAGTGAGCGCGATCGTCTCGCGCAGCGGGGAAGCGCGCAGGTCGCGGATCCCCTTGGCTTCAGCGAGTTCACGCTGGGCGGCGCGGATCGTCTCGCCGCGATCGCCGAGGTTGGCGCCGAAGGCGAACAGCACCGGCACGATCTGCGCGATCACGGCCGCACCACCGTCACGGACACGTCGGAGAAGGTCGCGGCGATCGGAGCATCCGGCTTGTGCACCGTCACCCGCGCAGCATGCACGCCCGAGAAGCCGAGAGCGACCGCGGCGACACGCTCTGCCACGGTCTCGATGAGGTCGACCGGGTCGCGTTCGACCGCCGCGACGATCGCCTCCGCGAGTTCGCCGTAGTGCACGGTCCGCTCGAGCGCGTCGCCCGCGGCGGCGGCGCGAAGGTCGACCGAGACTTCGACGTCGACGATGAAGCGCTGCCCCTGCTCGCGCTCGAAATCGAATACCCCGTGATGGGCGTAGACCTCGAGCCCCGTGAGCACGATACGGTCGGCCGCCCCGGCCCGATCCTGGTCCCCACCCCCGGGGTCGTCCCCACCGAACCCTCCCGTAGGTATGGGATCGGCCAAAGGTATGGCGGATCCGCCCGCTACCGGCATATCTTCGGCAGATCCCATACGGATGGCTGCCAGGGAAACACCCCCATCCGGCCCGGCGGCCCCGCTCTCCTCACGGCTCCAGGCGCGCGTCACGGCGAGCGCCTCGACGCTGCCGGCGACGTCGTGCACCCGCACACCCCACGCCCCCGCACGAGCGGAGAGTGCGGTGACCACCGAGGTGGCGAGATCGCGCTGCTCGGGAGTCGTGGATCGGTTGGCACCCGTCGGCGACGCCAGCGCCTCGGCGAGCATGCGCTTGCGCGAGGCGCCGACCAGCACCGGATAGCCGAGCGAGGTCAGCTCACCGAGGTGCGCGAGCAGGCGCCAGCACTGCTCGCCGGTCTTGTCGAACCCGAGACCGGGATCGAGCACGATGTGAGAGCGGTCGACGCCCGCGCGCAGGGCCGCCTCCGCCTGCTCCGCGAGGGCCGCGCACACCTCGGCGACGACGTCCGTGTAGTCGGACCGCTGATGCTCGGGATCCGGTACTCCTCTCCAGTGCCCGATGACGAACCTCGCCCCGTGCTCGGCGCTCGCCCAGGCCGCGGCTTCGAGCATCGCGGGGTCGTGAGTGCCGCCCGAGACGTCATTGATGAAGCGCGCGCCCGCGGCGACGGCGAGCTGCGCGGTCTCGGCGTGGAGCGTGTCGATCGAGGTCTGGATACCGTCGGCGGAGAGCGCGCGGATCACCGGAAGCACGCGCCGCTGCTCCTCTTCGCGCGCCACGGGCGTCGCGCCGGGGCGCGTCGACTCGCCGCCGACATCCACGATGTCGGCGCCGTGAGCGACGAGCTCGCGGCCCCTGGCGATCGCGGCGTCGCCGGCGGAGAAGCGGCCGCCGTCGCTGAACGAATCGGGCGTGACGTTGAGCACCCCCATCACCAGCGGGGAACCGGTCATCGGTCGGCTCCCGAAGAGTGTTTCCCGGCAGCGCCCCCGATCAGCGCCATGACCTCGCTCCGAGCGGCGGGCTGCGCGAGCGCTCCGCTCGATGCCACGGTCACGGTCACGGCCTCGGTCTGGCGCACGCCGCGATCGGCCACACAACCGTGGCTCGCCTCGAGCACGACGAGCACCCCCTCGGGTGCGAGCCCCGATTCGAGGGCCTCTACGATCTGCTGCCCGAGCCGCTCCTGCACCTGCGGACGCGCCGCGAGCGTCTCGACGACCTTCGGCAGGGCGCTGAGCCCGACAATGCGGTCGCCCGGCCGGTAGGCGATATGCGCCCGGCCCCGGAATGGCAGGAGGTGGTGCTCGCACACCGATCGCAGCTCGATGTCGCGCAGCATCACGAGTTCGCCGGTCTCGTCGCCGACCGGAACCGAGTCGACGAGGTGCTGCATCGGATCCTGCCCGACCCCCGAGAAGAACTCCGAGTAGGCGTCGGCGACCCGGAACGGTGTGCTCGAGAGCTCGGCGCTGTCGGGGTCGGATCCGATCGCGCGCAGCAGTTCGCGCACCGCCGCGGCGATGCGCTCACGATCGACGGTCTCGGCCATGCGCTTTACCGGTCGTCGCGGTCGTCGTCGGACGGGCCGCGGACTCCGAGATTGCGGGGCGGACGGCTCGTCTCCCCCGGAGCGAGGGGACCCTGCTCAGGAACGGATCGAGGCGGGGCGTCGCGCGGCGGGACGTCCTGGCCCGAAGCCTGCGGCTCGCCCGCCTCATGGCCGCCGGCCCGGTCCGACGAGTCGTCGGCCGAGCTCTGCGCGCCGGCGTCGGGCGAAGCACCGGAACCACCCTCTGGCGAAACCGCAGTACCCGAAGCGGGATCGCCCTCGACGACATCGCCCGGGTGCCGGTCGTCGGTGCGCACCTCTGCGGGAACCTCGATGGGCGGCCGATCCGAGACGGGGCGCTGGTCGTTCGACAGCCAGGTCGGCCGCTCGGGCAGCTTCTGGACATCGCGGAAGATCTCGGCGATCTGCAGGTGATCGAGCGTCTCCTTCTCGAGCAGTTCGCGGGCGAGCGCGTCGAGGATATCCCGATTCTTCACGAGGATCTCGTACGCCTCGTTGTGCGCCTGCTCGAGCAGGGCGCGCACCTCGGTGTCGATCGACACCGCGACCCCCTCGGAGTAATCGCGGCTCTGGCCGAACTCTCCGAGGAAGGCTCCGGGCTGCGCCTGCCCCAGCTTCACCGGGCCGACCGAGGCCGACATGCCGTAGTCGGTGACCATCTTGCGCGCGGTGCCGGTCGCCTTCTCGATGTCGTTGCCCGCGCCGGTCGTGGGATCGTGGAACACGAGCTCCTCGGCCACGCGCCCGCCGAGCGCGTAGGCGAGCTGATCCTGCAGCTCGTTGCGCGTCACCGAGTACTTGTCCTCGAGCGGGATCACCATCGTGTAGCCGAGGGCGCGGCCGCGCGGCAGGATAGTGATCTTGGTCACCGGATCGGTGTGGTTGAGACCGGCTGCCACGAGAGCGTGGCCGCCCTCGTGATAGGCCGTGATGAGCTTCTCTCGGTCCTTCATCACCCGCGTGCGCCGCTGCGGGCCGGCGATGACACGATCGATCGCCTCGTCGAGCGCCCGGTTGTCGATGAGCTGCGCGTTCGAGCGGGCCGTGAGCAGCGCGGCCTCGTTGAGCACGTTCGCGAGATCGGCGCCCGAGAAACCGGGGGTCTTGCGAGCCACGATCTCGAGGTCGACATTCTGCGAGAGCGGCTTGCCCTTCGCGTGCACCTGCAGGATCTTGAGCCTGCCCGGCATATCGGGAGCATCGACGCCGATCTGCCGGTCGAAGCGCCCGGGGCGCAGGAGCGCGGGATCGAGCATGTCCGGGCGGTTCGTCGCCGCGATCATGATGACGTTGGTCTTCGGATCGAAGCCGTCCATCTCGACGAGCAGCTGGTTCAGCGTCTGCTCGCGCTCGTCATGGCCCCCGCCCATACCCTGACCGCGCCGCTGCCCCACGGCGTCGATCTCGTCGACGAAGATGATGGCGGGCGCGTTGGCCTTGGCCTCCTTGAACAGGTCGCGCACGCGGCTCGCGCCCACGCCCACGAACATCTCGACGAAGTCGGATCCCGAGATGGAGTAGAACGGCACCCCGGCCTCGCCGGCCACCGCACGGGCGAGCAGCGTCTTACCGGTGCCGGGAGGGCCGTACAGCAGCACGCCCTTCGGGATGCGCGCCCCCACCGCTTGGAATCGCGACGCGTCTTGCAGGAAGTCCTTGATCTCGTGCAGCTCCTCGACCGCCTCGTCGGCGCCCGCAACATCGGCGAAGGTGACCTGCGGCATGTCCTTCGAGACGAGCTTCGCCTTGTTCTTGCCGAACTGCATCACGCCGCGGCCGCCGCCCTGCATGGACGACAGCATCCACCAGATCAGCAGGCCGATGAGCAGCAGCGGCAGGAGGAATCCGAGCAGCGACCAGAGGGGGTTGGGCTGCGGCACCTTGTCGGTGAAGCCGTCCTTCAGATCGGCCTTGTTCACCGCGTCGACCACGGCCTCGCCGCGCTGCGACACGTAGTAGAAGAACACCTCGTCGGTGCCGGCCTTCTTATCGACCTTCTCGAGCGAGAGGTTGACGCGCTGGTCGCCGTCGATGATCTCGGCCTGCTTCACCTGGCCGTCCGATATCATCTCGAGCCCGCGCTCGGTCGTGACCTCGCGGGTGTCGCCGCCCGACAGCAGCGACCAGCCGAGCAGCACGATGAGCGGCGCGACGATCAGATAGAGCAGCGGGCCGCGGAAGAGCTTGCGGCTCTTCGACGTGCTCTTCGTTGGTTTCTCTGCCAAGTCAAGGCCTTTCGAGACGGGCGGTGCGGGTCGCTGCTGCAAGCGTAACCAATACCTCTGACATCGACCTGCGTCGGGCGCGTTTGTACGCTCACGGCGCAGAGCGCCGCACGGGCCTCGCAGCACAGCGACCCGCGCGAACCCGGCTCAGCGGCGATTCACCTCGCTGTCGAGCGCCTCGGCCTCCCCGCCGTACACGTGCGGAGCGAGAACCGCCACATCGCGCAGGTTGCGGTAGTCCTCGGCGTAGTCGAGTCCGTAGCCGACCACGAACTCGACCGGGATATCGAAGCCCACGTAGGCGACGTCGACCTGCACCTTGAGGGCCTCGGGCTTGCGCAGCATCGTGCAGATCCGCACCGACTTCGCGCCGCGGCTCTCGAGATTCTCCTTGAGCCACGCGAGCGTGAGCCCGGAGTCGATGATGTCCTCGACGATCAGCACGTCGCGCCCGGTGATGTCGCTGTCGAGATCCTTCAGGATCTTCACGACGCCGCTCGACTTCGTGCTCGCACCGTACGACGAGACGGCCATCCAGTCCATCTGCGCGTGGAACCGCAGTTCGCGCGCCAGATCCGCCATCACCATGACCGCGCCCTTCAGCACGCCCACCAGCAGCGGCGGAGTGTCCGCGTAATCGGCCTCGATCTCGCGCGCCATCTCGGCGAGGCGGTCGTGCAGTTCGGCTTCGGTGTGCAGTACGACAGAGAGGTCGTCACCCAGGTGTTTCGCGTCCATGCGCTCCATTCTCCCACTGCCGCCGCGTAGTGTCGGCACCCCTCGCGTCGCGGAGTCCCGTTTTGCCGCTTCGGCACGGGCCGACACAGCAAAACGGGACTCCGCGCCAGGGAGGTGCACAGCGGAAAGAGGACAAGAGGCCGCGGGTTCGGCTTCACCGCGCCCGGAACACGAGGCGCCCGGCCTCGCGCCGCACCGAGGCGCCCGGCACGTCGACGGGGCCCTGCCCGCGCCAGTCGGTCACCAATCGCGCGACCGCGCGGGTGTGCTCCCGGCTGAGCTGGGCGCCGAACTCGGCGCGCGCGACGAGTCTGATGATCCGGTGCCTGAGCGCCGGCGGGTTCGCGGCGAGCGCTGCGACCGACACCGCGATGCCGGCCTCGGCGTGCTCCACGATCTCCTCGAGGGTCTCCTCGGCGAGGGCGTCGAGCGCGTCGGCGTCCTCGCGCGCGAGGTCGGCCGTGCGGGCGAGGGCTCCCGCGATCCCGGGCCCCAGCTCGCGTTCGAGCGCGGGAAGCACGCTCCGCCGCACCCGCACCCGGGTGTACGCGTCGTCGTCGTTGTGCGGGTCTCGCCACGGCTCGATCCCGAGCTCGGCGCACGCCGCCTCGGTGATAGCGCGGGTCACGGCCGGCTGCTCCCCCAGGAAGGGACGCAGGATCACGGCTCTCTCCGAGCCGCCGGCGTCGAGCGCGCGCCTGGCCGGGATCCCCGAGAGGCTGCGCGATCCGGACCCCCTGACCAGGGCGAGCAGCACCTGCTCCGCCTGATCATCGCGCGTGTGCGCGGTCAGGATCGCGGCGGCCCCCGTCCGCTCAGCCGACCGGGCGAAAACCGCGTACCGAGCGGATCGCGCGGCCGCCTCGGGTCCGTCGCCGCCCTCGCCGCTCACGGTCACCCGCTCGACGATCACGGGGTCGAGTCCCAGGGCCGCGGCCCGCTCGGCCGCGCGCGCCGCGACCGTCTCGGAACCGGACTGCAGGCCGTGATCCACCACCACGGCCCCCGCGCGCAGACCCGAGCGCGGCGCCTCGTAGGCGGTCGCGGCCGCGAGAGCCAGAGAGTCGGCCCCGCCCGAGAGCGCCACGAGCACGAGCGGAGACGCGGGCGCCTCGAGCCTCGCAGACCCCGGACCCGCGAGCCAATGCTCGAGCGCTCGCCGCACCGCCGCCCTGGTCTCGAGGATCGCGCGCTGCACCATGCCCCAACGCTACCGCGCTGCGGCGTGGGGTCGCGCCCCGCCAACCCGGCACCCGCGAAAGACCTCCTGCGTCATCTCGAGCACGGGGTCGAGACGTTGAGGGCGCCCCACGACGCGGGACGGCCGCACCCCGTCGGGTACCCTTAGACCGGCAATACACACCGAGGCCGGGATGCCCCGCCTCATGCGACAGAAAGCAACGGAGGAGCGCATGGCCGCAGCATTCGACGCCGTGATCGAGATCCCGAAGGGGAGCCGCAACAAGTACGAGGTCGACCACGAGACCGGTCGCGTCTACCTCGACCGCGTGCTCTACACGGGCTTCGTCTACCCCACCGACTACGGCTTCTTCGAGGAGACCCTGGGCGAGGACGGCGATCCGCTCGACGTGCTCGTGCTGCTCGACTACCCGGTGTTCCCCGGGGTCGGCGTGAAGGTCCGCCCGGTCGGCGTGCTCAAGATGAGCGACGAGGCCGGCGGCGACGACAAGGTCATCGCGGTGCAGCACAAGGATCCGCGCTGGCAGCACATCCAGGACGTCGCCGACATCCCCGAGTACACCCGCAAGGAGATCGAGCACTTCTTCGAGCACTACAAGGATCTCGAGCCCGGCAAGTGGGTGAAGGTCGACGCCTGGGGCTCGGCCGCCGATGCCGAGCAGCTGATCGTGGAAGCTCAGCAGCGCCTGCAGGCTGCGGGGCACTGATCTTCGCGGCGGTTTCCACCGCCGGCAACACGAGAGAGGGGCTCGGGATCGCGTGATCCCGAGCCCCTCTCTCGTACCCGCGTCCTAGAAGTTGATGTAGTACGCGGGGTTGACGAAGTCGTACCAGCCGCTGTCCTGGTTGGGTCGCATCTCGAAGTGGAGGTGGCAGCCGGTGCTCGCGCCGGTGCTGCCGACGTAGCCGATGGTCTGACCGGCCTCGACCCACTGACCGGCACCCACGCTCGCCCACTGAATCATGTGGGCGTACCGCGTCTGCCAGCCGTTCGGGTGGTTGATGTTGACCATGTTGCCGCCGCCACCGCCGTCCCAGTACGACATCTGCACCGTGCCCGGTGCCGCCGCGACGATCGGCGTCCAACAGCCGGTCGCGAGGTCGATGCCCGTGTGATCCGGGCGCCCGGGCGGGCGGAACCCCTCGGAGACGTAGTAGCCCGAGGTCGGCAGCACCCAGCCGTTGCTGGTCGTGGGGGGCGGGGGCGCGACGACGCCGCCCCCGCCTCCACCGCCACCGGTGCTTCCGCCGCCACCGCCGCCCTCATTGGCCCTGCGTCGCGCCTCTTCCTCGGCGCGCTTGCGCGCCTCCTCCTCGGCGCGGCGGCGCTCCTCCTCGGCCTTCCGGCGCTGCTCCTCCTCGATGCGGAGGCGCTCTTGATAGCCCTCGACGGTCTTGGTGGTCTCGTCTTTCAACGCTTCGAGCTTCACCTCGAGGTCGCGCTGCTGCGCCTCCTGAGCCCGCACCAGTTCCTCCTGCGAGCTCGCCGCGGCGGCCGCCGCCTTCTCCTTCTCGGCGTGCTGCTGACGCAGCACCTCGCGCTCGGCACGCGCGGTCTCAGCTTGCTTGCTCAGCGCGTCGGCGGTATTGGCGGCCTGTTCGGCCTCCTCGGAGAGCTGGGTGTTGCGCTCGGTGGCCTTCGACATCGAGGCCATGCGCTCGAGCAGCGCATCGGCCGTGCTGCCGTCGGAGTCGAGGAAGAGCTCCATGCTGCGATCCACCCCACCGGAGCGGTACATCTGAGCGACGATCACGCCGGCGCGATCCGCCGCTTCCTCCGCCGCTTTGCGGCTCTCCTCGGCCTGTCGCTCGAGGTTCTGCAGCTTCTCAGTGGCGCGGGCGAGTTCCTCCTCGGCCACTCGCAGCTCCTCGAACGCTGTCGCGTGCAGGTTGCGCAGGCGATCGAGCTCCTTCTCGCCCTCGGCGATGAGCCCCTCGATCTCGGCGACCTTGGCGGCCGCTGCCGCCTCGTTGTTCTTCGCCTGCTGCACCTCTTCCCAGGTGGGAAGGTCGAGCGCGTAAGCCGGGGTCGCTATGGCCTGCCCCCCGACGAGCAGTCCGGCAGCGATCACGCAGCTGCCGAGGATGCCGAAAACGCGTCGCGACGCCCCCGCGTTCTTCCTCGCCATATCCCCCAACTTCCGTTTCCGGACAGATTGATCCTCGCCCACGGTAACACTCCCGCTCTCCGATCGCACGGGGCGGGGCTCTCTGCCCCGCGATCCGCCCCACATACGCATCAGGTGTCGAGCAGAGCGGCCGCGAACATCGGCCTCGCGGCATCGGCGCCCGGCGGATGGAACAGGCTCGCCGCCGCGTCGCGGTAGAGCCGGGCGGCCTCGTGGTCGGCGTCGAACCCCGCGCCGCCGCAGCAGACGAGCGCGGTCTCGGCGCAGCGCCGAGCCGCATCACCCGCGTTGAGCCGGCTGCTGACGAAGCGGAGCGGCCAGCTCGCACCGTGGTCGACGAGCTCATCGAGGTCGCGGGTCGTCGCGTCGAGCTGCGCCGGCACCGCCATGAAATCGCGGTAGGCGTCGGCGAGGCGGGCTCGGTGCTCGGGTATCTCGGCGAGGCTCGTGTCACGACGGGCGGATCGGCGCTGCTCGAGCCCCTGCGCGGCCACCTCGAGCGCGCGCCTCGCCACCCCGGCGTAGACGGAGGCGACCAGCAGCTGGAAGTTGCCGGCGATCGCGAAGGTCAGGAGGTCGGGGTGATCCCCCGCCGGAATGCGCCGCACCACGCGATCGGCGGGCATCGGCGCGCTCTCGAGCACGGTCGCCCGGCTGTGCGAGGCCCGCATGCCGAGCACGTTCCAGCGATCCGACACCGCGACGCCGCCGCCCTCACGATCGAGGAAGCCGTAGACGAGCGCGGGCTGCTCGGCATCGCTCTCGTCGAGTCCGTGCACGATGAGCCGGGTCCAGGCCGGGGAGAGCGAGGTGAAGATCTTGATCCCGGTGAAGAGGTAACCGCCTCCGCCGTCCGGTTCGGCCCTCGTGCCCGATCCCTGCAGCACCCAGTCATTCCCCGGCTCGCTGATGCCGAACGCGAAGATCTCGCCCGCCTTCGCCTCCTCGAACACTCGAGCGAGCGAGCGGTCGCCGCGAGCGAACATGGCGTGCGCCACGCCCGTGCACATGAGGTGCATGTTGATCGCGAGCGCGGTGCCCGGTGCCGCGGCGGCGAGCCTCTGCTGCAACCGCGATACCTCGTGCAGACTGAGGCCCGGGCCGCCGTACTCCTCGGGTACGAACAGCTCGAGGTAGCCTCGCTCGCGCAGCTCGGCGAGGTCGTCGGCGCAGAAGCCATTCTCACGGTCGAGCACCGCAGCGCGCTCGCGGAAGCGAGTCAGCAGTTCGTCGGGAAGATAGTGCTCGGCCAGCAGAGCGTGCCGGGCCTCACGGTCGAAGGCCGGCTCGGGATGCGGGGTCCGGTTCGTCGCGTTCTCACTCACCCGGTCATGCTATCGAGCCGGTCGTCCGCGGCAGAAAGGCCTACCGCGCGACGGGCCTCTTAAACCGCAGCCGTGCGATCAGCGCGAGCACGGCGACGACCGCCGCACCCCAGATCAGGCCGAACACCGCCGAGAGACCGCTGTCGATCAGCCAGGTGACGATGCCGGGGCCGTGCACCGCGTGCGTGATCGAGTGCAGCACTCCGTAGGGCCACGGCACCCTCACCTCGGCGAGGTTGGCGAGCAGGATGTGACCGCCCACCCACAGCATGGCCACGACGCCGACGATGCTCAGCAGCCGGAAGACCACCGGCATCGCCTTCACGAGCCACGTGCCGAGCACCTTCACCCAGCGCGGACGCCGCCGGCGCATCCAGAACCCCGCGTCGTCCATCTTCACGAGCAGCGCGACCGTGCCGTAGACGGCCACCGTCATGAGCACGCCGACGACCACGAGGATCGCGAGCCGCATCAGCCAGGAATCCTCATCGATGTTGGCGAGCGAGATCAGCATGATCTCGATCGAGAGCACGAGATCGGTGCGCACCGCGCTCGACACGATCTGCTTCTCGTCGGTCTCGGTGCGCTCGACGACCTCCTCGACAGTGGGTTCGTGCCCGTGCCCGCGCAGGGTACCGATCCAGTGCCACACCTTCTCCGCGCCCTCGTACGCGAGATAGGTGCCGCCCACCAGCAGCAACCACGGGAACACCCACGGCGCCCACACGCTGAGCAGCATGATGCCGACGATGATGCCGGCCTTGTTGATCAGCGACCCGCGCGTGATCTTCCACACCACGGGCAGCTCGCGCTTCGGGCTGATCCCCTGCACGTACTGCGGAGAGACCGCGGCGTCGTCGATGACCACACCCGCGGATTTCGCCGAGGCCTTGGCGGCTCCGGCGACGACGTCGTCGACGGATGCAGCCGCGGCCCGCGCGAGCACGGCGATGTCGTCGAGGAGGGCGAAGAAGCTACCGGCCACGGGGTTCCTTGCTGGTCGAATGAACTGGAGGGGCGGATCGCGATCCGCGACCCGCCCCTCAACTCTAGAACTACAGCCCGCCGATTCCCTCAGTCTTCCTCGTCGGGTGTAGGAGTCTTCTCGCCCGTTTCCGGGTGTCGGACCAGTCCGGGATCCTCCATTCCGTGACGGGGGTTATCGATCTTGCCCTCGCGCCCGTAATCGACGGTGGCCCCATCGAGGATCGGACGATCCTGCGTACCCCCCTTCGGCGGAGATGTCGCGGTGCCCTTCCCGTTGCTGGCCTCCGTCGGGGTTTCCTGGTGAATCTCGTTCTTGTCTGACTCCGTCATGTCAATCTCAACCTCCTCTGTCCTGGCGGCCCACGCTACGCGCGCGCCCGGGGGAGAACTACCCGTTGACTCCATGCAGAGCGCGGGTTAAAGGCGGTGCCTTCCGAGGCGATCAGGTTTGAGAGGCGCGACCTCTTAGGCTGGGCGCATGACTTCGGGGCGGGGAGAAGGGCGTGCACGGGCGAGACGCGCCTACCCGGTACGCGTGCGCATCCTCGCGGCGATCCTCGCCGTGACCGCCCTGGGACTCCTCGCCGCAGGCGGCATCGCCTTCGCACTGCAGCAGAATCGCATCGCATCCTCGATCGACGATGAGCTCCGGCAGGAGTTCGCCACGGTGCGGGCGCTGGTCGAGGGTCGGAGTCCGAACGATCCTCAGGATGGCTCGGCAGCGCCCGAGGCGGCGCAGGTCGACACCTCCTTCGCCACGACGGACGACCTCGTCTACGAGGCCGTCCGCGTGGTCACACCCCCGCTCGGCGGCGGCACGCTCGGCATCGTCGACGGCGAAGCTCGCTTCACCCCCGGCTTCACGACCCCTCTTCGTCTCGACTCGCGCGCCTTCATCGATGAGATCTCCACGGCGACGACGACGGGGACGACCGTGCTCGACACCGTCTCGCTCGACAGCGCGGAACTGCGCTACCTCGCAATCCCTCTGCGTGTGGAGGGATCCGCTTCCGAGGGGGTCTTCGTCGCCGCCATCGATGTCGACGCCCGCCTGGACGATCTGAGATCGACCATGCTCGTCTACGCCTGGGTCGCGGCCGCCGTCGTGCTGCTCGTCGGCGTCGTCGGGTGGTTCGTGGCGGGGCGTCTCCTGCACCCGCTGCGCAGTCTGCAGCGCACCGCCGCCCGGATCTCGGCGGGCGCCCTCGACGAGCGCATCCCGGTGCGGGGCAACGACGACCTCTCCGAGCTCACTGAGACCATCAACGCGATGATCGGCCGACTGGAGGAGGCGTTCGTCGGCCAGCGTCGCATCGTCAACGATGTACGGCATGAGCTCGCCACCCCGGTGACGATCATCCGCGGCCACGTGGAGCTCATCGATCCGCTCGACCCCGACGACGTCAGGCAGAGCCTCGCGATCGTCACCGACGAGCTGAACCGCATGTCCGCCCTCATCGCGCAGATCGCGCACCTCGCCGACGCCGAGCGCACCACCGCGCACAGGCCCCGGTGGGTCGATATCGGCGACCTCACCCGTGCCGTCTTCGAGAAGGCCCGGGTCATCGGCGACCACGAGTGGCGACTCGACTCCGTCGCCGAGGGGCTGGTCTTCATCGATCCCTCGCAGATCACCCAGGCGTGGCTGCAACTCGCCGACAACTCCGCGAAGTATTCGCCCTCGGGCGCGCCGATCGAGGTCGGCAGTGCTCTCGCGGGCGACGAGCTTCGCTGCTGGGTCGCAGACAGCGGACCCGGGATCCCCGAGTCGGCGCGCGCCAGGATCTTCGAGCGGTTCGGCCGGGCGGAGTCCAGCCGCGGCACCGCCGGATCGGGTCTCGGCCTGTCGATCGCCGGGGCGATCGTGAAAGCCCACGGAGGTAGGATCGGGCTCGACACCGAAGTGGGGCGGGGGTCGGTCTTCGCACTCATGCTTCCTCGGAACGCGGGCGCGTCGCAGGAGGAACCGGAGGGACAGGAAGACGAGAGGAGCGGCGGATGAGCAGGATCCTCATCATCGAGGACGAGCAGCGCATCGCGAGCTTCATCGGGAAGGCGCTGCGCGCAGCCGGCCACGCGGCCGAGATCGCGGCCAGCGGCGAAGAGGGGCTCGCCCTCGTCGAATCTTCCGAGTTCGCACTCGTGATCCTCGATGTCGGCTTGCCGGGCATCGACGGGTTCGAGGTGCTGAACCACCTGCGCGCGACCGGTAACAACCTTCCGGTCGTCATGCTCACGGCCCGGGGCGCGCTGGAAGACACCGTGCGGGGACTCGACGACGGGGCCGACGACTACATCGTCAAGCCCTTTCGCGTCGATGAGCTGCTCGCGCGCGTGCGTGTGCGCCTCCGCGACACCTCGCGCCCGGCGGAGATCACGACGCCGTCCGTCAACGGAATCGATCTCGATCTCCGCACGCGGCGCGCGACGGTGGAGGGCCGGGAGGTCGAGCTGTCGGCCCGCGAGTTCGCACTCGCAGAGGAGTTCATGCGGCACCCGGACCAGGTGCTCAGCCGGGAGCAGCTCCTCAGCCGCGTGTGGGGCTACGACTTCGATCCCGGTTCGAACGTCGTCGACGTCTACGTGCGATACCTGCGTACGAAGCTCGGCGAGCAGCGCATCGAGACCGTGCGCGGCGTCGGGTACCGTCTGGTCGGATGAGCGGCCGCAACTATGAGGTGCTCGTCATCCTGCGCGAGCGCCGACCCGCCCGTCATCCTGCGCGACGATGAGAAAGCTCTCATCCGCCGCTCATGCCGGCCTCCCTCCCGCCCCGGATCGTAGAGACTGAGCATCGTGCTCCTCAGTCGCGGTGCGGGAGGGGCCCGACATGTCGATCCGAATCGTCCTGTACTCGCACGATTCAGCGGGACTCGGCCATATCCGCCGCAACCTCGCGCTCGCGGGCGCGCTGACCGCGGGAGTCGGCGGCGAGCCGGTGACCGGGATGCTCGTCGCGGGGCGCCCCGAGGCGACGCGCTTCCCGCTCCCCGACGGCTGGGACTGGCTCGTGTTGCCGGGCGTACGGCACGCACCGGGCGGCTACGCGTCTCGCGCGCTCGACGTGGACATCGAGACCGCGGCGGCGCTGCGCGGATCCGTGTTCCGGGCCGCGGTGCACGCCTTCCACCCCGATCTGCTCGTCATCGATCGTCATCCACTCGGCGTGGCGCGAGAGCTCGAGCCCGCACTCCGCATGCTGCGGACTGAGCAGCCGGACTGCCGCATCGTTCTGGGGCTGCGGGAGGTGCTCGACTCGCCGGCCGCCGCTGCCGCAGAATGGAGCGCACTCGGCGGCAGCGCTGCCCTGCGACCGCTGCTCGATGCCGTGTGGGTGTACGGGGATCCGCGGATCCACGACCTCACGGCCGACGGCGAGCTGCCCGCCGGACTGCGCGACCTCGTGACCCACACCGGGTACCTCGCCACCGGCAGAGTCGCCGGTCATCGCCACCGGATCGACGAGCCGTTCGTGCTCACGACCGTCGGTGGCGGATCCGACGGCGTCGAACTGGCGCTCGCCGCAGCCGCAGCTCCCGTGCCTTCCGGGCACCGGCACCTCGTCGTCACGGGCCCCCAGATGTCGACGGCCGACCGTACCCGCGTCGCGGCCGCTGCTCGGCCCGAGGCCTCGGTCGTGCGCAGGGTGCCCGACGCTCTGCCGCTCATGCGGAGCGCCTCCGCGGTGATCTGCATGGGCGGGTACAACACGATCTGCGAGGTGATGAGCACCAGCACCCCGGCGCTCGTCGCTCCGCGCACCCGGCGACGGGCCGAGCAGCGGATACGAGCGGCCGCACTCGCCGCCGCGGGTGCGATCCAGACGATCGATGCGAGCCGGATCGACCCCGGCAGCATCGGTGACTGGCTCGCCGCCAACGTCGGCCGTTCCGCGGCCCGGGAGAACGTCTCCCTCGACGGCCTGTCGCGCATCCCGTACCTCGCGACCGCCCTGCTCGAGGGGAACCGGGAGCGTGTGCGCAGAGGAGGCGAACGAGTTGCCGTCTGAATTCGCGCCGAACCGCGCACGCATCGGATACGTGGTGAAGGTCTACCCCCGCTTCTCGGAGACCTTCATCGTCTCCGAGCTCATCGCGCGCGAAACCGCCGGAGAGACCTTCGAGGTGTTCGCGCTGCGCCCGTCCGATGACCCCCGGTTCCACCCCGAGCTCGCGAGGGTCGCCGCCCCCGTCACGTACCTGCCGCGACCGACACGGCCGTCGGCGTTCTGGGAGACGATCCGCACGGCCGCCGCCGACTCCCATCTCGCGGCGGCCATCGGCAGGACGCTGCCCGAACTGCTCGAGGCCGATGCCGACGAGGCCGTGCAGGCCGTCGCCCTCGCCGCGCACGCCCGCCGCGCGGGTCTCGAGCACCTGCACGCGCACTTCGCGAGCGGCGCGACGACCGTAGCGCGTCTCGCGAGCCTCCTCACCGGCATCCCCTACTCCTTCACCGCCCACGCGAAAGACATCTTCCACGACGACGTCGACCTCGAAATGCTGCGCTGCAAGATCGCCGGCGCCCGCTACGTGGCGACCGTGAGCCGCTTCAACGCTCGCTTCCTGGGCAGGCTCGCGCCCGAGTACGCGGAGCGCATCCACCTCGTGCCGAACGCGGTCGAGCTCGACCGCTTCCCGTATCGCGCGCCCGCGCCCCACGAGGGCCCGCTGCGCATCGCAGCGGTCGGGCGCCTCGTCGAGAAGAAGGGCTTCGATGTGCTCATCGAGGCCGTGGCCGAGCTGCACGCCCGAGGCGTGCCGATGCTCGTCACACTCGCGGGCGGCGGAGAACTGGCCGATCCGCTCTCCGAGCGCATTCGCTACCTCGGCCTCGAAGCGATCATTCGCATGGCCGGCCCGCTCCCGCAAGACGGGGTCGCGGCGCTGCTGCGCGAGGCCGATGTCTTTGTCGCCCCGTGCGTCGTCGGGTCCGACGGCAACGCCGACGGCCTGCCGACCGTGCTGCTCGAGGCGATGGCCTCGGGCGTGCCCTGCGTCTCCACCCGGGTGACCGGCATCCCCGAGGTGGTCGTCGACGGCGAGACCGGGCTGCTGTGCGAACCCGGCGACCGAGACGGGCTCGTCGCGGCGCTCGAGCGCATCGCCACCGGGAGAATCGATGTCACGGCGCTCGCCCGCGGCGCGCGGGAACTGGTCGAGCTGCGCCACGACGTGCGGCTCACGGCCGCACGTCACGCCGATCTGACCGCGGGCGCCGTCACCCGAGAGGCGGTGTCGTGATGCGCGTCGCCTACCTGTGCGCCGACCCCGGCATCCCCGTTCTCGGGTCGAAGGGGGCCTCCGTGCACGTGCAGCAGATCGTGCGCGCCTTCCTGAGGCGCGGAGACACGGTGACCGTTTACTGCACTCGCCGCGGCGACGGCGACCCGGAGGCCCTGGGCGGCGCTCGGATCATCGAGCACGGCGTCCCCGGGGGTGACGTCGCGGAGCGCGAGGGAGCCGTCGCGAAGGCCGCTGATGCGCTCGCCACGCGGGCTGCCGACGACGGGTGCGATCTCATCTACGAACGGTACTCCCTGTTCTCCGACGCCGCCGCGCAGGTCGGCGATCGGATCGGCGTCCCGTCCGTAGTTGAGGTGAACGCACCGCTGATCGAGGAGCAGCGCACCCACCGCTCTCTCGTGGACGGTGCGGGGGCGGAGGCGTCCACGCAGCGCCTGTTCTCGCGCGCGTCCGTGGTCGCGTGCGTCTCGGGAGCCGTGGCCCGCTGGGCGTCCTCGCGGGGAGCCCGTGCCCCGCTCATCGCCCCGAACGGGGTCGACACCCGGAGCTTCTCATCCGCGCGATTCCCCGACGGTCCGCTGCGGGTCGTGTTTCTCGGCTCTCTCAAACCCTGGCACGGCGTGGGCACCGCGATCGACGCGCTCGCGGGTCTCGACGGCGTCGAGTTCACGGTGCTCGGAGACGGACCGGAGCGCGAGGCCTTGGAGCAGCGCGCGGTCGAGACGGGTGCGTCGGTGCGCTGGCTCGGTGCCGTGCCGCACGCTCGCGTGGCCGAGGTACTCGCGGGAATGCACGTGGGCGTCGCACCGTATCCGGCCGAGGCCGACGACTACTTCTCACCCCTCAAGGTCTACGAGTACCTCGCCGCAGGGCTCGCGATCGTGGCGTCCGATTGCGGTCAGCTGCCCGCGATCCTCACCCACGGGCGCAACGGCCTGCTCGTGCCGCCCGGTGACCCCCGGGAGCTTCGCCGGGCAGTGCGCCTGCTGCGCGACGACCGTGACCTGGCTCGCGCCCTGGGAACCGCTGCTCGCGAGCAGGCCGTGGAGCGCCACGACTGGGATCGGGTGCTCGCCGGCATTCTCGGCCCGCTCACGGCCGAGGGGCATGCTCGCAGCCGATCCGCCCCTTCGCGATCCGCGCGAACGGAGAACAGCCGATGAGACGGACATCCCCCACGCAGCCGGGCGCCCTGCGGCGCACGCTGTCGCTCGCGCGCCCGCACCTGCGCGGCAACCGCCTCCTGCTCACCGGCGGGGTGCTCGCGCTGCTGGGCGAGGTCGCGCTGCGCGTGCTCGAACCGTGGCCGATCAAGTTCGTCATCGACGCCGTGAGCGTCAGCCTCGGAGCCACCAGCGGCGCGAACGCCGGCACGGCGGGAGCCGGGCTGCAGCTTCTGCTCTCGTGCGGGCTGCTGCTGCTCGGCATCGTCGGGCTCCGCGCCGTCGCCCAGTACTGCTCCACGGTCACCTTCGCCCTCGCGGGCTCGCGGATCGCCACGCAGCTCCGCTCCCGGGTGTTCCAGCATCTGCAGTCGCTCGGGCTGAGGTATCACTCGCGCGCTCCGCACGGCGACAACGTGCAGCGTCTCGTCGGCGATGTCGGGCGACTGCAAGACGCCACCGTCACGGCCGGGCTGCCGCTGATCGGCAACGCGATCACCCTCATCGTGCTGGCCGTCGTGATGGCGTTCATGGACCCGTTGCTCGCCGGCGTCGTCGCCGTCGCCGTGCTCGCCTATCTGCTGCTCTCGCGGCGAGGCGCACCGCGGATCGCCGCCGCGGCGAAGCGCACTCGACGCAGCGAGGGCGACCTGGCGAACACCGCCGCAGAGACGTTCGGGGCGATCCGCGTGGTGCAGGCGTACGGCCTCGAACCGCACCGCGGCCGGGCGTTCGAGCAGGGCAACCGCCGAGCCCTCGGGCAGGGAGTCGCGTCGAAGCGCCTCGCCGCCGCACTGGAGCGCGGCACCGATGTGATCGTCGGCGCCGGCCTCGCGCTCGTGCTCATCATCGGCGGGCTCAGGGTGATCGAGGGCGCGCTCACCCCCGGCGATCTGGTGATCTTCACCACGTACCTCAAGCTCGCGCTCCGGCCGCTGAAGGATCTCGCCAAGCACACCGGACGCATCGCCCGCGCCGTCGCCTCGGGCGAGCGCGTGGCGGATCTGCTCGACGAACCCGTCGACATCGCCGACAGGCCGGGCGCGCGCCCGCTGCGCGAGGTGCGCGGTTCCATCTCATTCACGGACGTGGACGTCGACGACGGGCGCGGACGACCGCTCTTCCGCGGACTCTCGCTCGAGATCTCGGCAGGGAGCTCGGTCTGCCTGCTGGGTCCGTCCGGAGCGGGCAAGTCGACTCTGGTCGGGCTCATCACCCGCGCGTCCGACCCGTTGCGGGGTGCTGTCGCCATCGACGGCGTGGACCTGCGCGAGGCCACGCTCGCCAGCATCCGCGGCAGCGCTTCGGTGGTGCTGCAGGAGTCGGTGCTGTTCGCCACGACGGTGCGGGAGAACATCCGTCTCGGCAGGCTCGAAGCAACCGATGAAGAGGTCGTCGCGGCCGCGCGCCGAGCGCTCGCCGACGACTTCATCAGGGCGCTGCCCGACGGATACGATACCGAGCTCGGCGACCGCGGCGGCACGCTCTCGGGGGGTCAGCGTCAGCGGATCGCGATCGCCCGAGCGCTCCTGCGCGATGCGCCCATCGTCATCCTCGACGAGGCCACGACGGGGCTCGACCCGGCGTCCAAAGAGCAGGTGTCGGCATCGATCGCCGAGCTCACATCCGGGAGGACCACGATCTCCGTGACCCACGATCCCGCGGCGGTCCGCGGCGCGGATCGTATTCTCTGGATCGAGGACGGTCGCGTCGTCGAAGACGGCGGGCCGCTCTCGCTGCTCGCCGATGGACAGTCGCGTCTCTCGCGGTGGATGCGCGTGACCGGTTCGGCAGCGCCCTCCGACCGGAGGCCGGCATGAGGGGGCCGTTCGCTATTCCGTCGGCGGCGGAATCCCTGCGCGCTCTGGCGGCGCGGGACCCCGCGCTACCCGACCTTCCTCTCGTGATCGACGGAAGGCTCCGCGACGAGGCGCTCGGCTTCGAGACGGTCGTCGAGCGGCTGCGCTACAAGCCCGGAGCATCGGTCGTGGCGGCGGTACGCGCTCGCGAGGGCGGAAGGTTCTGGGTCGTCTCGTACTCCGATCCGGTCAAGCTCGAGAAGAGCACGGCCCGGGCCAGGCTCGCCGGAGCCGAGGCGATCGGACTCTCCCCCCACGCTCTGGCAGGTCCGGCGCACGCCGACCGCCTGCTCGTCAGGCCGCTCGCGCGCGTGTTCGAGGCCGCCGCGCCCGCGTTCGGCGGAGCGACGGTGATCCGCTACAACCCCCTGCGCCGCCTCGTGCTGCGCGACGGGCAGCGGGCGCTCAAGATCACAGCCGATGCGGGATCCATCTCGCCCGTGATCGCGAGGGTCCTCGCGGAGCGCGGTCTCCCCGTGCTCGTACCCGAACGCCTCGCGGAGGGCGTTACGAGCTGCCCGTGGTGGGGCGTCGGCGACCTCTCGCACAGCAACGCCGCGGACCTCGCTCGGCAGGCGGGCGAGGCGCTCGCCGGTGTGCACGCCCTCGCCCCCGAGGGGTTGCCGCTGTCGGCGCTCGACCCTGCGAGGCTCGCCCGCACCGCGATCACGGCGGTCACGGCGCTGCTCCCGCAGCTCTCCGGCCGGTTGGAACGTCTGGCGGCGACACTCTCGGAACTGCGCGGGGGCGGCCCGGGCGTGTTCTCCCACGGCGACTGGTCGGCGGATCAGGTACTCACCGACGGGCAGGAAGTGCGCATCATCGATCTCGACCGGGCGGTAGTCGCACCGCCCGAACACGACCTCGGCACGTACCTGGCCTGCGGCGGCGACCCGGCCCTGCTCGACGGCTATCGCGAGGCGGGCGGCAGGATCGATCGGCGCTCCCTCCCCGTCTGGCAATCGCTCGCAGTCCTGCTGCGGGCGACAGAGCCCTTCCGCAGCGGCCAGGTCGACTGGCCCTCGGGGATCGAGCGGGCGGTCGCCCGGGCCGAGAAGGCGCTGCTATGACTCCCTCTGCCGTCATCCCTGATCCCGGGCCCCGATCGGATCCCGCTCCCACGTCGGCGCCCCCGCCGCATCCCGCTCTCGTTCCGGTTCCCGCGCCCGCCGCGGTCGTCGTAGCCGGGTGCGAGTGGACGATCGAGCGGGTGTGGCCCCCACGAGGCTCCGATCCCGGGCGGCCCCTCGAGGCGAGCCACCGCGGAATGGTGCGCGGCGGCTACATCGATGCCGCAGGCGCCGTCGAACTGCTCGCACCCGGTGAGGATCCGAGGCTCCCCGCGCTCGGAGAAGCGGTCGCGCACGGGCGGCTGATCTCTCATCGCCCGGGCAGACGGGCGGTGGTTCGCCTCGACTCGGGCGACGGTTACGCCAAAGTCGTGCCGCGCAAGCGCGCCCCGCGGATCGCGGAGGCTCACGAGCGGGGCCGGGCGTTCTCGGCGGGCCTTCGCGTGCCGACGGTGGTGCCGACGGAGCTCGACAGCGCCTCGGTGGTCTGCTTCAGCCCGCTGCGAGGCAGATCCTTCTCGGAGATGGGGGCGGATGCCGAGCTGAGCGACTCGGAGTGGGGCGCCGCGTGGCGCTCCTGGGCCGAGGGCTGGCTGGCTGCGGCGGCCTGCGAACCGCCGTCGGATCTGCCGGTCCACGACGTAGCCGAAGAGACCGCCGTGCTGCGCGAGTGGGCGCTGCAGGGCGCGGAGGTACTCGGCGGCCCCGTCCTGCGCACGGCCGAGCGTGTCGCCGCCGGACTCGAAGCCGCGAGTGCGCCGTCTGCGCTGTCGCACAGGGACCTGCACGACGGACAGCTGCTGTGGCACCCCGACGAGGGCGTCGGCCTGATCGACCTCGACACCTGCGCGCGAGCCGATCCCGCTCTCGACCTCGGCAACCTCGCCGCGCACGTCGAGTTCGCCGTTCACCAGGGGCACTGGCCGCGGGAGAGGGCCGAGACGGCGCTCATCGCGCTGGCAGATGTCGCCGCAGCACTCGGGATCGACGCGATGCGCCTCACGGCGTGGCGCACCGCATCGCTGCTGCGCGTCGTCTGCGTCAACGCGCTGCGACCGCCCCGGCGATCAGCCGCGCAACTGGTTTGGGAACACATCGAGGCTGAAATGAGCGAGCGAACATGAGAGTCTGGTAGCGGATGCAACCGCAGCGAAGGAGCCGAGCACCATGGGCATGAAGCGGAACGGGATGCTGCTCGCCGGGGCGACAGCGCTCAGCGTCGGAGCGATCCTCGTCGGCGCCGTCAGCGTCGCCGCTGCGATGAACCCGGGCCCCCAGCGCACGGTTCTCGAGAAGGAGCCGTTCATCGCGCCGTCAGCTCCGGCGACCCCCTCGCCGGAGCCCACGACGGAGCCTCCCGCCGATCCCGGCTCCGGTCCCGTCTCGGAAGAGCCCCCCGCTGAGACGCCCGCGCCGCCGCAAACCGACCCGCAGCCCCAGGAGCCGGTGGCTCCCCCGCCCGTCGACGTCTCCGATGACGATGAGGACGACTGGGACGATGACGACACGGACGACGACTTCGACGATGATTGAGAAGTCGCGTCGATAGAGGATCTCGTCGCCCTGCGCGCGGAGCGCAGGATCCCCCGCCGAGATCCTGCGGCTCCCTGACACGCAGGCTTCAGGGGCGCCCCATGCCGTAATACTTCCAGCCTGCGGCCCGCCAGGCTGCCGCGTCGAGGCAGTTGCGTCCGTCGACGACCGCTCGGGCTGAGACGAGGGACCCCGCATGCTCCGGAGAGAGTCCACGGCGGTACTCTTCCCACTCCGTGACCACGACGACGACGTCCGCATCGTTCAGCGTCGAGTCGAGGTCCGTCTCGTACTCGAGCTGCGGATGGGTGCGGCGGGCGTTGTCGATCGCAGCCGGATCGGTCACTGTGACCCGGGCACCCAGTCCACGCAGCCGAGAGGCGACGTCGAGGGCTGGTGAATCGCGCACATCATCGGAGTGCGGTTTGAAAGCCGCCCCGAGCACCGCGACGCGGCGCTCGTAGACGGAACCGCCGCAGGCGCGGACGGCGAGCGACACGGCTCGCTCGCGACGGCGCAGGTTGATCGCATCCACCTCGCGCAGGAACGAGAGTGCACTGCCTCGGCCCAGCTCTTCAGCGCGGGCGACGAAGGCGCGGATGTCCTTGGGCAGGCAACCGCCGCCGAAGCCGATGCCTGCGCCGAGGAAACGGCGGCCGATGCGCTCGTCGTGGCCGAGCGCATCGGCGAGGCGCGTGACATCGGCGCCCGTGATCTCGGCGATCTCCGCCATCGCGTTGATGAACGAGACCTTGGTCGCGAGGAAGGCGTTGGCCGCGACCTTCACGAGCTCGGCCGTCGCGTAGTCGGTGACGAGGAAGGGCGACCCTCCCTCGATGGCGGGGGCGTAGACCTCGCGCAGCACGTCTGCGGCGAGGAGCCCCTCGGCAGTGGGCGCGCCTCGCGAGATCTCCTCACCGCTCGCGACCGGCACCCCGACCACGATACGATCCGGCGACACCGTGTCCTTCACCGCCCAACCCTCGCGCAGGAACTCCGGATTCCACACCAGCGTGACGCCGAGAGGCGCCAGCCGATCGGCGAGACCCGCCGCGGTGCCGACCGGCACCGTGGACTTCCCGACGACGAGGTCTCCCGGCTTCGCGATCCCGCAGAGCTGGTCGACCGCGCGATCCAGGTGCTCCAGGTCCGCCCCCTGGCCGTCGCGCTGCTGCGGTGTGCCGACCGCGATGAAGTGCACGGCCGCGTCGGCGGCGGCGTCCATATCGGTCGAGAACCGCAGACGACCGGAGGCGAGACCCGCCTGCAGCAGTTCTTCGAGGCCCGGCTCGAAGAATGGGGCTTCCCCGCCCGAGAGCAGGCGGATCCGCCCCTCATCGACATCGATACCGATCGCCTCGTGGCCGATGGACGTCATGGCCGCCGCATGCACCGCCCCGAGGTAGCCGCACCCGATCACGGAGATTCGCATCAGAACCCTTTCCCTGCATGGCGCCCGACGCTCGGTCGGCCTGATGCCAGGATGGTGCGGGGCTCTTAAGGGCGTATGAGGCGTTTCTGAGGGCGCTCTCATGAACGGGGAGGATCGGGCCTTCCGCCGGTTAGGCGCGACGGTACTGCGCCGTGATGGGGCAGTCGAACGGATCCCGGGCTGCAAGACCCACCCGGTTGAGGTAATCGATCACGATCGCGTACGAGCGCCACAGCGAGGTCTCGGTGTAGGGGACGTCGAGGGTGCGGCAGTGCTCGCGCACGATCTCGCGAGCCTTCGCCAGGTTCGGGCGCGCCATGCTCGGGAACAGGTGATGCTCCACCTGGTAGTTGAGACCGCCCATGAGCCACGTCGCCCACCAGCCGCCGCGAATGTTGCGCGAGGTGCGCACCTGCTTGGTGAAGAAGTCGAGTTTCGCATCATGGGCGATCACAGGCATGCCCTTGTGGTTCGGGGCGAACGAGGCTCCCATGTAGACGCCGAACACCGCGAGCTGCACCCCCATGAACGCGAAGGCCATCCCCAGCGGGAGCAGCAGGAAGACGGGCAGCAGCACGACCGCGAAACGCGCCGCGATGATCCCGATCTCCGTCCAGCGCCCCTTCACCGGCCCGCGCCCGAACAGGTACTTGAAGCTGTGGAAGTGGAGGTTGAGCCCCTCGAGCGTGAGCAGCGGGAAGAAGAACCAGCCCTGGCGCTTCGTGATCGCTCTCCGCAGGCCGCGCGCCTCGACCGCGTCCTCCTCGATGAACGAGATGGTGTCGACCTCGATATCGGGATCCTTGCCGACCCGGTTCGGGTTGGAGTGGTGGCGGGTGTGCTTCGAGTCCCACCACGAATAGCTCATGCCAATAGCCCCCGCGAGCACTCGCGCCAGACGGTCGTTGGCCGGGCCGAGGGAGAGGATCTGCCGGTGCGCGGCCTCGTGGGCGAGGAACGCGATCTGCGTGAAGATGATGCCGAGTGCTGCGGCGATGAGCAGTTGGAACCAGCTGTCCCCCAGCAGGATGAAGCCCGTGACGGCGCCCCCGAAGGCGAGCGCGATCGCGCCGCCGACCATCGCGTAGAACCACGGAGCTCGACGCAGCAGCCCCGACTCGCGCACCACTTCGGAGAGGCGGCTGTAAGCCTTCGCCACCGGCGGGAAGTCTTCACGGCGCGATCTCGTGGGCTGCAACGGGCCGAGGCCGTCCAGTCGGCTCGTCTCGCGAGTGTGGGTGGACGTCATGCGCGGCACCTTGTTTCTGTGGGAACCGCACGGCATGCGACTCGGTGAAGCCAAGGGCGGGTGCCGATCGCTGCTCTCACACTATCGGCTGCACCATGCAGGGCCCTGCATGCGGCCTGATGCCCAGGGGATGCTCAGGCAGTCCTCGGTTCGACACCGAGATCTTCTCGTTCCCGGCCGCTCTGCCGGCGAGCACTCACGCGAGTCGATGCTCGTGGATCGTGGTATCCCTCGAAGCCCCGTTCAGTTCGAGATAGAGCTGTTGCTCGGTCACCGAAACCGTCATCGTGTTCCGTCTCGAGAGTTCGTTCACCGCGGTGTCGATGAAACCTGCGTCGAACGAGCGGAGCGGGATGCTCTCCGCTCGGTGAACAGTCTTCCCCTCCCACGATGCGAGAAGCTTCGCGGGATCGCGGTGAGTGTATACCGCCGCGCGATCGGCGAGTTTGCTGCCGAAGTGGAGCCGCTGCGCGTCAGGAGCACCGATCTCGATCCACGCGGTGATGCGGCCGGTGAGATCCCGCACGAGCACCGCCGGCTCCTCCGTCGAGGAGACCCCGCCTGCTCCGAAGACGATGCCCTCCTCGTACTCGAGGCAGTACGCGAGCACGCGCGTCATCATGAAGGAATCCGTCTCCGAGGGATGTCTGGCGACGCGCAGCGAGAGCTCTTCGTACACTCCGCGATCCACGTCCGCCAACTGCACTTCGAAGGTGTGAATCGTCGCGCCGATAGCCATAACCCATGAGCCTATCGCTGGTGGGGTAGCCGGAATCGGCCCCGCCATTAACACACCGACCCCGCGGCGCACAAGCGTCTGTTGCGGCGAACCCGCGCGCTGGAGACTGGTCGGGAACCGGCGATCGGCGCAGCACGCAGGCAAACCGCGGTCGTCACGAACGATCCCAAAGGAGCAGTATCGTGAAAAACTCACCCAACCGGCTCGTCGGCGTCATCTTCGGAGCGGTCTACTTGCTGGTCGGCATCCTCGGATTCACGGTCACGAGCGGCGTCGACTTCATCGCCACCGAGGGCGGTCTGCTGCTCGGTCTCTTCGAAGTGAACCCCTTCCACAACGTCGCCCACCTGCTCATCGGCGCGGCGCTGCTGTTCGGCGGCCTCGCAGGAGCGCGAGCTGCCAAGGCGGTCAACGGCGTCGTGGGCGCGGCCTACCTGCTGCTCGGCATCGTGGGCTTCTTCATCGCCGACACCGGCGCGAACATCCTCGCGCTGAACACCGCCGACCACATCCTCCACCTGGGCAGCGCGCTCATCCTGCTGGGGGTCAGCATCGGAGCGGACAAGGCGCGCCTCACGGCATCCCCCGCCGTGTGATGATCGGCCAACTCTGGTCCGCTCTCGCGGCCATCGGGTCTGGCCTCGTCCTGACTGCCGTGGCCGCGGGAGCGGATCCGTGGGTGGCCGCGTCCCTGCTCACGGCGGCCGCGCTCGAGGTGGTGTGGGGGGTGCTCGTCATGCGCGCCGGCAGGATCCTCGCCCCAGGAACCGCGATCGGCGTGTGCGCCGTGCTCGGTCTCGCCGCGATCCTCATGCTCTTCACCCGAACCATCGGGCTGGCCCCGTGCCTCGCGCTCGTCGGCCTGCACTGGATCACGGCCATGTTCGCAGCGGTGAGCCTGCGCGGGGAACACCGGGAGCAGCGCCCCAATCCCCGTCCGAGGGCGTTCCTGCTGACACTGACGGCTCAGGCGATGATCGTGGCGGCGATCACCACGCCCGCGCTCGCCGAGACCGAGCCCGGGGCGGCGGCGGTTCCGCACGGCACCTCGACGCACGGCCACCACTGAACGGCGGTGGGGCGAGGGCTCGCGGCGCAGCTGGGTACCGACGACCGCGAGGAACACACCGACCCCCGCCGCGAACGCGCTCACACCGTAGGCGAGCACCGGCTTCATGAGCGAAGTACGCAACGCTGCCGCCGTCGAGAGCGAGGCGCTCTGACCTCGCAGCTTGCGCTCCTCATCGCTTCCCGATTCGACCTTGCGCAGTGCCTCGCTGATGTCGGCGAAGGTGCGCCCCTCCGCACCGCGCTCGGCATTGTTCTTGATGACGAGCGCCTCGACGTAGGCCGTCGCCGGATCCTGCACCGGCTCGCCTGCCAGCACGGGCGCGTTGCCCGGCACGACGATCTTCTCCTCGCGCAGCTGTTTGGTGACGGTGATCCAGGCCCCGACGCCGGCTGCCGTGAACAGCGAACCCGCGGCGACCGCGAGCCCTCCTACGCGGCGCAGGACGGAGGCAGAGGATGACGAGGTCATCGTTGCTCCTTTCGTAGTCGAGATCGCCGGCAACGGCGAAACCAGGTCGAGCGCCCGACACCGGCTGCCGCGCTCCGGCAACGGCCGCGGCTCCGCCCAGTCTGGCAGCTGTTCGCACGAGGCCTGCGGTCATTCGACGGGTTGCCCGGAACTCCGGCTCAGTAGGCGAACTGCGGGCGAACCTCCGCGATCCCGGCCAGCTCCTGCTGCAGCCGCTCATGCAGTTTCCACCCGCGTTCGAACCAGGCCGGCGGCCTGTCTTCGTGAATTCCATAGCTCTCCCACTCCCGGCTCCACTCGATGAGATCCTGCTCCAGCGCGCCCGAGATCGGCAGTTCCCCGCGTTCGACCGGGTAGGAATCGCCGAAGCGCTCCCACAGCGGAAGCCTGACCATCCACTCCGGGAACATCGAGACGGCTCGCAATCCGTTGGGCAGCAGCACTTGCTCGTCGCGGAGAGACCGTGCCATGAGATAGCGATCCTGCATCTGCGCCCGCCGACGCCACTCGTCAGCATCTCCCGGCGGCTTCCGGTGATCGCCCCCGGAGAGCCAGATCAGCACGGGATCGGCGGAGTCGCATACGAGCGCGAGGGACCAGAGGCGGGCGTCGTCCTCCGAGAGCATGCGCGCGGTTTCGAGCGCCTCTTCAATCGACGCATCCACGAGGTCGTGCACACAGAGCTCATCGTCGGCACCTGCGTAAATATGCACCCGCAGCCGTGGGTTGTACTGGTCACCCACCGAGCGGTGCGATCGCGTCGGCACGAATCTCATCATGATGCGAACCTACAAGCTCGGCGCTGCCGTCTCCAGAGCGCCGCGACCACCCGTCAGCGGTCAGCGATCGAACCGGCGTTCCATCTCCTGCGACACCGCGTAGTGGTCGGCGTACTCGCGCCGCAGCTCAGCGCGACGTCTCGCACGGCCCAGCACCGACGACAGCCCGAACGCCACCACCATGACGATACCGGCACCGATCGTGATCAGGAGGTTCTCGGCGGATGCCCCCTCGCTGGACTCCACCCATCCCATCAGCAGAGCGATGCCGAGGAACAGGACCGCGAGTGCCATCAACCCGATGAGGTTGCACACCAGGCTGCCCAGTTTCGCGATCGTTGCGACCGGATGCATGATGAACCCGATGATGAGCCGGATGACGAAGACGACCAGCATCACCAACAGGATCACCAGGATGATCGGCATCGGGTCTCCTCCCCGTCCGTGCCCGTTGCACGAGATGCATGTGTACGAGCTTGCGGCCCTGCAGTTCGGCACCGCCATAATTTATGTCTTGGCTTCACGCTATCAATGAATTCGGGATTCGGGCTCACCGGATGAGTCTGAGAGGGATCGCCCGCGTCGGTCAGGTCCAGTCGAAGGTGAGCACCGCGGTGCGGGTCTCGGGTTCGAAGAACAGCAGGATCCCGTCTGCCCCCTGCTCGCGCCAGGGGTACCCGGCCGTACACCCCACGAAGGCGAAGGGCCGACCGTCGACGAGACGCAGCACCGGCGTCAACGGATCGCTCTCGTCCAACCGGAACGCCGCGGGCGGTGGAAAGCTCGTCCAGTTGCCGTAACCGGGCTCTCCGCCGAGCTGGTCGAGAATCGCGATGTCCGTATCCCATCCTTCGCGCTGGCGCGTCGGATCCTCCTCGTCGCCCCAGACCAGCTTGTCGAGGCGTTCCCATCGCACCCTCGCGGCGGCGAACTCGGCTTCGGCCTCAGCGTAGAACTCGCGCAGCTCCACCGGCTCGTCCGCACCGGCTGACCCAGCTCCTTCCCCTGCCTCGAGCGCGAAGAGCTCCCGCTGCCCGAGATATCGGTAATGCCCATCCGGTTCGACGCGGAACGAGATCCAGTCCTCACAGGCGAACTCATCGTGATGCTCGACCGTGTCCGCACCGAGCAGCCCCTCGACCGGTTCGACAGGACTCAGCAGGTGCACACGGCCGCTCCACGCAGGATCGATCGCGCCGAGATCGACCGAGACGAGCGGGTGCAGCAACCGCTCGAGCCACATCTGATCCGTCGCGAACACATCACCCGGTCCCGGAAGCACCGTGAGGCGCGGGTCCGGCCCGATGACGCGTTCGCCCGGAGAGGGGCCGCGATCCGGCTCTGCTCGCTGATCCCGAACGCCCCGCTCCCCAGCGACGCTCGCCCGCAGCACATCGGGGCCGGGATCCGCCGCGACCCCGGAGCCGATGTCCCACGCCGACTCGAACGCGCCGGCCGATCCGCGGATTTCTGCCTCGGCCCGCGCGACGAGCTCGCGCGCTTCTTTCTCGGTGCGCGCGGGGAACTCGGCGACGACCTCGTGGTCGTCGAGCCGGCGGATCACCACGTGCCCGAGCGTGTCATCGCCTGCGCCCCAGGATGACCGATACGACACCTCATAGAGTGCGTCAGCAGCGATATTGCTCATGCTGCACAAACTACCGGACCTGGGGCATCGCAGGGCGTTCTTGGAGCCGCCGTGGCACCCACGGATCGGGCTCGATGGATTGCGAGGTGCACCTTTTCATGGACAGGGCTGCTCGGATGCATACGCAGCGCACGAGGCGATCCGGAGTGAGGTAGCAGAAGCTTGACCTGCTGCTAGCGTGGAGAGAGACTGACCTGTATACCCAGCGGGAGGCAGCACGCCTCGCCACAGCCGAGGTGGGCCCCTCCGCACTGATCGATGACGATGGGCGCGCCGACCTCGCATGAGCAACCTTGACAAGAACCCTGATCTGATGGTGCTCGAGCCGGGCGCTCCGTGCACAGCGGTCGAACTCCTCGAACCGCGTCTCGTGCCCCTCGGCGGGCCGCGCGCGATGACGGTCTACCGCACGCTTCCTCAACGGACCCGCTCATTGATCGGAGCCTGGTGCTTCCTCGACCATTACGGCCCCGATGACGTCGCGAAGACGGGCGGGATGGTCGTGCCGCGGCATCCGCACACCGGTCTCGCCACCGTATCCTGGCTCTTCACCGGCAGTATCGACCATTACGATTCGGCGGGCAACGGCGCCGAGGTGAGACCCGGTGAGCTCAACCTGATGATCGCCGGGAAAGGGATCACGCATCAGGAGATAAGCACGGACCGGTCTCCGATCCTCCACGGCGTCCAGCTCTGGTACGCCCTGCCAGAATCGACTCGCTTCAGTGAGAATCACTTCGTCCATTGGGTTCCCGATCCGGTCCGGATTCCAGGGCTGACCGCGCGGACCTTCATCGGCGAGTTCCTCGGAGCCTCGTCGCCGGTGGACACGCGCACCCCCGACCTCCTCGGATCTGAGCTCATCATCGAAGCGGGAGCGTCGGTGCGGCTGCCCGTGCGTCGCTCCTTCGAGCACGGGCTCCTGGCTGAAACGGGCCAGATCCGGGTCAATGGAACCGAGATCGAGCACCGGTTCCTGGCCTACGTTCCCGCCGGATCCGACACGATCCTCATCGAGGCCGGGCCCGAAGGGGCTCGTATCGTCCTCGTCGGCGGAGTCCCGCTCGGCGAACAGATCGTCATGTGGTGGAACTTCGTGGGGCGCTCGCACGAAGAGATTGTCGAATTCCGCCGCCGCTACCAGGCCGAACTCGGCTTCGAAGCACCAGATCCGCGCGATGTCGGAAAGCCAGCACTCTTCGGCGATTTTCCGCCGGGTCAACGTGATCCCCTGCCGGCTCCCGTTCTTCCACTCACCCGGTTACGACCCCGCGGCTGAGGGCTGAGGGCTGAGGGCTGAGACGAGTAGGCGCAAGATCGTATAGGAACTGACAACCTGCAGCAGAAGGGAGCGACCATGCCAGACAATCGCTTCACCGTTGAGAAGCAGACAGAGCGGAGCCGCTATGTGCTCATCGACCAACGTCCCGAGGAGAACGGAGTCGCAGACGCATCCGACCCTGTGGAGATCGGTGAGGAGGCCTTCGTAGACGTCACCGACGGCGGGGGTCGGGTCGAGCGCGTCTTCTACCACACTGGCGTCTCGGAGGACTACGCCGGGCATGGCCTCGCCTCCACCCTCGTGCGGGCGGCCGTGGACGACGCCATCGTCGACGGGGCGAAGGTGGTGCCGGTCTGTCCATACGTGAAGTCCTGGCTGCGCAAGCATCCCGACTATGCCGAACACGTCGTCGAGCCTCGCGAGGACCATGTCCGCGCGATCAAGAACAGGTAAAGAGGAGCACCACCGGAGAGACGCGGCCTGAATCCGCTCTCCAGCCCGTCCGCGATCAGGGCCAGGACATCATCTCGAAAACACAGAAGAACCCCCGCGATGTAGAAGCTACGCGGGGGTTCGGAGCGGGCGTAATACTCCCGCAGTGGCTCCGACGGGCGTCGATCCCGTGACCTCACGATTTTCAGTCGTGCGCTCTACCAACTGAGCTACAGAGCCAGACAATCACTTTCATGGCGATCGCCCGAGACGAAGAAACCCTTCCAATGGAAGGGTTCTTCGACTGGCGACCCTGACGGGACTTGAACCCGCGACCTCCGCCGTGACAGGGCGGCGCGCTAACCAACTGCGCCACAGGGCCATGGTGTATTCAATTGTATTCGGTATTTAGTGACCCCAACGGGATTCGAACCCGTGCTGCCGCCGTGAAAGGGCGGTGTCCTAGGCCGCTAAACGATGGGGCCGAAGCGTTTTCGCGCTTGCTACCGAGATATGATCTTATGCGGGGATGCGGGTTCAGTGCAAATCGGGACCGATAAGTGCGCATCCCTGGCGTGTCGCGCCTCTCGGTGCGGACTGCACTCCATTCGCGACCGACAGAACGACCGGCCGCCAGGGCAGCCGGATCGCCAGAGCGCACCTCGAGTCAGACCAGCGCGTCGCATACGCAGAACGGCCCCCAGACGGGCGAGATCGCCGCGCTGGGGGCCGTTCGATGCTGAGGCAGCAGACGGGGCCACTCACCCGCCGAGAGCTCGCTGCACCCTGCTGAGCGAGATGTTCTCGTGCAGCATGACACCCGAGCTCGTGCGCTGTTCGAAGTGGTACCCCATCTTGCCCCTCGACAGCATGCCGATGAGGTAGGGCTCCGACGCGTTCCACATGATCCACGTCGGCTGTCCGACCGCATTCGTGCCCAGGTAGGTGATCTCGATGTCGCGTTGCCCGATTCGCTGCACACTCGGCATCAGAGCATTGTGCGAGAGGGCGACGCCGCTGTGTCCCGACTGCTGCATCTCACTCATAGCACGATCCTAGCGAACGTGAGCCGGATTATGACAGGGTCGCGAAAAACGCGCCAGTCGCCCGGGCGAGTCCGTGCAGGTCGTCGACGTGCGCGAGCTCGCGCGCCGAATGCATCGACAGCAGCGGCACCCCGACATCGACGGTGCGAATACCGAGGCGCGTCGCCGTGAGCGGCCCGATCGTGGATCCGCACGGAGACGTGTTGTTCGACACGAACTCCTGGGTCTGCACCCCGGCCGCCTCGCACACGCGCAACCACAGAGCGGCGCCGTGAGCGTCGCTGGCGTAACGCTGGTTGGCGTTCACCTTCAGCATCGGCCCGCGCCCCGCGAGCGGCTGCACGCGGGGATCGTGCTTCTCGGGATAGTTCGGGTGCACCGAGTGCCCCGCATCTGCCGACAGGCACCACGATCGGGCAAGGGCCCGAGCCGAATCATCGACCGAGGCGTCAAGACCGGCACGGATCCTGCCCAGCACCTCCTCGAGGAACGGCCCGCAGGCTCCCGAGCGCGTCTCGGAGCCGAGCTCCTCGTGGTCGAACGCCGCGAGCACCGCGATGGTGCCGGGCGCCGGTTCCGCGGCGAGCAGGGCGACGAGGCCGGCGACCGTCGAACTGAGGTTGTCGAGCCGAGGCGAAGCATAAAGCTCGCCGTGCGCACCGATGCGGGCCGGCGGCTGCGTGTCATGCAGGCGCACGTCGGCTGCAGCGATCTCATCGACCCGGATCCCCGCCGCGTCTGCAAGGAGCGCGAGCGCCGACGGGGCGCTCTCCTCCGCACCGCCGACGGGGGTGAGCCCGATCACGGGCTGCGTGTGCCGCTGCCGGTCGAGAGTGAGACCCGAGTTGGCCTCGCGGTCGAGATGGATCGCGAGCTGCGGGATGCGGGCCACCGCGCCCGTGCGCGCCAGGTGCTCGACGCCCTCGCGAGTGACGATCCGACCGGCGAACTCCAGGTCGCGGTCGAGCCAGGAGTTGAGCAGCGGGCCGCCGTAGACCTCGACGCCCACCTGACTCCAGCCGTGGGCCGTGAAGTCGGGCTGCGGTTTCACCGAGAAACCGGGCGAATCGGTGTGACACCCGAGCACGCGCACCGGACTGCCAGCGGTGACCTTCTTGCCGGCCCGCCACGCGATCAAAGCGCCATCGCGGCGCACGAAGCCACGCGATCCGTCGTTCACCGCCTCCCAAGCCTCGGTCTCGTCGTGCGCCACGAACTCCGCTCCCTCGAGCGCCTTCGCGAGCGCCTTAGCCGCGTGATACGACGACGGCGCCTCGGCGATGAACTCCGAGAGGTAGTCGATATAGGCGTCGCGATCCTTGAGCAGATTCTGAGGAGCGCGCGAGGATCTCCCGCGGTGTCGAGAGCGCCGGGAGGCGGAGGCCGCGGCGTCACTCATCGTCGGCAACCGATCCGTCGGTGTCGGTGTCGGCCTCGGGCTTCTCGAACCCGGCGGCGAACTCAGCGAGCAGACGCGCGCCGAAACCGGTCGAGCCGACCGAGCGCCACAGGTCGTCGCTCTCGGACTGCATGGTGCCCGCGATATCGAGGTGGCCCCAGGGCAGGCCGTCGACGAACTCGTTGAGGAAGAGCGCGGCGAGGATCACCCCGGCGTACTGGCCGCCGATGTTCGAGAGGTCGGCGACGTTCGACTTGAGCTGGTCGCGATAGCGGTGGTCGAGCGGGAAACGCCAGATGTTCTCGTCGGTCGCGTCGGCCGCGGCCTGCAGCTGCTCCGCGACCGAATCGTTGTTCGCGAGCATCGCGGCGGTGCGCGTGCCGAGCGCCATCATCGCGGCGCCGGTGAGCGTCGCGATGTCCACGATCGCGTCGGGCCTGCGCTGCTCTTCGGTCGCGAGCACGAGGCCGTCGGCCATCACGAGACGGCCCTCGGCGTCGGTGTTCTTCACCTCGACGGTCTTGCCGCCGCGCATGGTGAGCACGTCGCCGAGCTTGGTGGCGCTGCCCGACGGCATGTTGTCGGTGCACATGAGCCAGCCCGTGACCGCGGTGCTCGCCCCGAGGTCGCGCAGCGCCGTCATGGACGCGAACACGGCAGCGGCGCCCATCATGTCGAACTTCATGGCCGCGTGCATGGCGTTGGACGGCTTCAGGCTGATGCCGCCCGAGTCGTACATGATGCCCTTGCCGATGAGCGCGAGGTGCGCCTCCGCGTCCGCGAGAGCGGTGCCTTCAGGGCGGTACGAGACCTTGATCATGCGCGGTTCTTCGACGCTGCCGGCGTTGACGCCGAGCAGGCCGCCCGTGCCGAGCCGCATGAGCGCCTCGCGGTCGAAGACCTCGACCTCGAGTCCGAAGTCGGGCGCGAGGCGCTCGACCACCTCGGCGAACTTGACCGCGCTGAGGTGGCGCGGCGGGGTGTTGGCCAGGTCACGGGAGATCGCGGCGGTGCGGGCGAGGATCAGGCCGCGCTCGACGCCCCGCTCGATATCGCCGGATGCCTCGTCGCCGTGCCCGTCGCCGATCTGCAGCATGAGCTCCTCGAGCGCCACAGTCTTGGGGTCGCTCTTCAGAGCGTCATAGCGATAGCGGGCCAGAACGGCGCCCTCGATCGCGGCCTGCACGGCCACCTCGACGTCCCACTCGCCCGATGCGAGCACCCCCGAGAGATCGACCGCGATCCGCGCCTCCTCCCGAGCCGCGCGGGTGAACGCCGCGACGGCGTCGCGCAGACGGGCGTCGGAGTCGATGCCCGCCTTTCCCGTGCCGACCAGCACCCGCAGCGGAATGCCCGGCAGCAGCAGCGTCTGGTTCTCGCCGCCGGTGAAGCCGGCTGCGGCGAGCGCGTCCCGACCGATCTCGGCGACGCCCTCGGGCAGCTCGCCCTCGGAGGGCACGAATACGGCCAGCGCGCCGGTATCGGCCGGTGCCTCGGATGACAGGCTCACGCTGGGCGCGTGGGAGAGAGAAGGGACGGGATCGAATGCAGGATCAATCACAACGGTCATGGCTTCAGCCTACTCGGGGCCTCTGACATTCTTCAGGGGCCGGTCGCGAGGACCGTCTCGCAGACCGGCCATCGGTATGGGATCTGCCGAAGATATAGCGATCCAGGCCTGGTCGGCCATACGGACGGCAGATCCCATAGCCGGGGCAACTCGGATCGCGTCCCGTCCGGCGCTGCTCACTGAGCGGCGAGCGCGGCGACGGGCGAGACGCGGATCGCGCGCCGCGCGGGTGCGGCTGCGGCGATCAGGGCGAGCGCGATCCCGAACACCGCGACACCGCCAATGATCGGCCAGGGGATCGTCGGAGCCATCATGCCCGACTGGGAGCCGAGCAGTGTCACAGCGGCGGTCCAGCCGTAGAAGACGCCGAGCACGAGCCCGAAGGTGAGCGCGGTGAGCGTCATCTGGGCGCTCTCGGCGAGTACCATCCGGCGCACCTGCGCCCCGGTGAAGCCGAGCGCGCGCAGCAGTCCGAGTTCGCGGGTGCGCTGCAGCACGCTGAGCGAGAGCGTGTTGACGAGGCCGACCGCGGCGATGACCGCCGAGAAGCCGACGAGGCCGGTGAAGACCGCGGTGGTGACGGCGAGGGTGCCTGCATGCTCCTCTCGCAGCGCGGGATCGTTCTCGAACGCCTGCAGCGTCATCGTCTCGTAGCTCGCGAGGGCGACCGCGAACATCGTGACGAGCGTCACACCGATCACGAGACCGATGGTCGAGCGCGCGCTGCGCTCGGGGAAGCGCACCGCGTTCGCGGCGGCCAGGCGGCCGGACGGACCGGAGCCGAGCGCGCGGCCGGAGAGCCGCAGCAGCGGCGGCATGATGAGGTGCGCGCCGAGGGCGATGCCGGTGAACGAGAAGAGACCGCCGAAGAACGCGATGAAGAGCGCGAGCGGCGTGACGAGGCCGAGGGCGATACCGATCGCGAGCAGCGCGGCTCCGATGATGAGCAGGATCACGGACCACACCGTGCGCGCCGGCCTGCGACGGGATCGCTCCGCGGGCAGTTCGACGGCCGCGCCGGTCGCAGCGATCGGTGAGACCCTGCCCACCCGCCGCGATCCCGACCACGCCGCGACCCACGTGGTGAGCGCGACGATCGCGACCGCGATGAGGGTCAGCGGATCGAACAGAGGATAGTCGCGCCCCGCGGGCAGCCAACCGAGCTCGGGCCCCCAGGTCACGGCCGCCGCGCACAGCGCTTCGGCGATCCCGAACCCGAGAACGGCCCCGAGCAACCCCATCACGAGTCCCTCCCCCGCGACGCGCGCCCGCACGCGGGCCGAGGTCGCACCGATGAGCCGCAGCAGCGCGATCGTGCGGGTGCGCCCGGCGATGATGGTCGAGAAGGTGTTCGCCGTGACGATCGCTCCGACGTAGAGCGCGATCAAGATGAAGATGGCGGCCACCATGATCAGCACGAGCCGGAACGTGCCGCTCCTCTCGATCACGGCGGGGTCGATGGCGGCGGTGAGGATCCCGGTGAACAGGATCAGCGTCACCGCGAACAGCGATGACAGCGCCGAGACGACGATGGTGGAGGCGTGCTCCCGGATCCTGCCGCTCACGCCGCCGCCCCCGACACGACCGTCTCGAGGTTGAGCATCGTCTCCGAGATCTGCTCGGCGCTCATGGCGCCGCGATCGGCGACGATGCGTCCGTCGGCGAGGAACAGGATGCGGTCGGCATGGCTCGCCGCGACCGGGTCGTGCGTGACCATCGCGATGGACTGGCCGGCCGTGCGTGTGGCGGATCGCAGCAGCCCGAGCACCTCGCGCCCCGTGCGGGAGTCGAGTGCGCCGGTGGGCTCGTCGGCGAAGATCACGTCGGGCTGCGTGGCGAGCGCCCGCGCGATCGCCACCCGCTGCTGCTGCCCGCCCGACAGCTCGTGCGGGCGGTGCTTGAGACGGTCGGCGAGCCCCAGCGTCTCGACGAGCGCGCCGATGCGGTGCTGCTCCTCGGCGTTCGGACGGCGCCCGTCGAGCTCGAACGGCAGCCGCAGGTTGCCCATCACGTCGAGCGTGGGCACGAGGTTGAACGACTGGAACACGAAGCCGATCCTGCGCCGTCGCAGCTTCGTCAGCGCCGCGTCGCCGAGGCCGCTGATCTCATCGTCGCCGAGCCAGACCCGCCCCTCGCTGGGGGTGTCGAGACCGGCCATCACGTGCATGAGAGTCGACTTGCCCGACCCCGACGGCCCCATGATCGCCGTGAACTGACCGCGTCTGATGCCGATCGACACGTCGTCGAGTGCGGTGACCCGCTGCGGTCCCTCGCCGTAGTGCTTGCCCAGGTGGGCGACGCGCGCCACCAGTCCGATATCGCTCGTTTGAATCTCCATGCTCACGAAGCTACGGGCGGGGTGCGGGATCGCGGATCGCCCTCGGGTACCGTCCGCATGGTCCCGGGGTACCGTTCGAAATGGGTGCTCCCGGCGGGGCCGGGATGGGCCGGACCCGGGATCGGCGCCGCGTCAGGCCAGTGCGAGCATCAGCGTCGGGAGGCCGAGGAGCAGCAGGTCGAGCCCCCAGTGGGCGAGCACGAGCGGGGCGATCCGACGCATCCAGAGCATCAGCGCGCCGAGGATGAGCCCCGCGAAAAGAGTGGTGAGCACCTTTGCCGCGACATCGGCCGGTGAGGAGAGCGCGAATCCGATGTGCTGGATCCCGAAGACGATCGCCACGATGACGAGTGCGAGGGCGGTGCCGATGCGACCCGCGAGCCGAGGCTGCGCGTAACCGCGGTAGACCGCCTCCTCGGCCAGGGCGATCGTGAACGGGGCGATGAGTATCGCGACGATCCCCACCCACAGCGGAACGCTCGGGGCGCCGGTCGGGATCGGCGGCGCACCGCCGTAGACGATGAGGTTGGCGGCGAAGTTCGAGGCGAGGAATCCGATCAGCAGGATGATCAGCATGAGCGCTCCCCAGGCCAGGTCCACCCACCGCCAGGGGCGGAACAGATCGAGGAGGCCGCGTCCTTCGGCGCGCATCGCGAGGCCGACTGCGGCGAGCGCCGCGAGATCGATGACGACGACCAGGGCATTGGCGTAGATCAGGGACAGGTTCGCGGCGACGAGGATCAGGCCGAGGGCGAGCACGAGCAGGGGCCGGACGGCGAGCACTCCGAGCAGGCGGAGCATCGGCGTCCGGGGCGGGGAATCGGCGGGCGCTGGGGAGGAGTTCGTCGGGGACATAGTCTGAATGTACAGTTTCCTTTACATTAAAGTCAAGGAAGCTTGACACTCACCCTTGGTCGCGCAGCCGCGGGAATACGGCTGCCTGCCTCGCGTTGCATCCGCCATGAGAGCTTTCGGATTCCTATCCTTCGGGCACTACGGCCCCGTGCCCGGATCGCGGGTGCGCACCGCCGGGGACATGCTGCACCAGACCATCGAGCTGGCCGAGGGTGCCGACGAGCTCGGGGTGAACGGCGCCTACATGCGGGTGCACCATTTCGCCCGGCAAGCGGCCTCGCCGATCCCGCTGCTCACCGCGATGGCCGCCCGCACGAAGCGCATCGAGGTCGGCACGGGCGTGGTCGACATGCGCTACGAGAACCCGCTGTACTTCGCAGAGGAGGCGGCAGCGCTCGACCTCATCGCCGAGGGTCGGCTCGCACTCGGGGTGAGCCGAGGGTCCCCCGAGACCGCGCTCAGGGGCTACGAGGCCTTCGGGTACACGGGGTCGACGGACCCGCGCGGCGCCGACCTCGCCCGCGACAAGTTCGATCACTTCATGCGCGCCATCGAGGGCGACGCGCTCGTCGACAGCGACCCGCAGATGGCACCTCCCGGCAGACTCGCGATCGAGCCGCGCTCCCCCGGGCTGCGCGACCGCATCTGGTGGGGTGCGGGATCCCGCGACTCGGCAGAGTGGGTCGGTCGGCAGGGACTCAACCTCATGAGCTCGACCCTGCTGACGGAGGCGACGGGGCAGCCGTTCCACGAACTGCAGCGCGAGCAGATCGACCGCTTCCGCGACGCCTACCGGGAGGCCGGGCACACCGGTGCTCCGCGCGTCTCGGTGAGCCGCAGCGTCTTCCCTCTGGTGAGCGAGCCGGACGAGATGTTCTTCGGCGTGCGCGGCCGTGACGGTCAGGATCAGGTCGGGATCATCGACGGCCTGCGCTCGACGTTCGGCAAGACCTACGCCGACACCCCCGACCGCCTCATCGAGCAGCTGCGCGCCGACGAGGCCGTGATGGCGGCCGACACCCTCATGCTCACCATTCCGAACCAGCTCGGCCCCGAGTACAACCTGCACGTGCTCTCGGCGTTCGCCGAGCACGTGGCACCCGCGCTCGGATGGAAACCGAACACCGAGGGGCCCGTCGAGGGATACGCGGTCTGAACGCGTGTTCGCGCCCCGCACCGATGCATCCCCCTCGAGAGGCGGGTTTCGCAGCTTTCGGTGAGGGATGAGCTGCGGAATCAGCCTCTCGACGGGGCCGAGGAACAGGACCCCGCAGCAGCGCGCCACTGCAAGATCAGCGCAAGACCGTCAGTGGTCCCCCATACTCTGGAACCGACGCCCGGCCGACTCCGCAGAGAATTGAGGGACGACATGAACCGCGAGAACTTCGAATACCTGGTGGCGACGTTCTCGGGCCGCACACGAGGCAAGAAGTACGAGAACTTCGTGGTCAACCACATCTGGCACGCGCTGGGCGATCCCGATCTCCGCCCGGTGACCCAGCAGTATGTGAATCGGCGCGCCGCGAGCACCGGGGTGGGGCTGGCGAACCTGGCGCGAGTCAAGAACGACGGAGATGAGACCGACACCCGCCACGCCTTCATCGACCTCTACTTCCCGCAGCTGCACCTCGGAGTCGAGTGCGACGAGGCCCAGCACTTCTCCAGCGGCGAAGCCCGAGCCGCAGACGGCCAGCGCACGAACGACATCGCGCGGGTGATCCCCGACTATCTGGAGCTGCGCGTCAGCGTCGTCACCGATGCCGAGGGGAACGTCGTCGAGCCGAACGCGATCCTCTCGACGCTCGATGAGGTCGTCGAACAGATCCGGGAACGGAAGCGGGCGGTCGCCGAGGGCGCCTTCAGCTGGGCCACCGGGCTCAAGCCCTGGGACACCGATCGGAAGGACTGGGAGCAGGCGCGCGATGCGGGTGTGCTCCGCGTCTCCGACGAGTGGCTGTTCGCGCACAACGGCGAGATCCGCCGTCTCTTCGGACGCGGCAACCCGGAGGGGAAGGCGAGCACGTTCCAAACGAACTTCCGCCTGGACGACACCTTCGCCGTGTGGTGCCCGACGCTCAGCGAGGCCGACGCTGACGGCAGATACCACTCCACGAATTCGAAGGGCATTCTGAACGTGCTCTTCCCCGACGGCGACCGCGTGTGGATCGGTCAGGCGGATCCGACTCCCGAATCCGTCGCCCGCAGGCGCGATGTCCGGCAGGAGAACGAGTCGAGGAAACTGCGGGGAGAGTCGCAGCTTCCCCTTCCCCCGTTCGAGTACGGGGTGACTCGCGAGGAGTACGAGGCGACCCACCAGGGCTCGCACTGGGACACCTCGAGACGCATCACCTTCGCGCGAGTGCGCGACGCGGTGGGCCGCAGCGGTTACCAGTTCATCGGCGTCTTCGCCATCTCTCCCGAGGTCTACGCGGATGAGAACGGCCTCTGCTACCGGCGATGCAACCTCGAGTCGGACGAATTCGCACTGCCATGATCCGGCGGGCGGAGTCCGTTGGGCAGACGCCCCAGACTCTTGCCACCCCGACCAAAAATGTTTACACTGCTCACATTAGAGTATTCACGAAGGGAACCCGGTGCCAGCTTCAGCGCGCGACGCCTACCACCACGGCGATCTGCGAACGGCCCTGCTCGAGGCCGCGAGTGAGATGCTGGAGGCCGGCGAGAACTTCTCCCTGCGCGCCGTGGCCCGGCGGGCCGGGGTCTCCCAGACCGCCCCGTACCGGCACTTCGCAGACCGGGAGGCGCTCGAATCTGCGCTCGCCGTGCGCGGATTCGACGATCTCAGGCAGCGTCTCTCGCTCGACGGCAGGCCCGCACGGTCGGAGGAAGAGCTCATCGAGTTCGCCGTCGCGTACGTGCGTTTCGCCCTCGACCGGCCGGCGGTGTTCAAGCTGATGTTCGGTCAGGAGTGCGACGACAGCAACGACGATCGAGTGCGGGCAGCTGCCGAGCTGCGCGCCCTGCTCGCCGATTCCCTGCGCGACGTCCTCCCCGGGGCGGACCACGATTCGCTCGCGGTCGCCCTGTGGGCACTCACACACGGGCTCGCGTTCCTCCACCTCGACGGCAAACTCGCCGCGTCGGACCCGTCTGCGGTCGCCTCCCGCGTACGCGACTCGGTCGGGGCGCTGCGCAGCGCGTACGGAGGCCCAGCCTGATCCGCCGCACCCCTCGCCACCCGGAAGAGAAGAGCTTCGCATGTCCGCACGCATCCTGCACGTCGTCACCGATGTCGGCCATTACGATGATCCCGGGCACCCCACGGGGCTGTGGCTCTCCGAGCTCACGCACGCGTGGGAGGTCTTCGAGCGGCAGGGCTTCGAGCAGTCGATCGTCAGCCCGCGGGGCGGATCCTCGCCGCTCGAACCGCGCTCCCTGAAGTTCCCGAACTCCGATAGAACCTCGAAGGCGTGGCTCTCCGACCCGGAGAAGTCGGCTCTGCTCGAACGCACGCTGCACCCCGACGACGCGGACTCCGCCGACTACGACGCCATCTACTTCACCGGCGGTCACGCGGTCATGTACGACTTCCCCGACAGCGAGGGCCTGCAGCGGATCACGCGCGAGATCTTCGAGCGCGGAGGGGTGGTCTCCTCGGTCTGCCACGGCTACTGCGGTCTGCTCAACACGCGGTTGAGCGACGGATCGCTCCTCATCGCCGGGCGCCGGATGACCGGTTTCTCGTGGAAGGAGGAGGAGCTCGCGCGGGTCGATCATCTGGTCCCCTACAACGCCGAGCAGGCCGCGAAGCAGCGCGGCGCGCACTACGAGAAGGCGCGGATCCCGTTCATCTCGCACACGGTGGTCGACGGCAGGCTGGTCACGGGCCAGAACCCGGGATCGGCGAAAGCGACCGCGAAGGACGTCGTCGCGGCGCTCTCCGCCGGCTGACGGCCTCGCACCCCCTACGGGCGCATATCGAGATACGCCTCGCGCATCGCGGGGTAGTAGCTCTCGAAGCTCGGCCGCTCGGTGCCCTCGGTCGCAGCGACCAGCAGGTCGAGATAGTACTCCCAGCCCGGTCCGATCTCGCCGACCTCGTCGAGGGTGTCGAGGTGATGCACGAAGGTCAGCAACGAGTCGTCGCCGTCCCGCTCGACGAGCAGCTCCATGTGCCAGCCGCCGACCTCGTCCTCGGCCTTCAGCACGAGTCGCTCGGGCGCCTCGCACGCGAGGATGCGGATGCCGATCGCGGGTTCGTGATCCTCGAAGCGCATGCGCACCCGCACCGCACCGCCGGCGCGCCCGTCGCCCTCCCACGGACCGAACCACTGCTCCGTCAGCTCCGAATCCGTGAGGTAGGCCCATGCCTCCTCGGCGGGCAGGGCGAGGGATCGCGCGAGCGCCAGATCCGCACCCCGATCCGTCGAGGTGATCCGTCCGCTGGTCTCCATCGTCATGCCTGCTCTCCCGTCGCCAGACCTCCAGCGTACGCCGCCCGCTCCGGGGTTCCCAGCGGGTCGGCGAAGTCGGGCCTGCCGACCCCGCCCGACCCGCCGACCCGCCGACCCGCCGACCCGCCGACCCGCCGACCCGCCGACCCGCCGACCCGCCGACCCGCCGACCCGCCGACCCGCCGACCCGCCGACCCGCCGACCCGCCGAGAGGAGGATTTCACATGCGGAATCGCGATCCAGCATGCGAGATCCGTATCTCGGCGACAAGAAGATCCCGCCCCCTGAGCTTGTCGCAGGGAGAAAGAAGAGGGGGATCGGGTTGCTCCCCTCGACAGGTGCAGGGAGGGGTCGATGGTTTGCAGGAACCCCGTTGCGGCGGGCGCGCGACGGGCGTAGGCTCTTCTCCCGTGAAGAACTAACGCAGCCTCAGATCCCCTACCCGGTTCCGCTGCGCGCCGCGCGCGCCGGGGTCGATGTCAGGGGCTGCTGCGTACTCACCTCGGGCTCATCCGGCCGACGCGCCACCGGCGCACCCGGATCGCGATCCGCCGAAGCCTGTCACGGCTCGCCGCGGCGCCCGCTCAGCACCAGCGCCCCCATCGCCCCCGCGGAACACCCGATTCCGAGAGGCGGCCACCATGCCCGCACCGTACACCACCGCTCCAGACCTCACCGCCGCGACCCGCGCGGCATCCCGTCCCGCTTCAGAGGGCGCGGGATCGGCGCACGGCGCCACCCACCTGACCGTCGACGGCGTCTCGAAGACCTACGGCGACCGCCGCGTGCTCAGCGACATCTCGTTCTCCGCGAAGCCGGGCGACCGAATCGGCCTCATCGGCGAGAACGGCACCGGCAAATCGACGCTGCTGGGCAGCATCGCCGCGGCGGGAGCGGCGGGTGAGCCGGGCACGCCGGGGGCGATCGCGGCGAACACGTCGCACGCGCGGATCCCGGAGACGACGCCCGACTCCGGCACCGTGACGCTGCCCGGATCGGTCGGGCTGCTCAGGCAGCAGCTCCCCTACCCCGACGCAACCGCACTCGCGACGGTGCTCGACGACGCCCAGCGCGCCGCGCTCGACGCACTCACACGCATCGAGCGCCTCGGCGCGCGCTTCGCCGAGCAGCCCGAAGACGCCGCCGTCGCGGACGCCTACGCCCGCGCCCTCGAGGATGCGGAGCAGACCGACGCCTGGTCTACTGAGGCCCGCAGGGGTGAGATCCTCACGGGGCTCGGGCTCGGCGGCATCTCGGAGCGCCGCCCGATCGGCGAGCTGTCGGGTGGCCAGCGTCTGCGGCTCTCCCTCGCGGCGCTGCTGCTCGAGGCACCGCAGACCCTGCTGCTCGACGAACCCTCGAACCACCTCGACGATGCGTCGGCGGCCTACCTCGAGCGCGTACTGAGCAGCTGGCCCGGCATCGTGATCGTCGCGAGCCACGACCGCGCGCTGCTCGACGCGGTCACCACGCGGATCCTCGACCTCGACGCCCTGCCGCTGCCCGCCCGAGTGCTCGCCGACGCCGAGCGGGCGACGGCGTCGGAACCCGTGGAGGCCGATTCCTCCGACGACGAACCGTCGACCGATGACACCGGTTCGGGGTTCGGCATTCGTCTCTGGGGCGTCGGCTACTCGGCGGCGCGTGCCGCGCGGCAGGCGGAGATGCAGCGGTGGCGCGCCCGCTATGCCGCGGAAACCGTCGAGCGGGAGGAGCTGCTCCACGAGATCGAGGTCGGATCGCGCGAGGTCAACCGCAAGCACGAGTCGAAGTCGGAGGCGAAGATCACGCGCAAGTTCTATGCGGACAAGGATGCCCGGGTGACCGCCCGCCGCGCCCGCAACGCGCGCGTGCGCCTCGAAGCGCTCGAGCGGGAGCGGGTGCGGCGACCCCCGGAGCCGCTGCGCTTCAGAGGGTTCGGGCTCGCGACCGGGACCGCGAGCCGGGAAGAGGCGCAGACTCCGCCTCCGGAACTCATCCGCGCGGATCGCGTTGCGCTCGCGGGACGGCTCCGTGAAATCTCGCTGAAGATCGAACCGGGCGGGCGGATCATGCTCACCGGCCCGAACGGTGCGGGCAAGTCGACGCTGCTCGCGATCCTCGCCGGCCGCCTCGACGCCGATCGCGGCGAGCTCGAGACCGCGCCGAGCACCCGCGTCGGATACCTTCCGCAGGAGGCGGAGTTCGCAGACCCGGATCGCTCCGCCGAGCGCGTCTACGTCGACGAGGTCGGCTTCGAGATCGCGGATGCCGTCCCGCTCACGGCCACGGGCCTGCTGGCGCAGCGGGATATCGGACGCCCCGTCGGCGCTCTCAGCGTCGGCCAGCGCCGCAGACTGGCGCTTGCCGCGCTTGTCGCGGATCCTCCCGATCTGCTGCTGCTCGACGAACCCACCAACCACCTCTCGCTCACCCTCGTCGAGGAGTTCGAGGAGGCGCTGCGCGAGTTCACCGTCGATCCCGAATCGGGAACGGGCCTCGTGATCGCGACGCACGATCGCTGGCTGCGATCGCGGTGGGAGGGCGAGGTGCTGCGGTTGACGGCGCCCTGATCCCTCGGGCTCCGGCGCCGTTCTGATCCCGCAGCGTCCCCCTCCGGCGCGGCTCCCGAGATAGCGAGCAGCCCCGAATGACGCCCGCGCGCACGCGTTCGAAGTTCGCCCAGGCGAACTTCGAACCGTCGCCGAACCGAGCTTCAGTCAGGGCTTCTCCCTCGCTCGACAACCTTGCTACGGTTGCTGCGGTCGCGCGGCATTCCGTGCGGCAATGCCCTGCCCCGAACCGGCCGCTCCGATCAGCGCTGCCCCGGTGACGGGTAGCGTCCGAGTCCCGAGGATCCCATGAACGACACCCACTTCAACATCGCCAATCCGCACGAGTACGACCACACCCATTCATCCTCGGCGGGCTCGGGCTGGCTGCGGGCGTCCGTATTCGGGGCGATGGACGGGCTGGTCTCGAACATCGGCCTCATCACCGGCATCGCGGCAGCGGGGGCGGGCCCCGGCATCATCGCGATCACCGGCATCTCAGGCCTCATCTCCGGAGCGATCTCGATGGCGCTCGGCGAGTACACCTCGGTGCGCACCCAGAACGAGCAGCTCGCGGTCGAGGTGCAGACCGAGCGAGAGGCGCTCGACCGCAACCCGGTCGGCGAGCAGGCGGAGCTCACCGTGATGTTCGAGCACCTCGGCATGACGCCAGAGACGGCGAGCGACGCGGCGACGCAGGTGCACGCGAACACGGAGCAGGCGCTGAAGGTGCACCTCGCCCACGAGCTCGGGCTGAGTCCCGACGACCGCCCATCACCCCTCGTGGCCGCCGTCTCGTCGTTCATCGCGTTCGGCGTGGGTGCGATCATCCCCGTACTGCCGTTCCTGTTCGGCTTCGGCACGCTGTGGTGGGGGCTCGCCTTCGGCGGCGCCGGCCTCCTCGCGGCCGGCTTCACCGCGGCCAGGTTCACGAGCCGCAGCCCGTTCTCGGGCGCCCTGCGGCAGCTGGTCTTCGGCGGGATCGCCGTGGCCGCGACATACCTGATCGGCACGCTGCTCGGAGTCTCCTCGCTCGGATAGCGGCGCGCCGAGCAACCCAGATTGGACCGAGTCGGCCTGTTTGTGTCGACCTGCTTGTGTCGACCCGGCCTGTTTCTATCGAGACGGCCGAGAATGCGCGCGAATCGCGGGTCGGCTCGATACAAACAGGCCGGGTCGATGGTCGATGCGAATCGCGATTCGCGATTCGCGATTCGCTGCGAGGCGTACCCTGGTCTCATGCCCAGCCCGGAGTTCGTCGAAGCAGTGCTCGACGTTGTCGAGCGAATCCCGGCCGGTCACGTGATGACCTACGGGGACGTCGGGATCGCCATCGGCTCCGAGGCCCCGCGTGCGGTGGGCCGTGTTCTCGCCCTCTACGGGCATGCCGTCTCCTGGTGGCGGGTGGTACCGGCGAGCGGGCTGCCGCCGCAGGGCCACGCGCGCCTCGCCCACCCGCACTACGTCGAGGAGGGCACCCCGCTGCGGCACGTCGAATCGCCCGAGCACTACCGCATCGCGCTCTCCTCGGCACGGCTCCCCTACACGCACGAGATCTACGCGAAGATAGCGCTGTGAGCGATCCCGAACTTCCCCTCGCCCCCGCAGCCGAGCCGTCCGTCCTGCGCCTCGGCTTCACGCGAGGAACAGCACCCGGCAAGTGGGCCAGGCGCTGGGAGAAGGCGGGCGGCGGCGCACTCGAACTCGTACCCGTCGAGGCCCCCTTCGGCCGTGGCACGCGGCCGGCTGATGTCGATGTGATGCTCGAGCGCACGCGTGCCGGCGAACGCCCGGAAGGTTCCTCGGACCTCGCCTCCACCCGGCACGCGATGCGGCTCTACACGGAAGCGGTGGCACTCGTCGTGCCCGCCGACCACGAGCTGGCCGACGCCTCGGACATCTCGATCGACGATCTCGAACTGGTCACGCTGCTCGACCACCCCGACCACTTCGCCGAGTGGCCCGCCCCGCAGCCATGGAGCGACCCCTCCTGGATGCCCGGCGGCATCAAGGCCGCCCTCGCCCTCGTCGCGAGCGGGGCCGGCGCGATCCTGCTCCCCCTCCCACTCGCCCGGCACCTCATCGACAAGCGGCAGCACGCCGTCGTGCCCGTCATCGGCGACCCGGAGCTCGCGGGCAGCACGATCTGGGCGACTTGGGATCTGGATCGCGACGCCCCCGACGTGCAGCAGCTCGTCGGCATCATGCGCGGCCGCACCGCCCGCAGTTCGCGCCCCGCCGCCGCTCACGACGAGAGTGCGCGTGCCCGCTCGAAGCCGGCGAAGCGGGCCCAGCCGAAGCCCGCGGCGAAGAAGTCGGGGCCGAAACCGGGCAGCCGAGGCGCGCAGCTCGCGGCGGCGAAGGAGAAGGCCGAGCGCGCGAAGGCCCTGCGCCGCGCTGAGAAGAAGCGCAAGCGGCGCTGAGCGCCGGCCGCGCCTACAGCTCCGAGGCGGGCACGTCGAAGGTGCCGCACGCGGCCGGACCGCTGCGGTAGCCCGCCTGGAACCAGCGCTGCCGCTGCTCGGAGGTGCCGTGCGTGAAGCGCTCGGGGTTCACCTCGACGCCGGCCGACTCCATGATGTGGTCGTCGCCCACGGCCGCTGCCGCGCTCATCGCGTCTGCGATCTGCTGCTGCGTCACCGGCTGCAGGAACGGCACACCGGCATCATCGGTGACCGTCGAGGCGTCTTTCACCCAGGCCCCCGCGAAGCAGTCGGCCTGGAGTTCGAGGCGCACCGACCCCGACGCGGGGCCGGTCTCGCGACCCGCCTGCTGCAGGGTGCCGATGAGGTTCGAGATGTGATGGCCCCACTCGTGCGCGAGCACGTACATCTGCGCGAGTGATCCGTCGGAGGAGCCGTAGTCGCCGCTCAGCGTGTCGAAGAAGGCGACGTCGAGGTAGATCGCCTGGTCAGAGGGGCAGTAGAACGGCCCGGTCGCCGAGGACGCGGTACCGCACCCCGACTGGGTCTGCCCGTCGTACAGCACGACGTCGGCCGGAGAGCGGTAGCCATCGACCTGCCCCTCCCAGTACCGGTCGAGCGAATCTGAGGTTGCGGCCATGCGGCACTCCGCGTCGTCGTTCGCGTCGGCCCCGGTCTCGCAGCCGGGCAGTGCCTCGGTGCGCTCCCCGGAGAGGGAGCTGCCGCTGATGAGCTGATCGACCACGGGCGCGAACGGCATCAGGTTCACGCCGAGCATCTGCGAGCCGAACACGAGCAGCAGCGCGACGATGCCCCCACCGCCGGCAATGAGCCCGCCGCGTCGTGCGCCGCTCCGCTTCGACACCTTGCCGGTGTCGATTCGCGCGTTGTCGTTGAATGTCACAGGGTGCCCCGTCCGTTCCGCCCGCCGCTCTCCGCCTCGATATTCTGCGGATCACCTACCGATGCCGTCGAGTCTAGAGGCAATCCGCGCGTGAGGATCGCGGAGACCGCGTGTAAGGATCGTGGACCCCGCGCGCGAGGATCGCGGACCCCGCGTGCGATCGCGCCTCCTGACCGTCGCGCGATCCACCCGTCGACCATCGCGCTCCGGCTGCCCGAGCAGCGCTCCTGGCTACCGCATCGAGATGACGTATATCGCCCCTGGAGCGCCGGCGAAGGGCCGAGCGCGTCACCTCGGCTGCGAGAGGAAGAGTGCCTAGCGCGACTTCTTCTTCGCCTTGTACAGCTCCTTCTCGTGCACGGGCCAGGTCCCGGCAGCGCGCTGCGCTTCGACGTAGGCGTGCGCCTCCTCCTGGCGCTCCGCCTCGATCCCCGTGGCGATCTCGGCGCGCAGGAGCTCGGGCGAGAGGCCGAAGGCGTCGACCAGGTCGAGGGCGTGCGGGCGCAGCCTGCCGATGAGCCGATCGATGTACGCGGTCACGGCCTCTGCGCGCTGCCCCGAGAGGCGTCCGTTCACCAGGTACCAGGCGGCGTTGCTCTCGATGAGTCCGAAGCCGAAGAGGTCGCGCAACCAGGTCAGCACCTGACGCGATCCCTCGTCATCGATCTGCTCGACGGCCTCGGTGAAGGCCTCCCACTGCAGCAGCTCGGCGTGAGCACGCGCCGCTGCGATGAGCTTGTGCTGTTGGGCGTTGAATGCGTCCTCGGCGGCGATCGCTCGGGCGCGCTTGTCGCCCTTCGGGGTGCCCTTGGAGGCCTCGCGCAGCGCCATCGCGATCTCGGAGATCATCGTCTGCACGCGATCCGCCAGCAGCTCGCGCTGCGCTGCTGGGCTGCGCAGACTCTCGACCGAGCGCGCGACCTGGCCCAGGTCGATGATGCTCTGCCCGACCTGGCGCAGCCCGAACCGGCTCACCTTGCCGCCCAACTGGCTCGCCGCCGCCTTGATGAGGGCCGCGCGATCGGCGCCCTTGAACTGCTCGGCGTAGTCGGTGAGCAGGCGCTTGCCCACGAGCTGCAGCAACACGTTGTTATCGCCCTCGAAGGTGACGTAGATGTCGAGGTCGGCGCGAAGCCCGGTGACCCGGTTCTTGGCGATGAACCCGGCGCCTCCGCACGCCTCCCGTGCCTCCTGGAGCGTGTCGAGCGCCGCCCACGTCGAGAGCGGTTTCAACGCCGCGGCCAGCGTCTCCAGGTCCTCACGGTTCTCGGGGGTGTCGCGGGCGCCCGAGAACACCTCGTCGAAGACGGTGAGCAGACGCTCGTCCGCGAAGGCCATCGCGTAGCTCTGTGCGAGACGCGGAATGAGCCGCCGCTGGTGCAGGCCGTAGTCGAGCAGCACGGTCTCGCGACCGGATGCACCGGGGAACTGCCGCCTCTCACTGCCGTAGCGGATCGCAATGGCGAGCGCCGCCTGCATCGCCCGCACCGACGAGCCGTCGAGCGAGACGCGCCCCTGCACGAGCGTGCCGATCATGGTGAAGAAGCGGCGGCCGGGGCTCTCGATGTCCGAGGAGTAGCTGCCGTCTGCGGCGACGTCGCCGTAGCGGTTGAGCAGGTTCTCGCGCGGGATGCGCACGTGATCGAAGTGCAGCCGACCGTTGTCGATCCCGTTGAGACCGCCCTTCACGCCGTCGTCTTCGCTGCCGACGCCGGGGAGCATCTCGCCCTCGGGCGTGCGGATCGGCACGAAGAACGCGTGCACGCCGTGGTTGACCCCGCGCGTGATGAGCTGGGCGAACACGACGGCGGCCTGGCCGTGCAGCGCGGCGTTGCCGAGGAACTCCTTCCAGGCACCGGTGAACGGGGTGTGGATCTCGAACTCCTCGGTCTCGGGATCGTAGGTCGCAGTGGTGCCGATCGACGCCACGTCCGAGCCGTGACCGATCTCCGTCATGGCGAAGGCGCCCGGCAGTTTGAGGCTCATCACGTCGGGCAGCCACTTCTCGTGGTGCTTGCGCGTGCCGAGGTGCAGGATCGCCGCACCGAACAACCCCCACTGCACACCGCTCTTGATCTGCAGGGAGGGGTCGGCCAACACCAGCTCCTGGAACGCCGCGATGTTGCCTCCGTGATTGTCGCCGCCGCCGAGGTCGCTCGGGTACGCCCGCTGGATCGCGCCCTCCTCCACGAGAATGCCGAGCTGCTCGAGCACACGGGCCCGGTGCTCGTCCATCGGCTGGCCCGGGATCGTGTGCAGCCGGGAGTCTGCCGCGAGTCGCCGTGACTCGAGGCGCTCCTGCTTCCAGCGACCGAGCAGGGCATCGCCGACCCTGGCGACGTCGATGCGTGCGGTGGACTGCGCGATGGTATCGCTCATCGATTCTCCTTCGACGTGATGCGCGGTTCTGCGGCGCCCCGCGCCGCGATCCGCTGACCTGCTGCCAGGCTAGGGGGCACCTCCGACACCGACAACCTCGCGCCGCTCTCCCCACAATCGAGGCCCGAGATCGCCCCGGCCCCTGTTGTCCAATCCCTCCAAAAACAGTCTTTCGTTCCTGGAGAACATCTCCACCGCGCAACCGGACACGGCCGCCCGACTTCACACAACAGCACCGATGGAGCGAACAGCACCTCGATACGACGAAAAGAGGTGCTTCAGCGTGAGTCGGTGCAGTTGCGCTCGACGCAGCACGACTCGGCGCGGCAGCGCGAATCGGCGCAGTCGCGCCACTCGGCGTGACTGCGCGGAACGGTAGGGACTACGAGGCCGGCAGGGCGTCTCCGGGCTCGTGATCGCCGAAGTACGTCGGCTCGATCCCCGCCTCCTCGAGCATCTCGCGCGTGCGCTTCTGACGGGTGCGCGGGATGACCGTGAGCACCATCCCACCGCGCCCGGCCCGCGCCGTGCGGCCGGCCCGATGCAGGTAGGTCTTATAGTCGTCGGGCGGATCCGCCTGCACCACCAGGTCGACGTCGTCGATGTGGAGACCGCGCGCAGCGACATCGGTCGCCACCAGCACCGCGGCCTTACCCGACGAGAACTTCTCGAGGTTGCGCTCGCGTCGTGCCTGGCTGAGGTTGCCGTGCAGGGAGGTCACGCGGATCCCCTCATCGGCGAGCATCTCGGCCACGCTCTCGGCATAGGCCCGGGTGCGGCAGAACACCATGGTCCGTGCGGGACCGCCAGCGTGACCGGGGCGTGAGACGAGCTCGACGAGCACCCGGTTCTTGTGCTCTCGCAGCACCACCAGGACCCGGTGCTCGGCTTCGCTCACCGCTTCCCCCGCGACCTCGTGCACGGCCGGATCGCGCAGGAACTCCGACACCAGCTCGCCCACTCCGCTGTCGAGGGTCGCCGAGAACAGCAGCCGCTGCCCGCCGCGCACCGTCTCGCGCAGCACCCCCTGCACGGGCTCGAGAAACCCGAGCTCGCACATGTGGTCGGCCTCGTCGATCACCGAGACCAGCACCTCGCGCAGGTCGAGCTTGCGGCGGTTCACGAGGTCGCGCACGCGCCCCGGCGTGCCGATCACGATATCGACGCCCCGCTCGAGCGCATGCACCTGGGGATCGAGCGGCACGCCCCCGACGAGCTGTGCGGTGAAGAAGCCGACGGAGCGGGCGATCGGCTGCACCGTGCGGTCGATCTGAAGGGCGAGTTCGCGGGTGGGGGCGAGGATCAGCGCCTTCGGGTTGCGCGGCGGACGTTTCGGCGCGCGCTGCCGCTCGCCCCGCTTGGGCCGGTTGCGCGCCGGGGCGGCGTCATTCGCGAATGCGCCCTCGGCTTTGAGCTTCAGCAGGCGTTCGACCACGGCCGCGCCGAAGGCGATGGTCTTGCCAGATCCGGTGCGGGCGCGCCCGAGCACATCGCGCCCGGCGACCGCATCGGGGATCGTCGCGGCCTGGATCGGGAAGGGGCGCTCAGCGCCGAGCTCGCCGAGCACGCGCAGGATGTTCGACCCAAGGCCGAGATCCCCGAAGCTGAGGCCCTCGGTATCTGCGGCGGTCGTGATCCGGGCGTCGAGGCGCTCGTGCACCGGCTCCGTCGCTCGGGATCCTGCGGCGGCTCCTCTCTCCTGTCCGACGACCTCCCCCCGAGCGCGCCACCGCTCCGGAGCGCGTTCGCCGCCGCGAGCGGCCCCGACCGTTCCGTCTCGGCGCTCGGGCCGCGATCCCTCGCGTTTCGGCTGCTCGGGTTCCGAGCGCTCCCCTGCCGGCCGGCCCAGCGTGCGCCCGCCGGTCCACCGCTTACCGCCACGAGCCGGTTTGCGGCCCGGCTCGTAATTCGCCGGGGGCTTGAAACCTCGGCGGCCCCTCTGCGCCACGCTATCGCCCGCTCTCGTCTTCGGAGTTCTCACCGGACGCACCGGCGCGGCCGTTCTCCTCCGCCTCGACCTCTTGCGTCGCCTGCCACATCAACTGTTCCCAGTCGAGCTCGCCGGTCACCGGGGGCGCGACTGCGGTGGTCGCGTTCGTACTCGCGGTCGTGTCATCCGCCGCGTCGGAGTCGAGTTCGTGTTCGGTCTCGGCATCGGATTCGGGGTCCGCTTCGGCCTCCGGCTCCGACGCCGCACGGGGTGAGGAATCGACCGTCCCAGGCTCCGAACCAGATGCCGGTTCAGGTTCGGACACGAGCTCCGACGTCGAAACCGGCTCGGGTTCGGGCTGTGGCTCCGACTCAGATCCATGCTCGGACCCGGAGCCGGCGTCGGACTCGGATCCGGCGTCGGACTCGGATCCGGCATCGGCCTCGGAGTCCTCGCCGACCGCGAGCTGGTCGCGCTCGTCGATGAAGCCGAGATCGGAGAGCGCAAGCGACATCTGCGCGGTCGCGGATCCGATCTCCTGCTCTTCCTGCTCCTTCGACTCTGGGGCGACGCGTTCCTCCGACTCAGGGGCGCTGTGCTCCCTCAACTCGGGGGCGGAGAGCCCGACGCGGATCAGTTCACTGAGGATCGCGCGTTGCACCTCGGGATCGGCCTGCGCGGGCAACGGAGCGGGTGCCGCAGAACCGGCGTCGGCGTCAGCTTCGGCATTGCCACCGGCGTCGGCCTCGGCTACGGCTTCGCCATCGGCCTCGGCTACGGCTTCGTCATTGGCCTCGACTGCGGCTTCGACTTCGGCCTCAAAACCAGGATCAGGTTCTCCGTCGATCGCCGGCACCGGCGAGCCCTCGGCTTCGCCCTCGGTAGCGACACCGTCGTCGGGCTGCGCCTCGGCGTCCTCGTCCTCCCGGAACCCCTCGAACAGCTCGAACAGATCGTTCGGAGTCTCGGTGGGATACCCCGTCGCCGACTCGTCGTGCTGGGTGGGTGCGGTGCCGAGCACACCGACCGTTCCGACCGCACCGGCGGCGCTCGCGAAGGCCAGTGCCTCGGTGCCGGCGACCGCCGCCGCCCCGTCGGATCCAGGGCCGCGTTTCGGCCCGCGTCGCCCGGATCCGCGAGCTCGGCGACCGCCCGGGCGATCCCCACGGCGATCTCGGCGACGCTCACGGCGACGCTCGACCGCGTAGTAGAGGGTCGGCAGCACGATGAGCGTGAGCACGGTCGACGACAGCAGGCCGCCGATCACCACGACCGCGAGCGGCTGGGAGATGAACCCGCCCTTGCCCGTGATCCCGAGCGCCATGGGCGTGAGCGCCAGGATGGTCGCGAGCGCCGTCATCACGATGGGGCGCAGACGCTGCAGGGAGCCGTGCTCGACGGCGGCGAGCAGGGTGTCTCCGCGCGAACGATACTGATTCACGAGGTCGATGAGCACGATCGCGTTCGTCACCACGATGCCGACGAGCATCAGCACGCCGATCAGCGAAGCCACACCGAGCGGGATGCCGGTGGCGATGAGCAGCAGGATCGCACCGGTCGCGGCGAACGGCACCGAGACCAGCAGCAGCAGCGGCTGCAGCAGGCTGCGGAACGTCGCCACCATCACCACGTAGACGATGAGGATCGCGGCGAGCAGAGCCAAACCGAGCTGCCCGAAGGCCTCGCTCTGCTGCGACATCACGCCGCCGATCTCGGCCGTGGCGCCGGCCGGCAGATCGACCGAGTCGAGCGCGGCGGTGACAGCAGCGCCGGCGACGTTGAGGTCATCGCCCTCGGGCAGAGCCGAGACCGTCACCATGCGCACGCCGTCCTCGGTGCGCACCGTCACGGGGCCGTCGGCCACCTCGATGGTGGCGAGCGCGTCGAGGGTCTGCGGACCGAGAGCCGTCATGATCGGCAGGGCGGCCACTCCCGCACGGTCGGTCGCGGCGACGCCGTCGGCGAGGTAGACCGACACGGTGTCGGCGTCCATCGTGATCTGACCGATCTGGCGGGGCTGCATCTGCTGAGCGATCTGTCCGGCGACCCCGGCCTCCGTGAGGCCGGCCGCCGCCGCGGCTGCGCGGTCCACGGCCACCTGCAGGAACGGGCGAGAGGTGCCCAGGTCGCTCTCGATCTGCTTGAGGCCGGGCTGCTGTTCGAGTTCCGTGAGCACGGCGTCACTGGCCTGCGCGAGGGTCTCCTGATCGGGGGCCGACACGTTGACCTCGATCGCGCTCGACATGGTCACGCCGCCGCCCGACTGTCCGAGCGAGAACTCGCCCGCGTCGTCGAGTGCATCGACGGCGGCGCGGATCTCATCCTGCACACCCGTCTGATCGGCGTCCGACGCCGTGGTGATCGAGTAGCTGACCGCTCCGTCGCCCCCTCCGCCGAAGATCGCGCCCATGCCTCCGCCGCCGTTGCCGATGGTCACCTGCACGGTTTCGATGTCGTCGACGTCCGAGAGCGCATCCTCGACGCGCTCGACCTGGGCGAGCTGAGCATCGAGGCTGGTGCCGGGGGCGAGCGTCTGCACGAGGCCGATCGAGTTCTGCTCGTCGGCGCCCATGAAGTTCGTCTTCATGAAGGGGCTGAGGGCGATCGTGAGGCCGAACACCAGCACCGCGGTGAGCAGCGTCACGGCAGGCCGCTTCAGCGTCCAGTCGATGATCGGGCGGTAACCGCGCTGCAGCGCGGTGAGAGGCTCGGCCGCGGTTTCGGCGGCGGCCGAACGGGTCGCGAGCAGGGGCTGGGCCGCCGCCTCGGCGTCCTCCGGCTCGGAAACGGGCCCGGTGGAGAGCGGGTCGGGATCGCCGTCGGCCGGATCCGCCGCCCGCTCCCTGCGCCGCTTCCGGTCCGGTCGCAGGAACCAGTAGGCGAGCACGGGCACGATGGTGAGCGACACGAGCAGCGACGCCACGAGCGCGATGGTGACGGTGAACGCGAAGGGCCGGAACAGCTCGCCGACCATGCCGTCGACGAACGCCATCGGCAGGAACACCGCCACGGTGGTGACGGTCGAGGCGGTGATGGCACCCGCGACCTCGCGCACGGCCTCGATGATCGTTTTCGCGCGGTCGGCGCCCGAGGCGAGATGCCGCTTGATGTTCTCGATCACCACGATCGAATCGTCGACCACGCGGCCGATCGAGATGGTGAGCGCGCCCAGCGTGAGCATGTTGAGGGTGTACTCGGCGAAGTTCAGCCCCACGAAGGTGAGCAGCACCGAGGTCGGGATCGAGATCGCCGTGACGAGCGTCGCGCGCACCGACATGAGGAAGACGAGGATCACCAGCACGGCGAACACGAGACCGAGCAGCCCCTCGGTGGTGAGCGTCTCGATCGACTGCTCGACGTAGGGCGCCTGGTCGAACACGATCGAGAGCTGCGAACCGCCGAGCTGATCCTGCAGCTCCTCGAGCTTCTGCTGCACCGCGTGAGACACGTCGACGGTGTTCGCGGCCGACATCTTGGTGACCGCGATGGTGAGCGCCGGTGCGCCGTTCACGCGGGAGATGCTCTGCTCGGGGCCAGGCTCGAGCCTCACCTCGGCGACGTCGCCGATCGTGAGGGCGGCCGGGGCGGGCGCGGCCTCGAACTCCCCCGGGCCCTGCTGCGCGATCTGCGCCTGCTGCGCCGCGATCTGCTCGGGGCCGAGTGGCAGCGGGATCGCGGCGACCTCCTCGACGGAAGCCAGGGCCGTGCCCGCCTGCACCGCGAGCGTCTGATCACCCTCGGTGACGGTGCCCGCCGCCATCAGCACGCCGCTCTGCTGCAGCGCGTCGGCGATGGACTGCGAGGTCAGCCCGTTCGCCGCGAGCGTCTCGGCGTAGGGCGAGATCGAGATCCGCTCCTCGCGAGCGCCGGTGAGCTGCGCGTCGCGCACGCCCTCGATGTCGCTCAGTTCGGGGATCGCGACGCGCTCGATGGTCTGCGCCGCTTCCTCGGGGGTCTCGCCGTCGGCGGGCGTCACCGCGATCTGGATCACGGGGAAGTCGTCGATGCTGCCCGACATGACCTGCGTGTCCGCGGCCTCGGGAAGCATCTGGGAGATCCGGCTGACGGCGCGCTCCACCTTCTGCTCCGTCGCCGTGATGTCGACGCCGTAGGTGAACTGCGCCACCACCATGGAAGCGCCCGTGCTCGAGGTCGCGGTCGAGGTCTCGAGCTGCGGCACGCTGCGCAGCGCCGTCTCGATGGGGCCCGAGACGTCGTTGTTGACGACCTCCGGCGAGGCGCCCGGATAGTTGGTGACCACGGCGATCGCCGGGAACTGCACCGAGGGCATCAGCTCCTGCTTGAGCGACCCCACCCCGATGAGACCGAAGACCGCGGCGACGATGGTGACGAGCGCGATCAACGCGCGGTTCTTCAGGCTGAGCGCCGTGAGAAGGTGCATGGAGTCGATTATTCCACGCATCCCCGACACTCCCGGGCCGCGCCTCGCCCGACCTCGCGGCGCCGTGGAGCATAATACAGAGATGCCGACGTCTCGCACCCGCCGCACACTGGGGGCCGTCTCCCCCGCAGACTTCGAACGGCTCGCAGAGCTGCGCCGCATGCAGCGCCTCGCCGTCGCCCTGCTCGTCGGAATGGCCGTGGTGTTCGTCGTCTCGTTCGCGCTCCAGGAACGCTACCCCTGGCTCGGGTACGTCAGGGCTGCGAGCGAGGGCGGCATGGTCGGCGCCCTCGCCGACTGGTTCGCCGTGACCGCGCTCTTCAGGCACCCGATGGGTCTCAAGATCCCGCACACCAACCTCATCTCGAGCAAGAAGGACGACATCGGCGAGGGACTCGGATCATTCATCGAGGAGAACTTCCTCGCCGACGACGTCGTGCACGACAAGCTCGCGAGCATCAGCGGAGCGCGGCACGCGGGCGAGTGGCTCTCGCAGCAACCGAACGCCGAGCGCGTCGGCGACATGATCGCGAGCGCCGGCCTCGGAGCACTGACGGTGCTCGACGACAACGATGTGCAGGAGCTCATCGAGCTGCTCGTGCGCCGGCACGTCGTCGATCCGGAATGGGGGCCGCTGCTCGGCCGCGCGGCAGAGTCCTTCGTCGAGGGCGGCCACCAGCAGGCCCTCATCGACATCGCGGCATCCCGTGTCGAGGAGTGGCTCGTCGCGCACCCCGAGGCGTTCGACCGGGTGATCTCCTCGCGCCTTCCCGCCTGGGTACCGAGCATCGTGGATCGGTTCCTCGACGACCGCCTGCACGCCGAGACCGTGCGGTTCGCCCAGCGGGTGGGCACCGATCCCGAGCATCCGTTCCGCATCGCCATCGCCCGCTTCCTCGGGGATCTCGCCCGCGATCTGCAGCACCAGGAGCAGCTGCAGCAGCAGCTCGAGGCGTTCAAGCACGAGGTGTTCGACAGCCCCCGCATCCGCGCGGTCGCCGCGAGCACCTGGGAGACCGCGCGCGCCGCGCTCGTCTCGATGCTCGAGGACCCGGGCAGCGAACTGAGGATCCGGATCGTGTCAGCGCTGCGCGACTTCGGACGCAAGCTCCTCGACGACCCCACGCTGCAATACAAGATCGACGTGTGGGTGATGGAGGTGGTCGAGCACCTCGTGCACAACTACCGCCACGACATCGCGGGTGTCATCACCGAGACCGTGCAGCGGTGGGACGCCAGGGAGGCGGCCGAGAAGATCGAGCTGCAGGTCGGCAAGGATCTGCAGTTCATCCGCATCAACGGCACGGTGGTGGGCTCGCTCGCCGGTCTCGCGATCTACACGATCGCGACGCTCGCGATCGCCCCGCTCACCCACTGAGGCCCCCGGCCCTGGGCACGTCGCATCACCCCGCGGCCCGAAGCCCGTGGGTTCAGCCCGCGGCCCCGATCCCGTGGGCTCAGCCCGCGGCTTCGGCGAACGCGACCGGCAGCAGCATGTCCTGCACCCGATCGCTTCCGGCGGTGTGGTCGGCTCTCGTCGCGATCGCGCAGCGCGTCGCCCGGCAGTCGAGGCCCTCGCTCTCGGCCGCGGGCACCGTGAGCTCGGCGGTGAAGGATCCGCTCTGCGCGTCGTCGTATCCCTTCGTGGCGAACGCCCGCCATGCCCAGTCGTCGGTGATCCACACGCTCGACAGGGCGGCCTGCTCCGCGTGCCCCTCCTCGGCTCCCTCCGGAATACCGCCCAGGCAGGGGCCGGGCTTCTCGTCCGGGCGATCCGGAATCGCGCAAATCGCGACATATATGCCGATTCCGGCATCAAAGCCGGTGCCCCGGACCGTCAGCGACTCGCCCGGTCTCAGCGCGCCGAGCTCCACCGGCTCGCCGTCCGATGTCTCGACCACCAACTCCCGGGTGCGTCCGTCCGCACCCTTGGCTGTGGTCTGCGAGACGAACTGATCGGGTACGCGCTGGCCGGATCCGCCCGCACTCTGATGAGTGAGGATCGGCACCAGCACTGCGATCGCGCCGGCCAGAGCGAGCACCGCGATCACGAGCACGCCGATGAGCAGCAGCCTGAGGGTGCGGGATCGGCGCGAGGTCATGCCTTCATCGTACTGGCCGCGCTTCGGCGGCTGTCGCGATCTGATAGAATCTGCTCCATACGTCTATTTGTATAAGTACCTGCCTCGCGGAGAATTGCCCGCGGGGCCTGAATGTGTAAGGGGGTCACGCATGGGGCGCGGCCGTCAGAAGGCAAAGCACACCAAGGTAGCCAGGGAGCTGAAGTATTTCAGCCCCAACACGGACCTCTCGCAACTCCAGCGCGAACTCGCGCAGAGTTCGCAGCACGGCTCCGATGAGGATCCCTGGGCTGAGTACGCCAGCAAGTACAACGCCGACGACGATATCGTCGAAGACGAAGACCCCTCGGACGAGCGCGGAGAACGCTGACTCCGCTTCGCTCGGATTGCGTGAAAGGACCCCTCTCGCGAGAGGGGTCCTTTCACGTTCGGCGAGCCGCCGTCAGTGCTTGCCCTGAGCCGCGACGGCTGCCGCGCCCGCCGCTGCAGCCTCGGGATCGAGGTAGCGCCCCTCGCCCGCGGGCGTTCCGTCCTCGTTGATGTTGTACACGAGCGGCATGCCGGTGGGAATGTTGAGACCCGCGATGTCGGCGTCCGAGATGCCATCGAGGTGCTTCACCAGCGCACGCAGCGAGTTGCCGTGGGCGGTGACCAGCACGGTCCTACCCGAGTTCAGGTCGGGCAGGATCTCGTTCTCCCAGTAGGGCACGAGGCGCTCGATGACGTCTTTCAAGCACTCGGTCTGCGGCTGCTCGCCGTCGATATCCGCGTAGCGGGGGTCGCCCGCCTGCGACCACTCGCTCGAATCGTCGAGGGGCGGCGGGGGCGTGTCGAAGGAGCGGCGCCACTCCATGAACTGCTCCTCGCCGTACTTCTGCAGCGTCTCGGTCTTATCGAGGCCCTGCAGCGCACCGTAGTGACGCTCGTTCAGCCGCCACGACCGGCGCACGGGGATCCACAGCCGATCCGCGCTGTCGAGAGCGATGTTCGCCGTCTGAATCGCCCGGCTCAGCACGGAGGTGTGCAGCACGTCGGGCAGCACCCCCGACTCCGCGAGCAACTCGCCCGCGCGGGCGGCCTCGCCGCGCCCCTGCTCGGTCAAGCGCACATCCACCCAACCGGTGAACAGGTTCTTCTGGTTCCAGTCGCTCTGCCCGTGACGGAGCAGGATCAGCTTGTTCGTCATAGGTTCTAGTCTATGAGGTTCCGAAGCGGGCGCGTCGACGAGCCCGCCTCGAGACGGCACCGGCCTACAGGCGCTTGAGACGGGGAATATCGCGGGTGGCGCCGGCATCGGCGGGCACGATCGCCTCCTGCGAAGCCGCGGCCCGCTCGGGGGTATCGGGCAACTCGACCTCGAGGGCCGCATCCTCGGGCAGCGCCCGTTTGAGCAGCGCGAGGGCGATCCCGCCCCACTCGTGGTGCAGCGCGGCCCGGGTGACCCGGCCCACCGGCCGCGCCCCGGGATCCCGATCCTCACCGGGCTGCGGCGCGCGGAACACGAGCGCCCCCGCCTGCGGCAGCTCGCCGCCCGACCCGTCGAGGTGCAGCATGGCCAGCCGCCGCGGCGGGTGCCCGAGGTTGTGCACCTTCGCGACCGTCTCCTGCCCGCGATAGCAGCCCTTCGTGAGGTGCACCGCGGTGCGCAGCCAGTCGAACTCGTGCGGGATCGCGCGCTCATCGACGTCGCCGTGCTGCGAGGGCCGCCAGGCGCGCACCTCGAGCGCCTCGAGCGCGAGCAGGCCGGCGGCGCGCAGCTCGCCGCCGCCCGCCAGCGCCGCGACGCGCGGCAGATCCTCGCGCGAGAACACGAACTGCGAGACCGACCAGCCCTCGGCGGCATGCGCCTCGGACCTCGCGTACTGCACCCCGCCCGCGGTCACGCCGGACCACGGGTCGCGCCACTCGGCGAGTGGATCGAGCGCCCGCAGCGCTTCCGCGGCGGGCCCAGCCCCGGTGAAGGCCAGCACCGTCGTGTACTCGGCGGAGACGTCGTGCACCTCGACGCGCAACGCGAAGCGCATGCGCTGCAGGAACGCGGTCAGCGGCTCGGCCGATCCCTCGTCGACGAGCAACCAGCTGCGCTCACCGTCGTCGACGAGTCGGATCGCCCGCTCGATGCGGCCGTTCGGATCGAGCAGCAGCGTCTCCGTGCCCTCCCCCGGCCGCAGCCCCGTCAGCTGCTGACTCGTCATCGAGTGCAGCCAGTTCAAGCGGTCTGGGCCCGAGACGGTGACGATGCCGCGGTGCGACAGGTCGACGATCGCGCGCCCCCGTTCGAGGTCGCGCTGCTCGGGCAGCGGCTCGCCGTAGTGCGAGGCGACACCGACCGGATCGGCGACGGCCCCGGGAAGCTCGAGGAACGACGACATCACGCCAGCCACCTCACCAGGTGCGCCACGCGCGGATGGTTAACGCTGCCCCTTGAAGAGCTTGTAGACCACGGTGCCCGAGATCCACGCGATCGCGACGCCGGCAAGACCGAGGAGGCCGAGAAAGAAGAGTTCAAGCGCGAGAAGCATGACGCCAGTCTAGTACACCGGCTCCGGCGGCGAGGTGCCTCTCGTCTCAGCCGAGCAGCATCCCGATCACGTCGATCACCGCGATCAGCAGTACAGATCCGGCGACGCTGAACGAGACCCGCGTGATGAATCCCTCCCGCTGAGCCGTCCCCAATTGCAGCGCGAAGGTCACGAGCGTGCTCGCCCCGACTGCGAAGACGAGCCAGGCGAAGCGCCCCTCCTGCGGCACGACCAGTGTCACGAGCGCGCCGATGACCGCGGCCACCGCCCACGCGGTGATCATCCGCGGCAGGTGCCAGGATTGCACGTCCGGCATCTCCGGGGCCTCGGGCTGCACGGGTTCGCTCACGTCCCCATTGTCCCACAGCGGCGGCGAGCGGTCCGCGCAGCCGAAACATCGGCGAAACGGTGGTGAAACAGTGCCCGCAGTACTATTTACCTCGAGCCGAACGCACAGCGAAGGGAGCCGGTCCATGCAGCTGCTCTGCCTCACCGATCGAGATCCCGCCGATTCGCTGCCCGGCCTGGACCTGCTGCCGCACGACGTGCGCACCTCACCGCTGTCGCTCCGCGTGCCCGAGACGCTGGCCGGTCGATTCGACGCGATCCTCGTCGACGGCACCCTCGACGCTCGTCGCGCCCGCACCGCGTGCCTCGCGCTCGCGGAGGGCATCGAGACGCCCCGCGTGGTGATCCTGCCCGAACTCGCGCTCACCGCGCTCACCCCGGAGTGGGGTGTGAGCGAGCTGCTGCTGCCGACCGCGAGTCCCGCCGAGATCGAGCTGCGCCTGCGCCTGCTCGGTCAGCCCGCTTCGACGGCCACCACTCCTCCGCCCGCGGTCCAGGCCGCGGGCGTTGTCATTGACGAGTCCAATTTCACAGCCCGCTTATTCGGCCGCCCGCTCGACCTGACGTACAAGGAGTTCGAGCTGCTGCACTTCCTCGCCGCGCACCCGGGACGGGTGTTCACGCGCGAGCAGTTGCTCAGCGAGGTGTGGGGCACCGATTACTTCGGCGGCACGCGCACGGTGGACGTACATGTGCGGCGTCTGCGCGCGAAACTGGGTGAGCACGAAGGGCTCATCAGTACGGTGCGGGGTGTCGGATACGGCTTCGCGCGGGCCCGGGTCGATGAGGGGGATTGATGTCAGCACGGATCGATGTCGTCGAGGGAGCGTCCGAGCGGGCGCTCCGCATCGCGCGGACGCTGATCGCCGAGGTCGAGACCTCCGACGGCGTCTCGCCGGTGTCGGATCAGGCGCTGCTCGCGGCCGCGCAGGGACAGCGCGCGCTGCTGCTGTTCCTGGACCGGGGCGACGCGGATCGCGGATCACGGGAGGCCGGTGCTGACCTCGAGAGCGCCGACCCGGTCGCCGTCGGGATCGTCGGCCAGGGTGAGGTCGATCTCGCGGTTCGTCCCGCGGCGAGACGGCGCGGGATCGGAGCGGCGGCGCTCGCAGAGCTGCTCTCCCGGGCCGACGGCGACCTGCTGGCCTGGGCGCACGGCGAGAATCCCGCCGCCGAGGCGCTGCTCGCGGGGGCCGGGTTCGCCCCGGTACGCTCGCTGTACCGCATGGCGCTCGATCCCGCACTGCTACCCGGCGACGGGCGGGATCCGCTCTCCCTCCCCTCACCACCCGACCTGCACCTGCGCGCGTTCGACCCGGCGCGGACCGCCGATGCCGCTGCGTGGGTGCGGGCGAACGCGGCGGCGTTCGCGACGCATCCCGAGCAGGGGAGGATCACGGAGAGCGATTTCGCGCTCATACGCGATGAGCCGTGGTTCGACGCCGACGACCTGATCCTGCTCGCCGAGGCATCGGGCGACGAACTCGCCGGGTCGACCTGGATCAAGACGGTGCGCGACGACGCCGGGGTCGAGTGCGAGCTCTATGCCGTCGGCGTGCGGCCCGAGTACGCGGGGCGCGGGCTCGGCAAGCTGCTGCTCGATGTGACGCTCGCCAGAATGGCGCAGCACTCCCCCGACCGGGTCAGCCTCTACGTCGACGGAGAGAACGAGCGTGCGGTGCGCATGTACGAGCACGCGTCGTTCACCGTCGATTCACGCAGCCGTCAGTGGGCGAGGCCCGCTTCGTCAGGGGTCGATGTCACAATGGACGCATGACCGAAGAAACCCGAGAGAACGCCGTCGAACGGGCAGAGCTGCCCGCCGACCGGTACATCGATCGCGAGCTGAGCTGGCTCGCGTTCAATCAGCGCGTGCTCGAACTCGCAGAGGATCCGGGGGTGCCGCTGCTCGAGCGGGCCAACTTCCTCGCCATCTTCGCGTCGAACCTCGATGAGTTCTTCATGGTGCGCGTCGCGGGCCTGAAGCGCCGCATCGTCACCGGTCTCGCGCTTCCCACCAATGTCGGGCGCGCTCCCACCGACGTGCTCGCCGACATCAACCGCACCGCCTACGAGCTGCAGCTGCGCCACGCCAGGTGCTTCCGCGAGCAGGTGCAGCCCGGGCTCGCCGAGGCCGGCATCCGAGTGGTCGAGTGGGAGCAGCTCGACGCGGCCGATCGGGTGCACCTCACGAACTACTACGAGCAGCACATCTACCCGATCCTCATGCCGCTCGCAGTCGATCCCGCGCATCCGTTCCCCTATATCTCGGGCCGCGCCCTCAACCTCTCCATCCGGGTGCGCAACCCGCAGACCGAGAAGGTCGAGTTCGCCCGCCTCAAGGTGCCGCAGATGATCCCGCGGTACGTGCGCGTGGATCAGCGCGAGAGCATCGACGACGTGCGCTTCATCGCGCTCGAGGAGTTGATCGCCAACCAGCTCGACGGTCTCTTCCCGGGCATGGAGGTGCTCGACCACCACGTCTTCCGCGTGACCCGCAACGAGGACATGGAGATCGAGGAGGACGAGACCGAGAACCTCATCCAGGCGCTCGAGAAGGAGCTGCTGCGCCGCAGGTTCGGCCCGCCGATCCGCCTCGAGATCTCGGACGATATGGACGAGGCGACGCTGACGCTGCTGGTCAGCGAGTTCGACATCGACGAGCAGCAGGTCTACACGCTGCCCGCCCCGCTCGATCTCAGCGGCCTCTTCGCGCTCAGCGGTATCCGTCGGCCCGACCTCAAGTTCAAGCCGCACATCCCGGTCACGCATCCCCAGTTCCGCACGAACTCGCCGAGCGAGAAGCCCGATGTCTTCGGAGCGATCGCGCGGCGCGAGGTGCTGGTGCACCACCCCTACGAATCGTTCTCGACGAGCGTGCAGGCGTTCGTCGAGCAGGCGGCCACCGATCCCGACGTGCTCGCCATCAAGCAGACCCTGTACCGCACCTCGGGCGACAGCCCCATCGTCGCGTCGCTCATCAAGGCGGCCGAGGCCGGCAAGCAGGTGCTCGCGCTCGTCGAGGTGAAGGCCCGCTTCGACGAGGAGGCCAACATCACGTGGGCCCGCAAGCTCGAGCAGGCCGGCGTGCACGTGGTCTACGGTCTCGTGGGCCTCAAGACGCACTGCAAGCTCGTGCACGTGATCCGCGAGGAGCAGGGCCGCCTCGCCCACTACTGCCACATCGGCACGGGCAACTACAACCCGAAGACGAGCCGCATCTACGAAGACTTCGGCCTCTTCACCTCGTCTCCCGAGGTCGGCCGCGACGTGACCAAGCTCTTCAACGTGCTCTCCGGGTACGCGATCGAGACCGACTACGACCGTCTGCTCGTCGCTCCGCTGCAGCTGCGCAGCGGTCTGCTCGAGCGCATCGAGCGCGAGGCCGAGAACGCCCGCGCGGGCCTCCCCAGCGGCATCAGGCTGAAGGCCAATTCGATGGTCGACGAGGCCATCATCGATGCGCTCTACCGCGCGAGCCAGGACGGCGTGCCCGTCGACGTGTGGGTGCGCGGCATCTGCTCGATCCGGGCCGGTGTACCCGGCCTCTCCGAGAACATCCGCGTGCGCTCGGTGCTCGGCCGCTATCTCGAGCACTCCCGCATCTACGCCTTCGAGAACGCCGGCGAGCGCGAGGTGTTCATCGGCAGCGCCGACCTCATGCACCGCAATCTCGACCGCCGCATCGAGGTGCTCGTGCGCATCGAGGATCGCGAGCACCTCGCCCGCATCGACCGCTTCTTCGATTTCGCCTTCAGCGACGAGGTGTCGTCCTGGCGCATGCTGCCCGACGGCAACTGGCAGCGCCGCGTGGTGAGCGAGGAGGGCGAGCCGCTGCCCGACCTGCAGGACCTCGTCATGATCGACCGCACCGAGGCTCGCTCCCGGAGAAACCGGTGAGCCCGACGGCCACGAAGAAGCGCTCCTCGAAGGCCGCCGCCGCGGGCGGCCGAGGCGCCGCGACCGAGGTGCTGGCGGCGGGCACCGTGTGCTGGCGCCGCGTCTACGACGAGCACGGCGATCCGCGGATCCTCGTACTGCTGATCCACCGCGCCAAGCAGCGAGACGTATCGTTCCCGAAGGGCAAGCTCGACCCGGGCGAGAGCATGCCTCGGGCCGCGGTGCGGGAGACCCGCGAGGAGACCGGCTATCGGGTGTCGCTCGGCGTCAACCTCGGCACGATCCACTACGCGCTCAGCGGCGGCCGCTCGAAGACCGTGCAGTACTGGGCCGCGAAGGTCACCGCGAAAGCCGAGGCCCGCGCCAAGTTCAAGCCGAACGACGAGGTGCAGGCCATCGAGTGGGTGCCCGCGGATCAGGCGCGCGAGCGGCTCAGCTACGAAGCCGACCGCGAGCTCTACGACGTGTTCCTGAAGCTCGTCGAGCGGGACCTGGTCGATACGTTCTCGGTGACGCTGCTGCGGCATGCGAAAGCCGAGCCCCGCAGCAGCGCGTTTCCGGTCGACCACCTGAGGCCGCTCGCCGACGCCGGTGAGGAGCAGGCCGAGACGCTCGTGCCGATCCTCCGCTCCTTCGGACCGCGACGCATCTACTCGTCGACGGCGACCCGTTGCCTCTCGACCGTCGCCCCTCTGGCCGAGCATCTCGGCAAACGCGTGCGCGCCAAGAAATCGCTCAGTCAGGACAACTGGGACGAGGGCGACCTCACCTCGCTGCGCAAGCTCGTGGCGAAGGTTATCGGGCGAGGTCGCAACGCGGTCCTCTGCAGCCACCGGCCCGTGCTGCCCGACCTGGCGCGCGAGCTCGCGCTCGCGACAGGCAGCCCGCTGGGCCCCTATCTCGACAAGGCGGCCTCGCTGCCCCCCGCGGGCTTCTCGGTGCTGCACTTCTCGCGGTCGCAGCCGGAGGCGGGGATCGTCGCGGTCGAGACCTACCCGATCAAGCACTGAGGCCGACGCCTCGTTGCGAGAGATCGAAAAGGTTCGGGCCCCCTGGAATCAGAGCCGTTTTCGACCTGTCGCGCAGCAGCTCCGCCGGGCCGGCTCACCGAGCGCCCTCACTCCTGCGTGATCAGCCACTCGCGCGCGCCGGCCGCGGCCGCGCCCATCGCGTTCGCGGTCGCGCGGGTGCGCTCGAGCACGCCCGCGTCGAAGTCGGGCGACTGGCACACGCCCTGCGGCTGATCCGGCATCACCGAGCACCACTTGTAGCGGCCGTCCTGAGTATTGGTGGCGGCGTTCCACGCGAGGTCGTTGGTGGCCCAGGATCCGTCGGGCTGCTTGGCGAACTGCACCCGCGCCATGAGGAACTCGTTGTTCACCTGCTGCGCGGGCGGCGCCGACTCGCTGATCGTGTTGCCGGTGCCGTACAGGATCCACTTACCGCCGTAGTTCTCGAACGGCTGCACCGCGTGGGCGTGGTGCTGGTACACGAAGTCGAACAGGCCGCTGTCGTGCAGCTGGTGCGCGAGCTCGATCTGCCCGCCCGTCGGCTGCGACCAGTACTCCTCGCCGATGTGCTGCACGCCGATCACGATCTCCGCGCCCATCTCACGAGCCTTCTGAGCCTTCGCGATCGCGCGCTCGGGGTCGACCCGCGGCTCCTCCTCGCGGTAGTCGACCTGCCACTCGTGCTCGGCGGGGATTCCATTGAGCGAGAACGTCGAGGTGATGACGGCCACCTTCACCCCGTTCGCCTCGACGATGAGCGGCACGTCGCGCTCGCCCTCGGCGCGGTACGAGCCGGTGTGCGCGATCCCGACCTCATCGAGCACGTCGAGGGTGCGCACGAGCCCCTCGGTGCCCTGGTCGACGGTGTGGTTCGAGGCGGTGGTGCAGACGTCGTAGCCGATGTCTTTGACCGCCGCCGCGAGCTCGGGCGGCGTACTGAAGGCGGGATACCCGGCGTAGGGTCCGCCGACCGGGGCGAGCGGAGTCTCCATCTGGCAGATCGCCAGGTCGGAGCGGTCGAGGTAGGCGCGTTGCCCTTCGAGCAGCGGTACGAAGTCGAAGTTTCGTCCGGCCTCGTCGGTGGGGATCGCGTACTGGCTCCACAGCCCGTCGTGGAACAGCAGGTCCCCCGAGACGGCCACGCTCACGCAGTGGTCCGTGGGACAGGCGGGTCCGGCGCCCGGCTGCGGCTCGGGAGCCGGTTCGGGAGTGGGTTCGGGATCGGGCGTCGCCGCGGGTTCGGGATCCGGTGCGGCGGCCTCCTCCGGTTCGGGCGCGCAGCCCAGCAGGCCGATCCCTCCCGCAGCGATGGCGAGCCCAGCGCCGAGCGCTGCGAATCTCCTCATTGAATTCACGCTCACCATGCTAGCGGCGCGTTGCAGCTACCCGTCATACTGCCCGCTCGTTCCCGCGAGTTCACCCCCTGTTCACCTGCTGGCAGACCCCGCTTCACGAAGGATCCCTAGCGTGGGGGTGTGGCCGTTCGCGACCATTCCCTCAATTCAGCTCTGAGATTGGAAGATCCCACAGTGAAGCTTTCTGCATTCGCAAAGGTCGCCGCCATCGGCGGCATCGCCGCGCTCACCCTCACCTCGTGCGCAGCGAACGAGGGCGGCGCCCCCGCCGAGGGCGGCGACGCTCCGGCTTCGTCGCTCACCGGCACCCTCGTGGGCGGCGGCGCCTCGTCGCAGGGATCCGCTCAGGAGGCCTGGACCGCCGGCTTCCAGACGGCGCACGCCGACGTCACCGTGAACTACGATCCGGCCGGTTCGGGCGCGGGCCGCGAGACCTTCCAGCAGGGCGCATCGGCGTTCGCGGGCAGCGACCGCGCGTTCAAGACCGACGAGATCTCGGCCGGCCCCTTCGACAGCTGCGCCACCGACGCGATCGTCGAGTTCCCCGCTTACATCTCGCCCATCGCGATCATCTTCAACATCGAGGGCGTCGACTCGCTCGACCTCGACGCGGCCACCGTCGCGAAGATCTTCAACGGCTCGATCACCAAGTGGAACGATCCCGCGATCGCCGAGCAGAACCCTGACGCGACGCTGCCGGATCAGAACATCACCGCCGTGCACCGCTCGGACGATTCGGGCACCACCGGCAACTTCACCGAGTACCTCTCGGCAGCCGCGGCCGACGACTGGACCGCGGGCTCGATCGAGACCTGGCCGACCGAGTTCGGCGGCGAGGGTGCGCAGGGCACCTCGGGCGTCGTCGAGGCTGTGACCAACGGCGTCGGCACCATCGGCTACGCCGATGCCTCCCGCGCCGAGGGGCTGGGCACGGTCGCGATCAAGGTGGGCGAGGAGTACGTCGACTACTCCCCCGAGGCCGCAGCCGCGATCGTGGACGCGTCGACCGTCGAGGAGGGCCGCACCGAGCACGACATCGCGATCGAGCTCGACCGCACCAGCAGCGCCGACGGGGTCTACCCGATCGTGCTCGTGAGCTACCTCATCGGCTGCGAGGAGTACCAGGACGCCGCGAATGCGGAGCTCGTCAAGGAGTACTTCAGCTACATCATCAGCGAAGAGGGTCAGGATCTCGCGGCCGAGGCCGCGGGCAGTGCCCCCATCTCGGCCGACCTGCGCAGCAAGATCGAGCCGGCCATCGCCGCGATCAAGTAGCGTGCTGAGCGGGTCCGGTTCCTCGGCAGGGTCGAGGAACCGGACCCGCTCTCACCGCGCCACCCCTCGACCAGAGATGCGGGATCCGATCCCGATCCCCCACCGACCCAGGAGCCCGAGTGACCTCCACCTCCGCCCAGTCCAAACCCGTGCTGAGCCTCGGCGACCGCATCTTCTCGCGCTCCGCGGTCTTCGCGGGCAGCATGATCCTCGTCACGCTGGCCGCCGTCGCCGCCTTCCTCATCGCCCAGAGCATCCCCGCATTCTTCGCGACCAATGAGACCGCCTCGCTGCTGCCCGACAACTTCTGGTCGTACGTCTGGCCGCTCATCTTCGGCACGATCTGGGCCGCCGTACTCGCGCTGATCATCGCGCTTCCCCTCGCCATCGGCATCGCGCTCTTCATCTCCCACTACGCCCCCCGCAGGGTGTCGGCCGTGCTCGGGTACATCGTCGATCTGCTCGCCGCGGTGCCCAGCGTCGTCTTCGGCCTCTGGGGCATCGGCGTGCTGGCGCCCGCCGCTCAACCGGTGTTCGTCTGGCTCAACACGCACCTGGGTTGGATCCCTCTCTTCGGCGGCACCGTCTCGGGCACCGGCCGCACGATCCTCACCGCCGCGCTCGTACTCGCCGTCATGGTGCTGCCGATCATGACGGCGATCTGCCGCGAGGTCTTCCTGCAGGCTCCGGTGCTGCACGAAGAGGCGGCGCTCGCGCTCGGGGCGACCCGCTGGGAGATGATCCGCCTCGCCGTGCTGCCCTTCGGCCGCCCCGGCATCGTGTCGGCCGCGATGCTCGGCCTCGGCCGCGCGCTCGGCGAGACGATGGCGGTCGCGATGGTGCTCTCGGCCACCGGCCTCGTCAGCATCCGGCTGCTCACCAGCGAGAACCCCTCCACCATCGCGGCGAACATCGCGCTCTCCTTCCCCGAGGCCTACGGCGAGAACGTCAACGTGCTGATCGCCACCGGCCTCATCCTCTTCATCGTCACGTTCCTGGTCAACGCGATCGCCCGCTGGATCGTGAGCCGCCGCGCCGAGTTCTCTGGAGCCAACTGATATGGCACTCACCGTCCGCCCCGTCTCGTCCGGCTCCGTGCTCACCGGCAATCGGCTGCCGAAGCCCGCCCCGTGGATCATCCTCGGCGCGAGCCTGGTCGTCTCACTCGCGCTCTTCGGTCTGCTCTCGGTGGCGAGCGGGGGCGAGTTCAACCTGGTGGGCGCGGTGCTCGTCGGCCTGATCCTGCACCTCGCCGTGACCACGGCCATCTCGGCCGCCGTCGAGGGTAGCCGCCAGGCGACCGACCGCTTCGTGACCAACCTCGTCACCGGCGCCTTCCTGCTCGCGATGGTGCCGCTCGTCTCGGTGGCGATCACCGTCATCGGCAACGGCATCGGACGCCTGGATCCCGAGTTCTTCAACTCCTCCATGCGCAATGTCACGGGCGAGGGCGGCGGTGCACTGCACGCCATGATGGGCACGCTGATGATCACCCTCGCGGCGACCATCATCTCGGTGCCGCTCGGCCTTATGACCTCGATCTACCTGGTCGAGTACGGCAGCGGCCGGCTGGCCAAGGTCATCACCTTCCTGGTCGATGTCATGACGGGCATCCCGTCGATCGTCGCCGGCCTGTTCGCCTACGCGGCCTTCGCACTGTTCCTCGGGCCGGGGGTGCGCATGGGCATCATCGGCTCCGTCGCGCTCTCGGTGCTGATGATCCCCGTCGTGGTGCGCTCGAGCGAGGAGATGCTGCGCCTCGTGCCCAACGAGCTGCGCGAGGCCTCGTACGCCCTGGGCGTCTCGAAGTGGCTGACTATCATGAAGGTCGTGCTGCCCACCTCGATCGCCGGAATCACCACGGGCATCATGCTCTCCATCTCGCGCGTCATCGGCGAGACCGCCCCGCTGCTCATCACTGCGGGCTTCACCGCGAGCATGAACTACAACCTCTTCAACGACCGCATGCAGTCACTGCCCGTGTTCGTGTACACCCAGTTCGCGAACCAGGGCAATCCGGCATGGGCGTTCATCGATCGAGCCTGGGCCGCCGCGCTCGTGCTCATCCTCATCGTCATGGCGCTCAACCTCATCGCACGCTTCGTGGCGAAGAAGTTCTCACCCAAGACCGGCCGCTGATCCGCCCGCTTCTCCCGCAGACCTCAGAATCAAGGAAACGCAATGTCCAAGCGCATCGAAGTCAACGACCTCAACGTCTACTACGGCAACTTCCTCGCCGTCGAGGGCGTCTCCATCAACATCGAACCGCGCAGCGTCACCGCGTTCATCGGGCCCTCGGGCTGCGGCAAGTCGACGTTCCTGCGCACGCTCAACCGCATGCACGAGGTCATCCCCGGCGCGCGCGTGGAGGGTGAGGTGCTGCTCGACGGCGATGACCTCTACGGCCCCGGCGTGGATCCCGTGCTCGTGCGCCGCCAGGTCGGCATGGTCTTCCAGCGCCCCAACCCGTTCCCCACGATGTCGATCCGCGAGAACGTGCTCGCCGGCGTCAACCTCAACAACCGCAAGATCTCGAAGAGCGACGCCGACGACCTCGTGGAGCGCTCGCTGCAGGGCGCCAACCTGTGGAACGAGGTGAAGGATCGCCTCGACAAGCCCGGCTCGGGCCTCTCGGGCGGGCAGCAGCAGCGCCTCTGCATCGCGCGCGCCATCGCGGTCTCGCCCGAGGTGCTGCTCATGGACGAGCCCTGCTCGGCGCTCGACCCGATCTCGACCCTCGCGATCGAGGATCTGATCGACGAGCTGAAGCAGGAGTACACGATCGTCATCGTGACCCACAACATGCAGCAGGCCTCGCGCGTCTCGGACCGCACCGCTTTCTTCAACATCGCCGGCACCGGCAAGCCGGGCAAGCTCATCGAATACGACGACACGTCGAAGATCTTCTCCACGCCCAGCGTGAAGGCGACCGAGGACTACGTCTCGGGCCGCTTCGGGTAGGCCGGCCTCGCGGCGGGGGCTCTTCGCCATCGGTTTCCCGCAGAGCGGAGTCTCGAATTGCTGCTTCAGCACGAACGAAGCAGCAATTCGGGACTCCGCTTTTCAGTACGAGCGCGCCCGCGAGCGCGCAGCCGAGCCCGCGAGAGGAATCTGCGGAGCCCGCGAGAGGATTCTGCGGAGTGCCGCGGCAAAAAAGAAGTAGGCCCCGCCGGGCTCGAACCGGCGACCCGCGGATTAAAAGTCCGATGCTCTACCAACTGAGCTAGAGGCCCGTGGTCACCTATTCTAATGGATTTCTCCGGGCGTTCAGTCCACGCGGGGCGGCCCGCAGCGGCGTAGACTCGCGTGGCGCGCGGCCTCGCCGCCGATCCCCCGCTTTCAATTCGAGGAGACATGTGACCCGAGAGCATCAGCGCCCCGTCTTGCAGCCGACGTCCGACTTCGACTGGATCATCGGCTCAGACGAACCGGGCGCTTCCCACCGCCTCGCCCAGGAGACCTCCTGGGCGCTGCTCGACCGCGTGCGCACAGGGGCCGACCCCGCGGTGGTCGAGCGCGTGGTAGGCCTCGCCTCGACGGGTCCCGGCATCGACGACATCGCCGAACTGTGGGCGCGCGAGGGCACGCACTCGCTCGCCGGAGTGCTCTGGCGCCTCTACCTGCTGCGGCGGGTGGTGGCGGGCGACGCCGAGGGCTCGGCGGAGCTGTTCAGACGAGGATCGGCCGCGGCCTCCACCATCGACCCCGTCGTGGCCGGCGCCGCCGAACCCGTCACGCCCGCCTCGATCGAGGAACTGTGCGACACGATTCTGCGCGGAGCCTTCGTCGGCGATCTGGGGAGCGCGCTCGACCGCGCCGCCAGTTACTGCCGCATCATGGCGCTCGGCGCCGCCGACCTCGCCGACACCCGTGACGTGCACGATGATGCCCACGCCGAGCAGCTCACCACGCGTGCACTGCGCTACTCGACGATGGCGCAGGAACTGCACGCCGGCGCCCGACGCTGGCGCGACGGCTCTCTCGCCTGACTGCGAGGTCGCGGCGGCGGGTGCCGCCCCTCGCGCACCTGCGTTACACTGGTCTCGCCGGGCCGCAGTAACCCCGGGCTCCAATTTTTGCCGCTTCGAGCGGCCTTCCGCCGAGAGGCGTTCTGCGGTCCGGTTTTTTCGTGCCCTCCCTGAACTGAGACGCTCGCCCCCTGAGCCTGTCTCGAAGGGGACGCCCTGATCCTGGCCCCGTCCAGCGCGATCGAGATGACGCCTCTGGCCGCTCACGGCGGCCCGGGAGGGCCGCAAGCGTCATCTCGATCGACCACCCTCGTTCCCTGAGCCTGTCGAAGGGGACGAGGGCAGCTTCTCGGCTCCCTTCGACAGGCTCAGGGAACGGAGGAGAGGCGCCGGGAAGACGAAACCCTACGGGTTCTGATCCCGCAGGCGCACGAGGCGCTCGTGGCCCGTCTCCTCGAGTTCCGCGACGTCGGAGCGGGACTTCAGGAAATCCGAGAACGACCGGAAGCCCAGCGCCTTCTCGTTGAACGACGGGTCCATGCGGCGCATCTGCTGCTTCACGGCTGAGCTGTGCAGCCAGCCGGAGTCGTCCTTCTCCTGGCCGAGCCAGAGCGCGCGGATGAGCAGGCCGGTCACCGCGATGTCGGCGTCCTCAGCATCATCCTCGGAACCGTCGACACCGGTGTCATCCGCCGCATATCGGCCGGGATCCGCGCTCCTCCGCTCCTCGCCGCGCCCGCGCGCGCCGCCCCGGCCGCCCGCGGACCCCTCGGTTCCTTCGGATCCCTCAGTCCCCTCGGCCCCTTCGCGGGTCGCCTCCTCGACTGCCTCGATCGCGGAGGTCTCCTTCGAGGCGGCCACGGCCTTGCCCCGTCGCTGCCGCTTCGCGGGCTGCTGCTCGCGCTGGGGCTGTTCGACGCCGGGCAGCGAGTCGTACGAGGCGAACTCGTCGCAGGCCGCGGTGAGCGCCTTGGCCGTGGATCCGGCGACGCCGATCCCGACGACGTACCGGCCGAGCCGCTTGCATCGCTGTGCCAGCGGAACGTAGTCGGAGTCCCCCGCCACGATGATCACGTGGGTGAGGTCGTCGAGGCGGAACATGTCTTCGACCGCGTCCACGGCGAGCCTGATGTCGGCGCCGTTCTTGGCGTAGGCCGCGGCCGGGAAGAGCTGCACCAGGTCGACCGCGCGGGCGACCAGCTGCGACCGGTAGTCGGCGTTGATGGGCGAGGACCAGTCGGCGTAGGCGCGCGTGAGCACAAGCGTGCCGTACGACGAGGCGTAGTCGATCACCGCCCCGACGTCGATCACCGCGTCACGGAGCCGGCCCGCGATCTCGGCGTCGGACGGATCCTCGGCGATCCGCTGCCGATCCCGCGCATAGGAGTTGCGCCCGTGCACGCGGTCGTACCAGGAGAGCACGATGTTATCGAAGTCGAGGTAGACCGCGACACGGCCGTTCTGAGTATTCGCCACGGTCTCAGTCTGCCAGTTGTCGGCCCTACTCGATGCCGCGATCGACCGGATCCGCGGCTCCCGCGCCTCGGCGACGCGAGAAGAAGAGGATCAGCGAGATGAAGAAGATCACGGCACCCGCTCCCATCAGGAGGTAGCCGACCATGTTGAGGTCGATCCACGCGACCTGGACGTTGAGTGCGAACGCCATGATCGCACCGATGACGAAGAGCACGATCCCCGATCCCATACCCATGAGCTTCTCCTCTCGCTGTTCCGGCGATGCCGAGCGCGGCCCTCGGGCCCCGCGCCGCCCACTCTCCGGAGACGGACGTGCACCCAGACTCACCCTCGAGCGGGCCCCGGGCAAGGGGGTTGACATCACGAGCGCCGATACGGGCCCCCACCGCTCCGGCCCTCACCCGGCGAACCGCTCGAGGCTCACGGGCCGCACCAGTTCGCTGCGGCGATCCCGCACCCACACCGCACCGTCGGCCCGATGCTCGGCTCGCGAGGCGAAGCGGTAGCGATACGACACCACGCGCACCCACCGGGGTCGCTCGCCGCCGAAGGGATCGCGCCGCAGCAGGGCGAGGGTCGGGGCGTCGGCCTCGAGCAGGCGCACCAGCAGCATCGTGAACCAGTCGTCGAGCGATCGGCCGAGCGGCAGGAACCACATGAGCCAGTCGAGCCGCAGGTGGTACGGCGCGAACTGCCGCGGCACGCGCCGCACATCGCCCGGCTTGCCCTTGAACTCGTATTCCCGCCAGTCGGCCGCGCCCGGATCCTCGTCGCTCGTCCCCTCGATGACGTACTCGACGCGCACCCTCGTGACGGTGCCGAACGCACCGTAGGCGTTGGCGAGCTGCCAGCGGTTGAAGCTCGCGTTCATGAGCTGACGGTGCGCGAAGAGGTTGCGCAGGGCGGGCCCGCTGAGCACGACCATGAGCAGGGAGACTACCGAGGTGATGACGAACCAGTAGAGCGGCAGGCCGCCGAGCCACGCGAGGGCACCGGATCCCGACGGCCCCGCGCCCGGGGCGCGGCCGTCAGCGGATCCGGATCCCGCAGTTCCCCCACCGATGCCCGGCACCGAGACCGCCGAGCACGCGAGCACGATCGTGGCCCAGTTGAGCCAGGCGAAGTTGCCGGTGAGCACCAGCCAGAGCTGTGTCGCGATGATGATCGCGGCGGCAGCGGTGCCGACGATGCCGGGAACGGGGCCGGGGATCCAGAAACCGAGGATCGGCGCGAACAGGAGGAACGGCACGACGAGCTGAGCGAAGTGGCTGCCGATCACCTCTCCACGGTGGAACCACTTCGGCAGCAGGTGCGCCTGGCGGCTGAGCGGACCCGGCATCGGCTGCGTCTCGTGGTGATACATGAGCGCTGTCAGGTCGCGCCACTCCCGGCCGCCGCGCATCTTGATCATGCCGGCGCCGAACTCGAGCCGGAAGACGAGCCACCAGAACAGCACGATCACCGCGGTCGGCGGCGGCTGATCCCGCGATCCCAGGAATGCGGCGAGAAACCCGGCCTCGAGCAGCAGCATCTCCCATCCGAACCCGTAGAAGGTCTGGCCGATGCTCGAGATCGACATGTAGCCGAACCACAGCGCGAGGAAGGCGAGCATCGGCACCCACGGCGGGGCCAGCTGCGGCACGCCCGCCACGAGCAGCGCGGAGACCGCGATGCCGATCCAGCAGAGGGCCGCGAGGCGACGATCGGTGTATCGCACGCGTCGGAAGAGCGTGGGCCGGATCAGCTTCGCACGGGCGGGGGCGGATCGCACCCACTCGAGCAGCGCAGGCGCCGGCAGCAGACCGCGATCCCCGAGCAGGGGTCTGAACTGGTTCAGCGTCGAGATGAACGCGATGAGGTACAGCGCCGCGATCCCCCGCTGGAGAACCTCGCGCGCGAGCCAGAAATCGACAGCCGCGAACCCGTCCATGCCGCAGAGCGTACGCCTGGCGAACCGGGGCCGCCAGGGGGTTGCCATAGAAGGCGAGCCCGCCGCAAGCCCTCTGGCACCGGGCGCCCTCGCCACTAGACTGTGGTCACGCGCCGGGCGGGAGGGAAGCCGGGGCGCGTGCATGAGTCGATCTTCGGAGGTCACATGTCTGCGCCAGCTCTCACCCGTCGTGCGCTGCTCGGGGGCGCCGGCGCTCTCGCTCTCGGAGGCCTCGTCGGCTGCGCCCGCGGCGCGACCTCGGGAGCGGGAGGCGGCGGAGCCGGCGGCGATATCACCTACCAGCTGTCGTGGACGCACTCGGTGCAGTTCGGCGGCACCTATCTGGCGCAGGATCGCGGGCTGTTCGAGGATCTGGGTCTGAACGTGCGGCTCGCCCCCGGCGGGCCCAATGTGGCAGGCGACACTACCACGGTGAGCGGGCAGGCGCTCATGAACATCTCGTCGGCGGACGGCGTGGCTCGATCCAATGCGGAGGGTGCCGACCTCGTGATCATCGGCGCCCAGTATCAGAAGAGCCCGGGCACGATCCTCTCGCTCGCGGATGCTCCGCTGCAGCAGCCGGGCGACCTCGTGGGCAAGAAGATCGGGGTGGCCGGCACCGACACCCCGGCGCTCGAGGCTTTCCTCGCGCTCAACGACCTCGAGCAGGAGCAGGTCGAATTCGTGCCCAGCCAGTACGATCCGGCGGTGCTCACGGCCGGGCAGGTCGACGGCCTCTACTGCTTCTACAACGACCTGCCCGTCGCGCTCGCGGTGCAGGGTGTCGAAGCGCACTCGATGCTGCTCGCGGACTTCGGCTACAACCCGATGAGTCAGACCTGCACGGTGCTGCGATCGAGCCTCGAGGACGAGCAGAAGCGGGATCAGATCGTGCGCCTCTTGCGCGGCGACGCCCAGGGGTGGCAGCTCTACCGGGAGAACCCGGGTGCCGCCGCCGACCTCGTGGTCGAGCTGTACCCCGATGCCGGGCTCGACCTCGCCACGCAGCAGAAGCAGGCCGAGGTGCAGCTCGACATCATGTTCTCGGAGGCGACGGACGAGTTCGGCTTCGGCTGGTTCACCGAAGAGCAGGTCGAGCAGAATCTGCAGCTGTTCGAGCTGCTCGGCATCGAGGGGGCGACTGAGGAGCTGTGGGATCACTCCGTCCTCGACGAGGTCTACGAGAACGGTCCCACCGCGTGAGCACGGCTGCGCGCGGTCGAGCCGCCCCGGGCGAGCAGCATGCCGCTCCGCACGCCCGGCCCGCCCCGAGGGTCGTGTGCTCGGCGGTCGCCAAGACGTTCCCTGCCGGCGGCTCGGGCAGCGCACGCGGGGCGGGCGAAACGCTCGCGGCGCTCGAACCGATCGACCTGACGCTCGATGCGGGATCGGTGACGGCCCTCGTCGGCCCGTCGGGATGCGGCAAGTCGACGCTGCTGCGGATCATCGCCGGTCTGGAGCACCCCGACGCCGGAGGCGAGGTGCGGATCGACGACGACGCACCCGAGGATCTGCGCGGCCGCGGCGAACTGGCGGTCGCCTTCCAGGACGCGTCGCTGCTGCCGTGGCGCACGACCGCCGCCAACGTGGCCCTCGCCCAGCGGCTCGCGCGCCGGCCCGTCGACCGGGACCGCATCGCGGAGCTGCTGCGCCTGGTCGGACTCGAGGGGTTCGAGCGGGCCCGCCCCGCCGAGCTCTCGGGCGGCATGAGGCAGCGCGCGGCCATCGCGCGCTGCCTCATCACCGAACCGCGGCTGCTGCTGCTCGACGAGCCGTTCGGGGCGGTCGACGAGCTCACCAGGAGGCGCCTCAACATCGAGTTGCCGCCGCTCTGGTCGGGCACCCAGACCACCACGCTGCTCGTGACCCACTCGATCTCCGAGGCGGTGCTGCTCGCCGATCGGGTGCTGGTGATGTCGCCCCGACCGGGCTCGATCGTCGCCGATATCCCGGTGGATCTCGAGCGGCCGCGCAGCCACGAGCATCTGCGCGGAGCCCGGTTCGCCGAGCTCGTGGAGCAGATCGGCGCGCTGCTCGGCGTCGACGAGACCGCGACCGCGCCGGGCTGAACGATGGTGCTGAGCAGTCCCCCGACCGCGCGCGAGGAGGAGCACGAGACGGCTCCGGCGATCGCATCGCGCGCCCGCCGCGCGACGAGGGCCGGGTCGCGCGGGGCTGCGGTCGCGCGCACCGTGCTCGCGTGGGCCGCCGTGGTCGGCCTGTGGGAACTGCTCGGTCGCACGCTGCTCTCGGGGCGGCACCTCATCGGGTCGCCCTCGGGTATCGTGCTGAAGCTCGTCGAGAACGCCGAGGTCTACGGACGCGGGCTGCTGTTCACCGTTCGAGAGGCCGCGGCCGGCTATCTGTTCGGCAACCTCGCGGCTGTGCTGCTGGCGCTGCTCGTGGTGCTGCTGCCCGGTCTCGAACGCGTCGTGCTGCGATTCGCCCTCGTCGTATACTGCCTGCCCCTTGTGGCGCTCGGACCGCTGCTGCGACTCGTGTACGGGTTCGGCGACGGGCCGCAGATCACCCTGGCCGCGCTGGCCGTCTACTATCTGACGCTCGTGCCGCTGCTCGTCGGGCTGCGGGCCGTGCCTCGCTCGTGGCTCGACCTGACCGCCTCGTACGGCCGCGGCCGGTGGACCGCCCTCGTCACCGTGCGGGCGCGCGCGGCCCTGCCCTACCTGATGGCCGGTCTGCAAGCATCGGTGCCGGCGGCCTTCCTCGGCGCGCTGGTCGGCGAGTTAACGGGGGCAGAGCGGGGGCTCGGAGTGCTGTCGATCCTCGCCCTGCGCAGCCTCGACACCGACGGGCTCTGGGCGCTCATGCTGCTCAGCGCGGCGGTCTCGCTGATCGGGTACGGGATCGTCTCGGCGATCGCCCGTCGCGTCACACCCGAGCGGCCCACCGTGCTGCTCACGCCTCCGCGCTCGGGTCCGCGAAGGTCGCCGCTCGCGCGCTGGGGCCGGGCGATCGCGGGCACGGCGGTGACGGCCGCGCTCGTGCTCGTCGCCTGGATCGTGCTCTTCGAGGTGCTGGGGCTCGATCCCTACTTCGCGAAGCGTCCGTGGGACGTGTGGGAGTGGCTCGTGGCCTCCAGCGACGCCGGGGAGCACCGCGTCGAGCTGCTCGCCGCGACGGGCGAGACCGTGGCGGTCGCGATCCCCGGATACTTCGCGGGTCTGCTGCTGGGGCTGCTGCTCGCGGTCGCGTTCTCACTGTCGGCACGCGTGAGCCGGGCGCTCACCCCGGTCGCGGTCGCCCTGCGCTGCGTGCCGATCATCGCGATCGCGCCCCTGCTCGTCGCCGCTCTCGGGCGCGGCCCGTTCGGCACGGCCGTGGTGGTGGCGATCATGACGTTCTTCCCCACGCTCGTGTCCTGCCTCTACGGGCTCAGGCAGCTGCCGGGGCAGGTGATCGACGTGTTCGCGACGTACGCGACGCCCTCGCCGCGCGTGCTGCTGCTCGGTCGCCTGCCCGCGATGGCGCCCGCCTTCTTCTCGGCCGCGAGGATCGCCGCGCCGACGGCGATCCTCGCGGCGACCGTGGCGGAGTGGCTCGCCACTGGCACGGGCCTCGGCAACATGATGGCGGTCGACGCGGCGACGAGCCGGTACACCTCGCTCTGGTCGACCGTGGTGGTGGTCACGCTGATCTCGCTCGTCGCGTACGCGCTGGTGGAGTTCGTCGAGGCGCGCGTGCTGCGCCGCGTAGCGCCCGAGCAGATGGGCTGGTAGGACGCGGCATTCCGCCGGCAGGATGACGGGGCAGACTGACGGGGCAGACTCGACTCTTCGGCTTCGCGCAGAATGACGAGCGGATCACCCTGCGGGGCTCGAGCCCTTCCCGGTGAACCCCTCGGCGATGGCCCCCGCTGCGGCCTCCCAGGTGGGCAGGCGCGGTCGCAGTTCGGCCGCGCGAGCGCGCCAACGCTCGCGGAGTTCGGGATCGCCCAGCCAGCTCCGCAGCCGGCCCGTCAGCTGCTCGACGTCGCCTGGCGCGAACTGCGCTCCCGCGCCCTGCTGCGCCTCGACGGCCCCGGTCCCGAGCGGCACGATCGAGGGGATGCCGCGCGCCAGCGCCTCGCTGACGACCATGCCGTACGCCTCGGCGCGCGCGGTGTGCACGAGCAGGTCGGTGCGCGCCCAGGTCTCCTCGAGCTCGGCTCCCGTGCGCGGGCCCGTGATCTCGATCCTGCCGCCCAGGTCCGCGCGCTCGATGCGGCGCAGCAGCTCGCGACGGAGATCCGGATCCACCGTGTCGGGCCCCACCAGGCTCGCCGACCACGGCAGCTCCCTCACGCCGGCGAGCGCGTCGACGAGGGTGAGCGGATCCTTCGTCTCCGTGAGCCGCCCCAGCCAGAGCAGCGCGGGCGCGCCCCCGGCGCGCTCAGAGCCGCGCGCCGGCTCCGCCCGCGTCACTCCGGGGACCGCGACCAGCGCGTCGGTGCGGCCGTAGCGCGCCGCGATCTCCCGCGCGGTCCAGGCGCTCGTCGCCACGACCGTGCTCGCCGCCCGTACCGCCTCAGCCTCCGATGCGGCGAGCGCGGCCCGCTCGCCCGGCGGCAGCGCGGAGTCGTCGGAGGGGAAGTAGTGCATCAGCATCACCACCTTGCGGCCCGCCCGGGTCGCCTCCGCGATCGCCTCGGGCGCCGCGGAACCCACGATGTTCTCGATCAGCCAGCACCGCTCGGCTCGCAGCAGCGACGCGAATGCTCGTCGGTGACGGGGATCGGGCACCGGCCACTGCCCCGTCACCGGGTACTCGTGCACATCGAATCCGAGGGTGCGCAGCGCGGCCGAGACCTCGTCGTCGTAGCGGTTGCCCCCGCTGGCGACGTCGCTGCGCCAGCGGGCGAAGCCGATCCGGCGATCCGCACCCCGCGCACACTCCGCACCCGTCACGCCCGTCACTCCTCCAGTTCGCCGCCCACGCGCTCGCGCCGCGACCCACGACGCACCGAACCCGCGGCCCGCTTCACCGTGCGCCCGACCGCGCCGGCGCCCGCCGCGATCGAACCGCCCGCCGTGCGCGCACCGCGCAGCATGCGGCGCTCGAGCTTCTCCGCACCCTCGCGCGGCGCGAGCTCGGGTGCGAAGCCGAGAGGGGCGGGGCCGAACGCGCGGCGAGACGCGGCGACCACACGACGCCCGAGAATGTGGTTGCCCGCGCCGCCGACGGCGGCGCCGATCCCGAACGGCAGCGCCTTGCCCACTACCGAACCGCCGCCGATCTTCGCGAAGTGCCTGACGAACGAGCGTTGCAGCTTGTCGAGCACCGGCCTCACCGCACCGCGGGGCAGCGACTTCGTGACCGTCTCGCCCCAGAACGCGGATCGCCCGATTCCCCTGCCCGCGACCTGCTTCGTGAGCTGCCCCAGCAGCTCGCCCGCCTCCTGGCCGAGCATGAGCGTCATCACGAGCATGCGGGCGCGGTCCGGATCCTCGACCGGGATGCCGTGCACCTCCGCCACCGACTGCGCGAAGAGGGCCGTGCTCTCGAGGAAGCCCGCGGTCTCGACCCCCGACAGCGCGAGCGTGACGGGCGTGCTGATACCGGGGATCACCGCGGTCGCGCCCACGGCCGCTCCCCCGCCCGTGATCGCGAGCAGGTAGCGGCGCTCGAGCATGCGGATCACCTGCTCGGGACTCGCGTCCGGGTGGCGCAGCCGCACGCTGCGAATGTGGGCGAGCACGGCCGGGCGCTGCACCGCGAGCGCACGGTCGAGCGCGCGGGCGAGGCCGGGGCGGTGCTGCATCGTCTCGGGCTGGAGCGCGGGATCCGGCGCGTTCGCAGCGGTCTGCAGTTCGTTCACGCCGTGATTGTACGGACCGCGCATGGGAGCGCCGGGTGTGTTCTCAGTGTGCGAGCTTCGCATGTCGTCTCCTGCGTGTGGTTCTGCCTGACCGGATCGGGGAGGGGTCCCGATCCGGCCCTCAGTGGAACGGGCATCGCCCCGTGCCCGACGCAGCGGCGATCCGCCCGCCCGACGCGGGCTTGGTCGGCAGCCTGCGGCGGTTCACCTCGAGGCCGTGACCCAGGATCCGCACCCGCTCGTCGCTCAGCGCCGCGACCGCGGCGGCGAGGCTCGCGATCGCGAGCTTCTCGCCGGGGCACCGGTGCCCGCCCGCGACCGACCCGCCGCCCTGCGGCACGAACGCGGTCAGCGCCTCGTAATCCTCGACCCCCGCGAAGCGCTCGGGATCGAAGCGGGCGGGCCGATCCCACGATCGCGCGTCGAGATCGGTGCCCAGCACGTCGAGCACGATCCGGCCGCCCGCGGACAGCCGCTGACCGTCGAGCTCGATGTCCACGAGCGCCCACGCGGGCAGAACGGGCACGAAAGGTGCGGTGCGGCGGATCTCCTGGGCGAAGGCCACCGCGAGCGGGCCGTCGATGAAGGTGCCCCGGTCGGCCGTCTCGGCGGCGATGCGGGCGCGCCATTCGGGCCGGTCGTGCAGTTCCTTCGCGGCGAAGGCCACGAAGCGCGCCACCGCGATCAGCGGCCGAATGCAATTCTGCAGCTCGACGCCCGCGAGCTCGGCCGGCAGCAGGTCGCCGTTCTCATCTCGGTGCCACGCCCACGCGTGGAGGGCCGTACCCTCGGCGGCGTCCAGGCGGCCCGAGCGCACGGCCTCGATGAGCCGACGCGCGTGGCGATCCGACCAGGCGCGATTCGCGACCGCGAGCACGAACGACGGCGAGTAGGGTGCGCCGAATCCGTCGACGATCTGGGCGAGCCGGGCAGCCCATCGGGTCTGCGCGGCGGCAGTGCCCGGCAGACCGGCCCACTGCATGCCCGAACGTCCCAGCACGCCGACCGCGGCGTCGTAGGCGGATCGGTCGCTTCCGGCGGCCCAGTCCGCGACCTCCGCCTGCCACTGCTCATCGAGCAGCGGTTTCAGCTTCCCGACCTGCTCGTCCTCGTAGGCGACATCGACGAAGGTCGCCTTGCGGTGGCGGTGCTCGGCTCCGTCGAGGCTGTGCACCGAACCGTGCCCGAACAGGGTCTCCTGCACGAAGGCGGGCATGGCTCCGTGGCGGGCGATGCGGTCCTCGTCGTAGAACAGCGCGACCCCCTCGTCGCCGCGCACCAGCATCGCCTCCCTGCCGAGCAGTCGCAGCGGGGCGGATCGCGCGCCGCTCCGCACGCGCTCCCAGATGCGCGCCCCGAAACCGTAGCCGCGGGTGAGGAGCGAGAGGGTGTCGTCGCGCAGGATGCTGCTCATCGGTGGTCCTTTCTCGGGCGGCCGCCCGGACGGGCGGCACTCGGTGTGGCATCAGATTGGCAGGGCCGGGAAGGCGCTGCCAAGGGGGCGCGCGAGACCGGCCGTTGTGGTAAGCGGACGGACGTCCGTGGCATTTCTCCGGACGAGCAGTAGGGTCGGAGTGTGACTGCAGATGGCTCGACGGACCGGCAGCAGCCGCTCGAGTGGGGCGAGCTGCACGCGAAGACGCTGGCCGCGGCCGAGGCGAAGCTGGCGCAGGTGATCAGCGCGAGCCGCGGCGTCGAGCTGCCCGCTCAACCTGTCGTCTGGGAGCCGTCGACCACGGAGCTCGCCATCGTCGTGGGAACGCCGCGCGGGGTCTTCTGGAAGGAGTCGCACTTCTACCTGGTCGACGACACCCTCGACCCGAGCCGCGTCGAGAACCGGCACAGGGTCGAGTACCGCGCCTATCACTCGCGGAACGGGCTGCTGCGGCTCACGATCCCGCCCGAGGCGCAGGAGGCGCTCGCCGATGCGGTGAGGGTGCGCGCGTTCCGCGTCGAGCGCAGCGACGTCGCCTTCGCGCAGCAGTGGCGAGACGCGATCGCGGGGATGGATCGCGGCCCGCGCGCTCTCGATCTCTGGTCGGGCCGCGCCGCTCCTCTGACGCCGTGGAGCCCCGGCCACCTGCCGTCCGACCGCGCGCTCAACCCCGGCCAGCAGCGCGCCCTGGCCGCGATGACCGCGCCGGGCGGGTTCTTCGTCTGGGGGCCGCCGGGCACCGGCAAGACCACGGTCATCACGAGCGCAGTGCATCGGGCGCTCGCCGCCGGGCAGTCCGTGCTCGTCACGTCGCACACGAACGTCTCGGTCGACAACGTGCTCAAGAGCCTCGTCGAGGACGACACCGCATACGGCCTCGGCATGGTGGAGCCCGGCCGCGTGATCCGGCACAGCCCGAAGGATCTCGACAGGGTGCTGGGCTCCGTGCGCGACCACGAGTCTCTGCTCCTCGAGAAGGCCGCCGCGGTGCTGACGCGACACGACGAGCGCTTGAAGGAGATCGACGAGCAGCTGCGGAGCAACAGCGAGCACCCCGACCGCGGCCGGGAGCAGGACGTCCATGACGAGCTGATCCGCCTCGAGGTCGATATCGAGGCGGTGCGGCGGGCTCGGCGGACGGAGCCGCTGCGCGACGAACTCGCCGCGACCCTGGCGCTGCTCGGAGAGCTCGAGGAATCGTGCGAGCGACTCGAGCAGGAGATCGCGAAGCGCGCGAGCGGGGCCGCGGCGTTCGCCGGGCTCGACGACGAGATCGCGGCGGCGCGCGCCGAGTACGAGGGGCTGCTCGAGGCCCGCTCCCGCTGGGCTGCGCAGCGCGAGTCGGACACCGGTGACCTGACGCGCCTGGCGCACGAGATCGACGCCGCTCATGCCTGTCAGCAGGCCGCAGAGCTGCGGCTGGAGTCGGCCGCGGCCCGACTTCTCCCGTGGGTGGCCCGCCGGCACAGGCTCGCGAGCCTCGAAGCGGCCGGAGCGGTCTCCGAGATGCTGGCTCAGGACCAGCAGGCCCGCGACGCACTGCGGCGGGCCGACACCGCCCTGCAGAGCATCGCCGACGACCTTCGAGAGCGCGAGCCGCGCCGCGCATTCCTCGAGCAGCAGGCGCGACGGCGCGACGAGCTCCTCAGGGAGGCTGAGAAGCTACGGGCGCGGCGACGGAGCGAACAGGAACGGACCCGGCCCCTGCGCGAGCGCGGCGCCGAACTGCGCAGCACCGTGGAAGCCGACGGATGGAGCGACGACGCCTATCTCGAACTGCGCGAGAACGGGCGCTGGGATCTCGTGGGGGTGTTCGACGCGCTGCTGGATCGCGTCACCGAGCTGGACGAGGAGCGGAAGGAGCTCGAGAACCGGAAGAAGCGCCTCGCCGACGAGTTCGAGCAGAAGAAGCAGGATCTACTGGCCACCGCTCCGGTGATCGCCACCACGCTCACCTCGCTGAGCTTCAACCCGGCGCTGCTGCAGCGCCGCTTCGATGTCGTGATCATCGACGAGGCGGCCAGCGCGGAGGCCGCGGCCGTCGTCTACGCGGCGGCGAAGGCCGACACGACACTCGCGATCGTGGGCGACTTCCTGCAGAACGCGCCGATCGCCGAGGCCGAGGCAGACGACGGCGAGGACGAGGATCAGCTCGAACTCGTGCGCTGGCGCACCCACGACGTCTTCGCTCTCGCCGGCATCACCGACCGGGCGAGCGCCGAGCGGCACCCCCGCTGCGTGGCCATCTCGCGCCAGTACCGCTACCCGCCGATCATCGCCGACACCGTCAACGAGTTCTGCTACGACGGACTGCTCGAGAGCCACCAGGGTGAGGACGAGAGCGGCGATCCGGTGATCACCTTCCTCGATACCTCCGCGCTCGCCGGGCGCGAGTTCTCGCGCATGAGCGGCAGCTGGCGGTGCGAGCGCACCGCGGAGGCCGCGGTTGCTCTCGCGGCGGGCATCGGCGCAAGATCGATCGGTGCGGGATCGGGAGGTTCGGGATCGGTCGGCTACGTCACCCCCTACGCGCCCCAGGCGACCGCGGTGCAGCGGGGGTTCCGCGCGCGGGGTCTCGATTTCGAGGCGGGCACCTCGCACCGCTTCCAGGGGCGCGAATTCGACACCGTGATCTTCGATCTCATGCAGGACGACCGCCCGCGCTGGGTGGCGGCGGCCGATCTCCGGGGGCCGAAACGCGCAGTCTCGGCCGCGAAGCTGCTGAACGTCGCGATGACGCGAGCGAAGCGCAAGCTCTACCTCATCGGCGACTGGCGCTTCGTGCGCGGACACGATACGCCGGGCATGCAGGCCCTCACGGCGCTCGAGAGGCGCGCGAACTTCGAGGTGCGGGATCTCGCCGACTACCTGCGCGGCGTGTGAGCGGGTTCGGATCCCGAGCGCACGCGTGCGTCGGCCCGCGGATCCGCGGCCGCGGCTCGCGGGTTCGGTGGAGGCGCCGGCGGGATCTGCGGCCGTGCTCAGAACAGGGCTGTCGGCAGCGCGCCCTCGTGCTCGAGCAGCCATCGCTTGGTGATCAATCCCTCTCCGGGGTCGCCCCCGGAGTACCCGCCGAGCCCGTCGCCGGCCACGACGCGGTGGCAGGGCACGAGGATCGGGATCGGGTTGGCGCCCATGATGGAGCCGATGCCGCGGGCCGGCACTCCGCTGCCGCTGCGCGCGGCGAGTTCGCCGTAGGTGACGGTCTCGCCGAAGCGCACCGTCTCGTGCAGGGCGGCGAGCACCGCGGCGGCCGAAGCCGACTGGGGGCCGAGGTCGAACGGGAGGTCGAACTCGGTCAGCCGCCCCGCGAAGTACGCCCGCAGCTGCGCGAGCGCTTCACCGAGCAGCGGATCGGCGTGCGCGCCGCCGGTCTCGGACGCGTCCGAAGGCGGTTGCATCCGCCACCCCACGCCGGTGACCGCGGTGCCGGTGCTGACCACTCCGATGACGCCCACGGGAGAGGCCAGTGTCGCGAAGAAGGTCATGGCTCGATGGTAGCCGGGAGCAGGGAATAACGATCGGGGATCCGGCGTTGCATCGCGCACCAGGATGATCACCGCCCTCGTTCCGGGCATCGTGCCCCGGTCGAGGACGATCGGGAAGGAGGACATCATGATCACGGTGAACAGCGTTGTGCACCCGACTTCGGGCATGGTCTTCGCGCCCGGTCCGGAGTGGGAGAGCGCCGACGGTTACGACTGGATCACGGTCGGCGAGCCTCCCTGCTAGGCAGGGGTGGGAGATCGGAACTGCGCCCGTTCGCAGCCGGATCCCCGGATCCGGCTGCGTGTTTCATTCATCGGTCGGCTCGTTCCGGGTATCGACGGGGATGCGGTCCTCGGTGGTCGGCGAACCGCCGGATAGGAAGTGGTAGGCGGTGCGCACCAGCGCGAGGTGGCTGAAGGCCTGCGGCATGTTGCCGAGCTGCCGGGATCCGCGAACATCCCACTCCTCGCTCAGCAGACCGACATCGTTGCGCAGGGAGAGCAGGCGCGTGAACAGTTCTTCGGCCTCCTCTCGGCGCCCGGCCCCGATCAGTGCGTCGACCAGCCAGAATGAGCAGGCCAGGAAGACGCCCTCGGTGCCGGGCAGCCCGTCGTCGCTGTGCTCCGGGCGATACCGCAGCACGAACCCGTCCTCCGTGAGATCCCGCTGGATGGCCTCGATCGTGCCGATGACCCGCGGATCGTCCGGCGGCAGGAAGCCCACGCGCGGGATCATCAGCAGTGACGCGTCCAGATGCCGGGATCCGTAGGACTGCACGAACGAGTTCATGGAGGCGTCGTATCCGTTGTCCAGGATGTCCCTGCGGATGCGGGCGCGCAACCGCTCCCACGCGCGGACGTTCCCGGGCAGTCCGTGCTGCCTGGCGCTCTTGATCATTCGATCCACCGCGACCCAGCACATCAGCTTGGAGTGGGTGAAGTGGCGGCGTGGGCCGCGCATCTCCCACAGGCCGTTATCGGGCCGCTCCCAGATCTCGCGCAGGTGATCCAGCAGCGCCCGCTGCACCGCCCACGCGTCTCTTCCCGGACCGATCGTCTCCCTGGTCAGGGCGAGGCCGTCGAGCAGCTCGCCCCACACGTCGAGCTGCAACTGGTCGGCCGCCGCGTTGCCTATTCGGACCGGCGCGGCCCCCTCGAAGCCGGCCAGCCAGTCGAGGGTCTCCTCGGGGAGCCGTCGCCTCCCGTCGAGGCCGTACATGATCTTGAGCTCCGCGGGATCCCCCGCGACGGCCCTGAGCAGCCAGTCGCGCCACGCGCGCGCCTCGTCCGTGTACCCCGCGGTGATGAGGGCCTGCAGGGCGAGGGTCGCGTCGCGGAGCCAGCAGTACCGGTAGTCCCAGTTCCGCGGCCCCGGGTCTGTTGCACGAGTTGGTGACATTCGACATGGCTAGTTTCGGCTGGCCTGGAAGGAGGATCACTATGGCAACCAGGTATCCGCAGGAGTTCCGTGATGACGTCGTGCGCGTCGCCATGAACCGTGAACCCGGCGTTACGATCGCGCAGATTGCGAAG
>NZ_JBVUAC010000007.1:0-205709 GCF_055791005.1 Leucobacter holotrichiae
CAAGTGCACACTATTGAGTTCTCAAAGACCAGACACCACCCGTACCAGCCAAAGCCTTCCGAACAGCAACCTGTCCAACTTACCACCCGAACCCGCTCTACGCAAATCCGACTCACTCAAACCAAATGAGCACCAGAATCACACCCCCATCAGGATGCGACCTCAGTGGTGAGATCGAGAGTCCCACCTTACACGCCCGCACAGACTTCAACAAGCCCCCCACGGGGTGATCTCAGCGAGATCCGACACGCAACCAAACCGGGCCGCTCTCGCGTCCCGCCCCCGTCGCGCTGACAAGGGAATACATTACGCACAAACCCCCACCCCCACAACAACCACCCACACCCCGGGCGTGTCCCCGCATGATTCCGCGGTTTCCGCCCACAGCACCTATTCCAGCCACCTGGCCTGGAACCCCCGGAAACAGACCGCAACTGGCCTGATTGGGCGGTTCAGTCCCCATTCCCGGGCGTGTCCCGCCCCTGCCGGCCCCGGTAATGCGAGAAACCGCTCGCCGTCGTCCCCACCGAGGTGGGGACGACGGCGAGCGGTTTCTGCGCCTGTGATGTGCCGGGTCCGTATCGAGCCTGCCGCGGCCCTCAGCCCTCCAGTCGCAGCGCGGCGGTCTCGTCGGCGCCGTCGAGCAGGTGCCCGGTGGGATTCGCGTCGCGCGGATCCCGAAGCCCCAGCGCGCCGCCCCTTCCGATCAGCACCATGAGCCCCAGGTACAGCAGGAAGCTCACCCCGAACGCCGGGATGTTCGCGCCGATCGGGCTCGGCATCACATAGGCGAGCACGTACGACAGCGCCGCGCCGATCACCCACACGCCCACGGCGATCCAGTTCACCCCGCCCGCGTACCAATACCGGCTCTCCGGCCGCTCGTGCAGGATCTGCCGCGAGTACCCGCGGCGCTTCAGCAGGTAGTAATCGGCGATCATGATCGCGAAGACCGGCACGAAGAACGCGCTGATGACGAACAGGAAGTCGGTGAACTGATTCAGCAGCCCTAGGAAGGTCGAGCCGATCACCGAGATCGCACCGAGCACGATCGCGGTGGGTAGGAACCTGAGGTGCCACTTCGACTGAGCATTGACCACCGAGGTGACCATGCCGAACACCACCATCGTGTTCGTCGCCATCACCGACAGGAAGATCGCGATGCCGAGCGGCCACCCGAACTCGGCCACGATCACCGACGGGTCGAACGGGATCGCCTCGTGGCCGCGCAGCAGCACGGTGCTGAAGGCGACCAGGCCCAGGAACATCGAGATCGACGTCGACAGGGTGTAGCCGATGCCCGATCCGACGATCCCGGCTGTGCTGCTCTTCGCGTGCCGGTTCATGTCGGCCGAGAGCACGGTCCACGAGATCGCGGTCGCGATGACCATGTCGAGTGTGATGAACGGGGTACCGCCCAGGGATGCGTCGACCGGGATCGCGGCGAACTCGGACGGGCTGAAGGCGCCGAACGCGGCCGCGAAGACGAAGCCCATGACCACGAGGATCGCGAGCGCCAGCCATGGCTCGACCCGAGAGATGCCCGTGTGACCGAAGATCGCGAGCACCACGACGATGGCCTGGCAGATCGCGGAGAAGAGCATCGGGTTCGAGAACCCGGTCGCCTCGTGCACGAGGTAGTTGACGGTGACCCCCGCGAGCATGGCCTGCACCCAGCTCCACCCCATCAGGATGATGAGGTTCGCGGCCGCGGGGAGCAGGCTGCCGCGGATGCCGAACGATCCGCGCGTGAGCGCCATGGTCGGCAGGCCGGTGCGGGTGCCCATGTTGCCGATCAGCACCAGCACCACGACGCCGATGAGGGTGCCGACCACGATCATGGCCGATGCCGTGCCGAACGAGACCGCCGGCGTGAACAGGGTGCCGGTGAGCAGGGTGGTGACGACGAGGTTCGCCGCGAGCCAGATCATCGCGATCCTCAGCAGCGATTGCGTGCCGCGGACCGGCCCAGCGGAGTCATCGTGGCCGTCGAGACTGACGGCCATAGTCTCGGGAGAGGTCACGCCGCGCCCTCCTCGGCCGGCACAGTCGAAAGGTGCTCGTGGATGGCCTCGAGTCCGTCCTCGACCGACCGGAAGATGATGCTCTCCCGCTCGACGTACGAGTCGGGGCCGTCTGCGGAGTCGATGCTCGTCGCGACGGTGTGGCTGAACACGGCTCCGCCGGGGAAGGTCTGCACGAGACGCTCACTGGAGCTGCAGGCCGTGACTCGCCATCCCGAGGCGAGCCATCCCGCCCAGAGCGATTCGTACTCGGCGCGGGAGTTCAGGCGGGCCGGCTCGGGGTGGAACACGAAGCTGGCGTCCGGGGCGAACCCGGCGAAGTAAGCGTCGGTATCGGTTGCGGCGAACGCCTCGATGATGGCGTCGGCCGCGGCGAGTACCTCGGCCTCTGTGGGGGTGCGCATGCGAATGCTCCCTTGGATTCTTGGTTCGATTGGAGGATCGCGGATCGGCACCCGCGTCTGCCGGGTGCGCGGGATCGGCGACCGGCACCGATCCCGCGCACCCGTCCGTGCGGATCAGTCGCGTCCGGCCATGGCGCTCACGAGCTCGTACACGACGTGGCTCGCGGCGACGGCGGTGATCTGCGCGTGGTCGTAGGCCGGGGCGACCTCGACGACGTCGGCGCCCACGATCTGCAGGTCGGCGAGACCGCGGATGAGTCGGAGCATCTCGCGGCTGGTGAGGCCGCCCGCCTCGGGCGTGCCGGTGCCCGGCGCGTGCGAGGGATCCAGCACATCGATATCGATCGAGATGTAGAGCGGCTTGTCGCCTACGCGCTCGCGGATCTTCTCGAGCGCGGCGGGGATCCCGTGCTCCTCGATGAACTCGCTGGTGACGATCTGGAAGCCGAGCTTCACATCGTCATCGAGATCGCTCTTGCCGTAGAGCGGGCCGCGGGTGCCGCCGTGCATCGAGGCGGTGAGATCGATGAGGCCCTCTTCCGATGCGCGGCGGAAGGGGGTGCCGTGCGTCGTGGGAGCGCCGAAGTAGGTGTCCCAGGTGTCGAGGTGGGCGTCGAAGTGCAGCACCGCGACCGGCCCGTGCTTCTTGTTGATGGCGCGCAGCAGCGGCAGCGCGATCGTGTGGTCGCCGCCGATGGTGACGATCTTGTCGACCTTCTCGCCGAGTTCGGTCGCGGCCTCCTCGACCTGGCGCACGGCCTCGTCGAGGCTGAACGGGTTCGCCACGATGTCACCGGCGTCGACGACCTGCTTGCGGGCGAAGGGAGAGATGTCCTGCGCCGGGTTGTAGGGACGCAGGAGACGCGAGGCCTCGCGCACGTGCGAGGGACCGAAGCGAGCGCCCGGGCGGAAGCTGACACCGGTGTCGAAGGGGACGCCGACGACCGCGATGTCGGCAGCGGGCACGTCCTCGATGCGCGGCAGCTTGGCGAAGGTTGCGATTCCGGCGTAGCGCGGGGTGAGGCTGGCGTCGACGGGCCCCTGGGGGGTGTGGTCGGTCACGTTCCCACTTCCTTTCGAAGTTGTCTTATAGTAAACATGCGAGTTCCATGAGAGAACTTGCACTCACTATAGGCTGGAGCATCCCGCAAGGTCAACGACACGACCGGGATCCGCCCGCCAGCGAAGAGGGAGAACGCTATGCGACCCGTGCACCCCACGGCCGACGAGACGCCGGTGCGGATCGGAGCCCAGCTGCGCTCCTCCCGCCTCGCCCAGGCGATGACGCTCGAGCAACTCGCCGGGGCGACCGGCTTGACGAAGGGCTTCCTCAGCCGCATCGAACGCGACGACACCATGCCGAGCGTGCCCACGCTCGTGCAGATCTGCCAGGCGCTCTCGCTTCCCGTCGGCAACCTGTTCGAGGCCCCCGACATGCAGCGCGTCGCTCTCGCGGAAGCGCCCCGCATCAACATGGGCGGCTCGGGCGCCGACGAACGCCTGGTCACCCCCCGCACGGAGGAGCGGGTGCAGCTGCTGCGCTCGTCTCTGAAACCTCACGCCAGCGGGGGCGACGAGCTCTACACCGTCAACTGCAGCGTCGAGACGATGCACGTGATCGCCGGCACCGTGAGCCTGGTGTTCGCGGGCCGCGAGGAGACGCTGGACGCCGGAGACACGCTGACCTTCCCGGGCCGCACTCCGCACAGCTGGCGCACCGGGGAGGCCGGGGCCGAGGTGGTGTGGGTGCTGGTGCCCGCCGCGTGGAGCGGATCGGCATAGCGGGTGGTCCCGCCCGCAACGGGCGGGACCACCCGATCCGGATCAGGCTTCGGTCTCGGTCTCGGTCTCGGTCTCGGTCTCGGGGATCAGTATCCCCCGCAGGCCGATACCGGCCTTGAGATCCTCGAAGGCGAGCTCCGCCTCCCGCAGGGGGCGAGTCGCACCCACGAGCTGGTCGAGCGGCAGACGCCCGGCGAGGTACAGCCCCGCGAGACGGGGGATGTCGATCGCGGCGACGCTCGATCCGTAGTTGCAGCCGAGGATGCGCTTGCCCTGATCCGCCAGATCGAAGGCGTCGATCGGCACCTTCGCACCGATCGGGGGCATGCCCACGACCACGGCCGCCCCGCCCGCCCGGATCATCGCGGGCAGCTGCTCGATGAGGCGAGGGCTGCCGACCGCTTCGAAGGCGTAGTCGGCCCCGCCGAGGTGCTCCTGGCACCAGGCGACCACGTCGACCGCCGTCCCGTCGAGGGTCACGGTCGCGCCGAAGCGCTCTGCGGCCTCGCGCCGCTCGGCGGAGAGATCGACCGCGACGATCGTGCCCGCCCCGGCCAGGCGCAGACCCATGATGGTCGCGAGGCCGACGCCCCCGCAGCCGATGACCACCGCCGTCTCACCGGGACGCACCTGCGCGGTGTTCACCGCCGCACCCACGCCCGTGGTCACCGCGCAGCCGAGCAGCGCGCCCACCTCGAACGGCAGCTCGGGCGCCACCTTGATCGCTGCCGAGCGCGGCACGACCACCTCGCCGGTGAAGGCGCCGAGACCGAGGAACGGCCACACCTCTTCGCCGTTCGAACTGAAGGCCGTACCACCGTCGGGCAGGACGTTCTCAACGGCGCGGGTGCCGGTGCAGAGCCAGGCCTTGCCCGAGGCGCAGCGATCGCAGCGGCCGCACGGCGCGAACCACGACAGCACGACGTGGTCGCCCGGCTGCAGCTCGACGCCTTCGCCGACCTCCGTCACGACCCCCGCAGCCTCGTGCCCCAGCACGAGCGGGCGCTCCTCGGGCCAGTCGCCGTTCAGGATATGCAGATCGGAGTGGCAGACCCCTGCCGCGCGGATCTCGACCGCGACCTCCCCTGCGCGCGGCGCGCGAACCGATACCTCGCGGACGCGGAGCCCCGCGCCGGGTTCGAAGACGATGGCTGGCGCGGTGGTGTTCATCGCGCGACCTCCTGTTTCTGCGCGGGATCCGCGACTTCGAGATGGGGTTTCTTCACGGCCAGATAGATCAGCCCGATCACGATGAGCACGCTGAACACCAGGATCACGGCCCACACCTGCACCCAGGTGCCGTCGACGGGCGCGAGCTCGACCCGCGGCCAGGCGACGTTGACGACCTCGAACAGCAGCCAGATCACGGCGATCACGTTGACGACCAGACCGAAGCGACCGAGCCTGAACGATCCGCGGCTCGGATCCCAGCGCCCGGTGAGGCGCGCCCACAGAGCGACCGACGCCACGATCAGGAAGACGATGTAGAAGCCGCCCGACCCGAACGAGATCAGCGTGGCCGCGGCGTTGCCGTTGAGGCCGAGCAGCAGACCGGCTCCGGCGAGAACGGCGGTGGTGACCAGAGAGACGTGGGGGATCTCCTTCTTCCCGATCCGCGAGAGCGGCTTCGCGAAGGGGATCTGGCGGTCGCGGGCGAAGCTGTAGACCATGCGCCCGATGTAGGTCTGGATCGAGATGGCGCAGGCGAAGAACGCGATGAGCACGACGACGATGAACGGCTTCTCGCTCCAGCCGCCGAACGCCTCGGTGATCGAGGCGAGCACCGGGTCTGCGAGCTCGCCGTTCACGGCGCGAGCCGGATCCTGCAGCGAGAGTGTCACGGCGGTGCCGCTCAGCAGCACCGTGATGCCGACGAACAGGAAGGATCGCAGCATCGCGCGCGGCACCGTGCGGCGCGGCTCGTGAGCTTCCTCGGCGACCTGGGTCGTCGCGTCGAAGCCGAGGAACGCCCAGCCCGCGACCGCGAGGCAGACCAGGAAGCCCGAGAACACCGACCCGCCCGCGTTCGCCTCGGCACCGAGGGTGCTGAACAGGGTGCCGAGATCGTTGTGCATGAAGAAGACGATCAGAAGCAGGCTCACCACGATCGAGGCCACACCCTCCGCGACGATCCCCGCGCTCAGGAAGTGCTTCACCGGGTTCACGCCCAGCAGGTTGATTCCCAGGGCGACGACGAGGAAGATCGCGCCGTAGAGCACGAGGCCGCCCGCGTTGTCCGCGGTGTCGCCGACGAGCGCCTTCATCCAGACTCCGCCGAGGTAGGCCACCGTCGAGAGCGAGGCGATGGCCGCCGCGAGATAGACCCACCCCGTCATCCACCCGAGCCTCGGCCCGGCGAGACGGCGCACCCACTGGTACACGCCGCCGGTCATGGGGAACTGCGAGGCGAGCTGGGCGTACACGGTCGCGACGAAGAACTGGCCGACGAAGGCGATCAGCACAGCCCAGAGCCACAGCGGGCCGGCGAACGTGAAGCCGAGCTGCACGACCGCGTAGATACCGACGACGGGGGAGATCGTCGCGAAGCCGAGCGCGAACACAGACCACAGCGAGAGGGAACGTTTGAGCTCCTGCTGGTACCCGTAGTCTGCGAGCTCGAGCGCGTCGCCGTCCCGGCCGCCGACGTCGTCGGAGGAGGGTGAGGGGGAGGACATGTCGGGGCTACCTTTCGTCGTTGAGAGATGGACGGATCGGGGCGGCCTCGCGACTGCGCCGTTCCGCCCCGTCGCGGCCCCGGTCAGACACGACAGTAGACGGGACGCGCCGTGATGGGAACCGAAAACAGAGAGATATTCGCGGTGCTCTGCGTTTACGTCCCCAACCTTCTCGAATCATGAGAGAATCGGTGGATATCAGGGTCGCCCCATCGCGAAACGGCCCGCCCGAGCCGAGAGATTCGAAGACCGTGGAGCACCGAGATCCCATCGCACCCCAGGTACTCAAGGCGCTGCGCGAGAACGGGCGGGCGAGCTACACCCGCATCGCGGAGTCGCTCGGCATCACCCGCAAGCGCGTCACCCAGATCGTGCAGCGGGCGGTGGAGCACGAGGAGATCGCCTTCACCGTGTCTGTGAGCCCCGATCTCCTCGCCCTGCAGCGCTTCGGCTACGTCCAACTGCGCCTCGACGGGCCGGCCGCCCCGGTCAGGGACGCCCTCGTGGCGATGCCGGAGACCACCTTCGTGGCCGACATCAGCGGCGACGCCCCGCTCGACGCCGAAATCCGCGTGCGGGCGGATCCGCATCTGCAGCAGACCCTCGACCGCATCCGCGGGCTCCCCGGGGTGCACGAGATGCAGACGCACCTGTACGAGAGCATCGAGATCAACCTCTACTCCCCGCTGCGCACGGACCGCGCCGGGTTCCGCCTCGACGCCGTCGACCGGGCGATCGTGCGGCACCTGCAGCTCGACGGACGCGCCTCGTTCCTGGACCTGGCCGAGGCCGCCGGGGTGTCTCCGAGCGGGGCCCGCCTGCACCTCAGGCGCCTCGTGCAGCACAACGCGGTCAAGGTCGTCGGCATCCCCGTGCGCCGCAACGCCCCCGGAGTGCCGACGCTCGGCGTCGGCATCCAGGTGCGCGGCGAACTACAGGCGGCACTCGAACGGGTGCGCGGCCTCGAGCCCGAGTTCCTCGCTGTGACCATCGGCGCCCACGAGTTGATCGCCACGTTCTCCGCCGACTCCGTCGAGCAGTTGCTCGACCTCTCGGATCAACTGCGGGCGAGCCCCGAGATCACCGCGATCCGCACCTGGACCAATCTGCGCATCGTCAAAGAGGAGTACGGGCGCGGCGACCGTCTCGCCGAGTGAGCGCCCCGGCGCTCAACCCGCGACGATCCCCGCCAGGGTCTTCTTGCCGCGGCGCAGCACGGCGAACCGCCCGTGCAGCAGATCCGCCGCCTCGAGCGCGCGATCCTCGGATTCCACCGCCGCATTGTTCACGTAGACACCGCCCTGAGCGATCGCGCGACGCGCCTCGCCCAGGCTCTTGACGAGACCGGTCTCGACCATCAGCTGCGCCACCGACGCCCCCGCGGTGCCCGCCGCCTGCGGCAGCTCCGACACCGCTCCCCGAAGCGTCGCCTCATCGAGCGCGGTGAGATCCCCGCGCCCGAACAGTGCCTCCGATGCGTCGATCGCGCCCTGGGCCGCCGCCGCTCCGTGCACCAGCGTCGTCACCTCGAGCGCGAGCCGCTTCTGGGCGGCGCGCTTGAAGGGCTCCTCGGCGACCTGGCGCTCGTAGTCCTCGATCTCGGCGCGCGACAGGAAGGTGAACACCTTCAGGCGGTCGATCACGTCGGCGTCGGCCTGGTTGAGCCAGAACTGGTAGAAGGTGTACGGCGAGCACATCTCGGGGTCGAGCCAGATCGCGTTGCCCTCGCTCTTGCCGAATTTCGTACCGTCGGCGTTCGTGATGAGCGGGGTGCCCACCGCGTGCGCAGACCGTCCCTCGACCTTGCGGATGAGGTCGGTGCCGCTCGTGAGGTTGCCCCACTGGTCGCTGCCGCCCGACTGCAGCACGCAGTCGTACTGGCGGTAGAGCTCGAGGAAGTCGAAGCCCTGCAGCACCTGGTAGCTGAACTCGGTGTAGCTGATCCCCTCGTCCGAGTTGAGGCGCGCCGCGACCGCGTCCTTCTTGAGCATGGTGCCGACGCGGAAGTGCTTGCCGATCTCGCGCAGGAAGTCGATCGCGCTCAGCGGCGCCGTCCAGTCGAGGTTGTTGACGAGCCGCACGGCGTTGTCGCCCTCCGCGGAGAGGAAGCGCGACACCTGGGCCTGCAGACGGGTCACCCACTCGCCCACGGTGTCGCGGCTGTTGAGCGTCCGCTCCGCGGTGGGGCGCGGATCGCCGATCAGCCCGGTGGATCCGCCGACCAGGCCGAGCGGCTTGTGCCCCTTGAGCTGCAGTCGGCGCAGCAGCAGCAGCTGCACGAGGTTTCCCAGGTGCAAGCTGGGAGCGGTCGGGTCGAAGCCGCAGTAATAGGTGAACGGCTCGCCCTCGAGCAGCTCGGACAGCGCCTCGGGGTCGGTCGATACGTGCACCAGCCCGCGCCACTGCAGCTCGTCCCACAGGGTGGGGAAACTGTCGTCGTTGCGCTGGGCGGCCAGGATCTCGGCTCGTTCTTCTGCTACAGACACGCCTCACATCGTACCGCGGATGATCCGGCTCGGCGTCACTCGCGGAACAGCATCATGCCACTCTGACTGCTCCAGATCCGCTCCTGCTCGGGGGCGTCAGCGGTACCCATGAGGCTCTCGGCCGGAATCGGGGTGCCGGCCGGATAATACGTGCCGAACGGGGCGCCCTCGGCGCTGAGCGCGACGGTGCCGTCGCCCTCGGCCGAGAAGCCGGTGAAGGGCCAGGTCTCACCCGTTTCTTCGATCGTGAAGTCCGGGTAGGCGATCGTCACGCAGCCGTAGGCCTCGTGGCTCTGCGGAGCCTCGCACCAGCGCCCGTTCGCCGCCTCGGGCCCCGATGCATCGGGCTCCGGCAGCGAGCGTCCGGCGAGCACCCAGGCCCGGGTCACCCGTTTCGTGGTGACGCTCTCCGCGCCCTCGCCGTCGGCGCCCACCGTGACCGTCCAGAGGTCCTCACCGCGATCGATGATGGGAGCCGAGTCGTCGTCGGGCACGAGCAGTTCCTCGAAGCGCTCACCGTCGCCGTCCAAGCGGGTGTAGGCCACCAGATAGCCGTCCGGCGGCATGAACGCCCCGCCGTTCACCGCGACGAACGTCGACCCGTCCTCGAGCTCGAGCCATAGCGGGTCGGGTTCGTCGGAGGCCTCGGTCGGGGCCGGTGCGGCGCCGTCCAGCTGGATCATCCGCAGGCTCGTCGCCTCCGGCTCGGCCTCGTCGAGGCACGCGATCCGGTCGCGCTGCTCGGTGAGCCAGCAGGCCGAGAGCGCGTCTGCGGTGCTGCCGCAGGCGACGGTGTTCTCGCCCGCTCCGTGCTCGGAGGCGCGGCAGGTGTCTGCGAGGATCGCGTAACCGCCCGCGAGAGTGCTGTCCTCGACGCTCCACTCGTCGGCCGTCGCGCCATCCTCGGTGAACGGGGCGACCTCGATGACCTCGGTCGCGGGCTCCGGCGTCGCGGTGGGGGTGCTCTCGGTGGGCTCCGGATCCGCCCCTCCTCCGCAGCCGGTGAGCCCGAGTCCCAGCACGACAGTCGCGGCGACGGTCAGCAGTGCGTTGCGTGCGCGCATTCGATCCCCCATTCGATAGTTGCGTCGATCTTGCTGGCGGACTACGCCCGGAACTCCGCGATCCGCTCCGCCAGGCGGGCGAGCTGCTCGTCGACGCGCACGCGAGCGGTGCCACCCGCGCCCGTGCGCGAGTTCACCGACCCCTCGATCGTGAGCACGTCGCGCACGCCCGGGGCGAGGTGCGGCGAGACCGCGGCGAGCTCGTCATCGCTCGGTTCGTGCAGCTCGATCCCGCGCTCCTCGCAGTACCGCACCAGCTCCCCCGAGATCTCGTGCGCGTCGCGGAAGATCACACCCTGCTTCACCAGCCACTCGGCGACGTCGGTGGCGAGCGAGAATCCCTGCGGCGCCAGCGCGGCCATGCGGGCGGTGTCGAAGCTCATCGTCGCGACCATGCCGGTGAACGCGGGCAGCAGCACCTCGAGCTGCTGCACAGAGTCGAAGACGGGCTCCTTGTCCTCCTGCAGGTCGCGGTTGTAGGCGAGCGGCAGGCCCTTGAGCGTGGTGAGCAGGCCCGTGAGGTTGCCGATGAGGCGGCCCGACTTGCCGCGCGCAAGCTCGGCGATGTCGGGGTTCTTCTTCTGCGGCATGATGCTGGATCCGGTCGAGTAACCGTCGTGCAGACGCACGAAGCCGAACTCCTTGGTGTTCCAGATGATGATCTCTTCGCTGAGGCGAGAGAGGTCGATGCCGATCTGGGCGCAGATGAAGGCGAACTCGGCGACGACATCGCGGGCGGCCGTGCCGTCGATGGAGTTCTCGAGCGGATCGCCGAGGCCGAGCTCGCCGGCGACGAGCCGCGGATCGAGGCCGAGCGAGGATCCCGCGAGCGCTCCCCCGCCGTAGGGCGAGGCGCTCGCGCGCTGCGACCAGTCGCGCAGGCGCTCGAGATCGCGCACGATCGGCCAAGCGTGCGCGGCGAGCTGGTGGGCGAGCAGCACGGGCTGGGCGTGCTGGAGATGCGTGCGGCCGGGCAGGATCGCCTCCGGGTGACGCGCCGCCTGCTCGGCGATGGCGTCGAGCAGGTCGAGCAGCATGCTCTTGATGACGGCGGCGTGGTCGAGCAGATAGAGGCGCACGAGAGTGGCGATCTGGTCGTTGCGGCTGCGGCCCGCGCGGAGCTTGCCGCCGAGCTGCACGCCCGTGATCTCGATGAGCAGGCGCTCGAGAGCGGAGTGCACGTCTTCGTCGTCCTCGGCGGGCACGGCCCGGCCGTCGGCCACGCGTGCCGAGAGCTCATCGAGGGCGGCGTGCATATCCTCGAGCTCCTGCGCGCTGAGGTATCCCGCTGCGGCGAGCGCGGAGGCGTGCGCCTTCGAACCGCGGATGTCGTACTGGGCGAGCACCCAGTCGAACTGGGTCGACTTGCTCAGCGCCGCGAGCGCGGGCGACGGGCCGCTCGCGAAGCGTCCACCCCAGAGGGCGCCGGCCTCCGCCGCTCGATTGCCGGTCTCGGTCTGCGTGTTCTCGTTCGCCTCAGTCACCCGTCCAGCTTACCTTTCGGGCGGGTTCCGGGGCGGGCCCGCCCCGCCCTTCGAAAGGCTCGGGGAGCGGCCGCGCCCTACCCCTGCGCGAGCAGCCAGGCCATGAGGGCCTTCTGCGCGTGCACCCGGTTCTCCGCCTCATCCCACACCGCGCTCTGCGGGCCGTCGATCACCTCGGGGGCGACCTCGTACTCCCGGTAGGCGGGCAGGCAGTGCAGGAAGACCGCGTCGGGATCCGCGTGACCCATCAGCTCGGGAGTCACCCGGTACTCGCCGAAGGTCGCGATGCGCGCGGCCTTCTCCTCCTCCTGCCCCATCGACACCCAGGTGTCGGTGATGACGGCGTCGGCGCCGCGCACCGCCTCGACGGGATCGGTGAAGATCGTCACGCTGCCGCCGGTCTCGGCGGCGATCCGCTTCGCATCCGCGACGATGTCTGCACGCGGGTGGTACCCCTCGGGGCCGGCGACGCGGATGTGGATCCCCGCGGTCGCGAAGCCGAGCAGGTAGGAGTGCCCCATGTTGTTGGCGGCGTCGCCCACGTAGGTCGCGGTGAGGCCGGCGAGTTCGCCCTTCCGCTCGCGGATCGTCTGCAGATCGGCGAGGATCTGGCAGGGGTGGAAGTCGTCGCTGAGCGAGTTGATCACCGGCACGGTGGCGTGCTCGGCCATCTCCTCGAGGCCCGAGTGCGCGTAGGTGCGCCAGACGATCAGCTCGACCATGCGCGAGAGCACCTTCGCCGTGTCGGAGATCGATTCCTTGCCGCCCATCTGGGAGTTCTTCGAATCCATGATGAGCGGGTTGCCCCCGAGGTCGGCTACCCCGACGGAGAAGCTCACCTGCGTACGCGTCGAGGTCTTGTCGAAGATGACCGCCGCGGTCTTCTGCCCCTCGAGCGGGCGGCGCGCGAAGCGATCTGTCTTGAGTTCGGCGGCGAGTTCGAGCACCTCGCGCTGCTCGGTGGGGCTCAGGTCATCGTCGCGAAGGAAGTGTCGGGTCACGCACCCAGTGTAACCGCGTCATGCGGAAGCGCTGGAAGCGTCGAAGTCGCCCTCCGCTCGGAGGCGGATCCTGTGGGCCGCCTGTATCGAGATCGCGTATGCCATCGCAATATCGGACACGGCTTCGTCGCGGGGGAGGAATGTCGAGGTGTGCAGGGCAGGCTCTTCCTCGCCGCTGCTGACCCCGACGAACATCATGACCCCCGGGAAACGCTCTGTGTAATAGGAGAAATCATCCGCGCCGCACGAACGCATCGGCTCCACGATCTCGACGCCGCGATCCTCCAGCGCACGGCTCAGTGCATGGGACAACTCGGGATCGTTGTAAAGCACCGGTTCTCCGCGAGTGATGACGACCTCGGCGCTGCAGCCGTGCACAGCGGCCACCTTCGAAGCCGTCTGGGCCAGCTCAGCGTGAAGGAAAGCCCGGTCGGAGGGGTGCATCGTGCGGATCGAGCCGCGTGCTCGGACTTCCGAGGGGATGACATTCGCTGCGCTGCCTGCGTTGATCGTACCGAAGGAGAGCACAGCCGGACGCATCGGATCGATCCTGCGACTGATGAGCATCTGCACCGCCCCGATCACCGCAGCCATGGCCACGATGGGATCACGCGCGTGATGGGGATACGCCGCGTGCCCGCCGATACCTCGCACCGTTATCGCGAATTCGTCGGCTGCGGCGTTGACCGCCCCCTCGCCGACAGCGACCCCGCCCGCAGGCACGCGCGGGTGCACATGCGCCCCGAAGACCTCACGCACCCCCTGCTGCTCCAGCAGGCCGCTCTCGCAGATGTCGCGGGCTCCTGAAGGGTATGCCTCCTCGCGGGGCTGCAGAATCAGCAGGAGAGCGATCGGCAGCATCACGCGCTGTGCAGCACGCGCGAGCGCCACGGCCGCCGCCACATGGACATCGTGCCCGCACGCGTGCATCGCGCCGTTCTTCGAAGCGAACGCCGCACCGGTCTCCTCCACGATCGGCAACGCATCGAGTTCTGCGCGCACCGCGATCGCGGGGCCGTCGCTCGGCCCGATACGTACCAGACCTCCCGTTCCTGCCACCGGATCCCACTCGGGCGATCCGAGTTCTTCAAGGACGAGGTCGCGAGTGGGACCTTCCTCACCGGAGATGCACGGCGCCATGTGAAGCCGTCTGCGCAACTGCAGCGCCGCCGGGATCTCCTCGGCCACAGCCGCGTAGAAGCGGTCCCACGGGTCAGCCGTCACTTCGGTCATCTTTCCTCTCCTGCCTGGTCCGACAGCAACTCAATACGCTTCGGCATAAACGCGATATCGGTCCTGCTCTGAAAGCGTGGCGTGCCAGGCGAGCTCCGCCCGCTTCACAGTCAGGAAGGTTTCGAGAAGCCGTTGCGGCAGCCAGGAAACCACCGTCTCATCCGCCTCCAGTCCCGCGATCGCCTCCACGAGGGACGAGGGCATTCGTCCGTGCGACGCGGAAGCGAGCTGCTCCTCCGTCAGCGTCTCCGGATCCCCCGAGACGACGTCGGGGGCAGGGAGGCCCGCGCGCACGCCCTCCAGCCCGGCGCGGATGAGCACCCCCAGCGCGATCCACGGATTCGAGGTCGCGTCGGCACCCCGATACTCGAGGTTGAACTGCTTGCGGTGATCTGCCCCGGGAGTGTCGAAGAGGGGGCAGATCCGCAGCAGCGCTTCTCGGTTGTTCTCGCCGAGGAACAGCCCGCCCACGCTCCAGCGCCCCGGAGCGAGACGCTCGTAGGATACGCCTGAAGATGCGGTGAGCGCTTGGAAGGCGGCGGCGTAGCGCAGCAGACCCGCGGCGAACGATCCGGCGGTCTCGGAGAGCCCGCCGGGGCGCGTCGGATCGTATGACACGGGACCCCCCTCCTCGTCAATGAGACTCACGTGGATGTGCACTCCGTTACCACCGCCGTCCCGTTCGACGATCGGACTGAAGGTGGCCCGCTCCCCTTCGGTCCGCACTACGTTGCGCACGATCTCGCGGAGCAGGATCGCGCGGTCGGCCGCCTGGAGGGCGGGCGCCGGAGCGAGGGTCACCTCCCATTGCCGGTCGCCGAACTCGGGGAGCCACATCTCAGGTTCGAGCCCGGCATCTCGCAGCGCCTGGATCACTTTCGAGCCGAGCGGTTCATACGTGAGCAGAGCTTCGAGGGAGAACGGTTTGCGACCGGGTACGCGGTCCGCGTCGCGGAGCATGAACTCGTGTTCGAATGACGAGATGACACGCAAGCCGGTCTCGCTCTCGAGATCCCGGATCGCCTCGCGCAGGAAGGTGCGCGGGCAGCAATCCCAGGGAGTTCCGTCGGGATTCACGAGGTCACCCAGCATCACCGTGACCGGCTGGCCTCCGGTCTCGTTGGCGATCGACGCACGAGTGGCGGGATCCGGGATGATCCGAAGATCCCCGATCGACCCGAACGGGTTCGGGGTGATGATGCGTCCGAAAGAGTCGAGCGCCAGGTTCGCCGGCACCCACCCCGAACCCGATCGCTCGTAGTCCTTCATCTCGTCGGCGGGGAAGGCGCGTCCCCGCACCTGGCCGGCGAGGTCCGAGGTGAGGATTGCGGCGATGGGCGTAGTCATATGGTCTTTCCTTTGCTGTTTGTCATGCGTCGCCGGCGCCGTCGCCGCTGACGCTCCTGTCGTTGAGGAGATCCTCGATTCCGTCGTAGCGGCGCACTCGGTCGACGGGATCGACGCCGAGCGCTTCGACCAGGGACGCGATGAGCGTCTCCACGAGGGCGAACCCGGGGGTGATCGAATCGAAGGGTGACGCCGCGACGACCGCGTTCGAGAGGAGGTAATCGGAGTGCCTCGCCGCCGGAGAGAGCCAGGGATCGGTGACGAGCACGGTCGCCGCCTTCTGGGTCTTCGCCTGTCGCATGAACGCGACGGTGGACTCCTGATATCGCCGGTAGTCGAAGGCGACGACGACATCCTTGCTGCCGATGTCGAGCAACGCGAACGCCCGCTCTTGCTGCGACGTGGGCACATGCGTGACGTTGGGCCGCAGATGCCGCAGGTGCATCGACAGGTATTCTGCGAGCAGCCGGCTGAAACGGCCGCCCGTCGTCCACACGCGACGCTTCGTATTGGCGAGCAGGGCCACAATCGCCTCGAAGTCCTCCATCGGAAGACCGGAGAAAGTCGCGGTGATCCCCTGCTCGATCACCCGCTGCGAGTGATCCACAGCGCCGTTCTGCGTCGCGTCGGATTCGTCGTACATGGTGGCGGGGGACGAGGTGCGAGCCGCGATCTCGCCGTGCAGCAGTTTCTGCATGTCCGGGTAGGAGCCGATGCCGAGCTTGGAGAGCAGCCGCAACACGGTGGGGGCGCTCACGTTCGCCCGCTCGGCCAATCGATTCACCGGTTCGAGGCCCGCGACCGGGTAATCTGCGAGGAGCGCTCGTGACACGCGCTTCTCCGCGGGGCTCAGCTGCTCGTAGGACTTCTTGAGAACCTCTGCGAGTGTCAGTGATTCATCCATGTGCGAGATCCTGCTTCCTTCGACGTTGCGGCAGACCGAGCTCTCGGATACCCATGAGTCCGGTCGGAGCCTTGATCAAAGCAAGGATAAGGATCGCGGAGAGCACCAAGTCGGTCACCCCGCCGGGCAGAGCGAATCCGGTGAACTGCCCGTCCTGCAGGCGACGGAGCAGTTCCTGCAGCACGCTGATCGAGATCGCTCCGATCACCGCTCCGCTCGTGGAGAGATAGCCCCCGAGCACGATCATCACGATGAAGCCGAAAGTGAGCGACAGGAAGAAGGTCTTCGACGAGAACGTCGTCAGGAAGGCCGCGTAGAGCGCTCCTCCGACTCCGCTCACAGCGGCGCTGAGCACCCATGCGGTGGCGCGGTGGCGACCGACAGCGATGCCTGACGCGAGCGCTGCTTCCGGATCCTCGCGCGAGGCCCGGAGCTGCAGGCCGCTGCGGCTGTTCTTGTACCAGAGCGCCACCACGGTTGCGATGCTCGCGCACAGGAACACCACGAGCGGCGTCGTCAGCTTCGGAAGCCCGATCATCGCCGAGGAACCCCGCGTCACCGCCGTCCAGGAGTTGACGACCGTGAAGGTGATGACCAGCAGGGCAAGCGTGGCGATGCCCGACTGGAGTCCGCTCAGACGAGCCATGGCCGGGGCGGTGAGGAGAGCGAAGAGCGCGGCGCAGACGCCCGCGATGACCAGCACGAGGGGGAACGGCGCCTCGACCTCCCGCAGGAAGACGAGCGGTTCTGGGAGGTCCGAGAACATGCTCTTCTTCAGAGCCGGGGGAATCGTGAGATAGGCCGCGGTGTAGGCTCCCACAGCCATGAAGGCGACGTGCCCGAACGACATGATCCCCGAGTTGCCCGAGTAGATCGAGATGCCGAGCACCACCACCACCGCGACGAGACTGCCCACCGCGACCCGCTCGATGATGGGGTCGGTGAAGGCTCCGAGCAGGGCTATGGCGCCCACGATCGCGATGAGCATCGCGCCGGTCGCGAGCACCCGTTTCCGATTTCGGCTGAACAGATTCATGACACACGCACCTTTACGCCGGAGAGCAGCCCCTGAGGCCGGATTACGAGGATTCCGATGACAGCCGCATACAGGAACGCATCCCTGAATGCGATCAGCTCGGTGGGCAGGAAGGTCTCGAGCAGGACCGTCCCCATGCCCAGCAGCAGACCACCGAACGCGGCCCCCTTGAGGCTCCGCATCCCGCCGACCACCGCGCCGACGACGCCGATGAGGAGAGGCTGCAGGCCCATCTCGGCGCCCACCGCGCCCTGCTTCGCCACCAGCACGATGGCCGAGACCGCGGCGATCGCGCCGGAGATGGCGAACGCGCTCATGATCACGAACGACCCTCGCACGCCCAGTACCTTCGCCATCTCGAAGTCTTCGGCTGCCGCTCGCAGCTGGACGCCGAGGCTGGTGCGCTGCATCACGATGGCGAGCAGCGCGATCATCGCTGCGCTCAGCACGAGGGTGAGGATCTGGAGCATGCTGATGCGCGCCCCGAAGAGCGAGATCGAGTGCTGCAGGAATCCCTGCGGAGGCACCCCCTGCACCTTCGGCAGCGCGGTCATGCGCGCGATCGCCTGCAGTGCGGAGCTCACGGCGAAGGACGCGATCATGAGCGTGACGGGGTCGGCGTTCCGAAGCGAGCGGAACGCGACCCTCTCGGTCAGCACCGAGACGATGACGGCGGCGACGATGGCGAGAGGCCAGCTCACCCACCAGGGCGAGTCCTTGAGCATGAGCAGCACCACGGCGCCCGCCATGATCGTCTCGCCGTAGGCGAAGTTCATCAGGCCGAGGATGCCGAAGAGCAGCGCGATCCCGAGGGTCAGCAGGGCATAGAACGTTCCGAGGCCGAGCATGTCGACGATCAGCTGGATCCACATGGTTCAGTCCCCCTTCTCTGCGGTCTCGCCGAGAGGCGAGAATCCCAGGTATTCGACGACCTCGGGGTTTGCGGCGAGCGCTCGTGCGTCGCCGTCGCCGAGGATCTTGCCGGGCGCCTGGATCACGTAGGAGCGATCGGACACCGCAATCGAACGCACCGCATTCTGCTCCACCAACAGAATGGTGACCCCCTCTGCGTTCAGTTGCTGGACCACGTCGAAGATGAGATCGACGATGATGGGTGCCAGGCCGAGCGTGGGCTCATCGAGGAGCAGGAGTCGGGGCCGGATCATCAACGCTCGGGCGATGGCCAGCTGCTGCTGCTCGCCTCCCGAGAGCAGACTGGCTCCGCGGCTCCAATACTTCCTGAGGATCGGGAAGCGTTCGAGCTGGGATTCGATGTCCGCGTCGACCTCGTGGCGATCACGACGCGAGATCGCCCCGAGCCGCAGGTTCTCACCCACGCTGAGCGAGGCGAACACTCCGCGGTCCTCCGGCACGTACGCGATGCCCGCGGGGATGCGCTGCGCCCCCTTCGCGGTGAGGTCGAGGTCCCCGTATCGGATACTGCCCGAGAGCGGGGCGACGATGCCCGCGATCGACTTCAGAATGGTCGACTTTCCCGCACCGTTCTGACCGAGCAGGGAGACGATCTCCCCGTCGCGGACCTCGATGGAGGCGCCCTGCACCGCGACGATTGACTTGCCGTAGCGGACGAACAGATCTGTCACTTCAAGCGTGGACACGGTCACCCCTTTCCGAAGTAGATCTCGATGACCTGCGGATCTTTGCGAATCGTCTCGGGATCCCCCGAGACGACGGTCCGACCGCTGTCGAGCACGTGGAGGCGATCGCACGTGCCCATCACCACTGTCATGTCGTGCTCGACGAGCAGCACGCCGAGTCCGCGCTCACGCGCGAACGAGGCGATGATCCGGATGAGTTCCAGCGCCTCGGCCTCGTTCTGGCCCGCCGCCGGCTCATCGAGCAGCAGGTACTTCGGCTGGAGGGCGATCGCACGGGCGATGCCGACGCTGCGTACCTGCCCCGCGGGCACGGCATCTGCGCGTATCTCAGCGAGAGCCCCGAGCCCGAGCTCTTCGATGGTCTCAACGGCCACCCGCCGGGCCTCGCGTCGTCGCATCCCCGCGCCGAGTGCCGCGGCCTCGATATTCTCCTCGACGGTCAGCCGGCCGAAGACCTTCACACTCTGGAAGGTGCGCACGAGACCGGCCCGCGCGCGGTTGCGCAGCGTCTTACGGGTCACGTCTGCACCGTCGAGGAGGATCCGACCCTCCGAGGGGCGCAAGACGCCGCTCAGCATGTTGAGCGTAGTCGTCTTTCCTGAGCCGTTCGGACCGATGAGCCCGAGCACCTCTCCGGGTTCGAGCCGGAGACTGACATCATCGACCGCTCGCACGCCGTCGAAGTGCATTCCTCCGTGCTCGAGCACGAGTGCCTGCTCGGTCATTGCGCATCACCTCGATCGGGCTGATGCGGGCGGGATCGCCCAGGTGTCCCACACATCATCATGCGGTCTCCATTCCATAGCCGGATCGGGCCGTTCCGATCCGCTCGACAGTACCTACCATGGGTAACATGTACTTAAAATCTGGAAGAAAATGTAACAAGAAGTACATCCCCCTCAAAGAGTACCGTACGTTACATTTACAACACAACTTCAATTTTTCTACTGCTTTATTCGAAGTCGAAGAATCCCTTGCCGCCTGATTGGAGCCCCATGAAACAGCCTTCCCTGCGCGACCGCATCCAGCGGCTCCCACTCGTCGATCACCACGTGCACAGCGTGCTCCAGCGAGATGTCGCCGCGCCCGAGTTCGAGTTGCTGCTCACCGAGTCCGCGCTGCCCGCTCCAGAAGGCACGAGCCACCTGGACTCCCAAGTCGGGTTCGCCCTTCGCCGGCACTGCGCCCCGGTCCTCGACCTGCCGAGGCATGCAGAGCCCGCAGACTATCTCGAGCGACGCTTGCACCTGGGCCACGAGGAAGTCTCTCGGCGCCTCCTACGCGCGAGCGGCGTCGCGGAATCACTCATCGACACCGGCTCCGTGGGAGGAGAGACCGAGCTCGCCTCGAACGCCGACTTCGCCGCCTTGGCGTCCCAGGAGGTGCGTGAAATCGTCCGCCTCGAGTCCGTTGCCGAGCATCTTCTGGAGTCGGGTCTCGCAGCTGCGGAGTTCCCGGCCGCATTCCGTGCGGCTCTGTCCACGGCGAGCAGGGCGGCAGCAGGATTCAAGAGCATCATCGCCTACCGTTTCGGCTTCGATTTCGAACCGGCTCGGCCCAGCGACGAGGAGACCGTCGCCGCGGTTCGCAGGCTCGATGCGGACGGTCGACGACGACTCTCCGATCCCACCGTGCTGCGCTTCCTCCTCTGGTGCGGCGCCGACACCGGCCTCCCCGTGCAGCTTCACGTGGGTTACGGCGACGCCGACCTCGATCTTGCGCGCTGCAACCCCGCGCTGCTCATGCCATGGCTGCGGCTGCTGCCCGAAACCGCCTCACCCGTCATGCTGCTGCACTGCTACCCGTACCACCGTGAGGCGGGCTATCTGGCGCAGGTCTTTCCGCGCGTCTACTTCGACCTGGGGCTCGGCATCAACTACTCGGGGGCGGCATCGGTGGCCATCATCAGAGCGGGACTGGAACTCGCGCCCTTCAGCAAGCTCCTCTACTCGAGCGACGCGTGGGGCGTCCCCGAACTGCATTTCCTCGGCGCCCAACTCTGGCGAGCCGGCCTCGCGATCGCGCTGCAGGACTTCGTCGATCGAGACGAGTGGAGCGAGGTCGAAGCGCTCCGCATCGCCCGCATGGTGTGCCACGACAACGCACGCCGGGTTTACGCGCGGTGACGCAGAGGACGGGCCCGGGAAATGTCTACCCGGGCCCGTCACCGCTCCCCTCAGGAGGCGGAGCAGGGGTTACCGTCGCCGAGATCCGGCACCAGCTTCGCCGTGTGCTGCTCGACGAAGGTTGCCGATCCACCGGCCACATTCACGATCGACATCGGGAAGTCGATGATCTTGTGGCAGGTGTCTGAGAAGTAGGTCATCTCGCCGATCGGCGTGTCCACCGGCCCGGCCGACTGCAGCGCGTCCCGCACGCTCGCCCCCGACCCGGTGTCGGCTCCGCTGAGCGCGTTCTGGATCGCCAGCATCATGTTGTACCCGAGGAGCGCGTACGAGCTCGACGGACCCGACCCGCTGCTCTCCGTGAAGTCCGCGACAAAGGCATCGAGATCCTCCTGGGTCGCCGCGCCCGAGCAGTACTCGTAGCACGCGAATGCGGTGTAGTAGACATCGCTCGCACCGCCGAGGATATCGAGCAGCGTCTGGCCGTCGAGAGCGTTGGGGCCGACGAGCGGTACGTCGATGCCCGCCTCTCGGATCTGCTTCATCGCCGTAGCGCCGGCAGGATTCCAACTGGCGACGTAGATGAAGTCAGGCGCCTCGGGGAGAGCCTTGATGCTCGAGATCTGGGCGCTCACGTCGATGTTGTCGCCGCCGGGAAAGCTGTCCTTCCCGACGATCGTGCCTCCCAACTCCTCGAAGGCACCGGCGAAGTAGGCTCCCGCCGACTTCGTGTATTCGATGCTCTCGTCTTGCAGCAGGTAGGCGTTCTCCCAGCCCTGCTCGAAGGCCCAGGAGGCGCCGGTGGCCCCCTCGACGTCCGAACCCGCGTTCGCCGTGAAGCTGAAATCGCCGATCGTGGTGAGATCGGCAGTCTTCGGGTCGCCGGCGCAGATCGAGACCGCCGGCACCTCGGCTGCCTGGGCCGCGATGAGTGCCGGGGAGCTCAGGTCGAAGTCGCAGGGAGTCACGATGAGGTCGACCCCCTCCTGCAGGAACTCCTGCGCGACCACCCCGACGGTCTCGGGGTCCGACGCCACGTCCTTCTGAATCATTCGGATCTGCCGACCGTCGATCCCGCCGTCGGCATTGATCTGGTCCACCGCGAGCTTCGCCGCCGCACCGGGTTCGGCGTCGAAGCCAGCCATGTTGCCGCTCTGGGAGAGCGCGAACCCGATGGTGATGTCTTCGTCGCCGCCGCCCGCACCTCCCCCGCCATTCCCGGATTCCGAGCACCCCGCCGTGACGACGAGCACGAGGGCCGCTCCCGCGGCCACAGCGCCGCGAAGGCCTCTCGATTTCCAATTCATCTTGTTCACTGCCTTTCTATACTTCATTGAATAGAATGTTTTCGGAGAGCCGGAGCTTCGGAACCGGTGGTTCCGAAGCTCGACTCCGCTCCAGAAGATCGGCCGCCATCAGACCGCCGCAGCCGCCGCGAAGGCCGTTCGAGCCGCTTCGATCGCTCGATCGATGTCCTCCTCGCTCGTGGCCGCGTTGAGTCGCCGGTCACCCGTGGCCGATGTGGTCTCGAGCACGCCCTGCTCCAGAAGAGACGCCTGGTAGGCGGCGTAGCGCTCCAGGTTCACGTCCATCGTGTCGCGGAAGTTCCGAGGCGCCTCCGCTCGGAAGTACACTGCCCACTCCGACCCGAGGCCGGTCACGACAGCTTCGACGCCCGTCTCCTCGATGGCGCTGGCGTACCCGGAGCGCAAGCGCTCCCCAAGCGCGTAGATGCGAGAGATCGTGTCTTCTCGCTCCATGATGGCGAGGGTCGCGTTCGCGGCCGCGATCGCGTACGGGCTGGCATTGTAGGTGCCGTCGATCGTCGCCTCGCCCTGCTTGTACGCCCCGAGATGCCCCATGAACTCGTCGCGGCCGGCAAGGCCCGCCAGCGAGTAACCATTGGCGATCGCCTTGCCGAAGGCAGTGAGATCGGGGATCACGCCGTTGACCGATTGGATTCCCCCGAGCGCGGCCCGGAAGCCGGTCTTCACCTCGTCGAGCACGAACAGCACTCCGTGAGCAGTGCAGAGCTCTCGCAGCAACTCGAGGAAACCCGGCTGCGGCGGCACACAGCCGAAACTGTGGATGTACCCTTCGGCGAACGCTGCGGCGAGATCCGAACCGTGCTGTTCGAATGCGGCGCGCAACCCGGCCTCGTCGTTCCACTCGACGACGACGACGTCACCCGTGACCCCGGGGTGGAGTCCCGCACTGTTCACGGTGTCGAGCGGAGCCGCGGGAGTGAGGTCGCTGCGCGCGCCGCCCACGGCGACGTGGTCGCTCCACCCGTGGTAGCTCCCGTGAAACTTGAGCAGCTTCATGCGCCCCGTCGCTGCCCGCGCGATATGAGCGGCGTGCATGGTCGCGTCGGTTCCCGAGGTGCAGAACACGACCTTGTGCGCCGAAGGCATCAGCTCGCAGACCTTCTCGGCAAGCTCGATCTCCCCGAACTGGGGCCCGACCCCCGTCAGGTCGCAGGTGTTCGCCGCCTCGAGCACGGCTTCGTTCACCCGCGTATCGGAGTGGCCGAGGATGATCGGCCCCCAGGCGTTCAGGAAGTCGAGGTACCGGTTTCCCTCCTGATCCCAGAGGTAGGCCCCTTTCGACTTCACGAAGACCTGCTCCCAGCCGAGCCGATGCCCTGAGGAGGCCCCTCGGGGGATCACCTTCCGAGCCTGCTCCCAGCGCTGGGACGACGGCGTTTCATTCGACATTGAATTTCCTTTCATTGACCGAGGTCGTTGGTTCCCGCCCGGGGAGCATCACACGAGCGTTCCACTGAGGTAGGCGGAGCTCAGGCGCTCGGCCAGCATGACGACGGGAAGGTGGGTGTTGGCGCTGGGGACCTCGGGCAGAATCGACGCATCCCACACCGCCACGCCTTCGAGGCCGAACACGTTGCCGAGTTCGTCGACCACGGCGTCCGGATCATCCTGGCTTCCCATGCGCGCGGTACCCACCGCGTGGAAGTAGTCTCCGACGTACGTAGAGAGCCAGCGATCGAAGTACGCATCATCCTGCAGTGCGTCGAGGGGCGTCCCCTTCTCGTCGATGAATGCCTGCTCGATGATCTCCGAGAAGGCTTCACCCGCGAGAACGGTCCTCACAGCGTCGATCGCTTCGCGCATCGCGCGCCTGTCGTCGGGATGAGAGAGCATCTGCTCATCGACGATCGGGGGTGCGAGCGGGCGATCCGGGTGGAGCCTCAGCGATCCCTTGGACTTCGTGCGCATCACCGCCGCCATGAGCAGACCGTGCGCGGCGGGCGTGCTGGCGATCAGCTCTCCGTGCAGCGGCAGCAAGTGCAGGTCACCCTCCCCCACCGAGGAGGACAAGCGCATCACCGAGCCGATGCAGGGGATACCCCGATTCGCGGACCGATACTCGGGCTTCATCGAGAAGTAGACCGACGCCGCGGGGTGGTCCTGCAGTCCTTGCCCGAGTCCCGGCAGCTGCACGCCGCTGCGCATGAGTACGCAGGGGCTCTCGAACACTCCTGCGCAGAGGATCACTTGGTCGCCGTGCACTTCCTCGCCATCTGCCAGAACCACGCCGCGAACCCGCTCGCCGTCGAGGATCAGACGATCGACCTGACTGTCCGGGCGGATCACGAGGTTCTCCCTCTCGCGGGCCGGATCAAGCCAGAGCTCGAGCGACGAGCGTCGGTACTTCCGATCGGCGGTGCGGTAGAGCAAGGCGCTCCCGTCCTCGGGCGTGAAAGCGTCGACGTCATCGCGCAACCCCAGCTCCCGTCCCGAACGGAGCAGCGCCCGGTCGACCGGTGTCTGCTCGTCGAAGGACGATCGCACCAGTGCGGGCTTGAGCTTCGCGAACCAGGGTTGCACGTTCGACCACGACCACGATCGCAGTCCGTAGCGATCCGCATAGTTGTCATAGTCGCCCGGCAGGCCGGGCAGGGCGAGCATGGCGTTGGTCGAAGCCGATCCGCCGACGCCGCGGCCCCGCTGATAGAGGCGGGATTCGCCGCCCTGCACCTTGGTGGCGAAGAGGTCGGGATAGAAGGCGTCGCGGTGGCCGAGCGCGTCCATCCAGTTCAGCGATTGCAATTGGGCGTCGCCGCCACGGTCCGCACCCGCCTCCAGCAGGATGACGGTGCGATCAGGGTCCTCCGTGAGCCGGGCAGCGGCGACGCAGCCCGCGCTGCCTGCTCCGACGACGATGACGGTTTCAGTCACGATGAAGCCTCTCCTTCGAGCATTCTTGTACGGGTCCTACTGCGTCGGAGGGACGAAGAAGTCGCTGTTCAGGATCATGAGGTCGTCGCGGGAGAGGTCTCGGATGGAGCTCTTCCCAATGCCGTACATGGTCTCCCGAATGCCGTTCCTCAAAATGTCGAGCACCTCGTACACGCCGGCCTCTCCGGAGACCGCGAGACCATAGAGGTACGCACGACCGATGAAGACCGCCTTCGCTCCGAGCGCCAGCGTCTTCACCACGTCGGATCCGCGGCGGATGCCGCCGTCCGCCATGACCTCGATCTGGTCCCCCACCGCATCGACGATGTAAGGAAGGTAGCGCAGCGGCGACGGGCTCCCGTCGATGTTGTTGCCGCCGTGATTCGAGACCGAAATCGCATCGGCGCCCAGATCGACCGCGAGCTTGGCATCACGGATCGTGTTGATCCCCTTAACCATGAACGGGCCACCCCAGAGCTCCCGGAGCCATTTCACGTCTTCCCAGGTCGGCGCAGGGGTCTGCTCGAACACCGACCAGGCCGATCCGAAGCCGGGAATGTCCTGCTTGTCGCGCCCCCAGAGATTGGGGACCTTGACGTCGGGGATCCGGCCTTCCCGCAAGAATCCGCTGAGCCAGCGCGGGCGGGCGAGGCCCGCAGGGCCAAACCGCATGAGCGTCTTCAACCCCATGTTCGAGGGCGGCGCCGGCGGCACGCCCCAGTCCCGACGAGGTGTGTGCGACCAGTCGAGCGTGACGATCAATGCCTTCGCTCCCTGCTCCTTGGCGTCGAGTACCCGCTTCTCGATCTCTTCCCTTGTTCCGACCCAGTAGAGCTGGAAGAACACGTTCTGGTTCACCTTGAGCAGATCGGCCAGCGAGTCCGTAGCCCACGAGCTCAGTCCCATCGCCGTTCCCTGCCTGGCGGCGGCACTCGCAGCGGCGACCTCGCCGCCGGGATGGATCATCTGGGCGCCGACCGGGGAGACGATCACCGGGAAATCGATCTCGACCCCCATGATCGAGGTCTTCATGTCGAATGAGGTGGGGCGGTCGAAGACCGTGGGGGAGAAGCCGAGCTCGGTGAAGGCACGCTCATTATCCGCCGGGGTGAGACCCTTCTCGTTACCGGCCTTGACCGCGAGCCAGACCGGCTTCGGAAGCCGCCGCATGGCAAGGCGTTCTGCTTCAGCGAGATTCTTGAACGGAACTCGTGTGCTCATGTCTCGTCTATCTCCATTGATTCCATATCGCTGCTCGGCGATGCCGCGCTGACCACTTTGTCCAGGATGACCCGTTCTAAACATCGTTAGATAAAGGCGACCTGCACACCACTATCTACCATTGGTTAGAAGTTTTCAAGATAAACATTTTGCGAGAATGAATCTAGAATGTAACAATCGTAAAACTCAGCGAAATCCTCAACGATGGAGTCCAGCGATGTCGCACCCCCCGTACGACCAGACGACAACCCCATACGCCACGGCTCTTGATGCCCAGGCGACACGCAACACCGTGAACCTGATGGTCCCCGGCCACGGGGCTACGCCGGATGGACTCTCGGAGGAGCTCAGTCGGTTCTGCGGGGAGCGTGCCCTCGCGATGGACATCCCACCCTTGATCAACGGAATCGACGTCGGCCCGGATTCGCCGTTCATTCGGTCGACCCGTCTCGCTGCTGAAGCCTGGGGAGCTCGACGCACCTGGTTCCTCGCTAATGGTGCGTCGCAGGCGAACCGCATGGCAGCCCTCGCCCTCGCGGGTATGCGTTCCGGAGACACCGTGATCGCGCAGCGCAGCGCGCACTCCAGTTTCACCGACGGGGTCCTCCTCGGTGATCTGGTCCCCCGATTCGTCTTCCCGAGCATCGATGAAGATCGCGGCATCAACCACGGTGTCGATCCGCGCGCACTCGACGAAGTGCTGACGCAGGCAGCACGGGACGACGCGTCGGTCGCCGCCGTCTACGTCATCACTCCGAGTTATTTCGGGGCTGTCGCCGATGTCGCATCTCTCGCAGAGGTGGCACATCGACACGGTGCGCCACTCGTCGTAGACGGCGCGTGGGGCTCGCACTTCGGATTCCATCCGTCCCTCCCCGAGTCGCCTACCAGGTTGGGCGCCGACCTCACTGTCTCGAGCACGCACAAGCTGGGTGGCAGTCTCACCCAGTCGGCCATGCTCCACCTCGGTGAGGGGCCCTTCGCGGCGGAGCTCGAGCCGATGCTCGATCGCGCCTACATGTTGACGCAGTCCACGAGCGCGAGCGCGCTACTGCTCGGTTCCTTGGATGTGGCGCGTCATACTCTGGTGCACGGCGAGGAACTCATCGGCAAGACGCTGACCGCTGTCGAAGAGCTGCGGAACCTCCTCAGAAGAGATGGTCGCTACTCGATCATCTCCGATGAGTTCACCACCTTCCCCGACATCGTCGCACATGATCCCCTGCGTGTTTCCATCGATGTCTCCGTGACCGGCCTGAGCGGTCATCGCGTTCGCGACATCCTCGGGACCGACTACGGCATCTACCTCGAAATCTCGACGGCTCAGGCGGTGGTGGCGTTCGTCGGGCCAGGAAAACAACCCGACCTCGCGCGCTTCTCACGAGCCCTCTTCGAGATCGCTGATCACGCGAGCAGAACGTCGATCCGAGGGATTCTCGATTTCCCCCCGCTCCCTCAGCCTGGACCGATGACCATGCGCCCCCGCTCGGCCTATTTCTCCCGACATGAGGTCGTATCCGCAACCGAGGCCATCGGTCGCACCTCCGCCGATTCCTTGGCCGCTTATCCCCCCGGCATTCCGAACGTCATTCCCGGCGAGGAGATCACCGCCGAGACCGTCTCCTTCCTCCAGACGGTCGCCGCGTCGCCCATCGGGTACGTCCGCGGTTCACTCGACGCCTCCCTCACTCGATTCCGGGTAGTGGCTGAGAAGATCTGAGCCACGCCCCCTGGGCGATCCTGACCACGCGAACAGCGGCCCGTCTCGTGGAAGGATAGGGGCCATGACCGAGCTGCCCCGCCTCATCGCATTCGACCTCGACGACACCCTGGCACCCTCGAAATCCCCGGTCGACCCGCGCATGCTCGCCGTGTTCGCGCGGCTGCTCGGGCGCACCGCCGTCGCCGTGATCTCGGGGGGCAACTTCGAGCAGTTCCAGACGCAGCTGGTGGACCGGCTCGACGCGTTCGAGGGCGTCGACGAGGCCGCCCTCGAGCGCCTGCACCTGCTGCCGACCTGCGGCACACGCTACGAGCGGCGCGAGGGCAGCCGCTGGGTTACCGTCTACCGCGAGAACCTCTCCCCCGAGGAGCGCGACGCCGCGCTCACCGCGCTCCGCGAGGAAGCCGAGCGGCTGGGGCTGTGGGAGGCCGAGCCCTGGGGTGAGATCCTCGAGGATCGCGGATCGCAGGTCACCTTCTCCGCTCTCGGCCAGCGCGCCCCCGTCAACGCCAAGCAGGAGTGGGACCCCGACGGCGCGAAGAAGAGCGCGCTGCGCGCGGCGGTGGCGGATCGGCTGCCCGGCCTCGAGGTCCGCAGCGGCGGCTCGACCTCGGTCGACATCACGCGGCGCGGGATCGACAAGGCCTACGGTATGCGCAAGCTCGAGGCGCACACGGGGATCGCGCTCGACGACATGCTGTTCGTGGGCGATCGGCTCGACCCCGACGGTAACGACTACCCGGTGAAGGCGCTCGGCGTGGCCTGCCACGAGGTCGAGGGCTGGGAGGACACCGCCGACTACCTCGAGCGCCTGCTCGCCGACTGATCCCGGCCTGCATCTCCTGCTTCCCCCGCTTCCCGCTTTCCCCGCTCCTGCCCCCGCTTTCCCCGCTTCCACCCGCTGTCCCAGGCTCGCCCCCCCCCACCTCCGCGCACAGATCGGCCTTTAAGCACAGCGGATCGCGGGTTTCGGTGTGCTTGAAGGCCGATCTGTGCGTCTAGGCAGAAGGCCCAGGCAGGGCGGGGCGCTCCAGGCAAGGCGGAGCGCGCCAAGCAGGAGGAGCGCACTAGCCGGGGCGGGGCGCGGCTCGCTGGAGCGGAACCATGGCGCGGGCGAGACGCCCCCTGAAGCGCGAAGAGGGCGCCCTCTCGGACGCCCTCCCTGCAGGTAGGCCGGTGGACCCGGCGGTATCGTGTCGGTCAGGCCCCGACCTCGGTCTGCGCCGCCGGCGCCAGACCGAGCACCTCTCCGGTCTCGGCGAGCGTCGCCGCTGCCGCCGCGGCCTCGCCGTTGACTCCCTCGCCGAGCGCGGGGATCTGCTGTCTGAAGGCACTCTTCCAGCGCCGCTCGAACTGCTCGGGGAAGCAGCGCTGCAGCACCCCGACCATGGCGTGCACCGCGGTCGAAGCGCCGGGCGAGGCGCCGAGCAGGCCCGCGATCGAACCCTCGGCACCGGTGATGACCTCGGTGCCGAACTGGAGGATGCCGCCCTTCTGGGGATCCTTCTTCATGACCTGCACGCGCTGGCCAGCGGTGATCATCTGCCAGTCCTCGGTGCGGGCGGTGGGCATGTACTCGCGCAGCGACGCCATCTGCTTCTCGCGGCTCGCGAGCACCTCGCCGAGGAGGTACTTCTCGAGCGAGAACTCGGTGAGGCCGACCTTGAGCATGGGACCGAGGTTGTGGGCGCGCACGGATCCCGGCAGATCCCACCACGAGCCCTTCTTCAAGAAGTTGGGGCTGAATCCGGCGTAGGGCCCGAAGAGCAGGCTTTCCTTGCCGTCGACGATGCGGGTGTCGAGGTGGGGCACCGACATGGGGGGTGCGCCTACCGCGGCCTTGCCGTACACCTTGGCGCGGTGCTGCTTCACGATCTCGGGGTTGTCACACTTGAGGAACTTGCCGCTGATCGGGAAGCCGCCGAAGCCCTTGATCTCGGGGATACCCGAGGTCTGCAGCAGGGGCAGCGCGCCGCCGCCGGCGCCCACGAACACGAACTTGGCGTTGACGATGGTGCGGCCGTGGCCGGAGAGGTTCTCGACGTGCACGTTCCAGGTACCGTCGGCCTGGCGACGCAGTTTGGAGACGCGCTGCTCGAGGTGCAGATTAGCGCCCTCGGCCACGAGGTGATCGATGAGCTGACGGGTGACGGCGCCGAAGTCGACATCGGTGCCGCTCTCGGAGCGGGTGGCCGCGAAGACCTCGTCCTTGGCGCGGCGGTCGACGAGCAGGGGCGCCCACTCGGCGATCTGCGCGGGATCCTCGCTGAACTCCATGTCGGAGAACAGGGGCTCGCTCTTCAGCAGCTCATAGCGCCGACGCAGGTAGTCGACGTTCGCCTCGCCGCGCACGAAGGTCATGTGCGGGGTTGCATTGATGAACGATGAGGGATCGCGCAGCACGCCCTGCTTGACGAGCGATGACCACCACTGCCGCGACAGCTGGAACTGCTCGTTGATGTCGATGGCCTTGGACGCCGAAAGGCTGCCGTCCTTGCCCTCGGGCATGTAGTTGAGCTCGCAGAGCGCGGCGTGGCCGGTGCCCGCGTTGTTCCAGGCGTTGCTGCTCTCGGTCGCAACCTGGGAGCGGGATTCGAAGATCTCGATCGACCAGTCGGGCTGGACCTGCTTGATCAGAGTGCCAAGAGTGGCGCTCATTACGCCACCGCCGACGAGGACGACGTCTACCGTGTTCTTACTCACGGTCGCCCAGTCTACCCCTCCCCGAGAGAGGCGGCGCCCCCGCAGCACACGGCACCGCGGCCCGGCCGAACCCGAGGGAGCGCGCAGACCATTCCTCCGTCACAACCCGGCCTGCTTACGGGCGTTCTGCAGCGTTTCGGCAGCCGCATCGACCACCCGGGTGTATCCGAGTCGGGCCCCCTCACTCGCACGCTGGCCGCCCGCCACGACGGGACGCACCTCGCCGGCGAGACTGATCTCGCCGAAGGCGGCGAGATCGTGCGGCAGCGGCCGGTCCGTGATGGCGGAGAGCACCGCGAGCGCGATCGCGAGGTCGGCAGCCGGCTCGACAAGTTTGACTCCGCCGACGGTCGACACGTACACGTCCTGGTCGTGCAGTCGCGCGCCGACTCTGCGCTCGAGCACGGCGAGGATCATCGCCACACGGGAGGGGTCGACGCCACTGGTCACGCGTCGCGGGTTGGGGGTCGCGCTCTTCGCGACGAGTGCCTGCACCTCCACGGGCAGCGCTCTCCGCCCCTCCATGGCCACGGTGGCGCAGGTACCGCTCACGGGGGCCGCGGACCGGCTGAGGAACAGTCCGCTCGGGTCGGGCACCTCTGCGATACCGCGATCCTGCATCTCGAAGCAGCCGACCTCGTCGGTCGGCCCGAAGCGGTTCTTGAGGGTGCGCAGGAACCGGAGCGAGGTCTGCCGGTCGCCCTCGAAGTGGCAGACCACGTCGACGAGGTGCTCGAGCAGGCGCGGCCCCGCCACCGAACCGTCCTTCGTCACGTGCCCGACGAGGATCACCGGGGTGCCCCGCCCCTTCGCCACTCTGATGAGCGCCGACGCGACCTCGCGCACCTGCGCGGGGCCACCCGCGGATCCGTCGACCTCGCCGCTCGCGAGCGTCTGCACCGAGTCGACGATCACGAGTGCGGGGTCGACCGCCTCGATATGACCGAGCACGGTAGCGAGATCGGTCTCGGCCGCGAGGAACAGCGTGTCGTGCAGCGCCCCGGTGCGCTCGGCGCGCATGCGGATCTGCCCCTTCGACTCCTCGCCACTCGCGTACAGCACCCGAGCCCCCGCGGACGCAGCCCGCGCCGCGGCGTCGAGCAGCAGGGTCGACTTGCCCACGCCGGGTTCGCCCGAGAACAGGATCGCCGCCCCCGGCACGACGCCACCGCCGAGCACCCGATCCAGCTCTCCGATGCCCGTCTGCCGGTGCTGCACCGACTCCCCCGTCAGCTCGGTGATGGGACGCGCCTCACGACCCGCCCCCGGCGCCACGGCACGGGTCGTGCGGGCGAGCGACGCTCCCGCTGCGACCCGCTCCTCGACCGTACCCCACTGCTGGCACTCCCCGCAGCGCCCGACCCACTTCGAGGTCTGCCATCCGCACTCGGTGCACACGTACCCACTGCTCGTTTTCGCCATACGGCGAGCCTAACGGCGGCCTCCGACATTCACGGGCCCGCCCGCTTCGACAAGCTCAGGGACGAAGTCACCTATTTCTTGAAGAGGTTGCGCAGCACCTGGTTCACCACGGTGCGCACGCCCGAGGTCACCACGGATCCGACCCGGTCCGCGGCTTTCTTCGCCGCCGCGGCGCGCTCGCGTTCCCGTCTGGCTTCCTCCTGCTCGCGCTTCCGCGCCGCGGCCGCGGCCTCGCGCTCGGCCTTCCGCTCAGCTGCTGCCGCGACCTTCTCCGCCTCTTTCGCTGCGGCTGCGGCCTCCTTCTCGGCCGCGATCCTGGCCTCCTCCTCAGCCCGGGCTGCCTCCGCCTCCGCCGCCCGTTCCTCGAGCATCTCCTCGGCCGACCGCTCGTCCACGGCCTCGCCGTACTTCGGCTGCAGCGGCGACACCAGCACCGTCGCCTGCACGGTGACCGCGGGGGCGGGGTCCATCGCTCCCTGCGGCGCGCGCAGCCGCGTCCACGCCACGGGAGTCGGGGCCCCCTTCTCCCCCATCACCGTCACGATCGCCTCGCCCGTGCCGAGCGACTGCAGCACCTCGGCGAGCTCGTAGCCCGAGGTCGGGTACGTCGAGACGGTCGCTTTGAGGGCTTTCGCATCGTCGGGCGTGTGCGCCCGCAGTGCGTGCTGCACGCGCGAGCCGAGCTGAGCGAGCACGTCGCTCGGCACGTCCTTCGGTGTCTGGGTGACGAAGAACACTCCGACCCCCTTGGATCGGATGAGGCGCACCGTCTGCGTGATCTGCTGCAGGAACGCCTTCGACGCATCGGCGAAGAGCAGGTGCGCCTCGTCGAAGAAGAACACGAGCTTCGGCTTGTCCTGATCCCCCACCTCGGGCAGCGTCTCGAAGAGTTCGGAGAGCAGGAACATGAGGAAGGTCGAGAACAGCGCGGGCCGATCCTGCACTCCCGGCACCTCGAGCAGATTCACGATCCCGCGCTCGGTCCCGTCGGCATCCACGACGGTGCGCAGCAGATCGGCCGTGTCGAAGGCGGGCTCGCCGAAGAAGGCGTCGGCGCCCTCGGCCGCGAACGCGATGACGTTGCGCTGGATCACCCCGACCGTCTGCCTGGAAAGACCGCCGATCCGCGCGATCTCGACCTTTCCTTCCTCCCCTGTCAGGTAGGCCAGCAGCGCCTGCAGGTCGTCGAGGCCCACGAGCGGCAGCCCCTGCTCGCGGGCGTAGTAGAAGATGAGGCCGAGGCTCGACTCCTGCGTCTGGTTGAGCCCGAGCACCTTGGCGAGCATCACCGATCCGAATTTCTCGATCGTGGTGCGGATCGGCACGCCGACGCCCATGCCGCCGAGCGTGAAGAACTCGGTCGGCGAGGCGCGGGGCTGCCACTCCTGCCCGATACCGGCGGTGCGAGCAAGGAGCTTCTCGTTCGGCGCCCCCGCCACGGCGATGCCCGAGAGGTCGCCCTTTATATCCGCGGCGAACACCGGCACGCCGTGAGCCGCCACCTGCTCGGCGAGCACCTGCAGCGTGCGCGTCTTACCCGTGCCGGTCGCCCCGGCGATGAGGCCGTGCCGGTTCAGCATGCCGAGCGGGATCGTGATCTGCACGTCGGCACGCGGCTCGCCGTTCACGAGCGCCCCGAGGGCGAGCATCGTCGCACCGCCCGCGGAGGAGCCCGGGTAGCCCTCCCGCACCGTCTGGATCTGCTCCTCGGTCAGTGGTTCACCCATGCGCTAGCTCCTTGCGTGTGTGCTACCGGTAGATTCACAGACTATCCGCTCGGCTTCGGCGAGGGGACGTGCCGTTTCACCGAAATCGAGCGGGCATTCACCACGGGAAAGGGGGAAGGCAGGGCCTCAGCGACCCATCGCCGCCCGCCATCTCCGCCGCACGCCCGAGTCGAGCCGCTCCCAGCTGCGATCGCGGATGAAGATCGAGTCGATCGCGATCATGGTCAGCGAGAACCAGGGCAGCCCCATGAGCACGCCGATCATCACGTGGAATCCCAGGATGCCGAAGAGCGCGATGAGCCGGGTCGGCCGCGAGAGCAGCGCGAGCAGGAACGCGGCCTGCAGCAGGATCGACCCCCAGGTGCCGATCGCGACCATCGGCCCCCACGCGGTGATGAGGTCGCTGAGCACGGGCCAGGTGCCGAACCGGGCCGTGTGCAGCGGGTCGTAGACCGCTCGCCCCTCGGCCCACGGCGCGCCCTGCGCCTTGTACAGCGCACCGGAGGCGTACACGAAGGCGACCTGGGCGGTGAGCGCGATGAGGGCCAGATTGTGCAGCGCGGTGCCGATCAGGTTCGGTGAGGATCCGGGGGCGAACCACTCCTGCTTCGCGCGGCGGCGGGCGTCGAACGACCAGCGTGCGGCGGCGTCGGTGAAGAACATGAGGATCATGGCGATGCGGAACATGTTGTCGCCCTGATCGCCGACCATGTCGTTCATCTCGATGAAGCTGATCCACCCGATGAAGAAGACGGGGAGCACGATCCGGAACCGCCATCCGAGCGCGAACAGCACCGCCAGCACGATGAGCAGGATGTAGAGCACCGTGAAGGCCGCATCGTTGGCCGCGACCGCGTGGAACGCGCTGAAGAGCCAGATCTTCGGGAAGTCGCTGACCGGCTCGGCGATCTCGCCGTTCCAGGCCGACCCCGACCCGAACGTGTAGAGGCGGGTGCTGAAATTCGAGACGAGCAGCCCGAAAGCGGTGACACCGAACACGATGCGGGTGACGGCGATGCCGTACAGCGCCTTCTTGCCGTTGAACAGCCAGTTCTCGAAGAAGGCGAGCGCGTCGCCGATCGTGTTCGCGAACGAGAGCCAGGCGGCCGCGATGACGCTGCCGATGAACGAGAAGAAACGCGCCACCGGCGTGCCGGCCTGGGCGGATCCGGATCCCGATCCTTCCTCAGATCTCACGGCCTCGAGGCGATCGGCGTCGTTCGCCGCCGACCCCGCGCGTTCGGCGCCGGGCGCGGCTTGGGTGCGCGTACGCTGCTTGCTCATCGCGTGATCCTCTCGAACTGACCGCGGAACACTTCGGCGAAGTTGCCGTCGTTCTGCCCCTCTTCGACGATCGGCGCCCGCCAGCCGGGCAGCACGACCGTCGGTTCCGGGCGCTGCGCCTGCGGGTTGTGACGCTCGGCGAACGGCACGATGTTCTGGCGGCTCACCCTGAACTGCACCTTCTCGACGTCGTCGCCCCAGATCGCGCGAGCCACCTGGGTGGCGTAGGCCGTGGTGCGGTGCTCCTCGGCGAGCAGCTTCGTGATCTCGGCGGTGTTGCCGGCTTGCGCGTTCGCTCCGTCCGCGGCCTGCGGATCCGGCTGCTTCTCGAGAGCTGCCTGCAGGCCCACCTCCCAGTTCTCGACGACGAAGTCCCCGCCGACGACCGTGCGCTGAGTTGCGTACAGCTTGTCATAGGCGCCCTTGTAGTTGGAGGCGACCTCGCTCGACTGAATGCCGGCCCGGGGTGGAAAGAGGTTGTATCGGATCATCGACAGCTCGACATCGGTGGCGCTCACCCAGCCCGTCTCGCTGCCGTCGGCGAGGGTCGCCCGCACGTTGAAGTGATAGTCGCCGTTGATCGGCTCGGGCGCGAACACGCTCCACGACTGGCCGAAGAAGGGGATCATGTAGGAGCTGAGGGTGCTCTGCCCGCCCGGTACGATCTCGCGAGCGTTGGCGCTGTACGGCGCGATCCACAGGAACGACGCCAGAATGTGCCACGCGGTGAACAGTGCGGCCGCGAGGGCCACGAGCCGTACCCAGACCTTGGGCTTGGGTGCGGGCTTCGCCGGGGGCGCCTCACTGCGGACCCCGGCATCGTCCCGAGACGCCGCGGAAACCGGATCTTCGCGCTCCGGTGTTCTCGTGTTCGGCATGGCTCCCCCATAGCTCTCAATGCGTGTCAAAACTCGATGCGGTGCGGTCGCCTTCTCGATCCCCTGCGACCACAGTGCCTCCACTTTATGGGGTGGCGGCGTCTCCCGAAAACCAGAGCGTGGCCGGGGTCGCCGATCGGCGTCCCCGGCCACGCGGATCGGGGGCCGCGCCCGAAGGCGCGACCCCCTCACCGGTTATCTCAGCGGCCCGCGTTCGCGGTGCGGCGCCTCGCGACGACCACACCCGCGGCTCCCGCGAGCAGCAGCATCAGACCGGCAGCGGCGATGAGGCCGCCCTGGTCGGCACCGGTGCGAGCGAGATCCTTGGCGCTGGCGTGAGCCGCACCCTCGGACGCACCCTGGCTGCTGGCCGAGGCGGAGGCCGATGCCGCCGCGTTGGCCGTCGATGCAGCCTTCGCCTGCTGGCTGGCAGCAGCCTCTGCAGCGGATGCCGCATCGGCCTCGGCCGTAGCCGAAGCGGTAGCCGACGCCGTGGCATCAGCCGAAGCCTCGGCGCTCGCCTGAGCCGCAGCGCTCGCAGCGACGTTGGCGTCTGCCGAGGTGTCCTGCGACGCGTTCTGCGACGCGTCTGCCTCGACATCGGCGCTGGCTGCAACCTGGGCGGCGGCCTGAGCCGCAGCCTGGGCGCTGACATCCGCGGCAGCGGACGCCTCGGCGGTCGCCGAGGTCGAGGCGTCGGCGGTCGCCGAGGTCTCAGCAGCGGTCTCAGCGGCAGCGTCGGCGGAGACATCGGCCTGGGCCGATGCGGCTGCCGAAGCAGATGCGTTCACATCGGCGTCGGCGTCAGCCTCTGCCTCGGCCTCAGCGCTCGCGCTGGGGTCGGCGTCGGCGGTCGCGGTCGCGTCGGGATCGGCCGTCGCGGTCGCGGCTGCGCTCGGATCAGCATCGGCGCTCGCGTTCGCATCGGCCGAAGCCGAAGCCGAAGCGGTAGCCGACGAGGTCGCCTGCGCGGCAGCCTCCGAAGAGGCCTCCGAAGCAGCCGAAGCGTCCGCGTTGGCAGCGGCCGAAGCAGCAGCCGACGCGTCGGCGTCCTGAGCGGAGTCGGCGGTCGAGTCAGCCGAGGCCTGAGCCGAAGCGGAAGCAGCGGCCTGCGTGTTCGCCGAAGCCTCGTTCGAGGCGTCAGCCGTCGCAGCGACCTCAGCAGCAGCGTTCGCGCTCACATCGGCGGCAGCCGACGCGGTCGTGTTCGCGTCCTCATCGGCAGCAGCCTCAGCGGCAGCTTGAGCGGCAGCGGTCGCCTCGTTATCAGCAGCGGCATCAGCCGAGGCCGAAGCGGAAGCCGAAGCGTTGACATTCACGTCAGCGTCAGCAGTCGCGTTCGCGTCAGGGTCGGCGTCCGCGGTTGCGGTCGCGTCGGGATCAGCCGTCGCGGTCGCAGTCGCATCCGGGTCAGCCGTCGCGGTCGCAGTCGCATCCGGGTCAGCCGTCGCGGTCGCAGTCGCATCCGGGTCAGCCGTCGCGGTCGCAGTCGCATCCGGGTCAGCCGTCGCGGTCGCAGTCGCATCCGGGTCAGCCGTCGCGGTCGCAGTCGCATCCGGGTCAGCCGTCGCGGTCGCAGTCGCATCCGGATCAGCCGTCGCAGTCGCAGTCGCATCCGGATCAGCCGTCGCAGTCGCAGTCGCATCCGGGTCAGCCGTCGCAGTCGCGGCAGCCGTCGGATCGGCAGTCGCGTTCGCATCTACGTCGGCCGAAGCCGTGGCAGAGGCGGTGGCCGAGGAGGTAGTTTCAGCAGCGGCCTCCGAGGAAGCGGCAGCAGCAGCCTGCGCGTCAGCGGTCGCCGCAGCCGAAGCAGCAGCCGACGCATCGGCGTCCTGAGCGGAATCAGCGGTCGAGTCGGCCGAAGCCTGAGCCGAAGCGGAAGCAGCCGCCTGCGTGTTCGCCGAAGCCTCGTTCGAGGCTTCCGCGGTCGCCGCAACTGCAGCGGCAGCGTCGGCGGTCACGTCCGCGGCCGCCGAAGCGGTCGTGTTCGCGTCCTCATCGGCAGCAGCCTGAGCCGCGGCCTGAGCCGAGGCGTTGCTGTTGTCGTCGGCCGTCGCCGAAGCGGATGCCGAAGCCGAAGCGTTCACATTCGCACCGGCGTCGCCCTCGGCCTCGACGACCGTGCTCGCGTCAGCGGTACGGCCGGAGGTCTGGCCCTCAGCAGAGAAGCCGGCCTCGCCCACGGGGTAGTCGGCGGGGACATCCCAGGTCGTCTCGATCGCGCCGTTCTCATCGGCGGTCACCGTGGTAGTGGTGCCGTCGGGAAGGGTGATCTCCACGTCCTCTCCGGGCTCGAAGCCCGCGCCGGTCAGCGTGACGGTGCCGCCCTGCAGCACCGGGTTCGGCGAAGCCTGGAGCGTCGCCGGCACCTCGTCGAGAGCGTCGACGGTCGACGATCCGAGCTGCAGAGACACAGCGCCGTTGGTCGCGACGTTCGGCAGGAGGCTGATGCTCAGCGCACGAACCGTGAAGCTGCCCTCGCCGAAGTCACCCTGGCCGCCGGCCAGCGTCGGCTGCTCGTTGATCGTGATGGTCAGCAGGTTCTGCAGCAGCGGCTCGAGCGCGGAGATCACGGGAGCGACAACGCCCTCGACCACCGTCATGAGCGCGGGCTGCACGTTCTGAACGGCGGTGCTCACGAGCGGATCGAGAATCTCGCCGCCGATGGTGGTCAGCGTCGAGGTCAGCAGATCGACGACCGGCTGCAGCAGCGTGCCGATGTTCACCGGAATCGGAAGGCCCGGCAGCAGCGTCACACCCTCGACGTTCACAACCGGAGCGTCGTATCCCTCGGCGCCGATGAGGCTGCCGATGCTCGTGTTGACGGTGATCGGTCCCTTGGCCACGTCGAGCGTCCCGAGGAGGTAGTTGACACTCAGGCCCACCTCGACATCCAGGGTCACCGCGAGGTCGTAGATCCCCTGGGTGATGAGGTCCACGGCCTTGGTCACGAGCGAGTTCGGGCCGTTGCCGATGAGCGCATCGCTCACACCGTCGAGAATCGCGGTGACAGTGGCGTCGTCGAGCACCGGGGTGTTCGCGGGGAGGGTGCTCAGGCTCGTCGCGCCCGAGCCATCCACCACGAGCCGATCCAGATCCACGTGGATCGTGCCGTCGGCGAGGCTGATCGAGACCGATCCCTCGGCGTTCTCGAGCGGGGTCTGCAGCAGCGCCTCACGAACCTCGGTCGTCAGAGACGTCGTGTCGACACCGAAAGCGTTCAGCTGCGCATCGACCAGGGGAAGCCCGTCCAGCGTGTTCACCAGGTTGGCGATCGCGGTGCTGAGGGCACCTCCGTCCTGAATCGCTGCTTCGATCGGTGCGAGGATGCCACCGACCGCGCCGTCGATCTCACCGGTGAGATCCGCCACGAGCGGGCTCTTCACATCGAGGCCGAGGCCCGAGAACATGTACTCGCTGGTGACCTCGCCCGAGACGGAGTCCGCGCGGGATCCGAGTGCACCGATGCTCACCGAGGCTTCACTCAGCACCGTATTCACGAGTTCGTCGCTCAGCACCTGCCGCAGCAGACCGGTCGCATCGAGCTTGCCGCGCTCGAAGTTCGCGCCGTTTCCATCCGCATCGAAATCGAGCGAACCGTCGGCGTTGATGAGACCGGAGGAAGCGGAAGACTCCGTCAGCGAAGGCGACGACGACCAGCTCGAGATCGCTCCGAGGTTGCCGAGATGCAGCAGGCCGCCGTTCGTGCCATCGCCGATCAGCGGCAGGTTGATCCCGCCGAGGTCGACGTTGAGCAGGCCGAGCGCCTCGAGATTGAGCGATTCGGTGTTCGGTCCGGCGTTGTCCGGGAACTCGCTGAGCGAGGACGCGGTACCTGCTACGTCCAGAGAAAGCGCGTCGAGCCACAGAGCGTGGCCGTGCGCGGCCGAGTCGGCGGTGATGTCGACCGTGTCCGCCGAGGCAGTGAGCGGCGCGATCGCCACCCCTCCTGCCACAGCGGTCACCGTCGCCGCGCCGAGCGCAAGAGCACGGAAGCCGCGTCTGCGGCTCCGTCTCTTTAGTTCGTTCTTATTTTCCAAGAGACTCCCCAGTCATCTCGTTGTTTGGCAATGGTCCAGTGCGCGCCTCCGCCGCCGCACGAAGACCGTGCGAGGACGCAGAGACACCCGAACTGAGACTCTCAGCAAAGGTTCAGGAGGTCCACGAGTCTCCGCAGCCCGCACGTTCCCACCGATCACTACTCATTCGCAGACCGATCAATACTGAGATAGAGAGGTAGGATCCCTGAGATGATGCGGGCGTGTCGCATAACGGAACGGCCACGCCGTGCGCAGCCGCCGGAAGCAAGCCCGAAGAACCATCTAGTGTGGTGCATGTTCAGTAGCACATTTGTTGGGGAACTTTTGTGGGGGAACTGCTGAACGATCAAGGGGGAGCATCATGCAGGGGGCGATTGAAGCGACCGACAAGGAGGTCCGGGAGACGATCCTGCGTCATGTTCTCAGTACCTCCGATCCGGTCCTTGTGACGGGGCCGAACGGCAGCGGCAAATCCCACCTGTTGCGCTCGCTCTCAGCGTCGCTCTCCGAGCACGATGTACAGCACTTCATCGTCGAGGGCACCGACCCCGATGCCGCGCAACGCATCGAACAGCTGCCGCCCGGCGCGCTGACACTCGTCGATGACTGCGAATTCGCCTCGTCCGAAGCGCTGCGGGCGATGGCCGAACGCGTTGCCGCGGGATCGAACGTGCTCGCCACGATCACCGAGTCATCCGCTTCCACGGGGTACGGCGAGCGCATGCGGCGCCTCCACGAGCGGTTCCCGGAGGCGAGGAGCATCCTCGAGCGCATCCAACCGATCCGGCTCGAACCGCTCTCCGACGACCAGATCGCCCGGCTCGTGCATCGAGCCAGCCCCGAGCCGCTGTCATCGGTGACGGTCGCCGCCATCCAGCAGCTCTCCTGGGGGCTGCCGGGCGCCGCACTGACGCTGCTGCAATTGCACCGCAGCGGATCCCTCTCGAGCACGCCGCGCCCCAAGATCCTTCGCACGCACGCCTCCGACCTGCATCTGTCGACGCTGCACCACCCCATCCGCATGGCCGAAGCGCAACTCACCTCCGAGCAGATCGCCGCGGCCGTCGTGCTCTCCGAGATCGGCCCGCGCAGCCGCAGCGGTATCGCCGACGTCTTCGGGGCTGAGACGCAGTCGAGGCTCTTCGACAGCGGCCTTCTGCTCCCCCACCCCGACTCACCGGGACTCTTCGGAGTGCCGGGACTCTACGCCGCAGCCGTGCGCAGTCTGACCACACCCGATACGCTCGGACGCGTTCGGCAGAGCACCGCGACCCACCTGCTCTCACAAGAGGCCTACGGGATCCCGCTCCCCGACCACGAGGCGATCTTCTGCGCCGGCGTACTCAGTCGCAACGATCGATCCATCGCCTCCGATCCTCTGCTCAGCGAGCAGCACGCATCCTTCCTGAAGCGTGTAATCGGCGATCTTGTCAACTTCGGCGAGGGCGCGAGGGCCCGCGATCTGCTCCTGCGCCTGGGCCAGCAAGGCCCGGGCCTCTGCCCCCTCGCCCGCGCGAGACTCGTCACCGTGCTCCGCGACGCGCATGTGGGGCTGCAGTCGCTTCTCGGCGCGACTCCGCCGCACGGCAACTGCGACCTCCCACCGACGGAGCCTGAGAAGAGGATCGCCGCAGGCTTCCTACGGAGCAACCTGGCAGCGGAGGTCGGCCTGCCGTTCGAACCCGATCCCGATATCACTCCCGACGACCCGGAGTGGTCGGACGCACAGCTGGTGATCCGACGCTGGAACGACGCGGAGCCGCTCGCCGAAGACGCTCCTGAACTGCTGCGGATCGCACGCACTCACCCGCGACCCGAGATCTCACTGCTGGCGCAGCAGTTGCTCTCCTTCGAAGCGGCGCTGAACGGCGTGCGCTACCGCTCTTTCAACGTCGACGATGTCGAACCGCGGATCGCCCGCCTCGCGGTCCACGCCTCCGAGAGCCTGCGAGATGTCCTCTCGACGGCGGTCGTCGCGCAGAGCGTCATCCGGTTCTTCTCACCCGGGCTCGCCGACGATGCTCCCCGGCTGCGCAACCTCGTCGACCGGCTCCCGGGATCCTCCCGCCACCGCATCTGGCTCACCCACCTCTTCGCCGCCCGCACGGCCTTCCTCCACGGCGACCTGACGCGCTCGCTCTTGGAGTGGGAGGGCTTCGCGGATCGTCTTCCTCGCTTCATCGCCTTCCGCCTCACCGACTTCATCAGAAACGTGAGTCACCTGTCGTTCGACCAGGATCAGAACCCGCAAGCGCTGCGGCTGTACAGCACGCAGGTGCTCATCTACTTCTCCGGGCAGCTCGACAGCGTACGGGCGGAGGCCTTCGCCGATCCCGCATCACCCGCGGGCCGCGCGCGAATCGGCTCAGGGGACCCTGGAGAGTTCGAAGCGCTGCCGCACCAGGGGCCGATCCGCGCGCATCTCGAGGCCCTGCGCGCCCAGAATCCGGCAGCGCTGCTCCGCGCGGCCGAGAGCCTCGAGTCCCTCGGCTTCCGGGCACCCGCGGCGTACGCGCTGCGGGAAGCCCGACGCATCTTCCTGCGGCGTCGCGCGAGCGGCAGTGTGACCGCGACCGATGCGCGCCTCGCCGCTCTTCGTACCAGCGCCGCGCGAAGCGTGCCCTGGTTCAACGCCGACGCGATCTCCACGCCGCCTCGCGAACGGCTCACCCCGCGCGAGACCGTCACCGCGCAACTCGCGGCCGAGGGCCTCAGCAACCGCGAGATCGCCGAGCGCATGCGCTGCAGCGTGCGCACCGTCGAATCGCACCTCGCGCAGGCGCGCGCCAAGCTCGGAGTCTCGAGCAGAGAGGCGATGAAGGCGCGACTCGGCAATCTCATCAGCGGCGAGGAAGCCCGCAAGGCGGGTGCGGGGGCCGGACCGTCGGGGTCGGGGGCCGTTCCCGGTTCGGCGGCCGGGTCGAGGCCAGGGTCACCCCTGGCTGGGACCCGCCGCCGCTGAGATCTGCAGCGCTGCCCATTGGACACGCCCGATGTTCCCGCCTCGATTCGCGTTGCGCAACCGGATGCCGTATTCTTTTTCGCGGTGACGTGTCCGAGCGGCCGAAGGTGCGACTCTCGAAAAGTCGTGTGCGGTAACCCCGCACCGTGGGTTCAAATCCCACCGTCACCGCCAGAGCGAAGGCCCCGAGATCCTTGAGAAGTCAACGGATCCGGGGCCTTCGTCATGTGTCGCGTCAGGCGAGCCGCTCCCAGAACTCCCGCAGCTGCTCGCTCTTGCGGAAGACGATGGTGTCCCATTCCTCATCGGTGGTCGCGCTGTCGGCGAAGTCGGACGGCACCTTGAACAACTGCAGGGGCACCCCGAGACGCTCGCACACGCTCGCGTAGGCGTACGCCTCCATATCGACGAGCGAGGCACCGAGACCCGCGATACGAGCGCGCTGCGCGTCGTTCTGCACGAAGACGTCCCCGGTCGCGATCACGGCGGTGCGCTCGGGGGGCAGGATCGCGGGGCCCGCCGGACGCAGCTCCGGCGAGGGCAGCGAGAAGTCGTGCTGCACCACGCCCGTGATCTGGTAGACGTCCTCGAGGCTCGGTCGCTCGGGTCCGTCGCTCACGACCCCCGCCGTGCCGAGCACCACCACCTGGTCGATCCCGCCCGCGGCGAGCGCGGCCGCGAGCGACACCGCGGCGTTCACCTTTCCCACGCCAGTCACGAGGTGCGGCACGTCGGCGAACGCCGAGGCCTCATCTCGATGCGCGAAGACGAGCAGCGTGGTGGATTGTGGCATGGGAACTCCTCACGGCGCGGGTTGCCGATCGACGCGGATCTCGGGGATTCCGCGTGCCACTGCGATGTCATGGCGGAGGAATCTTCGAACCACACTAGCGTTTTTCGAAGACATGTTCTAAACTGTAGAACTGAGCTTGTGAGCGACCCGCGTTTCCGCCCGAAGCAATCGGACAGATTCAAGGCGTCGAGAGATCAACTCCGCGAGTCCCGCGAAGCTCAGCAGCACGGTCCGGCCCTTCCACACGGCCGCCTTGGCATGAGCCGTGCGCACACCGTAATCCGGCGCACCACGGTGGTGCGCCCTCGAAAGGACTCATCATGGAAACCACCAACATCATCGATCTGCAGCAGAGGCGCGAACGCCCCCTGCGCACCCCCTACCACTCCCTCGGCGCTGACCACGAGATGCTCGTGCCCGACTGGGCGCAGCACCGCTCCGTGTACCGCTCTCAGGGGCGCACCCTGTATCTGGTCGAGACCGACCGCCTCGACGAGGCCCGCGACGATCTTCGCCGCCTCGACCAGGTCGGCTGGGAAGTGCACGTGACTGAGGATCCCGAAGCTCCGCGCGGTTCCCGCGCGCGCATCGCCCTCACGCGGCGTGACCTCGTTCGCGCTGCCTAGCCACCCTCTTGTGAGCCGGTCGCGCGATCCGCGCACCGGTTCGCTCCAGTGGGAGTCGCGACGCGCCGCCTCGCTCTTCGTGAGGCAGTGTGTCGCGACTCCCACTTCGCGCTTATACCGCCCGTGCGGCTCCTCGCTACACTGGCGGCATGAGCGATGTCGAACTTGCCGAGGTTGAGAGCTTCTCCCTGGACCACACGAAGGTGCTCGCCCCCTACGTGCGCCTGATCGGTGTGGAGCACGGCCCGAAGGGCGACGCGATTTCCAACTACGACATCAGGCTCGTGCAGCCGAACCGAGGAGAGATCCCGACCGCCGGCCTGCACACCATCGAGCACACGATCGCCGGGCTGCTGCGAACGCGCCTCGACGGGCTCATCGACATCTCGCCCTTCGGCTGCCGTACCGGCTTCCACATGATCGTCTGGGGCGAGCCGACCCCGGAGCAGGTGGGCGCGGCCATCAAGAGCTCGCTCGAGGATCTGGTCGAGCGAGTGACCTGGGACGACGTGCCCGGTACCGAGGCCGTGAGCTGCGGCAACTACCGCGACCACAGCTTGCACTCCGCGAAGGAGTGGGCGAAGCAGGTGCTGGATCAGGGCATCAGCCTCGACGCGTTCGACCGCTCCCGCCTGGCGTAGCCTCTGCGCCGCCCAGAAGGAAAAGACAGAACGGGGAGTCCCATATTGCTGCGATCCGCACTCGGGCAGCAGCAATATGGGACTCCCCGTTCGCGCGCGAGCGCGCGGCGTCTACGCGACGAGCACGTCGAGCGCGGTCTCGAGCGCCCCGTCGACCGCGCGCGTGACGACCTCGCGGTAGGGGTCGTAGCCGTCCATCGACTCGTCCTGCGCCGCGAGCGGGTTGCCGTCGATCGCGAACACCGCGCCGGTCTCGATGCCGTGCAGCGACGCGATCACGAACAGCGCAGCGGCCTCCATTTCGACGGCGACCGCGCCCGCGCGCTGCCACATGCGCAGGTCCACGCCGGTGATCACGTCACTCGGATAGAACATGTCGCCCGTCACGACGATGCCGCTGTGCACGTCGAGGCCGGTCTCGGTCGCGGCGCGCTTCAGCGCGATCGTGAGCTCGGGCGTGGCGAGGGCGGGAAACTCGGTGGGCACCAGCTGGTGGCTCACCCCGTCGGCTCGCACCGCGCCCGTCGCGACGACGATCGCACCGTCGACCACGTTCGGCTGCATACCTCCCGCGGTGCCCGAGCGGATGATCCGGGTCACTCCGCCGCGGGCCAGCTCCTCGAAGCAGACCGCCGCGCCTGCCGCGCCGACACCGTGCGAGGCGACCGTGACCGGAACGCCTCGGCGCGTACCGGCATACACGTGGTACTCGCGGTTCGCCGAGAGCTGTCGCACGTCATCGAGGCGCTCGGCTACGCGGGCCGCACGGGCGGGATCACCGACCACGAGGGCGCGCTCTGCGAGATCGGAGACGCGAGCGCGCAGGAGCGGGAGTTCGGCGTCGGCGGGAAGTCGTACGGGCATATGATTGGCCTTTCGGTCGGGGCGATCAGGGGCTGGGATCGGGAACTGAGGGTCGGTAGCAGATCCACCGTATATTCCGCAGGTCACATATTCTCTCCGGCGGCCTCCTCGCCGATGGCTCCCTCAGCTGCGGCTCGCAAACGAGCCCGCGCCTGGGCCGCCCGAGCACGGATCGCGGGGGCGTCGAGCGTCAGGTGCTCACCGTCGGCGTAGATGTGCCGCCCGCCCACGAAGACGTGCCGCACGTCGGCACCTGTCGCACCGAAACCGAGGTGCGAGACGAGCGCACCCGGCTCCGCTGCGAGATCGAGCGGAGTGGCTGAGGATCCCGATACGTCGAGCGCGATCACGTCGGCGAACCGTCCGACCTCCAGCGCGCCGGAGTCGGGGAAACCGATCGCCTCGGCCCCGCGGCGCGTGGCGATATCGAGCATGTCCGCGGCCCGCACGATCGAGGCGTCCTGGTGGGCACCGCGATGCAGAATGGTACCGGTCTTGATCTCCTCGAACAAGTCGAGGGTGTTGTTGCTGGCGACCGAGTCGGTGCCCAGCGACATGCGCAGCCCGGCCCGTTGCCAGGCCGGCAGCGCCGCGATGCCGTTGCCGAGTTTGAGGTTCGAAACGGGGTTGTGGCTCACGGCGGTGCCTGTGGCGGCGAACAGCTCGATCTCGCTCTCGGTGAGGTGCACGCAGTGCGCCGCGAGCACGTCGGCTTCGAAGAGGCCGAGCGCGTCGAGATGGGCAGCCGGAGTCGCACCGTACTGCTCAGTGATCTGCGCGACCTCCGCGGCGGACTCCGAGATGTGGGTGTGGATCGGGATCCCCCGCTCGATCGCCCGTGCGGCGACCTCGCGCAGGAAGTCTGGCGGGCAGGTGTAGGGGGCGTGCGGGCCGTAGGCGATGCGGATCTGCGCATCGCCCGCGTATCGCTCCGCGAGCGCCTCCGTCTGCTCCGTCGCCTCGGCGCCGTTCCAGGACGAGACCCCCGGGAAGCCGACTGCTTCAGGTGCGAACGACGCCAGCGCGACCATCGCGCGCATGCCCGCAGAGCGCACCAGCTCGACGAGCGGCTCGTCCCAGTGGTACATGTCGGCGAAGGCGATCGTGCCCGTCTCGATCATCTCGACCATCGCGAGTTGCAGCCCGACCTCCACGTCCTCGTGGGTGAGGTGCTGCTCGAGCGCCTGCACCGCAGCGAGCCAGGGCATGAAGCCCTCGTCGTCGGAGACGCCTCGCAGCAGCGTCATCGCGGAGTGGGTGTGACCGTTCACCAGGCCCGGCATGAGCACGTGCCCCGTCAGATCGTGCGTGACGCGGCCGGAATGCGCGGGGACGCCCGTCTCATGGATGCCCGAGGCGCTCTCGAACCTCGAAGCGCCCGGTTGAGCGCCATCGAGATTCGCGATGCTCTCCGGCCTCGCGGATCCCGCGTAGGTGATGCGCCCGTCGGCATCGAATGCGAGCTCGGCGTCGACCACCACCCCGCCGGGGGTGAGCATCGCGTCGGCTCTCAGTACGGTCTCGGTCATCGCGCCTCCCTGTGATCCACGCCCACTGTATCGTCAGCCTCGGACAGGCACGGCGATCCACTACCACCCGGGGGTGGCGAGCATGCCTCCGTCGACCGCGAGATCCTGCCCCGTGATGAACGAGGCCGCTGACGACGCCAGCAGCACGCAGGCATTGCCGATGTCGGCGGGAGTGGCAAGGCGGCCCAGCGGGGCGTGCGAGATCCAGCTCTCGACGCCCTCGGGCCACGCCTCGGCGAGCCCCGGCCGCTCCACGAGCCCGGGAGACACCGTGTTGACCCGGATCCCGGCCTCCCCGAGCTCCAGAGCGGCGGCACGCGCGTGCATCACGAGCCCGGCCTTCGCGACCGCGTAGTGCGCGTGCGCAGCGGCGGGCCGACTCGCCTCGATCGAGGCGATGTGGGTGATCCAGCGGTTCGGGCGGCCGCCCTCGACAGACTCAGGCAGCTCAGGTACTCGCATCTCGGCAGCCGCTGCCTGCGACAGCTCGAACACCGCGCCGAGATTGGTCGCGATCACCTCGTCCCACTCCTCGCGCGACGTCTCGGCGAGAAGCGCGAGCGGCTGGATGCCGGCGTTGTTCACGAGCCCGTCGAGGCCCCCGAGCGCGTGCACCGTCTCCTCCACGAGCCGCGCCGCGGCTCCCGCCTCCCCCAGATCGGCGCGCACCGCGACGGCGTCAGAGCCGTGCTCGCGCAGCTCCTCCACCAGGCGGAAGGCGGCGCCGACCGAGGCCGCTGACGCGCCCCGATAGTGCACGGCGACACGAGCACCGGCCGCGGCGAAGCGCCGCGCGATCCCGCCCCCGATCCCGCCGGAGGCGCCGGTGACCAGCACCCGCTGCCCGCCCAGGTCGGGCAGGCTCGCGTCCCGTGATGCGCGCGCACCGATACTCACGTCAGCCCCCCATCCGGCGCTGCCGCGACGAGTAGTCGCGCAGCGCGCGCAGGAAGTCGACCTCGCGCAGGTCTGGGTACAGTGCTTCGACGAAGTAGAACTCGGAGTGCGCCGACTGCCAGATCATGAAGTCGCTGAGGCGCTGCTCGCCCGAGGTGCGGATCACAAGGTCCGGGTCGGCCTGCCCGCGCGTCCACAGGTGCTCGCCGATGCTCTCGGGTGTGAGGTGCTCGGCGAGCGTGTCGATCGTGCCGCCGGCGGCCTGATGCTCGGAGATGATGTCGCGCACGGCCGCGGTGATCTCGCTGCGGCCGCCGTATCCGACGGCGAGGTTGATGTGCAGCCCCTCATGATCGAGGGTGCGCTGCTCGGCCTCGCTCAGAGCGTCTGCCAGCTCGGGCGAGAGCCCGTCGCAGGAGCCGACGTGCTTGACGCGCCAGCGCGGGTTCTCGGCGAGCTCCGCGGCGAGCCCGGCGATGATACCGAAGAGATCCTCGAGCTCCTGGCGATCCCGGGCCCGCAGATTGTCAGCCGAGAGCAGGTACAGCGTCGCCGTGCCGACGCCGGCGTCCTCGCACCAGCTCAGAAACTCGAGCACCTTCTGCGCGCCCGCGCGGTGCCCGAACGCCGCCCGCTCCTGCAACCGCTGCTTGGCCCAGCGCCGATTGCCGTCGACGATCACCGCGATGTGCTGCGGGACGCGGCGAGGATCGATCTCCCGGCGCAGGCGTCGCTGATACAGCCGGTAGAGCAGTCCGGCGCGCGGCGTCGTGGGCTGGGCGTTCACCCTCAGAGTGTATCGCCTGCGCGGTGAGGGTTTGCGGGGCGCCTGCCTGGGGATCCCCATATATATGCCCCGGCAGAACTGTATGGAACATACACTCGAAGGATGAGCACGAACGGCTCCTCCGAGGCCTCCCACCCAGTTTCCGAGCCCGGCGACCGGCGCCCGTTCCCCGAGCCCGACAGGCTGTCGCTGCCGCTGCTCGCCGACGCGCTCGACCACCCTCGCGATGCACCGCAAGGCGCGCCGTCGGACGAGCCGACCCCCACCCCGGCGACCGAACCGAAACCGCGCTGGCGCGGATGGATCCACGCGGGCATGTTCCCCGTGGCGACGGCCGCCGGTATCGTGCTCATCTCACTCGCGCACGGCCCCGTGGCGAAGTGGGCGGCCGCGATCTACATGCTCTCGAGCATGCTGCTCTTCGGCGTCTCGGCGCTGTACCACCGCTTCAACTGGAAGCCCAGCACCAAGCAGGTGTTCAGGCGCCTCGACCACGCGAACATCTTCCTCCTGATCGCCGGCACCTACACACCGATCGCGCTGCTCGCGCTGCCCCTCGACAAGGGTGTGCTGCTGCTCGTGCTCGTCTGGGCCGGGGCGCTGCTCGGCATCGGCTTCAGGGTGTTCTGGATCGGGGCCCCGCGCTGGCTCTACGTGCCCCTGTATCTACTGCTCGGCTGGGCCGCGGTGATGTACATGGTCGACATCTACCACGCGAGCGCCGCGGCGATGGTGCTCGTGATCGTGGGAGGTCTGCTCTACACGCTCGGTTCGGTCGTGTACGGACTCAAGCGACCGAACCCAGTGCCCGGCGTGTTCGGCTTCCACGAGATCTTCCACGCACTGACGGTGCTGGCGTTCCTCTGCCACTGGACCGCGGCCCTGCTGGTAGCGCTCGACCCCGTCTACCTGAGGTAGACGGGGTCGAGCCGGCATCCCTTCGGATCAGCCGGCGTTGCACACCTCGGCGAGATCCTGTCCCGCCTTCGTCAGGGCGTCGGCGCGCTCCTGCATCGAAGCGGAGGCCTCCTCGAGATCGGCCTGCATCTTCTCGAGGTCTTCCATGGCCGCGGGATCGGTCGGGTCGATCTCGTCCATGTTCGGGATCTCGAGGCCCGAGAGCTGCTCGACAAGACCGTCGAACTCGGAGCTCACCTTGCTCAGCGGGGTGAGGACCTCCTCGTTGGTGACCTTCTTCTCGGCGTCGGCGAGCGCCTCCTGCACCGGCTTGAACAGCTCGGCGTAGTCGGCATCGCCCGACATGGCCTCCTGCATCAGACTGCTCGTGTTCGCGTTGACCTCTTGCATGGCCTCGCTTGCGCTGCTGCACGCATCCGCGACGCTCTGTCCCCCAGAGCAGGCCGCGAGCGAGACCGTGAGCGCGGCTGCGGCGAGCGCGCCGCCGACGCGCGCGATCGTGGTGATCTTCATCTGGTTCCCCCCGGTAGTGCGTTTCCCGCCTGAGGTTCGCCAGGCCGGAATGTGACCTTCTCAGTCTAGTCACAGGTTCGCGACCCTTCCTTCCGATCCTACCCCCTTGCGATCCCGCCGTTCAGCCGCCCTCCGGCTAGCCGGCCGCGAGCACCTCGAGCACGGCGGCGCCGTAGCGTTCGAGCTTGACCTGCCCGATGCCGGAGATCGCGAGCATCTCCTCGTCGCTGGAGGGCCGGTGCACCGCGAGAGCGGCGAGCGTCGCGTCGCCGAACACCACGTACCCCGGAACGCCCTGCTTGCGCGCTTCGCCCGCGCGCCACTCCCGCAGCCGTTCGAAGACCTCGGCCTGCTCGGGCGAGAGGTCGGCGGCCGCGGCCGACCGCTTCGAGGATCCGGATCCCGATCCCGCATCCGCCGTGCGCCCGCCGCGGGCGGCCCGCGCCACGACCTCCTCGCGCATCATGACCCGCTCTTCGCCTCGCAGCACCGGCTTCGCAGCTTCCGTGGGGGCGAGCACGCCCCACTCGCCGCGGGCCTCGACGAGTCCCGCGGCCAGCAAATGCCGCACCACTCCGCGCCACTGCGCGACCGACCACTCCTTGCCGATGCCCCAGGTCGAGAGCTCGTCGAGCCGCATCTGCGTGACGCGCTCGGATCCGACGCCGCGCAGCACGTCGATGTGCTGGCCGGCCGCGTAGGTGCGGCCGCGCTCCTTCTGCGTTCGGATGATCGTGGAGAGCAGCATCTGGGACGGGATCGTCGCGTCCCACAGCTTCGGCGGATCGAGGCAGACGTCGCAATTGCCGCAGGTCTCCGGCGCCTGCTGCCCGAAGTACCTGATGAGGAAGCGGCGACGGCACTCGACGCCCTCGCACAGCGCGAGCATCTGGTTGAGGTGGCGCGTCTGATTCGCCCGCGTCGCGGCATCGCCGTCACCCGACTCGATCATCTGCCGCTGCTGCACCACGTCCTGCAAGCCGTACGCCAGCCAGGCGTCCGACGGCAGACCGTCGCGGCCGGCACGGCCCGTCTCCTGATAGTAGCCCTCGATCGACTTGGGCAGATCGATGTGCGCGACGAACCGCACGTCGGGCTTGTCGATGCCCATGCCGAAGGCGATCGTGGCGACGACCACCACGCCGTCCTCCCGAAGGAATCGGGTCTGCGCGTCGAGCCGCTGCTCCGCGGGCAGACCGGCGTGGTAGGCCACCGCGTCGATACCGGCGTCGCGCAGGGCCGCCGCCGTCTGCTCGACCCGTTTACGGCTGAGCGCGTAGACGATGCCCGCGTCGCCCGCGTGCTCCCCGCGGATGAACGAGATGAGCTGCGCGCGCACGCTCTGCTTCGAGACGATGCGGTAGCGGATGTTCGGGCGGTCGAAGCTCGACACGAAGTGGCGCGCGCCATCGAGGTGCAGCCGCTCGGTGATCTCGCGGTGCGTCTCGGGCGTCGCCGTCGCGGTGAGAGCGATGCGCGGCACGTCGGGCCAGCGCTCGGCGAGGGCACCGAGTCGCAGGTAGTCGGGGCGGAAATCGTGGCCCCACTGCGAGACGCAGTGCGCCTCGTCGATCGCGAAGAGCGCGATGCGCCCCTGGCTCAGCAGCTCGACCGTGCCAGGGGCCGAGAGGCGCTCGGGGGCGAGGTAGAGCACGTCGAGCTCGCCCGCGCGATACGCTCGCTCGACCTCGCGGCGATCCTCGACCGACATCGCCGAGTTCAGGGCCGCCGCGCGCACGCCGGCGAGCTGCAGCGCAGCGACCTGGTCGTGCATGAGCGCCACGAGCGGCGAAAGCACCACGCCGGTGCCCTCGCGCACGAGCGCCGGGATCTGGTAGCAGATCGACTTGCCGCCGCCGGTCGGCATGAGCACGACGGCGTCGCCCCCGCCGACCACCTGGCGGATGATCGCCTCCTGGTCGCCGCGGAACGAGTCGTAGCCGAAGACCTGCGACAGCACCGCGAGCGGGTCATCGCCGACATGCGCGCCGCCGGTCGCGGCCGTTGCGGTCACCGCGGCAGCCGTTGCGGTCACCGCGGCGGCTTCCGGCGCCGGAGCACCCCAGGCCTCCCCCGGCCAGCGCTCCTCGGCGTCGAACCCCGAGCCGTAGACCTCGGGCTCCGATCCGAGATCGAATCCGGATTGCTCGTCGCGACCGCTCACGAAGATTCAGCCCCGCGGGTCGGATTCGGAATCACGCCCGGCGGATCCGTCGTTCTCCCGCGATCCGCCGTTCTCCCCGAGCTCCCGCTCGATCTCCTCGCGCACCTCGTGACGGTACGCGTTGCGCCGCAGCCGCCCCACCAGCAGGAAGCCGAGCACGATGATGCCCGCCGCCATGAGGGCGGTGAACACGAAACCCTCGAACCCGGGCGTCACCTTGTCGGGGTCGAACTCCGTGCTCTCCTCGGCGACTCGCGCCACCACACTCCACACGCTCACGCGCCCTCCTCGATTCCCTGGAACAGATCGGCCTCGAACTCGCTCGTCGCCACGCGCGACGCCGCGAGCCGGTAATCCTCGAACGGCCACGCCTGCCGCTGCAGCTCATTGGGCCAGAAGAAGAACGCGCTGTCGGGCGGCACCTGGCTCGCGTGGGCGCGCAGCGCCTCATCGCGCTGGTCGAAGAACCGTCCGACCTCGATCTTCGCGGTGCCGCGATAGGCGCGCTTCGACATCCGCTCCCTGACCTCCGAGAGCTGCTCGATCAGGGGCGACTCGGGCTCGTGATCGAGCAGCCACTGGTAGACCGTGTTCACGCGCTCGGCGTTGAAGATCTCCTCGTAGTAGAGCTTCTTGATGCTCCAGGGTTGACCTGCATCGGGGTACGCGGCGGGATCGCCCGAGCGCTCCCAGGCGATGCGGCTCACGTCGTGGCAGCGGATGTGGTCGGGGTGGGGGTACCCGCCCTGCTCGTTGTACGTGATCATCACGTGCGGGCGGAACTCGCGCACCACGCGCACCAGAGCCTCGGCCGACACCTCGGCGGGGATATCGGCGAACGACCCGGGAGGCACGGGGTCCCCCTCGTCGGGCAGCCCGGAATCCTGGTAGCCGAGCCAACGGTGCTCGAACCCCACGATGCGCTGCGCGTTCTGCATCTCCTCGCGGCGCAGCCCCGCCAGATCGCGGCGGCTCTTCGGATCCCGAGCGACGAGATCGTTGAGCACGTCGCCGCGCTCGCCCCCGGTGCAGCTGACGATCAGCACCTCGACGCCCTGGGCGAGGTAGTGCGCATAGGTCGCGGCGCCCTTGCTCGATTCATCGTCGGGGTGGGCGTGCACCGCGATCAACCTCAGAGTCATGCGGGTCCTCTCACGCGCTTCCCGGGCGGATCCCGGTACGCTGGCAACGATCACACAGTTTACCCAGTGCGAATCGGAGGTTCCCGTGTTGAATGCGGCGGCAGCGCGGGCGGCGGACCCCGATCCCTCGCGCGGTCCGGAGTCGGCGGATGCGGCAGCCTCCAGGGGTGCGGACGCCGGCACGACAGCCGCCTCGGCGACCGACACAGCTGCTGCCCCGGCCGCCGACACATCCGCCGGCTCCGCGGATCAGAGGCAGGCCCTCGAAGATCGCTACGGCACCGGCCGACGCCGCAGCATCGACCGCCGCTTCGCGTGGATCGCCGCCGCCCTGCTGGTGCTCGCCGGCATAGGCTTCCTGCTCTTCAGCGGTTGGCAGAACACCAACCGGGTCTCGTGGCAGGACATCGGCTTCACTCGGGCGAGCGACTTCTCCCTCGACGTGAAGTTCGAGGTGAGCGCGCCTCCGCGCACCCCTGTCGCGTGCGCCGTCGAGGCCCTCAACGAGGCGAAGGCGACCGTCGGGTGGAAGATCGTCGAGCTGCCCCTCACCGACGAGCACACGCACGCCGTCACCACCCGCCTCATCACCACCAATCCCGCCACCGCGGCCACCGCGCGCGAGTGCTGGGTGGTCGAGTAGCGGGTCGCTGGTATCCTGGTTGTCGCGCCCTGACTCGGTCAGGGCGCTGTGTGTATCCCTGAGCATCCGCGCACACGGCGCACCGGCGCACTGCGACGTCCGGAAAAACCAAGGAAACGAGGATCGACATGGCCGAGCCCACCCAGACCTGGCTGACCCAGGAAGCCTACGACCGGCTCAAGGCCGAACTGGATGAACTCGCCGGGCCGGGCCGCAAAGACATCGCAGCGCGCATCGAGGCCGCTCGCGAGGAGGGCGACCTCAAGGAGAATGGCGGCTACCACGCCGCGAAGGATGAGCAGGGCAAGATGGAGGCCCGCATCCGCGACCTCGAGGAGCTGCTGAAGCACGCCGTTGTCGGCGAGGCCCCGCAGGCGAGCGGGGTCGTCGAGATCGGCACCGTCGTCACCGCCGAGATCTTCGGCGACGAGGAGCGCTTCCTGCTCGGCAGCCGCGAGCTCGCCGACGGATCGGACCTCGACATCTACAGCGCTGAGAGCCCCCTCGGCGTCGCGATCCTGGGCATGAGCGTCGGCGAGGAGACCAGCTACACGGCGCCCAACGGCAACAGCATTCCGGTGAAGATCCTGGCGGTCGACACCTACACGGGCTGACGCGTCCGAACGCGAAGGGGCTCGGGATCGCACTATCCCGAGCCCCTTCGTGAGCCTGGCGCCAGCTCATCCCGCGTTCTCGCTCCAGACGTCGAAGCCGAGCTTCACGATCAGCACGCCGACCACGACGAGGAACAGCACCCGCACGAAACGGGCGCCGCCCGCGATCGCCATGCGCGACCCGAGGAAGCTGCCGGCGATGTTCGCGGCCCCCATGAGCAGGCCGAGCGGCCAGAGCACGGCACCGAGCGGGATGAAGAAGAGCAGCGCGCCGGCGTTCGTGGCGAAGTTGACGATCTTCGCCTTCGCGCTCGCCTGCAGGAAGTCGTACCCGAGCAGTCCGACGAGCGCGATCACGAGGAACGTGCCGGTGCCCGGCCCCAGCACGCCGTCGTAGAACCCGATGGCGGCACCCGTCGCGCCCGCGATGACGACGTGGCGCCGCCCGCTGTATTTGAGACGCGTGACGGCGCCGAGGGCGGGCTTGAACAGTGTGATGAGCGCGACCGCGACCAGCGCGATCACGATGATGGGCTTGAAAAGCGCCGCGGGCAGGAACGCCGCGACCGAGGCGCCGCCGAATGCGCCGAGCAGCGCGATCCCAGCCATGGGCAGGGCGGTGCGCAGACTCGGCCGCACCTTCCGGTAGTAGGTCGCACTGCTCGTCGCGGTGCCGAACACCGACGCCAGCTTGTTGGTGGCGAGCGCCTGCACCGGGGTGATGCCGGGCACGAGCAGCAGCGCGGGCAGCTGCAGCAGGCCGCCGCCCCCGACCACCGCGTCGATCCACCCCGCGGCGAAAGCCGCCGCGAGCAGCAGCGCGAGTACGGTCCAGTCGGCGTCCTGGGGCAGCAGGGCGCTCGCGGTGATCACGATTACAGCCTTTCATACGCGGGCGTCCCGCCCCCTTCGACAGCTTCAGGGGACGGGACGCCGACGACCTCGGGAGGCCGGTGACGGTTCGGGGACCGGAGCCTATCTCCCGTCCTGCGGACCCTCCCCCTGCGCGGCGATCACCTCGGTCGTGGTGCTCTGGTGCAGACGCGGATCCCCCGGCTGCACCGGCACGGTCGCCGTCACGGCCCCCGCCGCCCCGCCCCGAGCCTTCGGGTTCTTGCGCATGCGCGTCTCGAGCCACTTCGCGAGCCCCGAGAGGATCAGGCACATGACGATGTAGATGCCGCCGATGACGAACGCCGACTGCAGCAGCGGGCGGCCGAACTGCACGTTGCTGCTGAACTGCTTCGCCAGGTAGAGCAGTTCGGGGTAGGTGATGATGAAGCCGAGCGCGGTATCCTTCATGGTCACCACGAGCTGGGCGACGATGACGGGGAGCATGGAGCGCACCGCCTGCGGCAGCAGGATCAGGCGCATCACGCCGCTCTTGCGCAGGCCGATCGCGTAGCCGGCCTCCTTCTGCCCGCGGGGCAGCGCCTCGATACCGGCCCTGAGCGCCTCGGCGAGCACCGAGCCGTTGTAGACGATGAGCGCGATGACGACGGCCCAGTAGGGCTCCATCCTCACACCGACCGAGGGCAGACCGTAGTAGAGCAGCATCATCATGACGAGCACGGGCACGGCCCTGCAGATCTCGGTGACGCCCATGAACGGTCCGCGCACCCACCGGTGATCCGACAACCGCCCGATCGCGAGTACGAAGCCGAGGATCACGCTGCCGACTGCAGCCGCACCGAACGCGGCGAGCGTCTTGCCGAGCGCCCCCAGGATCTGCTCCCAGATGGTCGTGTAGGTGAAGAGGCCCCACTTGGTCGCGGAGAATTGGCCGGAAAGCGCCAGCCGGTACACGAGGAACGCGGCCACTGCGGCGACGAGCACGAATGTGGCCACCGCGATGAGGCGGTTGCGCAGGATCGCCCTCGGGCCCGGAACGTCGTACAGCACGGAAGTCATCGCACGATCCTCCACTTCTTCTCAAGGCGGTTCTGGATGAAGCTCAGGATCAGCACGAGCACCACGAAGACGAGCGCGACCCAGAGCAGCACCTCCATCGGGCTGCCGGGGCGTCCCGCGGCGTCGTTGATCGTGGCCCGCAGCGCGGCGAGCTCGGCGACCGAGAAGCCGGCGGCGACCGTGGTGTTCTTCAGCAGCGCGATGAACACGCTCATCATGGGCGGCACGACCGAGCGGAAGGCCTGCGGCAGCACCACCAGGCTCATGACCTGCCCGAAGGGCAGGCCGATCGCTCGCGCGGCCTCGGCCTGGCCGACCGGCACCGTGTTGATGCCCGCCCGCAGCACCTCCGCCACGTAGGTCGCGGTGTAGATGCCGATGGCGAGGATCCCGAGCAGCAGCGTGCTCAGCTTGGGGAGCCCCAGTGCGGGGTATCCGAGCACGAAGAAGAAGAACACGAGGGTCAGCGGTGTGTTGCGGATGATGTTCACATAGGCCGTGCCCACGCCCCGCGCGATCGGCACGGGCGAGACCCGCATGGCCCCGACGATGATGCCGAGCACCAGAGCGATCGCACCGCCCCCGAGGAACACCAGCAGGGTGTTCTTGATGGCGGTTCCCCAGAGATCGAGGTTGCCGAAGATGACGTCCATGCGTCTTCCTCTCGTGTGCGAGAAACCCCGGGGCGGGCGGGTCCGGCGGGATCGCCGCCCGCCCCGGGCGACTCATCGGTTAGTAGGCATCCACCTCGGGCTGCTCGACCTTGATGCCGGAGCTGCCGAGGTTGTTGTCGAAGATCTCCTGCCACACGGTGCCGCCGTCGGTGAAGAGATCGTTGATGTGGGCGCGCAGCACGTCGTCGCCCTTGGGCAGGCCGACGCCGTAGAGCTCCTCGGTCATCAGCGGGCCGGTGGTGACCATCAGGTTGTCGGGATCCTGCGCGGCGTAGCCGATGAGGATCGCCTGATCGGTGGTGACCGCGTCCACCTGGCCGTTGATGAGACTCTCGACGCAGGCCGAGTAGAGGTCGAACTCCTCGGTCTTGATCTCGGGGTAGTTGTCCTTAATGTTCTGGATCGGCGTGGAGCCGGTCGCCGAGCACACCGTCTTGCCCGCGAGCTCATCGAGCGACTGGTAGTCCTCGCCGCCATTCTTCACGAGCAGGCCCTGGCCGGTCACGAAGTAGGGGCCGGCGAAGTCGATGTCCTGCTTGCGCTTGTCGTTGATGGAGTAGGTGCCGACGTAGTAGTCGATATCGCCGTTCACGATCGCCTGCTCGCGGTTGGCCGAGGCGATCGCCTTGTACTCGATGTCCTCCTCGTCGAAGCCGAGCGAGGCCGCGATCCAGCGCGCGATGTCGATGTCGAAGCCGCTGCGCTCGTTGGTCACGTTGTCGAGATAGCCGAGACCGGGCTGATCCTCCTTGACGCCGATGACGACCTTGCCGCGCTCCTCCATCTTGTCGAAGGTCGGGCTGCCCTCGAGGGTCACACCGTCGGCGACCTCCCACGGGGTCGTCTCGCTGGTCTCCGCGGGCGCGTCGTCGCCGCCCGCCGGCGCCGAGGGGCTGCCGCTGTTGCAGCCCGTCAGGGTCAGTGCCGCTGCGGCGAGGAAGCCGAGCGTCGCTAGGGACTTCTTGAAACGCATGAGCGTGTTCCTTTCGATCTTGCGGATGTTCGGTTTGTCGGATCGCCCGACGCCGACCGGGTGGACCGGTGCGGGCGGATCAGCTGGTGATGAGCTTGGAGAGGAAATCCTTGGCGCGCTCGCTCTTCGGGTTGGTGAAGAACTCGTCGGGGGTCGCCTGCTCCACGATCCGCCCGTCGGCCATGAACACGACACGATCGGCGGCCTTGCGCGCGAACCCCATCTCGTGAGTGACGACGATCATCGTCATCCCCTCCTTCGCGAGACCGACCATGACGTCGAGCACCTCGTTGATCATCTCGGGATCCAGCGCGCTGGTCGGCTCGTCGAAGAGCATGACCTTCGGGTGCATGGCGAGCGACCGAGCGATCGCGACCCGCTGCTGCTGCCCGCCCGACAGCTGCGCCGGCAGCTTCGACGCCTGCTGCTCCACCCCCACACGGGTGAGCAGTTCCATCGCCTCGCGCTCGGCATCGGCCTTGCTGAGGCCGCGCACCTTGATCGGGCCCAGCGTGACGTTCTCGAGAATCGTCAGGTGCGCGAAGAGGTTGAACGACTGGAACACCATGCCGACCTCGGCCCGCAGCTTCGCGAGCGCCTTCCCCTCGGCGGGCAGCTCCTTGCCGTCGACCCGGATCGACCCGCTGGTGATCGTCTCCAGCCTGTTGATCGAACGGCACAGCGTCGACTTGCCCGAGCCCGAAGGCCCGATGATGACGACCACCTCGCCCCTGTCGACCGTGAGATCGATATCGGTCAGGGCCTGGAACTCCCCGTAGTGCTTCTGCACGTTCTCCACGACGACAAGCGGTTCGCTCGCACTCATCATGTCTCCACCTCTGGTCGTGACCCGCGACGCGGGTCGCGCGACGCGGGCGTCTAGCCTGGCTCCGGCGGTTCAGCGTGCACCGCCGTCCTGCCGAAGCGGGAGGTGAGGGTCATCGTTGAACCGATCGGCCCAACGATAAGGTCACGCACGGCGTCCCGTCACCCGTCTTGAGGTTTTCTTGAGCGTCGCCTTGAGCGTTTCTTGAGGTTCGCGATCCTGCGCCTACCGCCGGGCCTCGATGTAGTATCGCGCGGCACCCGGGTGCAGCTCGACCGGGCTCGTGAAGATCGCCTGCCTGCGGTCGAGGATCTCCGCCGCTACGACCTTGCCCGCGATCGTGTTGCGCGAGTCGAAGAGCACGCGCACGGTGTCGTGGATCAGGCCGTCCGGAGCGTCCTCGGCGGTGACCAGGTAGTTCGGCACGGTCATGGTGACGGTCGGCGTCTCGATCCCGTATATCCCGATCGGGAACTCCGCGAGCCGGTAGACGCCCGCGTGACCCGAGTTCACACGCTCGACGGCCGCGGCCTCGATCGAGAGCAGGCGGATCGGCATCGCCTGCGCCAACCGCTCGATTCCGGGAGTCGGAAGGCCCCCGACCCAGAAGAAGGCGTCGATCTCGCCCCGCTGCAGCGCCTCGATCGACGCGTCGGGGCCGAGCGCGGGGTTCTCGATCGTCTCCGGGTCGACCCCTGTCGCCCCCAGCACCCGTGTCGCGATGACCTGTACACCCGAATTCGGCGCGCCGAGCGAGACGCGGCGCCCCGCGAGGTCGCCGATCCGATCCACTTCCGACTCGGCCGGCACGACGACGTGCACGTACTCGTCGTACACCCGGGCCACCGCCTCCACCGGCAGCGGTTCTTCGAAGGCGCCCGCCCCGTTCACGGCGTCCGCCGCGGTGTCGCCCTGCGCGAACCCGAGCAGAGCCTCACCCGATGCGACCCGCAGCAGGTTGTCGACCGAGCCGTGCGTCTCGGCGACCGAGATATCGACCCCGAGCTCCCGGTGCAGGGCATCGGCGAGCTGACCGCCGTAGGCGTAGTACACGCCGGTCGTGCCTCCGCCGGCAATCTGCAACGGCTCGTCGATGGCATACGTCTGCGGCGAGCAGCCACCAAGCGACGCTACGACGGTCAGGCCCAGGGCGACCGCCGCCACCGCCCGTCGGCGGAACAGTCCCCGCAACCCCCGAACGGATCCGCGCCGCATCACAGCTCACCCCCCGGCAGCCGAAGCGCGACGCAGAGCCCGCCGCCCTCGGGCATGGAGACCTCGACCGAGCCCCGCAGCCCCGAGAGCAGATCGGTGGCGATCGCGAGGCCGAGCCCCGATCCCGGCACGTTCTGATCGCGAGCGCTGCGCCAGAACCGGCTCGTCACCATCTCGAGCTCCTCGGGCTCGAGCCCGGGGCCCCGATCCCTCACCGAGATGGTGCTGCGCTCCGCGTCGCTCTCCACCGCCACGTCGACCCGCGAACCCGTCGGGGCGAACTTCAGCGCGTTGTCGATGACGGCGTCGAGGGCGCTCTCGACCGAGGTGCGATCCGTCACGCTCATCACGGGCGCCGGCGCGTCCACGACGAGGGAGAGCCCCCGCTCGGCTGCGACCTCGCGCCACGCGGCCACACGACCCCTGACCAGTTCCACGAGATCGACGACGGCGAACGACGAGTCCTGCTGCCCGGCCCGCGCCATGTTCAGCAGCGTGTCGAGGATCCGCGACATGCGCCGCCCCTCCTCCCGGGTCTTCTCGACGTCGGCCTCCCACCGCTCGTCGAGCCCCGTCGCCAGATACTCGACCCGCATCAGCAGCGCGCCCAGCGGGTTGCGCAGCTCGTGAGACGCGTTCATCGCGAACTCCCGCTGCCGCGACACCACCCGCTCGATCTCCTCCGCCATCTGATTGAAGAGCCGGATCATGCGGCGCATCTCGGGCGGCCCTGTATCGTCGGCGATCCGCGCGTCCATCTCGCCGTGCTCGATCGCGGCCATCGCGTGATCCACCCGCATCATCGGCTGCAGCACCCAACGGGCGAGCCTGAACACCGCGAACACGAGCAGACCGATGACGACCGCGCACACCGCGACCAGCAGCGCCCAGTGAGCGAGGATCTCCCCGCGGGGCGCATCCGAACTCTCCGCGATCATGACCGCGCCGATCACGTTGCCGTCGTCGAACACCGGCTCGACCATCACGGTCTCGCCGAGGGACCAGGGCAGCACCGCCAGCGACGGGTCGCTGCGGCGCCCGGAGAGCGCGAGGCCGATCCGCGTCGTCATCTCCTCGTTCACGGACTCCGGACGCATCCCGCCCGCCGCCCAGAGCGTCCCGGAACGGTCGAATACCGCCACCCGCGTTCCGTAGAGCTCGCTGTACCGCTCCAGCTCGCCCTCCACGACGGCGGGGTTCGCCGCCCGCAGCGACTGCCGCGCACCCGTGAGGAAGTAGCCGAGATCCGCCAGCTGCTGGTTCGAGACCTCCTGCTGAATGCTGCGCGCGACGCTCAGCGCGTAGGCGCCTCCCAGAGCCAGCAGGATCACCGTCATCGGCACCAGGAACACGATGATGAGTCGAGTGCGCAAGTCTCACACCCCGGTCAATCGATACCCCACGCCGCGCAGCGTCGCGATGAGCGAGGGCCGGTCGAGTTTGCGGCGGATCGAGCCGACGTGCACCTCGAGCGAGCGGTTGAAGCCGCTCCAGTCGGTGCCCCACACCTCGCGGATGATGCGATCCCGCGGCACCACGACCCCCGGGTAGCGCGCCAGCACGGCGATGATGTCGAACTCCTTGGGTGTGAGCTCGACGGGCGCTCCGTCGACGAGCACCAGCCGGCTCATGAAGTCGATGTGAACACCGTCGACCGTGATCCCCGCCGCCTCTCCCGACTCGACCTGCAGCGGACGGGTGCGTCGGGTCACCGCTTCGATGCGCGCCACCAGTTCGCGCACGTCGTACGGCTTCACCACGAAGTCGTCGGCGCCGGCGTGAAGACCCTTGATCCTCTCCTCGACGTGGCTGCGCGCCGTCGCGACGATGATCGGCACGCCCGAAAGACCGCGGATCCGGCGGCACACGTCGATGCCATCCATGTCTGGTAGCCCCAGGTCGAGCAGCACGACCTCCGTGTCGGCGCCGAGGGCCTCCAGCGCCGCAGCGCCCTCCGCCACGCAGACGGTCGTGTACCCCGCCTGGTGCAGGAACGCGCTGAGCGCGTCGGAGACGCGGTCGTCGTCTTCAACGATAAGGATCTTCATGTCGGCTTCTCCGCCCGGTCCGAGAGCGTGTCTTCAGACTAGCGGTTGGAGCAGAGCCCCACGCCGGACGGTGAGGGACGAGGGCGGGTCGCCCCCGTCCCTACTCGTACATCGAGATGTTGATCGGCCCCGTGAGGTCCGGCGCCGGGGCCCGGAACCCGCGCGTCTTCACGAGCAGGTAGACGAAGCCGAGCACCACCCAGCCCGCGCCGATCAGCATCGAGGTCGGGTCGAGGCTCGACCACAGCCACAGGTTGATCGCCACGCCCACCGCGGGCACGACGACGTAGCCGATCCACATCAGCGGCCCCCTGCGGCGCATGAACTTGAAGAAGGTGAAGATCACCGACAGGTTCACGAAGATGAACGCGATGAAGGCGCCGAAGTTGATCATCGAGGAGGCCTGATCCAGGTCGACGAACATGGCGGTGAGCGCGACCAGGCCGACGAGCAGCACGTTGCCCACCGGCACGCCGACGCGGTTGACCATGCTGAACAGGCGCTTCGGCAACGCGCCGTCGCGGCCCATCGCGTAGAGCAGGCGCGCGGCGCTCATCTGCTGGGTGATGCCGCACCCGAGCACGGCCATCATGTAGCCGCCGACGAAGATCGCCTGGAACGCGGCGCCGCCGACGTACTTGGCCATCTCGGGCGAGGCGCCGACGATGTCGCCGAGCTGGGAGACATCGGGGAAGAGCGTCTGCATGAGGTAGGTCACGGTCATGAAGAAGGCGCCGGCCACGAGCACGATCATGAAGATGGCGCGCGGGATGTCCTTCGTCGGCCGCTCCGCCTCCTCCGCGAGCGTCGAGACCGCGTCGAACCCGAGGAACGACAGCGCCAGCAGTGCCGCGCCGGCCGCGATCGACGCCGTGTGCATCCCCGGTTCGAGGAACGGCCGGATCGTGTACTCGGCGCCGTTCGCCCCGCTGTTGATGTTGATCACGGTGAAGATCACGAAGAGCACCGCGACGACCAGCTGGATGAGCACGAGGAGCACGTTCATGCTCGCGGCCAGCTTCACGCCGACCAGGTTGAGCACGGTGCAGATCCCGACCGTCAGCAGCACCCACACCCAGAACGGCACGTCCGGGAACACCGCTCCCATGTAGATGGCCGACAGGATCGCGTTGATCATCGGCAGCAGCAGGTAGTCGAGCGTCGCGGCCCACCCCACCATGAAGCCGAGGTGGGCGTTGATCGCCTCCTTGACGTAGGTGTACGCCGAGCCGGCGATCGGGAAGATCCGCACCATCCGGGAGTAGCTGAACGCGGTGAACAGCACCGCGATCATCACCACGAGGTAGGCGAGCGGCACGTGGCCGTCCGTCTCGTCGGAGACGATGCCGAACATGTCGAACACGGCCATCGGCGCCATGTAGGCGAGGCCGATGAAGACCAGGTGCCGCAGCTTCAGCGTGCGCTTGAGCTGACCAGGCTGGTGGGTGATCGCGTGCGCGATCTGGTCATCACCGCTGGCGACCCCGGTACGGGTGGGGAGAGTGGACATGGGTTCCTTCACTTCTTCGTGGGGTTATCCGTCATCCCACGCCGGTGCCACCGCGTCGGAATCGCAGGATCTCGACCGGTGCGGATCGTGCGATCCGCGGCCGCGGGATGGCGGGGTTGGATCAGTGGCTGTGGCAGTGGTGGCTGTCGTCGGGCTCGGTGCAGCTCTGCCCGGCCCCGGCCGGATCCTGCACGTTCGCCGCGGCCTCCGCACCGCCGAGCTCGCCCCGGACGTCGTGGATCGCGGCTCCGCCGACGACCGTGAGGTCGGCGCGCTGCTCGAGGATCTCGGCGGGCTCCATGCCGTAGAGGTCGCCCGACCACACCACCACGTCGGCCAGGTAGCCCTCGCGCAGCATGCCGAGCGCGTTCTCGTGGTGGAACGCCTCCGCGCCGCCCCTCGTGTACGCCTCGAGCGTGGCGTCGAGCCCGACGCGCTCGCCCTGCGTCCATGCCTGCGACCCGTCGAGGCCCGCGCGGGTCATCGCGCTGTAGACGCCCACGAGCGGATCCATCTCGCCGACCTGCCAGTCGCTCGAGAAGGTGACGCGCGCACCCGACTCGATCATGGAGCGGAAGCGCCAGGCGCGATCCCAGCGGGCCTCCCCCACGTTCTCCATCCAGGTCCCGGCGACGAGATCGGGGGACGCATGGCGCGGCTGCATCGCGGCGACGACGCCGAGAGCGCGGAAGCGCGGGAGATCCTCGGGGGCGAGGCACTCGACGTGCACGATGCCGTGGCGGGTGTCGACTCGTCCGTTGGCGCGCTGCGCGGCCTCGATCGAGTCGAGGGTGAGCTGGATCCCCCAGTCGCCGGTCGCGTGCGTGTGCACCTGGTAGCCGAGACGGTCGAGCTCGATGAAGAGCTTGGTGAACTCGGTCGGCTCGAGGCTCGTGTGGCCGCGGTGCCCGGGGCGGTTGGCGTAGTCCTGCAGCATGGCGGCGGTGTGGGGCTCGATCACGTCGTCGGCGTAGAGCTTGACGGGGCCGAGTTTGAAGCGCTCGTGCTGCGGCGTCTCGCGGATCGCCTCGGTGATGCGGGCGCGGAAGTCGCCGTCGGCGCCCACCGGATGGTAGATCGCCGCGATGGTGCGGCTCGTGAGGCGTCCCTCGCGCTCGGCGCGGGCGAAGAGGTCGAGCTCGGCGAGCGGCACCTGCGGCTCGACGACGGTCGTGATGCCGAAGCGCGCCGCCATGTCGAGGCTGTTCGCGATCTTCGCGTAGCGGCGATCGGGCGAGTACATGGGGATGTCTCGCTGCAGCTCCGCCAGGCCGTCGATCGTCATGGCGCTCGTGTAGAAGTCGGTGACCCAGCCGGTGGGCTCGCCCGTGGTCGCGTCGATCTCGGGGTTGCCCCAGGCGATGTCTCCGCCGTTCAGGATGCCGAGCTTCGCGAGCGCGGGCCGGTTGAGCCAGACGGAATGCTGATCGTACGTGGTGATGAAGACGGGCTTGTCGGTGACGCCCACGAGATCGTCGGCGTTGGGGCGGCGGCCCTCGACGACCGAGTAGAGCGCGTTCTCGGCGCAGATCCATTCGAGTTCGGGGTGGGTCTCGGCGAACTCGGCGATACGGGCGCGCACGACGTCGAGGCTCGTCACCTGGTCGAGGCTGACCGCGAGGTCGTCGAAGCCCAGCAGCAGGTGGTTGTGGGTGTCCGCGACGCCGGGCGTGAGCAGGCGACCCTCGAGCTGCACGGTGCGGCGGGCGGCGGGAGCGTCTGCGGCGGATCCCACGTAGCTGATCCGGTCCCCGGTGATCCCGAGGGCCTCGGCCCAGGGCTGCTCGGGGTCGAAGGTGCGGATCCTGCCACCGGTGAAGAGGGTGTCGACGGCCATGTCATCTCCTGCCTGTTCGGCTCGGCCGGTGTCGCCACGGCCTCACTGACGAGTTCTTTCACTCCAGAGTAAATTAATTTACTCAAATGTCAAGAAACCTGGTTTCAGGCCGGGCCCCGGGCCGGGGCACCTCGCCCGGGCCTGGCATACTGGCAGGCATGGCACGCCCCAGCACCCAGAAGCAGCGCCGACGCGAAGTGGTCGACGCCGCGCTCGCCGCGGCCGCCGAGCACGGCCTGCGCAACCTCTCGCTGACCGACGTCGCCAACCAGGCCGGGGTCACCCGCGGCGCACTGCTCTACTACTACGACGATCTCGAGGCGATCCTCGTCGAGGCCCACGCCGCGGGCATGGAGCGCGTCGGCTCGGAGCGCGCACAACTCGTGGCGCAGCAGGAGGGCGCCGCGGCGAAGCTCGCGACGGCCATCGAGGCCGGGTTGCCCGAGGGGCCGGACGATGCCCTCATGCGACTGCTCTACGAGTTCGACGTGCTCGCCGGCAAGTCGCCGCTGCACGACGAGCTCGTGCAGCAGCTCTACCGCGAGCAGCTCGACCTCTATCGTGGCATCCTCGCCGAGGGCGTCGCAGCCGGCGAGTTCACGCTCGCGGGTCCGCTGGAGGACATCGCGATGAACTTCGTCGCCCTCGAGGACGCGTACGGTCTGCACATCGTCGCCGGCGGCAGCATCACCCTCGACGACGCGCGGCGTGCGATACGCCTCTACGCGGCGCAGTCCTGCGCCGTCGACCTCCCGGTCGCGTAGCCCTCAGGAGGCAGCCACCCGCTCTCGCAGCTCGCGGCGCAGGATCTTGCCCGCGCTCGACTTCGGGATCGCGTCGACGAACTCGACGCGCCGCACCTTCTTATACGGTGCGACGCGGTCCGCCACGAACTCCATGACCTCCTCGGCGGTCAGCCCCGAGCCGGAGGCCGCCACGACGAACGCCTGGGGGATCTCCTGCCGATCCTCGTCGAGTACGCCGATGCACGCGGCGTCCATCACGGCGGGGTGCGACAGCAGCAGCGCCTCGAGCTCGGCCGGGGCGATCTGGTAGCCCTTGTACTTGATGAGCTCCTTCACCCGGTCGACGACGGAGAAATGGCCGGCCCCGTGGTGGACGGCGACGTCGCCCGTATGCAGGAAGCCGTCGGAGTCGAGGATCTCGGCCGTGGCATCGGGCCGGTTCAGATAGCCGGCCATGACGTTGGGGCCCCGCACCCAGAGTTCGCCGGGCCGGCTCTGCCCCGCTTCCGCGGCCGGGATCTCCTCGCCAGTCTCCACGTCGACGAGCTTCGCCTGCTGATTCGGCAGCAGCACCCCGATCGAGCTGACCGGGATGTCGTGCCGGTCGGGCGGGATCACGTGCGAGACCGGGCTCATCTCCGTCATGCCGTAGCCCTGGAGCATGCGGGCGTTGAGCCGTCGTGCCGCGGCCTCCCCGGTCTCGCCGTCGAGCGGCGCCGCCCCCGAGAGCAGCACGCGCACGCTCGAGATGTCGAACTGATCGACCATGGGGTGCTTCGCGAGCGCCACCGCGATGGGCGGCGCGATGAACACGTAGGTGCACCTGCGGTCCTGGACGACCCGGAGGAAGTCCGCCAGGTCGAACTTCGGCAAGGTGACGAGAGCCGCGCGCTGACGGAGCGCGAGGTTGAGCAGCACGGTCATGCCGTAGATGTGGAAGAACGGCAGCACGGCCAGCACGCGATCGCTGCTGCGGACGTCGATGAGTGCGCGGCACTGCGAGACGTTGGCCACGAGGTTGCGGTGCGTGAGCATGACCCCCTTCGGCGCCCCGGTGGTACCCGAGGAGTAGGGCAGCACGGCGACGTGCTGCGTCGGATCGAAGGCGACCTCGGGCGCCGATCGCGCTTCGGCGAGCAATTCCCGCAGGCCCGGGTGACCCTCCGCGCCGTCGATCACGATGAGGCGCTCCTCGGGGACCCCCGCGGCGGCGGCCGCGGCGCGGGCCTGCGGCAGCAGTGGCGAGACGGTGACGAGCCACGACGCGCCCGCGTCGAGCAGCTGCTTCTCGATCTCGCCCGCGGTGTAGAGGGAGTTGACGGTCGTGACCGTGGCGCCCAGCCTGAGCACTCCGTGGAACACGGTCGCGAAGGCCGGGATGTTGGGGCAGAGGAGCCCCACGACCGTTCCGACGCCGGCGCCGCGTGCGGCGAGCGCGCCGGCGAAGGCCTCGACCTGCGCGGCGAGCTCGCCGTAGCTGGTCTCGGCGCCGGTGGCGGGATCAATGAGGGCGACGAGAGCGCGCTCGTCGTCGCTCAGCGATCCGAGCAGGAGCTGATGGATGGGAACGTCGGGGATCTCGACGTCGGCGTACGAGCTGTCGAACACGGGTGGATCCTTCGGTTCAGGGGCGGACGGCGTCGTCCGCCGGGATGGAGTGGTCGAGGGAGTGGAGCGGGCCCGCCGGGGCGCCGGCCACGGCGTCAGGACGGTCGATCCCGGGACCGGGCGGCGGCCGGCGGAAGCCCCGGGTGAGCACCGCGAGGTACCCGATCCCGAGCAGCTGGTCCGATGCGGGCATGCCGGCCTCCCGCTCAGAGAGCGGGCCACCAATCCGCGCCGGACCACAGGGACAGCTCGGCCTCTGCCGCGGCGCCGATGCGGAACACCGCCCGGTCGTCGTAGGGCCGGCCCACGATCTGCACCCCCGTGGGCACGCCGTTGGGAGCCGTGCCCGAAGGCACGGCCAGCACCGGGACCCGGCCGACGGCGTTGAACGGCGTCGTCATGATCGCGTCGAGCATCGCGATGGTGTCCGTGCACGGGTCGTCGGCCGTGAAACCGGTGTTCGCCGTGGTGGGGCACACGAGCGCGTCGTAGCGCTCGAAGAGCTCGCCCAGCGGGCGGAAGAACTCGTTCTCGCCGACGATGCCCTCGACGTAGCCGAGACGGGGCCGGGAGGCGTGCCCGATGAAGGCCCGGGTGTAGGGCATGAGCTGCGCCTCGCGGGCCGGATCCCCCTGCAGCAGCCCCTCGATCGACGCGCCCATGATCGCGTGGAAGTGCGCCCACAGGAGGTCGTAGAGCCCCTCCCGCGTCCAGGGCAGCTCCACCTCGTCGACGGTCGCGCCCGCTGCGCGCAGCGCATCCCCGAAGCGGAGGGTGTTCGTCACGACGGCGGGATCGGGATCGAAGTCGCCGAGCGCGAGGCACAGCGCGACGCGCACGCCCTCCAGCCGGCCGGGCTTCGCGTCGAGCGCGGGGGCGTCGCCCAGCGCCGCCTGGTCGCCGCTCCAGCGGCCGGCGATCACATTCTGCAGCGCGGCGACGTCGGCGACGGAGCGCCCCATCGGCCCGTCGGCGCAGTAGGTGTCGGCGTTGAACGGCGCGATGGCCGGCACTCGCGCGTAGGGAGGTTTGAACCCGACGGTGCCGCAGTAGGCCGATGGGATGCGGATCGAGCCGGCGATGTCGGATCCCGTGGCGAGCACCGTGGTGCCGGCGGCGAGCGCGGCCCCCGAGCCCCCCGAGGAGCCGCCCGGCGACATCTCCCGGTTGAAGGGATTGCGCGTGACACCCCACAGCTCGGTGTGGGTGACCACGGCGGCGCAGAACTCCGGGGTCGTGGTGCGCGCGTGCACCACCGCGCCCGCCGCCCGGACGCGGTCGACGACCGGGTGGGTGAGCTCCGCGACGTGGCCGCGCCCGAGCAGGGAGCCGTCCTGCTGCAGCAGGCCGCGCACGGGCTGCTCGTCCTTGAGCGCGAGCGGGATGCCCTCGAGCGGGCGCTGGGTGCCTGCCGAGAAGCGTTGCTCGGATTCTCGAGCGGCTGCGTAGGCCTCGTCCCTGAGCTCCTCGGTGAAGGCGTTGATCTGCGGCTCGACGGCCTCGATCCGCGCCACGATGCCGTCGAGCAACTCGACGGGAGAGAGCTCGCGCGCGGTGAAGAGGCGTGTCGCCTCGGCTGCGGTCAGGTATTCCTGCATGACTCGGTGTCCCTTCCGACGGGCTCCATTGCCGCGTCGTACAGTGTACGAAACTACACTACGAGCATGACCTCATGTCAAGACCTCTCCCCCGCGGCGGCCCCGGAAGCGATCCCGGAGGCGACCGCGAAGCCCCGGCAGCTCACACGCGCCTCAATCACCGACACCGCGATCGACTTCATCGAGCGGGAGGGCATCGAGCGCCTCTCGATGCGCAACCTCGCCTCCGCCGTGGGCTGCGGCACCATGAGCCTCTACTCGTACGTCAACGGGCGCGAAGATCTCATCGAGGCCATCATCGAGTCGCTCATCGTCAAGAGCCGCCTCCCGGCTCTCGCGTCCCAGCGTTTCGACTCCTGGCAGCAGCTCGCCCGCGAGCTGTGCGCCACCTACCGCGACCTCGCGTTCCAGTACCCGCGCTCGCACGAGCTGCTCGGCCTCGCCCCCTACGAGATGGAGCCGGTCGCGGCGCACCTCGAATCCCTCCTCGCCGCGTTCCACGCCACAGGGCTCAGCGAGGAGCGGGCCGCAGAGGTGTTCGGCGCGCTCGACGCATACCTCACCGGCTATCTCGCGGTGAGCGTGCGCTCGGTCGTGCAGAACCATCGTCCGAGCTCGGAGCGGGCCCGCGCCCTGCAGCGCCTGCGGGCGCCCGAGAACTTCGAGCGCGGGCTCGAGGTGTTCATCCTCGGATTCGAGCAGGAGTTCGCGCGGCGCGACGCGGCCTGACCGACGCGCCTCAGCGCCACTACCGCAGCGGGCCGAGCCAGGTCGCGGGATCGGTGCTCGGATCCCCGGTCCGACCGCGCACCCCCGCCTCGCGCATGTCCGCGGCCACGGCCCTCGCCTCGCCGACCGGGCAGCGATCCAGGTGCGCCTCCACCGCGTCGACGTCCTCCCGCAGCTTGTCCTGGCTGAGCTTCCGGCCGCCCTCCAGCTCATCGATCCGGATGCGGAACGAGACCGCGCCCCGGGCGAGCGAGGCGAGATCCCGAACCGATATACTGCCGGTCGACCATCCCGATCCCATCTCGCCGCGCTCGTTGTGCTGCACCGTCCGTTCGAGCACCCCAGGGTTCGCCTCCGCGGGCAGCCGATGGTAGATGCCACGCACGTGCACCGCCGTGTAGTTCCAGGTCGGCACGTCGGGTTCCGCCCGGTAGACGCCGGGGGTGATGTAGGCGGACGGGCCGTGGAACACCGCGAGCACAGGCGCCCCGTCCTCGATCCCGGTGAGGAACGCGTTCCGGATCGCACCGTGCCCCTCAAGCACCTGCTCGCCGTCCTGTTCGATCACCTGGAACGGGAGGTGCGCCGCATCCAGGCGACCGTCGGCGCTTCCGAAGAGGATGCCGAAGGGGTGGCGGGCGATGAGCTCGAGCGCCCACTCCCGGTCGTCGGATCGGAACTCCAGGGGCTGATACATGTCTTCCTCGACTCTCTCGCAACCGTGTCGTACACTGTACCAAACGACGGGACGATGGCGAGCCGGACGGAGGAGCGCGTGCCGCAGGAAATACGGATCGCACTCCGCGGCTGGGATTGGCTGGTGCCCTGGGTGCTCGGCGAGGTCGACGACACGCCGCTCCGCGAGCAGGACTGCGAACTGCGGATCGATCGTCTCCCGGCCGTGCTCGATCTGCTCGCCCCGGGCGGCTACGCCGGCGGCGAGGTATCGCTGAGCCAGTACGCCAGGTGGATCGCCGCGGGCGAGCGCGGCTTCGTCGCACTCCCGCACCTGCTCATGCAGGGCTTCCGTCACCGCTGCACCATCGTCGCCGCGGACTCGAGCGCCACCGCTCCCGGGCAGCTGGTCGGCGGTCGGATCGGCGTTACGGGCTGGGCCGACTCGGGCAGCATCTGGACCCGCGCGGCGCGTGCCGACGGCGGGCTCGGGATCGAGGACGCCCGGTGGTACGCCGGTCGCCTCACCGGGAACCATCCCGAGACCGACCGGCTGGAGGGGCACGGGATCCCGGACCGGATCGAGGCGATCAGCGGCAAGCCGATGCTCGACCGGCTCGCCGACGGCGAGCTCGACGCGATCCTGACGCCCTTCATGCCGCCGGACTTCTACGGAGCCGCACCCCGCTTCCGGCCGCTCTTCCCCGACGCCCGCGCCGCGGAACGGACGTGGGCGGCCGCGCGCGGCTACGTTCCGGGCCACCACGTGCTCGCCTTCGAGGAGAGGGGCCGGCCCGAGATCCGCCTCGCGATCTCCCGCGCGCTGCGGGAGTCGCGGCGGCGGTGGATCGAGCGTCGGCGCAAGTACGCCGAGACCACGGCCTGGGCGGCCGTCGACTTCTGGGACGAGGCGCGCTTCCTCCCGGAGGACTGGCACCGGCCAGGCCTACGGCATCAGGGACCCATGCTCGAGGACTTCGTGGGAGAGGCAGTCCGTCAGCGCATCCTCGAAGACCCCGTCCCGATCGCCGAGCTCTTCCCGGTCGACGTCCCGGACGACCCGCCCATCGCCCGCGAACCGCTCCCGCCGTCCGAATCCTGCTCCCCACTCACAGAAAGCGTCCCCGCCGCATGAAGATCCTCATCCACCAGTTCGAGGTCGCCGTCGACCCCGCCGAGAACCTGCGCGTCGTCGAAGCGGCCGTCGCGGAGGCCGTCGCGGAGGGCGCTCGGCTGCTCCTCCTCCCCGAGGGGATCATCTCCCGCGACCCGCTCGATCCCGCGGCCACCGCCGCCGGTGCGCAGCGTCTCGACGGCCCCTTCGTGACCCGGTTGCGCGCGCTGTCCGAGCACGGCGTCGCCATCGCCGCGACCGTGCACATCCTGACCGAGGACGGGCGCGTCTCGAATCTCGGGATCGTCTGCGACGCCGGGCGGATCATCCACAGCTACGACAAGCTCCACCTCTACGACGCGTTTAGCGAGCGGGAGTCGGACACGGTCGCCCCCGGCGCCCGTGCGCCGGAGACCTTCGTGCTCGACGGCATCATCCTCGGTCTCCTCACGTGCTACGACGTCCGTTTTCCCGAGGCGGCCCGCGCGCTCGCGGTCGCGGGCGCCGACGCGATCCTCCTGCCGGCCGCGTGGGTGCGCGGCCCCTTGAAGGAGCACCACTGGCGCATCATGGTGACCGCGCGAGCGCTCGAGAACACCGTCTACATGCTCGCCGCGGGAGAGGCGGGGTCCGGCAACTGCGGGTCGAGCATGGCGGTCGACCCGCTCGGCATCGTGGAGGCGGCCGCGGCCGATCGCCGGCAGTCGATCGTCGCGCGAGTGGATCCCGAGCGGATCCGGCAGGCCCGGGCCGCGCTGCCGGTGCTGCTCAACCGGCGGTTCGCCGATCCCGTGCTCGCCGTCTGACGGCACGGACGGATCGCTTCACCTCCCGGACGGCTCCGCGAGCACCCGGAACCGGTCCACGTCCGGGGTCAGCGAGCCTCGCACGTACCCGATCGGGGAAGCCGCGACCGCGCGCAGGAACGCGATCGTCTCCGACGTGATCTCCTCTCCCGGCACGACGTTCGGGATGCCCGGCGGATAGGCCGCGAGGCTGTCGGCCGACACCCGCCCCGCAGCCCGCTCGTGCGGCACGATCTCCGTGCGCGCGAAGTAGGCGGTGCGGGGATCGGTGCGGCGGGCGCCCGGCGCCGGCAGGGGCGGCATGCCGTCGGCGGTGCCGGATCCGCGTCCGCTCCCCCCCCCCGCGCGCCACGAGTTCGAGCGCCCGCTCCAGCCTGCCGATCTCCAGCGGCTTGCCCGGCCCGAAGAACGCGACGACCGCGGTCGATGTCGCGATCTCGAGGAGGATCCGGTGCTCGGCCGCCAGGCGCGAGCGCACCTCGTATCCGGTTGCGCCGGTGCGGCTGACGTCGATCGAGACACGGAGCGGGTCCACATCGATGATGTCGGGCCAAGCCTCGAAGCCATCGCTCACCACGGCGAGCCCGTCCCGATCCCGCACCCACTCCCTGAGTGCACCCGCGAGCGCGATGCTCTCGCCGAGCAGACCCTGCCCGGTCACGAGGGCGCGACGGGCGACGTCGAGCGACCCGAGCAGCAGCGAGCTCGCGCTCGTCGTCTGCGTGAGCCGGTAGGCCCGGTCGATCGCGGGCTCGAGCGCAGCCGCGAAGGGTCCGTCGGCCAGGTGGATCATCGCGGACTGGCTGAGGCTGCCGCCCATCTTGTGCGTGCTCGTGACAACGATGTCGGCACCCCGCGTCGTGGGGAACTCCGGGAGGTCACGGTGGAAGCCGAAGTGCGCACCCCAGGCCGCATCGACGATCAGCGGAACGCCGTGCCGGTGCGCCACCGCGGAGAGACCGTCGATGTCGCTCACGGCGCCGAAGTAGCTGGGCGAGACCACGCACGCGGCGCAGGCAGGGATCTCCACCTGCTCCAGCGCGGTGAGCTCCCCGTCGAGCTCAGCCGGCGTGATCCCGTGGTGGATGCCTCGGGCCGGATCGATGCTCGGCTGGACGAACGACGGGCTGAGGCCGGCCGCGACCAGACCGTCGGTGAGACTCGAGTGCGCGCTCCGTTGCGCGACGATGCGAGAGCCCCGCCCCAGGCTCGCCGCGGCGACCACCGCCATGCGGTTGCCCTGGGATGAGCCTCCCGCGAGGAACCAGCTGCGCCGGGCTCCCCACGCGTCGGCGGCGAGCGCCTCGGCTCGGGCGAAGGGGCTGTGCGGACCGACATCGATGCCGTCCACCAGCTGCGGGATGTCCAGGGCGAGGGATCGCTCGCCGCAGAACGCCGCGAGATCAGCCGACAGCCCCTGCGGGGTCGCGGCGTGGCCGGGCACCATGAACATCAGCGGCGCGTCGGCGGCGAAGCGCTCGAGCGCCTCTGCGTAGGGAGCCGATCAATGCTCCTCATCGCTGAAGCGGCGGCGTGTCATGGGGCTCCTTCGGGGGTGGCGTCGATCGCGCGGGATCGGGTTCGATGTGCGGGGACGACCGGCGCGCGGCGAGCGTGCGGGCGAGTCGGCGAAGGGCGAGTGCCGATAGCCGGGGCACCGACCCCTCAACCGTAGCGGCGGCGGCCTCCGTTGCGGGAGTCGATCAGCCGCCGGGTCTCGTTGAGCAGGCGCGAGGACTCCGTGGCCCGCTCGCGGTCGCGCGCTCCGAGGCCGAGCAGCATGGCGTCGATGACCACGAGCGAGGAGAACAGCTCCCCCGTCAGTCCGCCCGGCGAGCTCGCGACATCGGCGATCACGTCCATCCGCTCACGCACCTCGGGTGGAAGGCCCGAGGTGACGAGCACCGTGCGCACGCCGAGCAGCTCCGAGCGGTCGAGGATCACCTCGATCTCGCGGAACAGCCGGCCGGGGCAGAAGATCACGACGCAGTCGCCCTCCCGGAGCTGCATAAGCTCGTCGGCGATGTCGAACCCCATTCCGGCGATGTGGCGCGTGTGGAGACCCAGTCGGGAGAACTTCTTGGCGGCGTACTCCGCGGCAGCGCTCGAGACGCCCGTGCCGAAGGTGAAGGTGCAGCCGGCGGTGAAGACGACGTCGACCGCGGCGTCGAGCGTGGCGGCATCCACGGATCCGAGGGTCTGCTCGATCCGCTCGACCGCGTCCCGGCTCACCTGCCGGAGCAGGTCGTGCTCGCTGTCCTGCTGCGCCGCCTGCAGCCGGGTGTCGAGCCGGGTCGCCGGGTGCGTGCGCCCGGAGACCTCCTTCCCGACGCGCTGCTTCAGCTCGCTCAGGCCCGAGTAACCGAGGGTCTTCGCGGTGCGCACGACGGTGGCATCGCTCGTCCTCGTCCGCTCCGCGATGCGCTGCGCGCTGAGGAAGATCATGTGCTCGGGGTTGTCGCGGAGAAACCGCGCTACGCGATGCTCGGTCGGGCTGAGGCTCCGCTCGAGGGCCTCGACCCGCTCCGAGAGCGATGTCGCGTCGTCGAAGCGGGCGGCATCCTCGGAATCAGGCATGGGATCCTTTCTGCTCGCGGCGGCGGCGGAGTGCACGAGCAAAGAAGTCGGTCACGGCCGGCACCATCTCATAGGCATTATGACCGACGCCGGGCACGATCGCCTGCTCGCTGGCGATGCCGTGCTCCGCGAAGTTGTCGATCAGCGCGCGCATCTTCTGCTGCCGGTTCGTCGTCTCGTCGTTGACCCCGGGGATATGGGCCGGCGACGCCAGCGGCACCGCGATCTCCCAGGTCTCGGTGTCGAGTCCGCCGATGAGCATCTGCACCATCACCTCGCGCATCGGCTCGAGGCGGATGCCTCGGCCGAGCGCATCCTCCATACCCCGGGTGCCCGCCGGCCAGGGCAGCTCGTCATCGAGCACGGTGACCACGCCCGGCGCCCCGATCGAGATGGCGTGCAGGCGCTCCGGGTGGCGGTAGTAGAAGCGGTGCGTGAAGTGGCCGCCTCCGGAGAAGCCCCCGAGCATGAAGCGCTCCGTGTCCACCCTGTAGAGCTCGCCGACCTCGTCCACCATGCTCAGCAGGATCTCGTCGAAGCGGATGCTGTGGAACTCGAGGAACTTGTAGTTGTTGAGCTCGCCCGGCTCGATGATCCCGACCGGGAAGAGCGGCGCCATGACGATGCAGCGGTGCTCGTTGGCGAACCGGGTGAAGAGGTCGCGGTACGCGACGGGATCCCGTTCGGTTCCGTGCACCAGCACGAGGAGGTCGACCTCGTCGCTCCCGTCCTCCTCGTACCCCTCCGGGATCGCCAGGCAGTAGGAGAACCGCTGATCCAGCTGCGAGGCGAAGAACGGCGTGCGCCCGAAGTGGTAGTAGCTCAGGGTCTGTCCGTGACCGGGGGTCTTGCGCATGGGGTTCCTTCTTTCTCGTGGTGTCTTCTCGTGGTCGCCGCCCGGCGTCACACGACGGTCTCGGGGAGCTCGGTGCCGTTGAAGCCGACGGGGGCGTAGGCGTGCTGCGAAGGCGGTCCCGCCGAGACCCAGAGCAGTCCCGCCTCGGGCTCCGCGATCACCCCGCACACCGTCATGTAGTCGCCGAACGCATCGCGGTCGCCCTGCTCCACCGAGATCGCGTTCAGCGGATCCCGCCGGTCGCGCATGATCTCGGCGACGCGCCGAACGGTGGTCTCCTCGGCCGGGGCTCCGGCCGCGAGCTCGGTGATGCGCTCGTAGCGGATGCGCGAGTTCGCGAGACGCTGCCCCTCGGACCGCTCCTCCTCCGCGAAATCCGGCAGGAGGTAGTGGTTCGAGTGGAACAGCCGGCCCTCATCCGAGGCGATCCGCAGGAGCTGATTGGGGGTGTTCTCGAGATCGACGGACACTCCCCCGCCGTACAGCAGGAGGTTGCGGGACGATGCCCGCTCGAGCGACTCAATCAGCTCGACGGCCGCGTCGAGACTCCGCTGCTGCAGCGCCAGACGGGTGAAGAGGTACCGCGGGTACCCGGTGCGCCACCCGTCGCAGGTGAGGAAGTTCGCGAAGGCCGCGAGGCCGGCGTCGTTGATGCCGATGTAGGAGATCTGGCCGGCGGGGATCACCATCAGGATCGAGGGACCGTCATCCGGACGGAACTCGGCCACGACGAGCAGGTCCCGGTACATCGCCGGCAGGTCGGCGTTCTGCCCCACGAGGCCGCCGCCCGCCGCGGTCGCGGCGGGCTCGAAGGCGAAGGTCGTGCATTCGTTCGAGGCCTCGAGATCCCCCATCAGATCGGCGTGGATCTCGGCGCGCAGCTGCAGGAGGTACGCCTCGCCGATGCTGATTCCCGCGCCGGCGGCGAGCCCCGCCAGTTCGAGGTCGAGATCGGGCGAGACGGCGCGCACGTGCTCCCGATACGCCAGCGAACGGGCGGCGGCGGCCTCGAAGGGGATGCCGAGCACCTCGAACCGCTCCCGCAGCAGGGCGAGGTGGCGCAGCACGAGCTCGCGGCACCGGAGGCCGTGCTGGCGCCCCATCTGCTCCGGAGTGCCGGAGAAGGTGAATCGAGGAAGGCGGTCGGTCATGAGGACTCCTGTACGGTCTCGAGGTGGTGGCAGGCGACAGCGACCGGCCCGCGCGCCAGGAGCGGGGGCTGCTCCGTCGCGCAGCGGTCGGTGGCGAAGCGGCAGCGGGTGCGGAATCTGCAGCCGCTGGGCGGGGTGACCGGGCTCGGGATCTCCCCGCCGAGGACGATCCGGTCGCGCACGGCGTCGACCGTCGGGTCGGGGACGGGGATCGCCGAGCGCAGCGCCCGCGTGTAGGGGTGCTGCGGATGCTGGATGACCTGCTCCGCAGGCCCCAGCTCGACGATCCTGCCGAGGTACATCACCGCGATGCGGTCGCTCACGTGACGGGCGACCGACAGGTCGTGCGTGATGAAGACGTAGCTCAGCCCGAGCTCCCGCTGGAGGTCGGTCAGCAGGTTGATGATCTGCGCCTGCACCGACACGTCAAGCGACGCGATCGACTCGTCGAGCACGAGGAACTCGGGATCGCAGGCCAGCGCGCGAGCGATCCCCACGCGCTGGCGCTGCCCGCCCGAGAGCTCGAACGGCAGCCGCTCCGCGAGCCCGGGCTGCAGCCGCACCAGCTCGAGCAGCTCGGACACGCGGGCGGGGATCGCCCTCGCGGGGAGGCTGCGATGCACGCGGAGCGGCTCGGCGATCGACTGGCCGATGCTGAGCCTCGGGTTGAGCGCGGTCTGGGGATTCTGGAACACGAGCTGCGCCCGGGCGCGCTCGGCCCGAGTCGGCGGTCTCGCGGGATCCGCGTCGCCGATGCGCACCTCGCCGCTCGTGGGCAGCTCGAGTCGCACGAGCATGCGGCCCAGCGTCGACTTGCCCGAGCCGCTCTCGCCCACGAGGCCGAGGGTCTCGCCGCGGAGCACTTCGAGCGACACACCTGACACGGCGTGCACCCGGGCGACGGTGCGGCGGAGTATCCCGCCGCGGATCGGGTACTCCTTCGCGGCGTCGTCGACGCGGACGAGCACGTCGGGGGCTGCGGCGGTCATGAGGCCTCCCTCGAAACGGTCTGGAGCGGGCGGGGATCGGGGGCGCGCAGCGGGTGCACGCAGGAGACGGTGTGTCCGGGCGCGATCCGCTCGACCGGCGGCAGCGCCTCGCGGCACCGGCTCGACGCCGCCGGGCAGCGCTCGGCGAAGCGGCAGAGCGGCTCCGACTCGGTCACCGCCGGCAGGCCTCCCGGGATCGGCCGGAGGCGGTGCGAGGGACGGTCGATGCGCGGCAGCGACGCGATGAGCCCGGCCGTGTAGTGGTGCGCCGGTCGCAGCAGCACCTCCGCTACCGGTCCCTCCTCCACGAGCCGCCCCGCGTACATGACGGCGATGCGGTCGACGAGGCGGGCGATGACGCTGAGGTCGTGGGTGATCCAGATCACGGCCATGCCCATCTCGTCCTTGAGCCCCATCACGAGATCCACGATCTGGGCCTGCACGGTGACGTCGAGCGCCGTCGTGGGCTCGTCGGCGATGAGCAGCTCCGGTTCGCAGATGAGCGCGAGCGCGATCATGATCCGCTGCAGCTGCCCGCCGGAGAACTGATGTGGGTAGGAGCCCAACCGCTCGCGCGGGTTCGAGATGCCGACGCGCTCCAGCATCGCGACGGTGCGGTCGATCACGGCGCCGCGGCGGCGCTCGCCGTGGGCGCGCAGCACGAGCGCGAACTGCCGCCCGATCGTGAGCGTCGGGTTGAGCGCCGTCATCGCGTCCTGGTAGATCATCGAGATCCGGTCTCCGCGGGTCGATCGCCTCCCGCGCTCCGCGGAATCAAGCAGGTCCGCGCCGTCGAAGCGGGCCGACCCCGTGACCGAGACCCCCGCCGTCGGCAGCAGGTCCATGAGGGCGAGGGAGGAGACGGACTTGCCCGACCCGCTCTCGCCCACGATCGCCATCGCCTCGCCGCGGCCGAGCTCGAAGCTCACCGCGTCGACGGCGACCAGCGAGCGACCCTCGGATCGGAATTCGACCCCCAGATCCCGCACGCTGAGCAGTGGCTCGCCCATCAGTTCCGCCTCCTTCTCGGATCGAGCGCGTCTCCGAGCCCATCTCCGATGTAGTTCACCGCGAGCGCGACGAGAAAGATCATGAGGCCGGGGAACAGGCCCCGCCACCAGTGCCCCTGCGTGATGACCGACTTCACCGACTGGTGCAGCAGCGCGCCCCACGTCGACTCCGGCGGCTGGAAGCCCAGGCCGAGAAACGAGAGGGCCGACTCCGCGAGGATCGCCGAGGCGATGCCGAGCGTCGCGGTCACCACGATGGGCGTGACCGCCCCGGGCAGCACGTGCACGGCCGCCAGGCGCAGGTTGCCCGCGCCGATGCCGCGCGCCGCGGTCACGAACTCCTGCTTCTTCTCCGCGAGGCAGGCGGCGCGCACGAGTCGGGCGGTGTTCATCCAGCTGAACAGCGCGATCGCCACCACGATCGGTCCGAAGCTCGGGCCGACGAGGGTGACCAGCAGGATCACGACGAACAGCGACGGCAGGGAGTAGAAGACGTCCACGATCCGCATGAGCAGGTTGTCGATGATCCCGCCGCAGTAGCCGGCGATCGCGCCGACGGTCACCCCGATCGCGAGCGACGCGGCGACGGCGGCAGCCGCGACCGCGAGCGTGAGCCGACCGCCCGTCATGATCCGAGTGAGCTGGTCGCGGCCGAGCTCGTCCGTGCCCATCCAGTGCGCGAGCGATGGGGGCTGGTTCTTGGCGGCGAGGTCGATGGCCTCGGGCGAGAAAGGACTGAGGGCGGGGCCGATCAGCACGCTCAGCACCACGACCAGCAGGGTCAGCGCGCCCGCTACCGCGAGACGGTGCCGGGAGAAGCGGCGGATGAAGCCCGTGAACTGCCCGGTGCGGGGCCGGACGGCTCCGAGTGCGGCGCCCACGGCGCCGGTGGTGGGACTAGGCATAGGTGATCCTCGGGTCGAGCCGCGCGTAGACGACGTCGGCGATGAGATTGGCGACGACGACGAGCAGCGCGGCGATCATCAGCAGCCCGAGGAGGACCGGATAGTCTCGCTCGTTCGCCGACTCGATGAAGAGCCGCCCCATGCCGGGGAGGCCGAAGATGGTCTCGGTGATGACGGCGCCCAGGAAGATCTCGGGCACCGACAGCAGCACGACCGTGACCACCGGGATCGACGCGTTCTTGAGCGCGTGGGCCACGATCACGGTGCGCTCGGCGAGCCCGCTGCCGCGCGCGGTGCGGATGTAGTCCTGGGCCAGCACGTCGAGCATGGACGAGCGCACGTAGCGCGTGAGGCTCGCGACGGAGACCATGCTGAGCACGGTCACCGGAAGGATCAGGTGGCGCGCCCGGTCCGCCAGACCGGCGAGGCCGGAATTGCTCGCGCGCAGATCCTCGAGGCCCGATGCCGGCAGCAGCCCGAGCTGGAAGGAGAACACGTAGATGAGCATCAGGCCGAACCAGAAGCTCGGGGTCGCGAGGCCGACGAAGGAGAGCCCGGTCGTGGTGTAGTCGAAGAGCGACTGGCGGTTGATCGCCGCGACGACACCGATCACGAGCGCGAGCACCGTCGACAGGAGGAAGGCGAGACCCGAGACCGTCAACGTCACCGACACGCGCTCCCCGATCACCTGCAGCACCGGCTGGCCGGTCTTGAAGGAGTCGCCCCAGTCGCCGGTGATCACGCCGCCGGCCCAGCGCAGGTACTGGACCGGCAGCGGATCGTTCAGCCCGTACTGCTCGCGCAGTTTGGCCACCTGCGCCGCAGTGGATGGGTTGGTGCCGCCCTCCCCAACTGACAGCGGTCCGCCGGGGGTCATCTGCAGCAGCGCGAAGACGATGATGCTGATGACGATGAGGAGCGGCACCGCCTGGAGCAGGCGTCTGACGACGTAGCTAGTCATCGCTTCCCGCTCCGGCGACCTCCCAGTTCGCGATTCCGCCGGTGGTCCAGCCGCCGTACCAGGAGGAGGTATCCACCCCGGTGAGGCGGGAGTTCCAGGCCATCCCGTTGATGCCCGCGTAGAGCGGGATCGCCACCCGGTCTCCGGTGAAGACCGCATCGAGCTCGGCGATCAGCTCGACTCGTTTCTGCGGGTCCATCTCGCTCGCCGCGCGCGCGGCGAGCTCGTCGAACTCAGCGCTGCTCCAGAACGCTGTCGAGACCACCGCCGGGTTGTCGTCGCTCGGGATAGAGGCCGTCGTGAACTGCGAGATCCACTCCGAGGGGTCGGGGGCGTATCCGGCGCGGGACATCGCCACGTCGAACTCGCCGGTCGCCAGGAGCCCGCCCTGGTCGCGGCTGTCGAAGAGCCGATTCGAGGGGACGTTCTCGATGACGAGCTCGATGCCGATGTCGGCCATGTTCTGCTGGATGATCTGCTGGTAGAGCTCTCGCACGTGGTCTCCCGCAATCGTCTGGAACGTGAGACTGGCGCGCACGCCGCCCTTCTCGCGGATCCCGTCGGAGCCGGCCACCCAGCCGGCCGCATCGAGCACCTTGCGCGCTTGCTCCGGGTCGTAGGCGGCGGGTTCACTTTCCACCGCGCCGACGCCGGAGTAGTTGAAGCTGCCGGTCAGCGAGCCGAAACCGCCGAGAACGTCGTCGATGATGCTCTGACGGTCGATGCCGCGGTCGATGGCCTCGCGGATGGCGGGATCCCCCAGCACGGGGTGGGGTGTGTTGACGTCGCCGCCATTGCTGTGGTTGAGCCACAGCCACTCGACGAACCACGGCTCGTCGCTGATGCTCGTGACGATGGGGGCGCCGTTCCCCTCCTGCTCGGTGAGGTTTTCGAAGTCGGCCCCGGTGAAGAAGAACACTGAGTCGAACTCGCCGGCGACGAAGGCGTTCATCGTGGCCTCGCGATCCGGGGAGATCTTGATGGTGACCCCGTCGAGCTTCGGCAGCTCGGGATCAAGCCAATAGTCCTCGTTGCGGTCGAGCGTGATGCTGTCGCCCGACTTCCACTCGTCGAACACAAACGGACCCGTACCGAGTGGGAGGCGCACCTGGGGATCGTCCTGCGCAATCGCCGGCGACTCGAAGGCGTGCTTCGGGAGGACGATCCGGAACAGGTTGAGGAACGACGGGGTCGGCTCCGCGAAGACGACCTCGAGCTGCCCGTCGTCGATGACGGTCGCCGACTCGACGACGTCGTACTCCGGGTCGGCGAAGGTCGCCGACTCCGGGTTCTGGATCGCCTCGATCGTGAAGGCGAGGTCCTCGGCGGTGAAGGCCTCGCCGTCCGACCAGGTCACGCCGTCCTTGATCGTGAAGGTGACGGTCTTGCCGTCCTCCGAGATGAGCCCGTTCTCCTGCGAGGGAATGTCCTTCGCGAGCCACGGCTCGTACTCGCCGGTCTCCGAGATCGTGAACATGGGTTCCTGCACGAGCGCCTGGGAGAGCTCCGCGCCACTCTGCGTCGCGAAGAGGCCGTTCATCACTCCTGGCTCCTGCACGAGTGCGATCAGTGCCCGGCCGCCCGCCGATCCACCGCCGCTCCCCTGTGCGGGCGAGCAGGCGGCGATGCCGACGGCGAGCGCGGCAGCGGCGGCGACCGCGATTGCCCGGGCGGACCTGCGGAGCAGAGAGGTACGCGAATGTCGTCTGGGGTTCATCATTGAATCCTTGCGTCGAAATGAGGTTCGTACACGGTACGCAGTATTGCGTGTAGTACATGCTACATAACGACCATTCGACACACAAGCACTACATCTACGAGAGGCTCGCGCCTCCGTTCCGCCATTTCGGCACGCGGACAGGCTCGGCGCGATCAGGCTGGATGAGCGCGACAGAGGCGCAGACGGCACCGCACCCCGCGCTATCCATCAAGCATGCTGCGGTCTCCGCCGTTACGTGCGGGAGGACTCCCCGCGGCTCCGTCTAGTACCGCTCGCCGACCCGCACGACGTAGCCGGCGTCACGCAGCGCCTGCGCGACCGCGTCGCCGTGCTCGTGCCCCCGCGTCTCGATGTGCAGCTCCAGCTCCACCTCGCTGACGGGCAGCTCCGTCGCGTGCCTGGTGTGGATCACCTCGACCACGTTCGCGTTCTGCGCGGCGACGATCGACGCCGTGCGCACCAGCTGGCCCGGCACGTCGGGGAGCAGGATGCGCAGCTTGAGGTAGCGGGCGGAGGCCGCGAGCCCGTGGCCGATGACGCGCTGCAGCAGCAGCGGGTCGATGTTGCCGCCCGACAGGATCGACGCGGTCACACCCGTCGCGCGCGCCTTGCCCGCGAGGATGGCCGCGACACCCGCGGCGCCCGCCGGCTCGACCACCAGCTTCGCCCGCTCGAGCAGCATGACGATCGCGCGCGCGATGTCGTCGTCGCTGACGGTCACGATCTCGTCGACGTAATCGCGCACCAGCTCGAAGGTGAGGTCGCCCGGCCGCGCGACCGCGATGCCGTCGGCGATGGTCGGCCGGGTCTGCACGGTGACGGGGTGCCCGGCCTCGATGGAGGGCTTGAACGGCGCCGCGTTCTCCGATTGCACGCCGATGACCCGTATCTGCCGCCCCTCGCGCTCCGCCCACTGCTTGGCCGCGACGGCCACACCCGAGATGAGGCCGCCGCCGCCGATGGGCACGATGATGGTCTCGATGTCGGGCCGCAGCTGCAGCATCTCGAGCGCGACGGTGCCCTGCCCCTCGATCACGGCGGGGTGGTCGAACGGCGGGATGAACATCGCCCCGCTCTCAGCGACGAACTCCCGAGCGGCGCGATTGGTCTCGTCGAAGGTCTCGCCCTCGAGCACCACCTCGGCACCGTAGTGCCGCGTCGCCTGGAGCTTCGGCAGCGCGACGCCGAGCGGCATGAAGATCGTCGCCTTGATGCCCAGCTCGCGGGCCGCGAAGGCGACCCCCTGGGCGTGGTTGCCGGCTGATGCGGCGACCACGCCGCGCGCGCGCTCCTCCTCCGTGAGCTGCGTCAGCCGGTTGTACGCTCCGCGCAGCTTGTAGGCCCCCGTCCGCTGCAAGTTCTCGCACTTCAGGTAGACGTGCGGCACATCGAGGATCTCGGCGAGGTAGCGCGACGATTCGAAGGGCGTGCGCTGGGTGACCCGGTGCACGTTCTCGAGTGCGCGCTCGAAGTCTTCGAGTGCGGGAGCGGTGAGAGCGGCCTCGCTCATGAGTGTCCTTCCTTGCGCTGCAAGCGCGCGACGTTGCGAGCGCGGTGACGCGCCCGCTGAGAGGTTTTCTCACGCCGGTGATAGTCGGCGACGGGATCTGCATCCGTATGCCACTGCCTATGCACCAACGTGTTGACGATCGAGTTGGCCGAGGCCGCGATGGGTACCGCGAACAGGGCGCCTGGAATGCCCGCGAGCAGTGCGCCGGTCGACACCGCGAGCACGACGCCCAGCGGATGCACCTTGACGGCGCTGCCCATGACGAGCGGCTGCAGCACGTGTCCCTCGATCTGGTTGACGAGGATCACGATGCCGAGCATGATGAGCGCGTTGACCGGTCCGTTGTAGACGAGCGCGATGAACGCGGCGAGTGCGCCCGTGGTGATGGCGCCGAGGAACGGGATGAAGGATCCGAGGAACACGAGCACCGCGATCGGGATCGCCAGCGGAACCCCGAGCAGCGCGGCGCCGGCGCCGATGCCGACCGCGTCCACGAACGCCACGAAGATCTGCACGCGCACGTACTGCCCCACCGAGACCCAGCCCGCACGCCCTGCCGCATCGACCGGGGCGTGCGCCCTCGCCGGCAGAAAGCCGAGCACCCAGAACCAGATGCGTCGGCCGTCGATGAGCATGAAGATGAGCGAGAAGACGGTGAGCAGCGTGCCGGTGACCAGCTGCCCGGCAGTCGTGGCGACGCCGAGGGCCCCGTTCCAGATCTCGGACTGGTGCTCCTCGACCGTCTTCATGAGCTGGGCGGTGAACCCCTTGATCTCGGCCGCCGAGAACCCGAAGGTCGCCTCGCCCCAGTTCAGCAGCTCCCACCACACCTCTTCGGAGCGCCTCCCAACGTCACCAAAGCCGCTGCGCAGCTGAGTGGCGATGAGGGTGACGAGGATCCAGACCGCGGCGACGAACATCGCGAGAGCGAATATGACCCCCAGCCAGCGGGGGGCGCCCCGTCGTTCGAACCACTGCACCACCGGAGCGAGCAGGGCGGTGAGCAGGATCGCCACGAGCAGCGGGATCACGATGATGCGCACCTGCACGATGAGCCACAGCACCCCGGCGCACGCGAGGCCGATGAGGATCAGGCGCCAGGACCAGGCTGCCGCGACCCGCACGCCGAGCGGGAGCTCGTGCGCGGCGTCGTCTGACACGGCCTCGCCGTCTCGGCTTCTGGGCTCTTCCACAGCGCTCATCCTATCGATCCGAGGGTGCGCCGATTGATATGAGCGCTCACAGCAGCCTCCGCAGCCAGCGCCGCACGAGCGCCTCCTTCTGCGGCGTGAACGGCGGCATGATCGTGGCTCCCAGCGTGTCCGGAGCCAGTGGTTTCGAGAGCACGGCCTTCTCGTGGCTGAACACCCTGAACGATCGCTCGCCGTGATACGCGCCCGTCCCGCTCTCCCCGACACCGCCGAACGGCAGCTCGGGCGCGACGAGGTGCAGCACCGGCACCCCGAACCCGAGAGCCCCCGAGCTGGTCTCCCGCTCCCACCGATCACGCACCTCGGCCGAATCGCTGAAGACGTAGGCCGCGAGCGGCTTGTCGCGGGCGGCGACGAAGGCGAGCGCATCGTCGAGGTCGGAGACCTCGACCAGGGGCAGGATCGGGCCGAATATCTCGTCGCGCATCACGGCGGCGTCCCGTGCCACGCCGAGCAGCACCGTCGGTTCGATGAAACGGGCGGCGGCATCGTGACCACCGCCGACGAGCACCTCTCCGTCGCTCAGATAGCCGATGAGCCGCTCGAACTGCGCGTCGTTCACGATCCGCCCGTAGTCGGGATTGCGGTCGGGGGCGCTGCCGTAGAGGTGGTGGATCGCCTCGGCGAGCAACGGGCCGAGCGTGCGGAGCACCGGTGGGCTGCCCAGCACGTAGTCGGGGGCGACGCAGGTCTGACCCGCGTTCATGAACTTGCCCCAGGCGATCCGCATCGCGGCCTGCGGCAGATCCACCGAGTCGTCGACGTAGACGGGCGATTTGCCGCCCAGTTCGAGTGTGGTCGGGGTCAGATGCTCGGCCGCGGCGCGGGCGACGATGCGGCCCACGCGCCCGTTGCCCGTGTAGAAGATGTGGTCGAACCGCTGCTCGAGCAGCGCGGTGGTCTGGGGCACGCCGCCCTCGACCACGGCGACCGCGCGGCGATCGAGCGCGTCTGGAACCGTGCTCGCGATGAGGTGCGACGTCGCCGGCGCGAGCTCGCTCGGTTTGATCACTACCGCGTTGCCCGCCGCGATCGCGCCGACCACCGGGGACAGCGCGAGCATGAGCGGATAGTTCCAGGGCGCGATGACGAGCGCGACCCCGACGGGCTCCGGTACGACCCGGGCCGAAGCGGGTTGCACGGCGAGAGGCACGCCGACCCTTCGAGGACGCATCCATCCGCGCAGGCCGACGAGCGCGTGGTCTATCTCCGCGATCAGAAAGCCGATCTCGGTGAGCTGCGCCTCCGCACCCGATTTGCCGAGATCCTGACGGAGGGCCGCCTCGAACTCCGCACCGCGCTCCATCAGCAGCGCGCGCAGACGCCGCAGCATCTCACGCCGCCAAGCCTCGGGGCGCGTGACTCCTCGCGCGAAGCCGTGCCGCAAGCCGGCCACGATCCCGGCGATCCGATCCACCTCGATGTCGTTCATGCGCCAAGGCTACTCTCGGCCGCTGACATGCACGGTCAGGGCCGCCGCGGCCTCACCAGAAGTGCAGCGCGGGCACGATCAGGAAGATCCCGACCAGCACCGCAAGACCCGAGAGGGAGAAGCAGGCGTAGGCGGCCACCGTGGCCCAGCGCGGCCGGCCCAGATCGTCCACATCGTCGTCCTCGTCGTCCCGCGAGGGGCCGTCGGGTTCGAAGCTCCCGTCGGCGCGCCGCACCCGGGGCGGGGGCGTCGCGAGGAAGCGGATCCCGAAGGAGTAGAGCGCCACCACGAACACGGCCGAGAGCAGTGCCGAAGCGAAGACGATCAGAAAGGCCATCCAGTCGATGCTCATCGCTCATCCTTCCGGTCCGCACGGTCCCGATCCGAGGCTACTCCGGCGGCGTCGGCCTCTTTCTCGGCCGCAGCGGCCTCCTTCGCCGCCTTCAACGCTTCGCGGGCGGCGATGTCGTCGCGCACGGCGGACTGGGCGACCGGAGTGAGGGGCGGGATCGTGCCCGTCTTGGTCTTGACCTTCTTGATCTTGCCCTTCTTCACTCGGACGGCATAACCGGCCTCGGCGACGTCGGGCACGGGGATCGCGTTGGAGTGATCCACCTTGTTGCGGCGCGAGCGCCAGAAGATGAAGAGGATGAAGCCGAAGCCGAGCACGGCGTCGATGACGATGCCGGCCGGGCCGATGTGCGCGATGAGCGCGGCGATCGCGGCGACCACGCCCGATGCGGGCAGTGTGAAGAGCCAGCCGAGGCTGATGCGCCCGACCGCGCGCCAGCGCACGCTCGAACCGCGGCGTCCGAGACCGGAGCCGATCACGGAGCCGGAGGCGACCTGCGTGGTCGAAAGGGCGAAGCCCAGGTGGCTCGAGGCCAGGATCGTGGCGGCGGTGCTCGTCTCGGCGGCGAAGCCCTGCGCGGGCTTGACCTGGGTCAGGCCCGCGCCGAGCGTGCGGATGATGCGCCAGCCGCCCGAGTAGGTGCCGAGCGCGATCGCGAACGCGCACGCCGTGATCACCCAGATGTGCGGGCCGGTGCCGGGATCCTGCAGGTTCGCGGCGACGAGCGTGAGCGTGATGACGCCCATGGTCTTCTGCGCGTCATTGGTGCCGTGCGCCAGGGCGATGAGCGACGACGAGGCGATCTGCGCGTAGCGGAAGCGGCCGCGGCCGTCCTTCTTGCCATCGTGACGGCGCGTGATGGCGTAGGCGACGCGGGTCGCGGTGAAGGCGACGATGCCGGCGGTCAAGGGCGCGGCCAGCATCGGGATCAAGATCTTCGACAGGAAGACGCCCCCGTTGACCGCGGAGATGCCCGCGCCGACGATCGCCGCGCCGATCAGTCCGCCGAAGAGCGCGTGCGACGAGCTCGACGGGAGCCCGTAGAGCCAGGTCAGCAGGTTCCAAACGATGGCGCCGATGAGCCCGGCGAAGATCATCTCGGGGGTGATGAGCACCCCGCCGTCGCCCTCGTTGATCAGCCCGCCCGAGATGGTCTTGGCGACCTCCGTAGAGAGGAAGGCGCCCACGAGGTTGAGGATCGCCGCCAGCAGCACAGCGGTCTTCGGTTTGAGAGCGCCGGTCGCGATGGGCGTGGCCATGGCGTTCGCGGTGTCGTGAAAGCCATTGGTGAAGTCGAAGAAGAGTGCCAGCACGATGACCAGCAGCACGATGAGAGTGAGTTCCACCGGCGTCTTTCGTTCGGGAGCTTGCGGTGCTTGGATCACCCGCGAAGACACACGATGTTCACAATTCGTTCGCGTCCACCAGCGCCCCGCGCGCGCCGTACATCATGGTTGCACCTCACCCCCCCACAGGTCAAGCCAGACGCCGAAGTTCACCGGCCGTTTACCTGACGTTCGAAAGAGGCGTCTCCGAGGCCGCACCGCCGCGCTCACGAGGCCAACGCCCAGTCAGCGCGGAGTCCCATCCTGCTGCTTCCCCATCGCGTGAAGCAGCAATACGGGACTCCGCATTACGGCGGGGAGCCAACGGAGGCGGGGCGAGTAGTGTGGGGCAGGATCGCATCCGTACGACCGAGGAGAGAGCATGAGCGCGGCACTGAGCGACTTCGTACCCGAGACCGGCACCATCACGATGTTCTCGACCGAGTGGTGCGGCTACTGCAGGAGCCTCAAGCTCATGCTCGACAAGAGCGGCATCGGCTACACCGAGGTCGACATCGAGCGCACCCCCGGCACCCCCGAGCTGGTCGAGCAGGTCAACGGCGGCAACCAGACCGTGCCCACGGTCGTCTACCCCGACGGCTCCACCGCAACGAACCCGTCGCTGAACGACGTCAAGGCCGCGCTCGGGCTGTAACCCGCCCGGGGCTCGGACGGTCACGCTGCGGCGGGCGGCTCCGCACCGGCCATGCCGGCGGAGACCAGAAGCTGCTTCGTGTACGGATCCCGGGGGCGCTCGAAGATGGTGGCCACGTCGGCCCACTCGACGATCCGCCCATCGCGCATCACGTAGACGATGTCGGCGAACTCGCGCACCACGGCGAGATCGTGGGTGATGAAGAGGTAGCTCAGGCCCTTCTCGTCCTGCAGCTCCCGCAGCAGGTCGAGCACCTGGCGTTGCACGACCACGTCGAGTGCTGAGACCGGCTCATCGCAGACCAGCAGCTCCGGATCCATCGACACCGCTCGGGCAATGGCGACGCGCTGCCGCTGACCGCCCGAGAGCTCCGATGGATGGCGCGAGGCGAGTTCGGGCTTCAAGCCGACCTGCTCGAGCAGCCGTTCGACGCGTCCGTCCCGCTCGTCGCGTGTGCCGATGCGGTAGTGGTCGAGGCCCTCCCGCACAATCGACCGCACGGTCATCATCGGGTTGAGCGACGCATACGGATCCTGGAACACGGGTTGCACGCGCTTGCGGAAGTCGGCGGTCTGCGCCCGGTCCATCTCCGCCAGGTCGACGCTGTCGAAGCGGAGGTTGCCGCTGCTCGGTTCCTCGAGCTTCAGCATGAGCCGCGAGACCGTCGTCTTGCCCGATCCGGATTCGCCGACGAGCGCGACGGTGCTGCCTCTCGGCACGGTGAGGCTGACATCGGTGTTCGCTTGCACGGGCTCATCGCGCCGACGTCGTTGATAGACCTTGCTCACCTCGTCGATCTCGACGATGCTGTCGCCGGAATCGAATCGTGGGGCTTTGAACCTCGACTCGCCCGTGCGCGCCCGCACGCCGGGGTCGGCGGCCACGAGTTGCTGCGAGTAGGGGTGCTCGGGCGAGGAGAGGATGCGGGCGGCCTCGCCCGTTTCGACCACACGACCGTGCTGCATGACGATGACCCGGTCGGCCCGCTCGGCGGCGAGGCCGAGGTCATGGGTGATGAGCAGCACCGCCATACCTGCAGCGCGCGAGATCTCGGCGATCTGATCGAGGATACGGGCCGAGACGGTCACGTCGAGCGCACTGGTCGGCTCGTCTGCGATGAGCAGCTGCGGATCGCAGGCGGTGCCGATCGCGATGAGCACGCGCTGACGCAGTCCGCCTGAGAGCTGGTGCGGGTACTGGTGGAGGCGCGTGCGGGGGTCTGAGACGCCCGCACGTTCGAGCAACCGGCAGCACTCCTGCTCGAGGTTCTGTCTGGTGGCCCGGCGGTGACGGAGCAGCACCTCGCCGAGCTGCTCGCCGATCCGCTTCATCGGGTTGAGGTTAGACATGGGGTCTTGGGGCACGAGTCCGATGCGACTGCCCCGCACCTCGCTCCACTGCTTGGCGCTGGCTCCCAGCATCTCCGTGCCGTCGAACTCGATCGACCCGCTCGTGACTGAGCCGTTGCCCGCGAGCAGCCCGAGCAGAGTCATGGCGAGGGTGGTCTTGCCCGAGCCGGACTCGCCGACGATCGCAACGACTTCTCCTCTGCGCACCTCGAGATCGGCGCCCAGCACGGCAGGTACGGACTGACCGTTGCGGGAGAAGCTGATGCCGAGGTTGCGCACGCTGAGCAACGGCGCGGCGGTCGGGGTGTTGGAGATCATGCGTTCACCTTCACTTTCGGGTTGAACACTGCGTACAGCACGTCGACGAGGAAGTTGATGAGCACGAAGATGACGGCGATGAAGAGGATGCCGCCCTGCAGCAGTGCCATGTCGCGGTTCGTGATCGCGGAGGCCATCGCGAAGCCGATGCCGGGCCACGAGAAGACCGTCTCGGTGAGCACCGCACCGCTGAGCTGGAAGCCGGCTTGCAGGCCGATGACGGTGATCACGGCGGGCAGCGCGTTCGGCAAGGCATGTCCGTAGACGACCTGCTGGGAACCGAGCCCGCGTGCGACGGCCGAGCGCACGTAGTCGCTCGACATCACCCCGAGCATCGAGGTTCGGGTCATGCGCGTGATCACGGCGAGGGACCACGCGGCGAGAGTGAGGGTCGGCAGGATCGCGTGCCTCAGCACATCGGCGAACCCTCCGCCGCCGATGAGCGACTGCATGCCGCTCACGGGCAACCACCCGAGGGTGAGGCTGAAGAGCATGATGAGCAGCATGCCGAGCCAGAACGAGGGCATGCTCGTCAGCAGGAGCACGCTCACGGTGACCGAGCGGTCGCGGAGACTGTTCGGCTTGCGCGAGGCCCAGACCCCGGCCACGACGCCCACGACCGAGGCGATGACCACGGCCGGCACCGCGATGATGGCCGTGTTGCCGAGCCGATCGATGAGCACGCCGAGCACGGGGGCGTTGTAGGTCGACGAATGCCCGAGGTCTCCTCGCACGAGCCCCCAGAGGTAGGTGAGGTACTGCATGAAGATGTTCTGATTCAGGCCGAGCTCCTCGCGCAGGGCGGCGCGATCCTCCTCGCTCGCCGTGCCGCCGAGCTGCACATCGACGGCGTCACCCGGAATGATCTGCCGCAGCATGAAGACCGCGAGCGTGACGCCGAGCAGCACCGGGATCAGCTGCGCCAGCCGTTTGAGGATGAAGCGTGTCATTTGAGACCTCCGAGCGTGCGCACCGCGCTGATGCGCGAACGTGGATCGAGTCTGTCGCGCAGGGCATCGCCCGCGAGGTTGAACCCGACTGCGAGGATCACGATCGCGATGCCCGAGAGCGTGGCGACGTGGGGCGCTGTCACCATCACGGCCTTCCCGCCGCTCAGCATCCCGCCCCAGTCGGCCGTGGGCGGCTTGGCCCCCAGCCCCAGGAAGCTGAGGCTCGCCGCGAGGATCACGTTGTTGCCCGTCTGCAGCGACGCCATCACGATCATGGGATTCAGCACATTGGGGGCGATGTGGCGCATCACGATGGTCCCCCGGCTGAGCCCGAGCGTGACCGCCGACTCGATGTAGGGCTCTTCGCGCACGGCGAGCACCGCGCCTCTCACCACGCGCCCCGTCTCGGGAATGGTAACGACCACCATGGCCACGATCATCGACCCCGTTCCCGCGCCGAGCGCCGCGCCGATGCCGAGGGCGAGCAGGATTCCCGGGAAGGAGAACATGACATCGAAGATGCGCATGACGAGCGCGTCGACCCACCCCCCGATGTAGCCCGACAGCAGGCCGATGGCGCCGCCGATGACCGCTGAGATCACCGTCGGCACCACGGCCACGAAGAGCGCGAAGCGGGCGCCGTAGATGAGTCGGCTGAGCAGGTCGCGTCCGAGTTCGTCGGTGCCGAGCAGGTGCCCGTCCGTCAACGGCGGCAGCAGCTTCTGCAACGGGTCGGCCGAGGCCGGGTTGTACGGTGCGATCCACTGCGCGCCGATCGCCAGAAGGGCGACGACGGCAAGGATGGCGAACCCCAGCCAGTTGCCCCACCCCACCCCCTTGCCGCGGGGCCGTTTGCCCCCGTCACGGCGGCGGGCGATGGCCCGGAACGGGCCGGTCGGCGGGGCCGCGGTGCCTGGTGCGCTCATAACGCGTCTCCCTCTGTACCTGAAACTTCGGACTAGGCCGCCGACCAGAGCGCCCCGAGGTCGGGCAGCTGGTCCGGCAGCCCGAGCGTGCGGAACGCGTTCCAGAGCGTGGCCTGGTTGCTCGTGATCACCGGCGCACCCGTGTCCATCTCGAGGTACTTCAGCATCCCGAAGGTGCGGTAGGTGCCGCACGAGATCAGCGTCGCGTCGGCGCCGGCCGACTTGCGGTGGGCGGCCCGGCCGAGGCGGTAGGCGCTGTCGATGTCGTGCAGGCTCGCCTGGTAGGGATCGGTCATCTCGAGGCCTTCGATCGCCGTCACCCGCATGCCGTGGTGCTCCAGGTTCTCGGCGAGCACCTGGTTGACGTCCTCGGTGTAGATCGTCGCAAGCGCGACAGTCTTCGCACCGACCGCCTGCAGCGCCTTGACCGTCGACGCGTGCATCGTGATCGCGGGGATCCCCACCTCGTCGAGGATCTGCTGAGTCACCCGCTCATCGGCGTCGGGCCCCTCCAGGAATGTGCCGGGAGCGCCGCACTGCACTATGAGGTCGACCTTCGAGGTCTCCAGCTGGCGCGAGGCCTCGAGCACCTGCGACATCATCACCTGCAGGCCGTCCTTGTCGACGCGGGGCACGATGGTGCGCGCGTCTGCGTAGGCGACACCCGGCACCTGCACCGAGCGCCACTCCTCGGCGCCCTCGATCGCGGTCGCGGGGCGGATCTGGCCGATCTTCGCTCGCCATCCAAGCATCATGGTCATCTTCTCCTTTGAATCGTGGTTTCGTGGTTGCGGTGAGCCGGTCGGCCCGCCACTACTCGGTCTTCTGCAGCTCCGAGTAGTCGAAGTACACGCTCGGCGCCTCGACCGGGCCCGACACGTTGGCCGCGAAGGCGCGCGGCAGGCGGTCCTGGTAGAGGAAGACCCAGGGCGCGTCGTCGTCGATGATCGCCGCGGCCTCGCGGTAGATCGAGTTGCGTGCGTCGTCGTCGAGTTCGGCGCGGCCCTGCGCGAACACTTCTCCGAGCTCGGGGTTCTGGTACCAGCCCCGGTTGGTACCGGTCGGCGGGATCAGGTCGGGGCTGAACATGTTCTCGAGCCAGTAGGCGAGGTCAGAGCCCGTGGTCCAACCGTTGAAGGAACCCGCGACGCCGTCGGCGTATCCGGGCGACTCCTCTGCCACCATGGCGGTGAACTCCATGAACTGCACGTCGAGCTCGACCCCCACGTCGGCGAAGTCCTCCTGCACCAGGGACATCACCTCTCGCGACTGCGAGAAGCCGGGGCCCTCGCTCGGAGCCATGAGGCTGATCTTGAGAGGCGTTTCCACGCCGGCATCGGCGAGCAGTTCCTTCGCCCGCTCGGGGTCGTAGCTGTACGTGCTGTTCACCGATTCGTCCCAGGCGCGGTTTCCCGCGGGCACCGACCCCGGCAGCGGCGACGCCTGGCCGTTCATGACGGCGGCGATGCCGTCGCGGTCGACCGCGTAGTTCAGGGCCTGGCGCACGAGCTTGTCGTCCGTTCCCGCTGCACGGGTGTTGAGGCGGATGAAGTAGGAGTTGGCAGGATCCGGGTACTGCACCGTGACCGAGTCGTCGCCCTTGAGCTGCGCGATCTGCGCCGATCCGGCGCTGAGGATGACGTCGATCTGCTTGGTCTGCAGTGCCGAGACCATGGTGTTCGCGTCCGAGATCGAGGTGAAGAGCAGGTGAGGGGTGGCGGGCTCGCCCCGCCAGTAGTCGGGGTTGCTATCGAGCTGGATGTCATCGCCCTGGGAGATGCCCTCGGTGGCGTAGGGCCCCGTGCCGATCGGCGTCGCCGCGATCTGGTCGTCGTCGGCGGTCTGCAGCAGTTCGGGGCTGATGATGCCCATGCGGCGGTCGTTGAGGAGGCCGAGGAATTCGGGGAACGACTTCGAGAGCGTGACGGTGAACTCGCCGGTGTCCTTCACCTCGGTGCTCGCGATCCACCTCGTGAGGAATTTCATGTTGGCGGCGGCCGTCTCGGAGTAGACGGGCGACTCGGGATCGAGGATGCGGTCGAAATTGAGCTTGACCGCATCGGCCGTGAGCTCGGTGCCGTCGTGGAACGTCACGCCCTCGCGGATGGTGAAGTCGTAGGTCAGCCCGTCTTCGGACACCTCCCACTTCTCGGCGAGCGCCGGTTCGAGCTCGGCAGCGCCCTCGGTGGCCTCGCTCAGGTTCTCGCGCACCAGCGTGTCGTAGATGGCGTCTGAGACGCGCAGGCCGATGGTGCCGGTGAGACGATGCGGGTCCAGCGGCGGCACCTCGCCCTGCGCCGCCAGCACAATCGTCTCAGCCGCGCTGCCGCCCGCCGAGCCACCGCCGCCGCTCGCGCAGCCGCTCAGCGCGAGCGGCACCGCGATCAGGCTTGCGGTCAGCGCTGTGATCCGGCTTCTCCTCGTAGTCATGGTCACTCCTTCGTGTGTGGTTCTGGTGTGGTCTGCGACGCATCGGGGCGTCGCGTGGATTCGCGGTGCACGATCCTGCGTTCGAGCACCGTGAGCTGGTCGCAGGGCTCACCGTCGAGCTGCGCCCAGAGCGCCCCGATCGCGACGCTGGCCGCGTCGGCGGCGGAGCCGTCGACCGATGAAAGGGTCGGCGTCACGTAGTCGAGGAACTCGGTGTTGCCGAAGCCCATCACCGCGACGTCCCCCGGGATGTCGAGGCCCGCCGTGAGCAGCGCCCGGGAGGCGCCGAGGGCGAGCTCGTCATTGATGGCGAAGATCGCCTTCGGCAGGTCGCCGGCTTCGATCCGGGCTCGCACCTCTGCGAGACCGGCCTGGTAGCCGCGATCGTCGATGGGCCAGATGAGCCGCTCATCGTAGGCGCCCGCTTCGCGCATCGCGCGGATGTACCCCGCCATGCGCTCCGAGGCGAGGTAGGAGCCGCCGAGTCTGCCGAGAAACGCCACGGCGCCCGACGATTCGAGCATCTCCTTCGTGGCCCGGTACGCCCACTCCTCGTCGGTGAAGCGCACCGTCGGCCAAGTCGCATCCTCGACGTGCTGACCGATCACGACCAGCGGGTGGGTCTCGTGCACCGATCGGATCGCATCGAATGTCGCACGGTCGGTCAGCAGGTCGCCGGTCGCGAGCACGAGGCCCGTCGAGAGCTGACGGCCGTTCACCTGCAGCATGCGCTGCAGCACCGCGGGATCGTGCTGCAGATCCACCTGCGTCATCGTGAACCCGCGTGCATCGATCTCGACTTCGAGGGCGCGCATGAGCTTGGTGTACCAGGGCTGGCTCAGACTGGCCGCGAGCACGGTGATCATGTTCCCGTGGCCGCGACGCAGCGCCGACGCCGCGGGGTTCACGGTGAACTGCAGCTGCTCCATCACGGCGAGCACGCGCGTGCGGGTGGCCGCGCTGACGACGTCGGGCTGGTTGATGACGCGCGACACCGTCGCGATCGACACCCCGGCAGCCTTCGCGACCTCGGTCACGCTCGTGTCGTGGCCGCGTCGGTTCTTCGGCCTCGGCTGGGTGGCTTCCTGCGTCATGATCGGCTCCTCTCAGGCGGTTCAGTAAAGGCTCATACTTTACTGGCGGGCGGGATCCACCGGGTGGTCTGCGAGCGGGATCACCTGCACCTGCATGTAGGGCCAGACCGGCAGCGAGGAGATGATGTCGTGCATCTCGGTCGGATCGCCCGCGCGCCAGAGCCCCCAGTTCTCGCGGCGCCCCGGCACCCGCCACATGCGCACGAGCGCACCCTGCTCGGTGAGCTCGGCGGCACGCTGCCGCTCGGCGACCGAGATGCGCTGGATCTCGTCGTCGCCCAGAGTCTCGGGCCACGTGATGTTGATGTTGATCAGGAATTCCATGGTCTTCTTTCGTCTAAGGGCGGGGGCCGAGATCGGCGAGCACTGCGTGAGCAGCGTTGCGTCCTGGCACACCGGTGACGTATCCGCCGGGCCAGCTGCCGGAGCCGCCCAGGTACAGGCCTTTGAGTGCGGCGCGAGAGTCTGCGGCGACAGGGTGGGGACGACGGTCGAAGAAGTGCTCGAGCGTCATCTCGCCGTGCGTGATGTTGCTCCCGGTGAGCGCGAACTCCTGCTCGATGTCGAACGGGGTGAGACCGCGCACCGCGACCACACGATCCGCCAGGCCGGGCAGCTGCTCGTCGAGCAGCGCGACGCACCGAGCCGCGAACGCGTCGCGATGGTCGCGCCAGTACTCCGCGCCGAGCGAGTGCGGCGCGTACCAGACGTTCACGCTCAAGAGATGCCGGCCTTCGGGGGCGAGCTGCGGCGAGACGATCGAGGGGACCATCCCCCACATGATCGGCTCCTCCGAGACGCGGCCTTCGAGCCCGTCGAGAATCGCGCGCTCGATGTATTCGGGGGACGGGCCGATGCGGATCTGCGATCCGAGCACCTGCTCGGCGTCGACCCCGTCGGGCAGGCCGGGCACACTGGGAAGCCCGTCAAGGGCGAGGGCCAGCTTGTAGGCGCTGCCCGTGGGCTCCGGCACGCGATGCTCGGGTACGAGGTCGTCCGGGTCGTCGAGCAGCGCTCCCTGCAGCAGGCTGGGCTCGACTGTCGAGACCACGGCGTCGGCCTCGATCACCCGCCCGTCGTCGAGCACGACACCGCGCACCCGCTCGCCGTCCTTCACGATCCGGCGCACGGCGCTGCCGGCCACGATCTCGGCGCCGGCGGCTCGGGCCGACCGCTCGAGCGCGTCGATGATCGCGGACATCGATCCGATGGGCGTGCCCACCGATCCCCGCAGCGGCGAGGTCGCCGCGGTGTCGTCCTCGCCGGGCAGCAAGGAGGCCATCGACCACGGCCGCAGCATGAGGCCGAGCGCGGATCCCGGATCCCGCGGCGACTGCAGCGTGCCGGGCAGCGCGAGCATCATGAGCAGCGACTTCGCCTGCGGCGAGCGCAGCCGTTCGTCGAGCAGATCCATCAGCGAGCCGTCGAAGACTCGCTCGAAGAGCGCGCGCTGCGGGGTGCTGCTCAGGCGGGCACGCAGAGCCTCGAGCGAGTCGGGCCGCTGCCACACCGAGAGCCCCATGGCGGCTCCGAGATCGTTGAGGTCGTCGATGAGGCCGCGGTACCGGGCGTACTCGCCGGTGTGGAACGCGTTGATCTGCTCGGCGATCCGATCACGGTCGCGAAAGCCGACGAAGGTGCGGTCTCCGAGGCGCTGGGCCACGGTGATCTGCGGCCGGTGGAAGCGCAGTCCGTGCCGCTCGAGTTCGAGCTGGGCCATGATGCGGCCTTCGAAGGAGCCCGGCGAATTCGTGAGCGCGGCCCGATAGCCCGGGAGGTATTCGAACGACCCCACGACCCCGCCGAGCGACGGGCGACGCTCCACCAGCGTGGTCCGCACCCCCGAGCGCGCGAGGTAGGCGGCGCACACGAGCCCGTTGTGACCGCCTCCGATCACGACTGCGCACTTGGGACCGGACATGCTCAGGAACCGTTCGCCGGCGAGAAGGTCTGCTCGAAGAGGCGGAGCCAGTTGCCGCCCAGGATCTGCCCGAGGTGCTCATCGCTCAGGCCCGAGTCGGAAAGCGCCGAGATGACCTGCGGAAATGCTTCGGGCGATTCGAACCACTGCGGCCACTCGACCACCGGGGCGTCGTAGTCGATCGGCACGGGGCTCTGCCGACCCCACCGTCCGGCGCGCCACCACTCGACCATCGAGACGTCGTAGCCGGTGTAGAAATCGGTGCCGAAGGCGACGTGATCGATGCCGATCGTGTCGATGGTCCAGAGCGTCATGTCGACGAAGCTTTGCAAGGTAGCCGACTTGCCTCCCTTGAGCATCCGCACGTAGGGGCTGAGGCCGACCACGCCGCCGGTCTCGGCCAGGCGCTTCAGCACCTCGGTGGACTTAGGACGGCGGTTGAGCTCCACATCGGCCCCCACGAACTCGATGGGGTTCGCGTGGGTAATCGCGACGGGACGCTCGCTGTACTCGATCGTGTCGAGGCAGGTGCGCTCAGAGCAGTGGGAAAGGTCGATGAGCACTCCCACCTCGTTCATCTCGCGCACGAAGCCGCGGCCCACGTGCGTACTCAGCCCCGAGTCCTCGTCCTCCCAGCAGCCGGCGGCGATGCTGTTCTGCGTGTTGTAGGTGAGCTGTATGATGCGCACCCCAAGATCGTGGAAGACCTGCACGAGGCGGATGTCATCTTCGAGCGCCGTGGTGTTCTGGAAGCCAAAGACGACGGCGGTGCGTCCCTCCGAGCTAATGCGCCTGATATCGTCGACGCTGCGGGCGAGACCGATGAGATCGGCGTTATCGGTGAAGAGGTCGTTCCACCTGCCGAGCACCGAGAGGGTCTCACGGGCCGTCTCCCAGACGGAGAGGGTCACATGCACGCAGCCGACGCGGCCGCGCTGCCACTCAAGGAATCGTTCACGGGTCGGGGCGCTGTACTCCAGGCAATCGACGACGAGGTGTTCTGACATCGCTTCGGGCTCCTTCTTGTTCTAGGGTCGGGGTCTCGGGGCGGCGCCCGCTCAGGCGATGCCGAACGGGTCTACGGCGGGGGCCACGTCTTGCACGACAGTCTTGAACTGTCGGAACTCGTGCAGCGCCTCGATGCCGTTCTCGCGTCCGATGCCGGACTGCTTGTAGCCCCCGAACGGCGTGCGCCAGTCCATGCCGCGGTACGTATTGATCCAGACGGTGCCGGCGGCGAGCCGCGCGGCTGCCTCGTGGGCTCGAGTCTGGGAGGCGGTCCAGATACCTGCGGCGAGGCCGAACTCGCTGTCGTTCGCCCGGGCGATGGCTTCTTCGAACGAATCGACGCGCTGCACAACGACCACGGGACCAAAAACCTCGGTGCGGCAGATCACGGCATCCTCCTCGACGTCGCCGAGGATCGTGGGGCCGACCCAGAACCCGTTCGCGTCTCCCGACGCGAGTCGGGGATCCCGACCGTCGAGCAACGGAGAGGCGCCCTCGGCGACCGCTCCATCGACGAGGTCGCGCACCCGGCGGTACTGCGATGCAGTGGCGATGGGTCCGAGGTGGGTGCCTGCGTTCATGGGGTCGCCGACTACGAGTTGTGAGGCGTGAGCGACGAAACGCGAGACGAACTCGTCGTAGACGTCGCGGTGCACGAGCAGCCGCGAGCCAGCCACGCAGGTCTGGCCGCTGCCGCTGAACACGCCCTGAGCTGCAGCGATCACCGCGCTGCCCAGGTCAGCGTCATCCATGACGATGTGAGCGGACTTGCCGCCGGCCTCGCAAACGAAACGGCCCATGCGTCCGGCGACGCGCGCTCCGATCGCCCGGCCGACGCTGGTGCTGCCGGTGAAGGTCACCACCCCGACGCGCGGATCATCGACCAACCGAGTGCCGACCTCGGCGTCGCCCAGCACTACGTTGAACAAGCCGGCAGGCAGGCCTGCCTGTTCCATGAGCTCAGCAAGCAGCAAGGTACTGGCACTCGATGCGAGCGGAGGCTTGACCACTACCGCGTTGCCCGCGGCCAGGGCGGGCGCGAACTTCCAGGCGCCGAGCGAGAACGCGCCATTGAAGGGCGTGATCGCGCCGACGACGCCGACAGGCTCCTGGCGGATCTGCGCGCCCTTGGTCGGGGTGAGCAAGAGCGAATGCTCGCGCTCGGTCTCGATCACGGATGCGTAATAGCGATACCACGCAGCAGCATAGGCGATCTCAGCACGCGTCGCGGTGATGGGCTTACCGGTGGCGAGCGTCTCGAACTCGGCAAGCGCCTCGACCTCGGCCTCGACCAGCGCCGCGATCGCACGAAGGGTTGCGGCGCGCTGCGCCGGCGAGGCGGCCCACTCGCCGGCCTGTGCCGCAGCAGCTGCCCCGACGGCCACGTCGACGTGTCCGGGATCGACGAGCAGATGAGCCCAGACCTCGTCACGGCTCGGGTCCACGACGGGCTGGGCCTCGCCGGACTCCTCGACGAACCGTCCGTCAATGTACGAGGTGAACCGGTTGCCGAACCTCTTCGTGAAGCCTGCCGCCGTCAAAACCATCTCGATGCCGCCCCGAATCCTCTTTGAATACGTTTACAGAATACGTTTACTGTATACGTTTTCAATCTGAGGCACAAGGGCCGTCCAGAACTTTCTCGGCACACCCGACGAACCCCGTCAGCAGCGTCCCGCGCCTCAGAGCTCACCGCCGTTTCGGATCACAGCACCGGATCCGCCCCGCGCCGAGAGCGGGACGCGCAAGTCTAGATCTCGGCGCTACCCGAAGTTGAGGCGCGCCTCCTCGTAGCGCTCCGCGGGCACCGTCTTGAGGCGGCCGACGGCCTCGGCGAGCGGCACCATCTCGATGCGGTCGCCGCGCAGCCCGGCCATGGTGCCCCACTGCCCCGCGAGCACGGCGTCAGCGGCGGCGATACCGGTGCGGGTGGCGAGCACGCGGTCGAACGCGGTGGGCGATCCGCCCCGCTGCACGTGCCCCAGAACCGTCGCACGCGCCTCGATGCCGGTGCGCTGCTCGATGAGCGGGGCGAGCACCTCGGCGATGCCGCCCAGCCGCGGCCGCCCGAAGCCGTCGAGCCCGTCACGGGTCACCGCCCCCGCGGAGCCCTCGAGCCGGAAGCCCTCCGCGACCACCACGAGCGACGAGCGTCCGCGATCCCGAACGCTCAGCACCCACTCGCCGATCTGCTCGATGGACTCGGGGAACTCGGGGATCAGCGAGACCTGCGCCCCCGCCGCCATGCCGGCGTGGAGCGCGATCCACCCCGCGTCCCTGCCCATCACCTCGAGCACCATGCACCGGCGATGCGACTCGCCCGTGGTGCGCAGCCGGTCGATCGCCTCCGAGGCGATCGACACCGCGGTGTCGAATCCGAAGGTGTAGTCGGTGCCGCCGAGATCGTTGTCGATCGTCTTCGGCAGACCGATCGCCGGGATCCCGCCGTCGTTGAGGAGGTTCGCGACGGTCTGCGTGCCGTTGCCACCGATCAGCAGCAGACCGTCGAGGCTGTACTGCGCGATGCGATCCCGAACCGCCTCGAGTCCGGCGTCAGTATCGCTGCCCTTCTCGAACGGGGGTACGCGACTCGTGCCGAGCATCACACCGCCGAGAGGAGAGAGGCCGCGCACCGCGGGCCGGTCGAGCGGCACGAAGTCGCCCTCGTGGAAGCCCCGCCAGCCGTCCATGAAACCGACCATCTCGAAGCCGTGAACGTCGACTCCGCGCAGCACCGCGCCACGAATCGCCGCGTTCATGCCGGGGCTGTCGCCGCCGGAGCAGAGCACACCGATGCGCATGTCGTTTCCTCCCGGGTCGGCCACCGGGCGGGCTCCCGACGCCCACCCGTTCAGACCTGACCTATGCTAGCGGTGGCGAGAATGCGCCTAACAGGTAGATTTCCGCCAACTTCGACACGGAATCTGCCACGGGTGCGGGTCCGAGCGCTCTTCAGGCAGGAGATCCGCGGCCCAGCGGGCGGAAACAGGGAGAAGCACCCGCACAGGGGCGGATCTCCTGCCTGGGCGCCGCCACGCCCGGACGCGGCTGCACCTGGGCGCGGCTGCGCCTGGATGCGGGAGGATCAGAAAGCCGCGCCCAGCGCCTTCTCCAGCACGCCGATGAGGGCGAGCAGCTGTACCGAGTCGGCGTCCTCCGCCGGCGCAGCGGCGCCATCGAGCGCCCGGGCCGCCAGCCCGGCCTTGCCGTCGATCAGCTCGGCGATCTTCGCGTCGATCGTCTGCGCGGCGACGATGCGCCACGCGGTCACGGGCTCCTCCTGGCCGATGCGGTGCACGCGATCGATGGCCTGGGTCTGCTCGGCGTCGGTCCACGAGAGCTCGGCGAGCACCACGTTCGACGAGGCCTGCAGGTTCACGCCCACGCCGGCCGCGGTGAGCGAGCAGACCGCGACGGCCACCTCGGGGTCCTTGTTGAACGCGTCGATCTGCTCCTGGCGGAACGCCGCCGTCTGATCGCCGCGGATCGAAACGGTCTTGAGCCCGGCCTCGGCGAGCTGCGTCTCGACCCGATCCATCACGTCGATGTGCTTGGCGAAGAACACGACCTTGCCCACCGAGCGGGCGAGCTGCGCGGTGTAGTCGGCGGCGAGCCCGGCCTTCGCCTGGCCGATCTGGCGCACCATCGTGAACACATTCGTGCCATCGGCGGAGGCGTTCGACTCCTCGAGCTCCTGCGCGCACACCATGCGGATGATCGCCGCATCGGAGAGCTTCTCGCCCAGCTTGCCGTTCTTGACGGCGTTGAAGCGATCGACCAGCTTGCGGGCGAGCTTCGCCTCGGCGTCACGGATGCCGCGGCCGAGCTCGTCGTCGAGTTCGACGGGCAGGTCGACCACGCGCTTCGCGGGCAGATCGGCGGCGACGTCGATCTTGCGGCGGCGCACGATGCCCATGTCGACCACGCTCTGCCGCGCCTCGGGGTAGAAGGCCGGGTCGGCGGGGGTCCAGCCGTTGTTCTCGAGCCTGGCCATGAGCTCGGGGCCGGGCTTCTCGGCGTCGATCCAGCCGAGGAACCGCCAGATGGCCCGGAAGTCGTCGATGTCGTTGATGAGCGGCGTGCCGGTGAGCGCGACGAGCAGCGGGGAGACTCCCGGGGTCCGCTCGCGGATGCTCTCTGCGATCGCGAGAACGTTGCGGGATCGCTGCGACTGCACGTTCTTGATCATGTGGGCCTCGTCGACGACCATGCCCTTGAACCCGAAGCGGGAGATCCAGCTCAGGTGGCGGTCGAGGATCTCGTAGTTCACCACGAACACGTCGGCGAAGGCGTCGATGTCCTGGCCGTCGCCGTGGATCACCGTGACGCGCCGCTGCGGCGTCCACCGCTCGACCTCGCGTGCCCAGTTCATCTTCACGACGTTGGGCACGACCACGAGCAGCGGGTAGGCGTCGGCGACTGATGCCGCGAGCACCGACTGCGCGGTCTTGCCGAGGCCGGGCTCATCGGCGAGGAGGAAGCTGCGGTGCCCCTCGCTCACGCTCGCGAGGAACCGCGCCTGGTGCGGCATGAGCTCGCGGCCGGGGGGCGCCAGCCGATCCGGTACGGGGGGCGCGGGCAGGTTCATGCACGCGGATCCTCCGCCGCCCTGCTCGAACGCCTTGAGCAGCGGCCCGAGCAGCTCCCAGTTGGCGAGGCGCACGACGGGGGTCGGCTTGCTCGGCGGCGTGAGGTCGGGCGCGAGGAACGGGTTGGCGAGCATGCGGGCCTCGATGCCGGCGGGCTCGACCTGACGCTCGGCGAGCTCCGGCGGCACGAACGCCTGCGCGGGTTCGGCCTTGCTCGGCTCGTCGTCGGGAAGCTCGATGCCGGCCTGGGTGAGCATCTTGCGCTTGAGCAGCCGGGTCGCCTCGGTGATGGGAGCGGCGGGCTCGAGCAGCGTGATGAGGCTCGTGTCGCGCGCGGCCGTCTTCGCGAGGATCGCCGCTACGCCGTCGAGCCGCTTGAGAGTCTCGGCGCGCTCGGCCTCGCTCACGTTCTCGTCGGTCTTGACTCGAGCGCGCTCCTCGCGCATGAGCAGCGCGATCACGTGGAACTTGGTGCGGCCCGCGGGCGAGGCCTTGCCGCGCTGCGCCGAAGCCTCGACCTCGCGCACGGCGCGGGCCAGCAGCGGGATGATGCCCTCGTTGTGGGTGTGCTGCTTGCGGCGAGAGCCGCCCCGCTGACCGTTCTTCTGGGCTCCCTGCGACTTCTGCGGGGCCTGGGCCTTCGGCGTGCGGGAAGACTTGGGCGCGGGCTCGACTGAACTGTTCGCAGCGGGCTGACGCTCGGCAGTGGTGAATGCCAATGGATCTCCTGATCGGCGTGGTGCGACCCCGGCCTGCATGCCGGGAGTCGGGTCGCACGCGGCTTCCGAGCCTGACCTCATGCGCGGCATGGGGCTCGAGAACGCTTCGCGAATCGCGACCGTGCCCCGATCCTACCACTCGAGGCTGGGAGATTCAGCGGACGAGGATCTCCCGGGCGCGAGCCACGTCGGCCTTCATCTGCACCAGCAGATCCTCGAGCGAGTCGAACCGCTCCGTGCCGCGAAGGCGGTGCGTGAAGCGCACCTCGATCCGCTGCCCGTACAGATCGCCCGAGAAGTCGAGCAGGAAGGCCTCGACACGCGACTGCCCCTCGGGGGTGAAGGTGGGGTTGTTGCCGACGGAGATCGCAGCGGGCCGCGGATCGGCGTCGCCGTCTCCGAGCACCACCCAGCCGGCGTAGACCCCGTCTCCGGGCACGAACCCCTCCATGGTTCCGCCGAGGTTCGCCGTGGGGAATCCGATCTCCCTGCCCCGGGCATCGCCGTGCACGACCTCGCCGCGCACCGCGGGAGAGCGCCCCAGCATTCGTTCGGCCGCCTCGACCTCGCCCGCGAGCAGCGCCTCGCGCACCCGCGACGAGGACACCTGGTGATCGCCCTCGGCCGCCACGAGCTGCAGCATCCGAGCGGTGAAGCCGTAGCGCTCGCCCAGTTCGCGCAGCAGTTCGACATCGCCGGCCCCTCGGTGGCCGAAACGGAAGTTGGCGCCCATGATGATGTGGCGCGCGTGCAACCGCTCGACCAGCACCTCGCGCACGAAGTCCACGGCCGGGATCGAGGCTACCGCCTCGTCGAACTCGATCATCACGCAGTCGTCGACTCCGGCGGCTGCGAACCCCTCGAGGCGCTGCTCCCGGCTCATGAGCGGCTTGGGGCAGAGCTCGGGGCGCAGCAGGCTGAGGGGGTTGTTGGAGAAGGTGAACACGACGGCTGGCCGGCCCCCCGCCTGCGAGTCGTCGACGAGGCTGCGCAGGATCGCCTGGTGCCCGAGATGGAGGCCGTCGAACTTGCCGATGGCGACACTGCTGCCGTCGGGGTAGTCGGAGGGGCGGATCGCGTCGAGCGTCTCGATGATGCGCATCAGGCGGATCCCTCGCTTCGAGCCGAGGCCCCGGCTGCCTCGCGCCCCGTGCTCCGCAGCCACAGCAAGCCGAGCACCGGCAGCACGAGCGGGATGAAGACGTAGCCGATGCCGTACTGCGACCAGACGGAGGGGTGTGCGAAGAGCTGGGGGGCGATGAGACTCAGCGTGCCGACGATCAGCACGCCGCAGAGCTCGAAGACGAGGGCCCACCGCGCGACGGCACGCCAGGCGCCGTGCCCGCGCTTGATCAGCGCGACCGTCGCCACGATGTAGACCAGACCGGCGACGGCGGAGAGCGAGTACGCGAGCGGGGCCTCGTCGAACTTGGTCAGGATCTGGTAGACCGAGCGGAACGTCGCCGCGATGGCGAGCACCAGGTAGACCGCGATGAGCACCTTGCCGAGCCCGCTCGACTGTTCCGCGGTTCGCGCCGCCGCAGCGGTCGCCGGCTGTTCGCTCTGGGGCACGGATTTCGACACGACCACAAGTTTACCCGGGCACGGCTCCGCGGCTTGTCAGCCGAGGGCGGCCGCCCCGCCTGCTCCGCCCACGGTCGCGAGGAAGACCTCGCCGTGCCCGGTGAGCCGCACCGGATCGCCCACCGAGACGTAGAGCGACTGCCCCCGCCTGGCCGACGCGACCTCCGCGAGCCCGTGCTCGCCCTCGGCCTTGCGCTCCACTCGCACCCGGCCGGAGGTCACCATGAGCACGAGCGGGTGCGGAGCCGGCACCTCCACGAGCGGGGAGCTGCCCTCGGGGGCCTCCGCCCTCATGCTCTGCTCGGGATCGCAGAGCCTCGCTCGCAGCAAGACGAAGTCGGGCACGTCGGGCCTCCACGCGACGAGCCCGCGCGCCACGCGCTCGCACGGGAAGCGCGGCTCGGCGAGCTCGCCCGTGTCGACGATGCGGCACAGCTCCGCGATATCGACGTGCTTCGGGGTGAGCCCGGCCCGCAGCACGTTGTCGGATGACGCCATCACCTCGACCGCGATGCCGCTCAGGTAGGCGTGCATCTGCCTGGCGCGCAGGTAGACGGCCTCACCGGGTTCGAGCCTCACGAGATGCAGCAGCAGGGAGACCAGCACTCCGGGGTCTCCCGGGTGGGAGGCCACGAGATCCCGCAGCACGCACGCACGGTCGGGATCGAGCGGGCTCTCGTCCCCTTGCACCGCCGCCGCGAGCGCCGCGAGGGCGCGCCCCACGACCTCGTCGCCGCTGAACGCCCACACCAGGAATTCGCGTCGCAGGATCTCGGGATCCGCCCCCCGCAGTCTCCCCTCGACCGCTTCGAGCGCCGCCGCGCCGTCGTGCTCACCGGCGCGGCGCGCGGCAGCCGCGAGCAGCCGCAGCTCGTCGCGGGCCGCAGTGAGCGGGCGGAATCCGCTGAGCGCTCTGACCTCGCTGAGCGCGACGAGCAGCTCGGGCTTGTGATTGGGATCGCCGTAATTGCGGTGCGGGGCCTCGCGGGGCACGCCGGCCTCCTCTTCGGCTGCGTACCCGGCCGCGGCCTGCGCGAGATCCGGGTGCACCTGCAGCGACAGCGGCGCCCCGATCGCCAGCACCTTGAGCAGGAAGGGCAGCGGGCCGCCGTCGACCCCGTAGAACTCGGGGTCGCTCTCGACCAGATCGATGAGCGTGCGGTCGCCCGCCGAGGCCTTCGCCACGTGCGCGGGACTGCCCGGGTGCGTGCCGAGCCAGAGCTCCGCCTGAGGCTCGCCCGTCGGCGCGAGACCGAGCAAATCGGGGAGCGCGTCTCGCGAGCCCCACGCATAGGTGCGCGGTGTGTTCTCGATGAAGATCAGCATGGCCCCTCCTCATGCCGCCTGCCATGGGCAATGCTCTACCATACCGACTATGGCGCAGAGCAGAACCCGACTCGGCGTGAGCGCGTACGCGATCTGCGTCTTCGTGCTCGCGCTCGGCAGCAACGGCGTGCGCAACGTGGTGGGCTGGTGGGGGTTCCTCGCCCTGGCCGCAGCGCTCACCGTGTGGGGCACCGTGCTCTTCGTGCGCGAGAAGCCGGCGCGGTTCCGCTGGTACCGCCTCCCCTCCCCGGTCTACTGGTTCCTGGTACTGGCGGCGCTCTCCATCGTCTGGTCCCAGTACCGCCTCGAGAGCGTGCTCGGCGTGATCGCGCAGCTCGCCACGACACTGCTCGCGGTGGTGCTGGCGTTCGTGCTCACCTGGCACGAGGTGCTGCGCACCCTCGGCACGGCGCTGCGGTACCTGATCGGGCTGTCGTTCGCGTTCGAGCTGTGGGTGTCGCTGTTCATCCGCGAACCGGTGTTCCAGAACTTCCTGGTGTTCGTCGACGTGCCCGAGGAGGGCAAGCCCTCGAAGCTGCTCTACTGGAGCCGCGATCTGCTGTTCTCGGGCGGCCCGATCCAGGGGGTCGTCGCGAGTTCGGTGCTGTTCGGCTTCATCGGCCTGCTGGGACTGATCGTGTTCGGGATCCAGCTGCGCGCCGGGCTCGTGCGGCCGTTCGCCGGCTGGTTCTGGGTTGCGGCGGCCGTGGCGACCCTGCTGCTCACCCGCGGCGCGACCGTGTGGGTGGCACTCGCCGCGGTCGTGGTGGCTCTGGGGCTCGCGCTGTGGGCCCGGCGCCTGCAGCCTGAGCACCGGGTTCCGCTCTACGCAACGGGGGGTGCGCTCGTCGTCGCGGCCGTCGCGGCGGTGCTGTTCGCCCGCGATTTCGTGTTCGGGCTGCTCGGCAAGAGCGGCGACATGACCGGGCGGCTCGAGACCTGGGAGGCGGTGATCCGGCTCGCCGAGCAGCGGCCGTGGTTCGGCTGGGGTTGGGTCAGCTACTGGGCTCCCTGGGCCGAGCCGTTCAAGTCGCTCGATGAGAAGGCGGGCCTGCCCGTGATGAGCGCGCACAACGCCTGGCTCGACGTGTGGCTGCAGCTCGGCATCGTCGGCGTGCTCGCTTTCGCGCCGCTCGTGGTGCTCACCGTGTGGCGGGTGTGGTTCCGGGCGGTCGATCCGCCCCGCCGCGGCTTCGGGCCGCCCCTGCCGTACGCCACGAGTGCGCTGTGGCCGTTCCTCGTGATGGTCGCGCTGATCGTGCAGTCGCTCACCGAGAGCCGGCTGCTGATCGAGGGCAACTGGGTGCTGCTCATACTGCTGGCGGTGAAGTCGCGCTTCGACTTCGAGCTGCCGTCGCAGGATGCGGAGCCGACGGCGCTCCCCTGGCGGCGCGTGCCGATCCCCCGCGCGACCGGCGCCATCGATATTCCGCGGCAGACGCGGGCACGGTGACGCCATGGACATGACCACGGAGCGCCTCGTACAGCTGCGGGCCGAGGCGCGCGTCGAGCGCGACACGATGATGGAGCACCGCGTGCGCGATGGCGAGGACCCGGCCACCGCCTACGCGGAGGTGCCCGAGATCGACGACCTCGTGGTGCTGGCGCTGCGCGACGAGATGCTCGAGGATCGCGGTCAGCTCGCCGAGTTCGGGCTGGCCAGGCTCGCCGCACGGTCGGGAGGGCCCGACGCCCAGGAGCACCGCCGCAACGCGGATCGCGTGGAGTTCGAGCTGCTGCGCGAGATCGCGGCCGCTGCGCCCCCGCTCACGGTGGCGGTGTGGCGGGCGAGCCACGACCTCCAGGTGGGTTAGGGGCACTCCCGTTCCCCGCGAAACGAGACGCGGCGCCTCAGCCGCGGCTCGCTAGGATTGCACTGCACCATCGTCAACGGCTGAGAGGTCCCACGCTCGATGTCCAACACACTTCAGAACGTCGTCTTCCCGCAGGGGAAGGATCCCGATGTGCTGCCCCTCTACGCCGATCCCGAGACCTGGTCGACCATCAACGGCTCAGCCGTTCGACTCAGCGCCGTGGCGAGCATCGACAACGTGCTCTCCCGGTCGAGCGCACGCGTGCGAGCGGGGCGCCGCGTCTCGTACGGCACCTACTTCAACGCGTTCCCCGCGGCCTACTGGCAGCGGTGGACCGTCGTGGACCGGGTCACGCTGACCCTGCGCACCCGCGGCGCCGGCACGGTGCTGGTCTACCGCTCCAACTCGAGCGGCGCGCAGCAGCGCATCGATTCCCGCCCGGTGACCGGCGAGAGCGTCTCCGAGTTCGAGCTGCCGCTCACGGCCTTCGGCGACGGCGGCTGGTACTGGTTCGATCTCATCGCGGGCGATGAGGATCTGGTGCTCGAGGGCGGCGAATGGACCACCGAGGCCGACCCGACCGTACCGGGCAAGCTGAGCCTCGGCATGACCACGTTCAACAAGCCCGACTACTGCGTGGCGACGCTCGAGAACATCGCCGGGAGCGCGCCGCTGACCGAGGCGATCGACCGGATCCTGCTGGTCGACCAGGGCGATCGCAGGGTGCGGGACGAGGCCGGCTTCGACGAGGTCTCCGCGCGACTGGGCGAGAAGCTGCGCGTCATCGAGCAGCCGAACCTGGGCGGATCGGGCGGCTTCGCACGATCGATGGCGGAGACGCTCGAGCTCGACGACACCGATTTCCTCATGCTGCTCGACGACGACGTCGAGTTCGAGACCGAGAGCGCCCTGCGCGCGCACCAGTTCGGCAGGTTCAGCCGCACCCCCGTGATCGTCGGCGGCCACATGTTCGACCTGCTCGACAAGCCGGTCATGCACGCGTGGGCCGAGGTGGTGCGCCCCGATCCTTTCATGTGGGGTCCGTCGTTCGAGGAGCAGCACCGCCACGACTTCCGCAAGCAGAACCTGCGCCAGACCGCGTGGATGCACGCCCGCCTCGATGCCGACTACAACGGCTGGTGGATGTGCATGATCCCGAAGCGGATCATCGAGCAGATCGGCCTGCCCCTCCCCGTCTTCATCAAGTGGGACGACGCGGAGTACGGCCTGCGCGCCCGCGACGCCGGCTTCCGCACCGTCTCGATGCCCGGCGTGGCACTGTGGCACGTGTCGTGGCTCGACAAGGACGACACCCAGGACTGGCAGGCGTTCTTCCACACGCGCAACCGGATCATCGCCGGACTGCTGCACTCGGATCGGCCGCGCGGCGGCCGGCTGCTGCAGAACAGCGGCAGGCAGGATCTGAAGAAGCTGCTCAACATGCAGTACTACGCGGTGCAGCTCGCGGTCGACGCGCTGCAGGCGGTGCTCGACGGCCCAGAGGGGCTGCACGACGACATCTCGACCGCCATGCCCCGAGCCCGCGCACTGTCCAAGGACTTCCCCGAGACCCGCGTCTACCGCCCGGGCGACCCCGAGATGCCGACCGCGCGCGGGGGCCGCGCCCTCCCGTTCCTCGGCGAGAGGCCCCAGTCGCCCAGGGGCGCCGGCCTCGCGCTGTTCACGCTGCGCATGGTGCCGCAGCACTGGCGGCGCGACGGCGACGAGACCCGCGCGCCCCAGCCAGAACTTGAGTACGCGAAGCGCGACGCGTTCTGGTGGCAGATCCCGCACCACCGGAGCGTGATCGTGGGCACCGCCGACGGGGCGGGCAAATCGTGGTACCGGCACGACCGCGCCAAGTTCCGCCGCCTGCTGCAGCAGAGCCGCAAGCTCACCCAGGAGATCGAGAAGAACTGGGATGCGCTCGCCGCGCAGTACCGTGCGGCCCTGCCCCGCATGACATCCGTCGAGGAGTGGAAGAAGACCTTCGAGGGCCGGTAGCCGCTCAGAGGATATCGGGCAGCTTGTTGTTGAACATCGACAGCGCCGAGCCGATGGCCATGTGCATGTCAAGGTACTGGTACGTGCCGAGGCGCCCGCCGAAGAGCACGCGATTCTCGCGGTCGGCGAGCTCGCGGTACCTGAGCAGGCGCTCACGGTCCTCGGGGGTGTTCACCGGGTAGTAGGGCTCGTCGTCGCGGGTCGCGAAGCGGGAGTACTCGCGCATGATGACGGTCTTGTCGGCCGGATACTCGCGCTCGGGATGGAAGTGGCGGAACTCGTGGATTCGGGTGTACGGCACGTCGGATCCCGCGTAGTTCATCACGCTGGTGCCCTGGAAGTCGCCCGTCGGCAGCACCTCCTGTTCGAAGTCGAGCGTGCGCCAGGCGAGCTCGCCCTCCGAGTAGTCGAAGTAGCGATCGACGGGCCCCGTGTAGACGATCGGCACCGTGCCGACCATCGCCCGCTTGTTGAGCGGCTGCGACTCGTCGAAGAAGTCGGTGTCGAGCCGCACCTCGATGTTCGGGTGGTCGGCCATCCGCTCGAGCCAGGCCGTGTATCCGTCGACCGGCAGACCCTCGTGGGTGTCGTTGAAGTAGCGGTTGTCGTAGGTGTAGCGCACGGGCAGGCGGGAGATCACCTCGGCGGGCAGTTCTGTGGTGGGCGTCTGCCACTGCTTCGCCGTGTAGTCGCGGATGAACGCCTCGTAGAGCGGGCGGCCGATCAGCGAGATGCCCTTCTCCTCGAGGTTCTTGGCCTGCTTGGTGTCGAACTCCTCGGCCTGCTGCGCGATGAGGGCGCGCGCCTCGTCGGGCCCGTAGGCCGCCCGGAAGAACTGGTTGATGGTGCCGAGGTTGATGGGCAGCGGGTAGACCTCGCCCTTGAAGTTCGAGTACACCTTGTGCTGGTAGCCGGTGAACTTCGTGAAGCGGTTCACGTACTCCCACACCGTCTCGTTGGAGGTGTGGAAGAGGTGCGCCCCGTAGCGGTGCACCTCGATGCCCGTCTCGGGCTCGGCCTCCGAGTAGGCGTTGCCGCCGATGTGGGAGCGGCGGTCGATCACGACCACCTTCTTGCCCTCGCTCGCAGCGCGCTCAGCAATGGTGAGACCGAAGAAACCGGAACCGACTACCAGAAGATCCATGTCCACCAGCATACGGGTCTAGACTTGATCCAATCCCCACGCATATGCCTATGACTTCGCCCCCCGCCCTCGCCAGCGCCGACGCCCTCGTGCTCACCGGGATCCCTCGGGGCACGGCCTCCGTCGATGTGCTCTTCGACGAGAAGCGGATCTGGTCGATCGATGTGCGCGAGCTCGAGAAGAGCCCGGCCGAACACGAGCTCCGTCTGCCGTGGCCCGAGCCGCTGCGTCCGTTCCTGACGGGTCGCACGCACGTCAGCGTCGTCGACTCCGCGTCGGGAGAGGTGCTGCTCGACGGGGGCGTCTCGTTCGACGGGCGCGAAGGCCGCGTGAGGGTGCAGAACGATGACGGCGTGCCGCTCATGCTGAACAAGTGGGGCCGGCTCGGCGTCGCGCTCGAGGCCATGGACGCCTCGACGAGGCGGCTCATCGTCGAGCGGTCCGCCCTGATCGTCGAGCAGCTGCGCGGACTCGGCTTCGAGCCGTTCGTGGTCGGCGGCACGCTGCTCGGCGCGGTGAGAACGGGGTCGCTGCTGCCGCACGACGACGACGCCGACATCGCGTACCTCTCACGATTCACGGCTCCCGCCGAGGTCGCCGCCGAGGCCTTCAGTCTGGGCCACCGCCTCGAGGAGCTCGGGTACGAGATCAGGCGCCACAGCGCCACGCACATGCAGCTCATCTTCCGCAGCGCGACGGGGTCGATCCAGCACTACATCGACGTGTTCTCGGCGTTCTTCACCGACGACGGCCGCATCAACCAGCCCTTCCACGTGCGCGGCGAGATGCGCCGGGAGCAGATGCTCCCCTTCGGCACGGTCACGCTCGAGGGCGTCGATCTCCCGGCCCCCGCCGACGTCGACCGCTGGCTCACCATCAACTACGACGAGAACTGGCGCACCCCGATCCCCGGTTACCGCCTCGAGACTCCTCCCGACACGAGACGGCGCTTCGACGCCTGGTTCGGGGGCTTCAACCTGCTGCGCGAGTTCTGGGACGAGCGATACGAGCGACCCGACGCCGTCGCACAGGACGAGGTCTGGGAATCGGGAGTGGCGTGGCTCGCGGGGCAGCCGTTCGAGAGCGGCACCGTGTTCGATCTGGGGTGCGGCGGCGGCAGGCTGGCAGGCCGTCTGGCCTCGGGGCACCCGGGGACGCGGATCATCGCCGCCGACTACTCGGTAGCCGCCCAGCGCACGGTCGCGCGAGTGCAGACCGCACCCGACATCGAGGTGGCGCACATCAACCTCTACCGTCTCTTCTCGCTGACGCTGCCCGCCCGGCTCGGGGTCGACGGACCCTTCGACATCGCTTCCAACCATCTCCTCGACCAGGTCGGGCACCTGGCGAGGCCCATCGCACTGCGTTTGTTCCGCATGGCGCTCCGGTCGGGAGGGCGCGTGTACGCGGTCTGCAACGGAGCTCCCGCCGCGCGGATCGACGAAGCCGATCCGACCACCTGGCATCTCGACAAGTTCCTGCTGCGCCTGGATGCAAGAGAACTCGGCATGGCCGTGGAAATCGTCGATCTCGATGAACGCGTGACCGGCGATACCCGGCCCGAGGAGCGCGGTCGCAAACCCTACGGGGCGGTCTTCAGGCTCGCCGACGCCCCCTACCCGCGAAAGGACCTCTCCATGAAACAGCGGCTCAAACGAATCCTGTTGCGGGCGGGTCAGAGCAGCACCCGCGCCGAGGTCGAGACGCTTCGGGCCCGCGTCACCGAACTCGAGAACGAGCTCGAGGAGGTGCGTCGCGACAACCTGCGCGTGGCCGAGCTCATCGACCTCGCCGAGCAGACGCTCACGCCGGGGGCGGCGCCTCGGCCGGCCCCGGGGTCGGCGCGGCCCGAGCGCGGCGAGCCCAGCACCGGCCCCCAACCGGGCGGCTCGGACCCCCAGCCCAGCGGCACCTGACCGAGACGACCCCTTTGTATCGAGTCAGCCCATATTTCACGTGAATCGTAGGCCGGCTCGATACTTTCGGGCCGGCTCGACGACGGACCGGGCCGACCGACGGATCGGGCCGACCGACGGATCGGGCCGACCGACGGCCGAGACCGAGCCAAGATCGGGCGCGAACCCGACGTATGCTGGGGTGGTAGCGCGACTGTCGCGGCGGCACCGCAGCCGCCCGGCATGCAGGGAGGCGTCATGTCGGATACGTTCAAGCACACGATCGGGATACTCGCAGCGGGGCTCGTCGCCTTCGCCGCTGTCGGGGGAGCCTACGTGCTCACCGAGCCGGATCGGGATCCGCAGAGCCCCGTCCACGTGGACGACTCGGGGCACGAACCGCCCGAAGAGCCGCAGAAGGATCCCGCGCACTCCGATGACCCGGCCGAGGCGTTCCTCGGCCGGTGGCAGGCCCCGCCGCCTGCCAATCAGGACGCGTTCGTCGAGTTCACCGCGTACGGGCTGTGGTTCGCCTCCGACGGCTGCAACCGTGCAGAGGGCACGTGGGCGGTCACCGCCGAGGGAGACTTCCGTACGAATGACGGCGGTGTGCTCACCCAGATCGGGTGCGACAACGTGCCGATCCCGAGCGCGGTATGGGCGGCGGAATCGGCCGAGCTCGGAGACGGAGAACTCACGCTCATCGACGGCGAGGGCACCGCTTTCGAACTGGTGCGGGCGCGCGACGGGGGCACCACCCTTGCAGGCCGATGGGTCACCGAGGACGAGCGGAGCACCGGCGACTCCTTCGTCGAACTCCGCGAAGACGGCACCTGGACCGGCTCGGACGGCTGCAACAGCGCTGCAGGCAACTGGAAAGCCCACGCGAGCGAGGACTACAACGGGGGTGTTTTCGACGGGGGCGCCGCCGGGGCCGCCGAAGCCGATGGAGCCGCGCTCATCCCCGGGGTCATCGAGGTGGAGCTGACCTCCGGCATGACCGAGATGAGCTGCGACACCATCGACACCATCAATCTCCCGATGCGGCTCTCCGAGGCCGACGGTTTCGCACTCGGCGACGGCGGCAAGCTCATGATCACCGACAGCGCCGCTCCTGATCCGGCCGAGTGGGAGTCGTTGACGCTCGTGCGCGCGAACTGAGGCGGCGCCCGTCAGCCCTGCTGCAGCGCCGAGGCGATGATGCGGTGCGCGGGGAGGATGCTGCGGCGCTCATCATCGGCATCGACCGCACCCTCCACGAGGTCGACGAAGTGCTCGAACTGCGCGGCGAGCGGTTCGAGGCCCGAGACCTCGGGCACCTCGATCTCGGTCATCTGCTTGAAACCGGCGCGATCGTTGGTGCTCTCGATGTTGGTGTGGCGGTACTTGGTGACACTGCGCAGCAGCAGGTCGACCTCGACCATGGAGTCGAGCGACTGGATGGTGAGCTTTCGCACCTTGCGCTGCCCGACGCGGCTGGCGGAGGCGGAGGCGATGCCGTTGCCGGGGAAGCGCAGGGTCATGTCGATCACGTCTTCAGCGCCCTCGACCGACTCGGGGTGGAAGTAGCCGAGTTCGGCGTTGACCTTATCGGGGGTCTGCGATCCGAATATGCGCGAGATGAGGTCGGCGTCGTGCACGAGTACGTCCCACGCCACGCCGGTCTTGATGCGCGACCAGTAGGGCGAGTGCCGCTCGGCCCGCACGTAGACCGGCTCCTCGATGAGGGACTGCGCTGCGATGACCCCCGCGTTGTAGCGCTCGAGGAAGCCGCACTGCACCGGCACTCCGCGCTGCTCGGCGGTCGCGAGGATCTCTTCGGTCTGCTCGAGCGAGGGGCAGACCGGCTTCTCGATGAGCACCGGGATGCCGGCGTCGAGGATCTCCTTGGCGATGCCGTAGTGGTACTCGGTCGAGGCTGCGACCACCGCGGCGTCGGCCCGCTTCAGCGCCTCGCCGGCCTCGGGAAACCACTCGCCGCCGTACTGCTCTGCCGCGGCCCGTCCGTTCTGCTCGAAAGGATCGACGATCCCGACCAGATTGGCCCGAGCCGAAGACGAGACGATGCGGGCGTGATTGCGCCCCATCGATCCGGCGCCGAAGAGCACCACGTTCGGCTGAGCCATGAGCCATCTCCTAACGACGAGAGCGGCGCCATCCCGGCCGGGGCGGCGCGAACCACACCAGTTTACGAGATTCCCCCGGGTGCGCCCCGCCCCACCATCGCGGGATAGGATTGCCCGCATGCTGACCACCGGCCGAGCGGGGCTACTCGAAACGTGAACCGCAACACCCTGCCCCGCTGGGCGAATTCGATCATCGATCGCATCGCCGACTCGCCTGAGAGTGTCGTCGGTCGTCTCGCTGCGAAACGCCTCGGTCGGCCCGCTCCCGCCGGGAGCGTACCGACGACCTCCTTCGACGACCGCCCCACGAGAGTGCTCATCGCTCCGGTGAACTACTCGGGGCAGGGACGGGCGTGGGCGGCGGCCCTCGAAGCGGCTGACGCCTCGATCTCGGCCAGAAACATGGCGATCGATGTGCCCGGCGGGTTCTCCTTCGATGCCGACCTCGTGGTCCCCGTGGGCACCTACCACAACGATCCCGACTGGCAGCGGCGGCAGCTGGAGGCGGCGGCGAGCGCGACGCACGTGCTGGTAGAGGCGGAGGAACCTCCCTTCGGGCGTTTGTTCGGTCGATCGGTGGCGGCGCAGGTCACGGCCCTGCTCGAGCGCGGCGTGAGCACGGCCTACCTCGGGCACGGCGTCGACGTCCGGCTGCCCTCGCGCCACATGGAGGCGAACGAGTGGTCCTACTTCCGCGATCCCTCCGTCTACTGGCCTCGAGCCGAAACCCTGGCATCCCGCAACATCGATCTCCTGCGCTCGAGCGGGCTGCCCCTCTTCGTGTCGACCCCGGATCTGTTGATCGATCTGCCCGAGGCCGTGTGGTGCCCGGTGGCGGTCGACCCGGAGCGCTGGAGCGCCCCGAGGAGGGAAGACTCTCCGGGTCGGCGGTTGAGAGTGGTGCACGCGCCCTCGATCGCCGCTGTGAAGGGCACCGCTCTGATCGTTCCGATACTCGAACGGCTCCATGCGGAGGGCGTGATCGAGTTCAGCCTGATCCAGGGTGTGCCCTCCGCGGAGATGCCTGCCAGGCTCGCAGCGGCCGACGTGGTGCTCGACCAGTTCCGGCTGGGCGCCTACGGCGTGGTCGCGTGCGAGGCGATGGCCGCGGGCTGCGTGGTGATGGGACACGTATCCGAGCAGGCCAGGGCGGCGGTGCGCGAGGCGAGCGGGCTGGATCTGCCGATCGTCGAGGCGACACCGGATACCCTGGAAGCCGAATTGCGGGCGTTGGCCGAGGTTCGCGATCTGGAGCCGCATCGCCTCGCCGGGCGGCGATTCGTACGCGAGTTGCACGACGGTCGAAGCGCGGCTCGCGCGCTGCTCGATCACTGGATCGCGCCGCAGAGCGGCCGGACACACGCGGATCCCCGCCCCGAACGAGAGGAGACGGATCATGCACCCGGTAGCTGAACGGCTCTGGCGCGCCATGCCCAAGATCGCGCAGGATACGATCGCGACCTCCGTCGACCGTGCTCGCGGCGTGAAGGCACCGCCCACCCCGCTTCCGGACCCGGCGAAGCCGTACCGCGTGCTCATCGGCCCGGTCAACTACGCCGGCCAGGGGCACCTGTGGGCGCGCGCGCTCGAATCGACGGGCCTCGTCTCGGCGAAGAACTACGTGCACTCGGGCAACAACCCGCTCGGTTACCCTGCCGACTTCACCATGAGCTGGCGCACCGCCGAGCACTCGCGCGCGTGGCAGAAGGACATGGTCGAGACGCTCTCGAACCACTACACGCACGTGTTCTTCGAGGCGTGCATGCCGGTCCTCGGCGGCCTCTTCAGGGGAGACATCCCGAAGCAGGTCGAATTGCTCGAGAGCCGCGGTCTGACGGTCGGCATGATCGGGCACGGCAACGAGATCCGGCTCCCGTCGGCGCACGTGGCGCGTGAGCCGTGGTCGCAGTTCCGCGACGGCGTCTGGGAGTCCGTCGACATCATCGAGCCCGTCGCGGCCGGCAATCTCGAACTGCTCGAACGACTGCAGCGGCCCACCTTCGTGTCGACGGCGGGCCTGCTCGAGGACGTGCCGTCGGCGAAGCTCATCGGCGTGATCGTCGACCCCGACCGCTGGGCCAACGACGAGCCGCTGCTCGTGCGGGATCGCATCAGGGTCGTGCACGCCCCCACCAATCCCAAGCTCAAGGGCACCACGCACGTCGCCCCGGTGGCTCGCAAGCTGCACGATGAGGGCGTGATCGAGTACGTCGAGCTGGAGGGTGTCCCCCACAGCGAGATGCCGCGAGTGTTCGCGGAGGCCGACGTGGTGCTCGACCAGTTCCGCGTCGGCGACTACGGAGTCGCCGCGTGCGAGACCATGGCAGCGGGCCGGGTGGTGCTCGCGCACGTCAGCGAGCAGGTGCGCGAGGAGGTCGAGCGGCAGGCCGGGATGCCGCTGCCGATCGCCGAGACCACACTCGATAGCGTCGAGGAGGTGCTGCGCGATATCGCCTCGATCGATGGCCGCGAGCGCTATCGGCGGATCGCCGCGCAGGGGCCCGAGTTCGTGCGCCGCCTGCACGACGGCCGCTTCTCGCGCGGCGTGCTCATGGATTTCATCGCGGGCACGGCGACCGCGGAATACGACGGATCCGGAAACCGGGGTTAGCGTGCGCTTCCTCATCGTCTCCCGCATCTACCGCCCCGAGCCCTCGGCCGCATCGTTCTTCCTCGGCGGCGTGGCCGATGCGCTCACGAGCGCGGGGCACGAGGTCGAGGTGCTCACCGCGAAGCCTCTGCCCGGTCAGGGCGAGGGTTCGCGCGGCGAGCGGATCAGGACCTTCCCGGTGCTGCGCGACGCGAGCGGTTACGTGCGCGGTTACGTGCAGTACATGAGCTTCGACATCCCGCTCGCGTTCCGGCTGCTGTTCGCGAAGCGCCCCGCGGCGGTGTTCGTGGAGCCGCCGCCCACCACCGGCGCGGTCGTGCGGGTGGTCTGCGCGATCCGCCGCATCCCCTACGTCTACGACGCCGCCGACATCTGGTCGGACGCGGCGGGCCACGCGACGAGTTCGGGGCTCGTGGTCAGGGTGCTGCGGTGGCTCGAGACGTTCGCGATGCGCGGTGCGGCCTCGATGGTCACGATCTCGCAGGGAGTCGTGGATCGCGTGCGCGCACTCGGGGTGCGGTCGCCGATCGCGGTGACCGGTTTCGGCGCCGACATCGAGGTGTTCGGATACGAGGATCGCGAGATCGAACGCACCTTCATCTACGCAGGCACCTACACTCCCCTCCACGGCGCCGAGGTGCTGGTCGACGCGTTCGCCGAGTTCTCTCGCACACATCCCGGGTATCGGCTGCGCTTCATCGGCAACAGCACCGAGCAGGAGTCCATGCGGCAGCGCGCAGAGAACCTCGGCATCGGCGCAGCGGTCGAGTTCGCGGAGGCGGTGCCGGCCGAGGAGCTGCGCCCGCAGCTGGCGTCGGCGCTCGCGAGCCTCGCGACGCTGCGGCCGGGCGGCGGCTACGAGTACGCGTTCACGTCGAAGGCGTACTCCTCGCTCGCGACGGGGTGCCCGGTCATCTTCGCCGGCCCGGGCCCCACTGCGCCGTTCATCGAGCGAGCCGCGGCCGAGGCGCCGGTGGGGGTCGCCGTCGACTATTCGCCGGCCGCGATCGCCGAGGCGATGCGGAACATCGCGGATCACCCGCGCACTCCGGCGCAGCGCCGGCAGGTGGCCGCGTGGACCGCCGCGCACCACTCCATGCGCTCGGTCAGCGAGCGCGTAGCCGACACGGTCGTACGCGTCGGCGGCGGGGCGGCAGCCGCCCACGGCGGCTCCGCTCCTGACGGCTCGGGCGAGAACCCCACCTCCGAAGGCCCGGCTGCCTCCGGCGAGCAGAAGACGAGACCGGGCATGAGCGGCTTCTTCGGCGCCATCGCGAACTGGGCGGTGAAGCATCGCTCCAAGATGCCGCGCTGGGCGCAGCGCACCATGGAGTCGGCGGCGCGCAACCCCGACGGTCTCGTCGGTCGGCTCGCCGGTCGGCTGCTGGGCGGTGGGTCGGCGCCCGTCACGACCGTGCCCGAGGCCGACGTGCGCGTCTACATCGCCCCCACGAACTACGCGGGTCAGGGACATCTCTGGGGCCGCGCGCTCGAGGCCGCGGACTCGCGGATCGCGGCGCGCAACATGGCGGTCGAGCTGCCCGGCGGCTTCGCGTTCCCCGCCGACACCCTGGTGCCGATCGCCGCGGTCAACGCATCATCGGAGTGGGCGGAGGCCGAGTGGGAAGCCGCGCGGCGCTTCACGCACGTGCTCGTCGAGGCCGAGCGCTCGATGTTCGGCAAGCGGTTCGGGCGCGATCTCGAGGCCGAGATCGCGGCGCTCGAGGCGGAGGGGATCTCCGTCGCGTTCCTCTGCCACGGAACCGATGTGCGCGATCCCGATCGCCACATGGAGCTCACCCCGTGGTCGCCCTATCTCGACGACCCGAGGGTCGACGACCTCCGCGAGGACGCCCGCGAGAACCTCGCACTGCTCGGGCGCCTGCCTCGCCCGACCTTCATCTCAACCCCTGATCTCGCCGTCGAGGTACCCTCGGCCTCGTGGTGTCCGGTGGTGGTCGACCCCGAGCGATTCGCGAGCGACGGGCCGGTGCTGACCGGCGGCCCCGCGCGCGTCATCCATGCGTCGAGCAATGCGGTGCAGAAGGGCAGCGACCGCATCGAGCCCGCTCTCGCGGAGCTCGTCGCCGAGGGACTGGTCGAGTACGAGCTCGTCATGGCCGTGCCGACGAGTGAGATGCCCCGTGTCTTCTCAGCCGCTGATATCGTGCTCGACCAGTTCAGGCTGGGCTCCTACGGGGTCGCCGCGTGCGAGGCGATGGCCGCCGGCAGGATCGTGGTGGGGCACGTGCTGCCCTTCGTGCGCGAGCGGGTGCTGCGCGACTTCGGGATCGAGCTGCCCATCGTCGAGGCGACCCCGGACACGCTCCGCGAGGTAGTCGAGGCGCTGATCCGGGATCCGGATCGCTCCAGGAGTATCGCCGCGGCAGGCCCCCCGTTCGTACGCAGGGTGCACTCGGGCGAGGCCAGCGCGCGAGCGCTCATCGACGGCTGGATCGAACGCTCTTCAGGGCGCTGACGCTCACTTCAGCTGCAGACCGGCCGGCCGCCTTTCGGTCGAGAGCCCGCTGCAGGCGTCCATTCTTCCCTCGAGCCGAGCGACGGAGATCTTCACCTCCGCGACGGAAAGCTTCACCTCGACGATCTCGTCGCGCACCCCGTCGATCTCGTCTCGCACCCCGTCGATCCGGTGGATCAACCAGCCGAATCCACCCGCGAGCGCAAGGATCAAACCGAGCGCGCTGAGCACGATCGTGATCATCTCACCGGACACGTACACACCTCCATTCTCACCCATGAGCGCGGGATCTCCAATGAATATACGACGCTCCGCTCCGGCGCGAAGCTGGAGAACAGAAACTGTGGATAACTGCCATGTACAGGCTCCTGTGAGCGACGTATCCGTGCCATATCAAGACCAGTAGTATGAGCGTCGTGAGCGAGCACACCGTCGACGTCATCATTCCCGTGCACTCGCCGGCACGGCCCGTGGCGCGCGCCGTCGCTTCGGTTCTCGACGCGACGGCCGCACCCGTGCGCGTGATCGTGGTCGCCCACAACACCGACCCCGAGAGCATCCGCGCCGCCCTCGGGGAGTTCGCGGATCACCCCGGAGTCGATCTGCTCGAACTGCACGACGGGATCCGCTCCCCCGCCGGCCCCCGCAACCACGGCATCGATCACGCCTCGGCACCCTACCTCTCGTTCCTCGACTCCGACGACACGCTGCGGCCCGGAGCGCTCGACTCCTGGCTCGCGTTCGCGTCGTCCGGGGCTGAGGCGGTGCTCGCGCGTATCGAGCGCGCGGGATCGGATGCACCGGATCCGCTGCCCCCGACCCGACCGGGGCGCACGCGGAACCTCGACCCCGTCATCGATCGGCTCCCCTACCGCAACGAGCCCGTCGGCCTCCTCTCCCGCACCCGTTTCGACGACCTCCGGTACACACCCGGTCTGGCCTCGGGTGAGGATCTCGAGCTCTCCGCGCGGATCTGGTTCAGCGGCGCCTCGATCGCCTACGATCGCCACGGGCCGGCCTACGTCTTCGGCGATGACGCGGAAGACCGGGTGACCGCGGTGCGGCGCAGCCTCGATGAGGACTTCGCCTTCCTCGAGGTCGTGGCCGAGGGAGAGTGGTTCCGCCGCCTGAGCCGCCGTCAGCGGCGAGTGTTCGGGGTGAAGGTGTTCAGGCTCCACTTCTTCGACGCGGTGCTCGCCCGGTTGCACGGCGAGGGAGGGCTCGCGGCGCACCGCCAGGAGTTCGCGGCGCTGGTGCGGCGCATCGAGGGCATGGCGCCCGGATCCCTCGCCCTCCTCTCCCGCCGCGATCGAGCCGCGATCGACGCGACCCTGAGCCACGACTCCGACGCCGCGCTCGTGATGTCGCTGCTCGAGGCGCGCTGGCTCGGCGGCGTCGACGCGATCCTGACCCGCAATCCCCTGCTCTCGCTGCACCGCCAGGGGCCGCGTCGTACCCTGCGCGATATGACGGTGTGAGGGTCGCTCCCGCCGGTTCACGTCGCGGAGGGCACTAGCATCGAAGCATGACCGAGCCGCTCGTCGACCTCACCATCGCCGTCCACTCGCGCACTCGACCCGTCGCCCGCGCCGCCGCCTCGGTGCTCGACCACACCCGGGCGCCCGTGCGCGTGAACGTCGTCGCGCACAACATCGACCCCGAGATCATTCGCGAGAACCTCGGAGCGTACGCCGACGATCCCCGGCTGCGCCTGCTGCACCTCGCCGACGGCATCCACTCGCCGGCCGGCCCGATGAACCACGGCTTCGCCTCGTCGACGGCGCCGTTCATCTCGCTGATGGGCTCCGACGACGAGCTCGCCCCGGGCGCCGTCGACTCCTGGCTCGCGCTGCAGCGCGAGACCGGCGCCGACGCCGTGCTCGCCCGCATTCGGCTCGCGACGGGATCGACCGACCCCTACCCTCCCGTGCGCGGCGGACGACGCACCCGCCGGCTCCACCCCCGCAAGGACCGCCTCGCCTACCGCAGTGCGCCCCTCGGCCTCATCAGCAGGGAGCGCTTCGGGGAGCTCCGGCTTACCGAGGGCCTCGCATCGGGTGAGGATCTCACGTACTCGCTCACCGTCTGGTTCACCAGCGGCGCACTGGCCTACGATCTCGACGGCCCGGCCTACGTCATCAACGACGACGCCGGCGACCGCGTCACCTTCTCGGCTCGCCCCGTCGCGCAGGATTTCGCGTTCATGGACGAGCTGGAGAGCCTGCCATGGTTCGCGGAGGCTCCCCTCGCGGATCGCACCTCGATCATCGCGAAGCTCGTGCGCATCCATGTCTTCGACGCGATCCTCGCCCGAGTGCGCACCGCGGAAGACCTCGCCGAGCACCGCGAGGAGCTGCTCGGCCTGCTCCATCACTTCCAACGGCTGGCCCCCCGGGTGGGACGGCTGCTCTCGCGGGCCGACCACGCGGTCTTCGACGCGCTGCGCGATCCCGCAGCCACCCCCGAGCGCATCATCGCCGCCCTCGAGGCGCGTCACGCCTACCTCTCCCCGGCTTCGCTGCTCACCCGCAACCTCTTCTACGCGCTGCATCCGCAGGCGCCGTTCCGCACGCTGTTCGCCGGTTACCGCGTGATGAAGCGGGCCTGAAGCCGTCGCCTTCGCCCTACTGCACCTCCCCCGCGAGACCGGCCAGCGCGACCTGCTCGCCGAACGCGGGGTGCTGGCGCGCGACCTCGGCGAAGGTGCCCTGCGCCACGATCACGCCCTCGTCGAGATAGCAGACGCGGTCGTAGTCCTTGATCGTGGAGAGGCGGTGCGCCACCGAGATGAGCGTCACCTCGCCCTGCAGCTGCTTGATCGACTTCGTCACCTCGTCCTCGGTCTTCGTGTCGAGCGAGCTCGTGGCCTCGTCGAGCACCAGCACGAGCGGGTCGGTGTAGAGCGCGCGGGCGATCCCGAGCCGCTGCTGCTGCCCGCCCGAGAGCGAGACGCCGCGCTCGCCGATGCGCTCGTCGATGCCGTTCGCACGGTCGGCGATGAGCGACCCGAGCTGCGCGCGCTTCAGCGCGTACTCCACGCGGTCGCGATCGATCTCGGCGTCGGTCCAGGTGAGCGCCACGTTCTGCGCGATGCTGCCGTCGAACAGCGCCACTCGCTGCGGCACGTAGCCGACGCGGCCGCGCCACTGCCGCAGCACCGACCGCAGGGGCTCGCCGTCGAGTTCGATGGCGCCCGATGAGGGCTGGCTGAGACCGAGCAGCAGGTCGATGAGGGTCGACTTGCCGGCACCCGAGGGGCCGACGATGCCGACCGAGCTGCCGAGCGGGATCTCGAGGGACATGCCGCGGATCACGTCGGCGTCGGCGCCCGGGTACCGGAAGCGCACGTCGTCGAGACGCAGCCGCTTCGGGCGTTCCGCGAGTTCGGCGGTGTCGGCCGGCGTCTGCGAGGTCTCCATGTCGCGCTCGGCGGCAATGAGGTCGCCCACGACGTCGTTCGCGCCCGGAATGCTGGCGGTAGCCTGCACGATGCCGCCCTGCAGCCCCGTGATCGCCGGGATGAGGCGCACGCCCGCCACGGCGAACGCGGCCACGGCGGTGAGCGCCGCGGTCATGCCGCCCTGGAAATACGCGAAACCGCCGATGAGCACGATGCCGCCGATGAGGGCGGCCTCGAACGCGAAACCGGGCAGGATGCCGAGGAACGAGCCGTTGGCGCGCGCCCGAGTGCTGTGGCGGCGGTTGTCGGTCACGAGATCCGCCACCTCGCTCAACCGATTGCGCAGACTGAGCTCCTTGAGCGCCTCGATCATCTCTGTCATGAGGTTCGCCACGCGGTAGCTGTAGTCGAGGTTCACCTGGCCCGCCTCGAGCGCCTTCCTCGTGACGACGAAGTGCACGAGCAGGGTGACGAGCGACAGGTAGACGAGGGCGATCGCCGAGGTCGCGGGGTTCGAGACCACGAGCGCGCCGAGGGCGAACAGGAAGGTGAAGAGGAAGCTCGGCAGGCGCATGATCGGCAGGATGAAGCCGGCCATGGTGTTCGCGATGCCGGCGTCGGCGATGCGCGTGATCTCGGCGACGGAGCGCTTCGAGCGCTCTTCCCAGCTCGAGCCGATGTACGCCCGGAACAGACGGTCGCCGATCGCGAGCTCGTACTGCGCGAAGCGCCGCGTCGCGAACCACTGGAGCACGATGTTCAGCACCGACTTCGTCACCATGAGCGCGAGCGAGATGAGCACGAGCACGGGAGCGACCTCTGGTGAGAGGGCGCCGATCACCGGCAGCTTGATCGGCGCTCCCGTGATGGCGGGCTGGATCACGATCATGAGCATCGTGATCCCGATCGCGTCGAGGATCGTGATGACGCTCGTCACCGCCATGTACATGGCGAAGTAGCGCTGCGCGCCCTTGGGGAGGAGCGGGAGGAGCTGCCGGAGGGTGATCCAGATCTGTTTCATGCGGTGAGGATCAGGCGCCGGCGTTCACCACGGCGGTGACGGCCGCGACGATGCGCTCGAGGTCGCCCTCGGTGAGCGAGGGGTGCACGGGCAGCGAGAGCACCTCGCGCGCTGCGCGCTCGGTCTCGGGGAGGTCGAGGCCGGGCGCGAACTTCGTCAGCGAGGGCAGGCGGTGATTCGGGATCGGATAGTAGACGCCCGATCCGACCCCGTACTCCTCCTTGAGTGCGGTGTGGATGCGGTCGCGCTCGCCCGCGTCGAGACGCACGGTGTACTGGTGGTAGACGTGCACGGCCCCCTCGGCGACCTTCGGGGTCTGCACGCCGGCGAGACCGGCGAGCCCCTCGTTCAGCGCGGCGGCGTTGCGCTGCCGCTGCGCGGTCCAGCCATCGACCTTCGTGAGCTGCACGCGCCCGATCGCGGCGTGGATATCGGTCATGCGGGCGTTGAAGCCGATGACCTCGTTCTCGTACTGCTTCTCCATGCCCTGGTTGCGCAGCAGACGCACGTTGCGGGCGATCTCGCCGTTCGCGCACGACACCATGCCGCCCTCGCCGGACGTCATGTTCTTCGTCGGGTACAGGCTGAACATGGCGAAGTCGCCGATGGTGCCGACCGGGCGGCCGTTCCAGGAGGCGCCGTGCGCCTGTGCCGCGTCCTCGTAGATCGCGAGGCCGTGCTCGCGGGCGATCGCCTCGATCCGGTCGACCAGGAACGGGTGACCGTAGAGGTGCACGGGCATGATGCCCTTCGTGCGCGGGGTGATGGCCGCGCGCACCGCCTCAGGGTCGAGGGTGAAGTAGTCCGGCTCGATGTCGACGAACACGGGAGTCGCACCCGTGAGCGCCACCGAGTTGCCAGTCGCCGCGAAGGTGAAGGAGGGCACGATGACCTCGTCGCCGGGACCGACCCCCGCTGCGATCAGGCCGAGGTGCTGACCGCTGGTGCCCGAGTTCACCGCGACCACGTCGCGGCCCCCGACGAAGTGGTCGGCGAACTCCCGCTCGAACGAGGCCACCTCGGGGCCCTGCGCGATCATGCCCGAGCGCAGCACCCGATCGACTGCCTCTCGCTCCTCGTCGCCGACGATCGGCTTGGCTGCGGGAATGAAGTCGGTCGACATAGAAACACACCTTTCGCGCGCCCCAGAAAGCGCGCTAGTCCTATCTGTCAGAATACATGTATGTCCCTCGAACCTGCGGGTGAGCGCCCCCCTGCCGCCGACACCTGGGTGGTCATTCCGCTGTACAACGAGGCGACCGTGATCGCGGAGGTGGTGCGGGGGTTGCTGCCCCTGTTTCCGCAGGTCGTGTGCGTCGACGACGGGTCCCGCGACGGCTCCGGGGCCATCGCCGGCGCCGCGGGCGCGCACCTCGTCACCCACCCGATCAATCTCGGTCAGGGCGCTGCCCTGCAGACGGGTTTCGAGTACGCGCTCGAGCGCGGGGCGCGCTATGTGGTCACGTTCGACGCCGACGGCCAGCATCGCGTCGAAGACGCAGCGGCGATGCTCGAGCGGGCCCGAGCGGAGGATCTGGCGATCGTGTTCGGATCCCGATTCCTCGACGACCGCACCGACCCCGGCGTGCTCAAGAGGATCGTGCTGAAGACCGCCGTCTGGGTGACCAATCTCACGACGCACACGCGCCTCACCGACGCCCACAACGGGCTGCGCGTGATCCGCGACGACGCGCTGCGCATGATCAAGCTGAGGCAGGATCGAATGGCGCACGGCACCGAGATCGTCGTGCAGCTCGGCAAGACCGGCCTGCCCTACGCCGAGCAACCCGTCGAGGTCATCTACAGCGACTACTCGAAGGCCAAGGGGCAGTCGCTGCTCAACTCCGTGAACATCCTCGTGGACCTCATCATCCGTTAGGCGCCCCATGACTCTCTTCCAGCTCCTGCTCATCGTGGCGGTCTTCGTGGCGGCGGCGTTCGCCCTGCGATTCATCCCGGGCGAGCGCTCCCTCGCCCTCAAACGCCTCTTCGCCATCGTCTTCGTCGTCGCGGCTGTCGCCGCGATCCTCTTCCCCGGCATGCTCACGCACGTCGCGCACTTCTTCGGCATCGGTCGCGGCACCGACCTGCTGCTCTACCTCTTCATCGTGGCGCTGATCGCATTCGCGGTCGCGGTCGTGCGCGCGAAGGCCCGCACCGATGCCAGGGTCACCGACCTCGCGCGAGCGGTCGCACTCATGGAGGCGCGCATCCGCGAGCAGAACGACCGTCGGGACGGCGACGAGGGCGCCGCCCCGTGATGGCCTGGCTCTCGCTCGCCGCCGCGTCCCTGATCGCCGTCGCGATCATCGCCGTGCTCGGCGCCCCGGCGGCGCTCGCGCTCCGCCTGCGCGGGTTCACCGCGGCCGTCGTGGCGATCCCCGCGGGATTCGCGGCCCTCGCGCTCGCGAGCATCGCAGCCCCGTTCACCGGACTCGGCTGGTCGCTGCTACCGGCCCTCGGCTGCGCGCTCGCGCTCGCGCTCGTACTGCTCGTGCTCCGCCGGTGGATCGGCCCCGTCCGCGCGGACGGCGCCGGATCCTTCGCGAGATCCTTCTGGCTGCCGGTCGGAGCGGCCGCCGTCGGCGGAGGCGCGATCGCGCTCTCAGTGCTCGCGGGGCTCGGATCCCCCGGAGCGGTGTCTCAGACCTTCGACGCGATCTTCCACCTCAACGAGGTGCGCGACATCCTCGATTCGGGGTCGGCGACGCCACTGGCCGTGGATCTCATCTCTCCGGGAGCACCGGTCTTCTACCCGACGCTCTGGCACGCCTACGTCGCGCTCGTGGCGCAGCTGAGCGGCGCCACGATCCCGCTCGCGACCAACGGCGCGCTTCTCGCCGTCGCCGCCGTGGTCTGGCCGATCGGCGCCGTCGCCCTCGGGCGCGCGATCGGCGGCCCGAGCACGCGGGTGACCGCGATCTCGGGGGCGCTCTCGGCGGCGTTCGCGAACTTCCCGCTGTTCCTCACGGGCTACGGGGTGCTCTACCCCAACCTGCTCTCGCTCGCGCTGCTGCCGTTCCTGTTCGTGGCGGTGCTGCAGCTGCTGAACCTGGGCCCCGCCCGCCGGGCGATGCCGCTGCAGAGCGCGACCCGCTGGTTGCTGCTGCTCGGTGCGCTCGGGGCCGCCGTGCTCGCGCACCCCAGCGCGCTCCACACTCTGCTGGTGTGGGCCGCATTCCCGGTGCTGTTCGCGGCGGTGCGCGCCTGGCGCGGGGGTGCTGTCGCCGGGTCCGGCGGCCAGCGCGCGTCGAGCCGGTTCCCCCGTTGGGCGCGCAGCGTCGGCGCCGCGATCGGGGTGATCGCCTTCGTCGCGTTCGCCGCCGTGGCGTGGATCGCGGGGCGTACCAGCGATAACAAGTGGGAGGGCTTCTACGGACCGAAGCGAGCCGCCCTCGAGATCCTCGGGGGCACGCCATACCTGGAGGGCCACGCCTGGGCGGTCTCCGCGCTCGTGCTGCTCGGCACCGCGCTCGCCTGGCGCTTCCGGCCGCTGCGCTGGGCCGTCGGCAGCGCAGCGGCTCTCGCTGTGTTCTACCTCATGGCAGACGGCTTCCCGTCCTCCGACTGGCGCACGCTCTTCCTGAACCCCTGGTACAACGACCCCCGCAGGCTCGCCTCGCTCGTGCCCTTCGGCGCCTTCCCGCTGGCCATGCTCGGCGCATCAGCCGGGTGGGCCATGCTCAGGCCGGGCCTGCGGCGTCTCTCCGCATCGTTCTCGGCCCGCCCCCGCCGAGCAGCGCGGGGCCTGACAGCCGCAGCTCTCGTCTTCCTCGTCGCGCTGGGGCAGGCGGGCAGCGACTCGGCACTGCGAGAGGTGCAGGTGCGCTACGACGCAGAGAAGGGCACGTCGCTCAGCACCGACGAGCTGCGACTCCTCGAGCGTCTGCCCTCGGAGGTGCCCGAGGACGCGCTGATCGCGAACAATCCGCTCAACGGCAGCGCCCTGGCATACGCGCTGGCCGATCGCTCGGTGTTCTTCCCCCACGCCAACGGCACCTACGATCCGCGCTACTACGAGTTCGTCGGCGCCCTCGTGCCCGACCCCGCGGCCGCCTGCGCGCTCTCGGCCGAGGTCGGCGTCGAGTACGTGCTCGACTTCGGTACCGATTACATCTTCGAGAACGATCCGACGCGCGAGGGGCCCTTCGAGCAGATGAAGGGTCTCGAACGCTCCCCGATCCTCACCGAGATCGACCGCGAGGGAGAGGCGGCGCTCTACCGCGTCTCCTGCTGAGGAGCGCGCGGCGCGCGCACTAAGCTCGATGCCATGAGCGATATCAGCCCCCACGCGGTCATCGGCGAGGGCGTCACCCTCGGCAGCAACGTGAAGATCGGGCCGGGGGCCGTGGTCCTCGGCCCCTGCACGATCGAGGACGACGTCTGGATCGGGCCGGGGGCCCAGATCGGCGCTCCGCCCGAGATGTCGAACCTGCCCCAGAACGCCGCCTGGAGCGGCGACCTGCAGCACGCGGGGGTGCGCATCCGGTCGGGCGCGGTGATCCGCGAGGGGGCCGTGATCCATCAGGGCACCTACCGGGAGACCGCCGTGGGTGCCCGCAGCTGGGTGCTGAATCGCGCCTACCTGGCTCACGACGTGCTCCTGGGCGACGATGCGACCGTCTCGGCCGGTGTCTCGATCGGCGGCCACTGCATGATCGGGGATCGGGTGAACATCGGCATGAACGCCGTCGTGCACCAGCGCCGCATCATCGCCCCCGGCGCCATGGTCGGCATGGGCACCCCCGTCACCCGCGATGTGCCCCCGTTCGCGAAGGTCTACGGCACGCCGCCCCGCCTCGCGGGCGTGAACGCGGTGGGTCTCGAGCGAGCCGGGCACGATCCCCGCCTCGCCGAGGTGCTGCTCGCGCGCTACCGCTCGGGGGATCTCCTCACCGATGCTGATCCGGGATCGTCGGAGCTCGGAACGCTGAGCGGCATCGCGACCTGGTGGGCCTCCCAAGCCGGACTGCGCCCGGTGGCCACCGCCCTGGCCTCTTGAGCAGACGCCCTGGATGAAGAGGTAAACTTCACGTTCGTGACCCAATACTCAGCGCTCAACGATCCCGAGTTCGACACTCCGGGTAAGAGCAAGGGGCTCATCGATGTATTCCGCCATCGGTATCTGCTGTCGCTGCTCCTCAACAAGGGGATCGCGACGCGATACTACGGCTCGGTGCTCGGCTGGGTCTGGTCGTACATCCGCCCCGGCGCCCAGTTCCTCATGTACTACCTCGTCATCGGGGTCATCATGCAGGCCCACCGCGACATCGCGTTCTTCCCCATCTATCTGTTCGCGGGGATCGTCGCCGTCAACCTGTTCGGAGAGGTGCTGCGCAACACCACGAGCGCCATCGTCGACAACCGCGCCCTCGTGCAGAAGATCTATCTGCCGCGCGAACTGTTCCCCGTCTCCGCCGTCGGCGTCGCCCTCGTCCACTTCCTCCCGCAGGCGGTGCTGCTGCTCGTGGTGGTGCTGCTGTGCGGTTGGACGGTCAGCTGGCTGCAGGTCCTCGCCTTCATCATCGGCGTCGCGATCATCGTGCTGTTCGCGCTCGGCCTGGGCCTGTTCTTCGGAGCGATCAACGTCGCGTACCGCGACGCGAGGAACTTCGTCGACCTCATCCTCATGTTCTCCACCTGGGCATCCCCGGTGCTGTACTCGTGGACCATGGTGTACGAGCGGGCGCCCTCGTGGCTCTACCACCTGTTCATGGCGAACCCGATGACCACCGCGGTAGAGCTCTTCCACGACGTCTTCTGGCATCCGCTGGCCCCCGACGTGCCGAGGCCCGGCGACCTCCTGATCAACACGTTCATCGGCATCGGCCTGACGATCTTCACGCTCGTGCTCGGCCAGTTCGTATTCCGCAAGCTGGAGGGGTCCTTTGCCCAACGCCTCTGACCACGAAGACAACCGCAAGCCGGCGATCGTCTTCGAAGACGTCTGCAAGTCCTTCAACATCAACCACACGCACTCCTTCAAGGAGTCGTTCGTGGCCTGGTTGAAGCGCAAGCAGCTCAAGACGAGCTTCAACGCGGTCGATCACCTCAGCCTCCAGGTCGCCGAGGGCGAGTCGATCGCGATCATGGGCCGGAACGGCTCGGGCAAATCGACGACCCTCAAGCTGCTCTCCGGCGTGCTCCGCCCCGACCAGGGCTGGGTGCGCACCCGCGGTCGAATCGCGGGCCTCCTCGAGGTCGGCGCCGGCTTCCATCCCGACCTCTCAGGGCGGCAGAACGTCTACCTGAACGCGGCGATCCTCGGCATGTCGAAAGAGGAGACCGACGAGCGCTTCGAGAGCATCCTCGAGTTCTCCGAGATCGGGGAGTTCATCGACACCGAGGTGAAGCGGTACTCGTCGGGCATGTACGCCCGCCTCGGGTTCTCCGTCGCCGTGCACACCGAGGTCGACGTGCTGCTCGTCGACGAGGTACTCTCGGTCGGCGACGCGCAGTTCAGGCAGAAGTGCGACCAGAAGATGATGGAGATGCGCGAGCAGGGCAAGACGATGTTCATCGTCAGCCACAGCGTCTCCCAGGTGCGCCGCCTCTGCGAGCGGGGCGTCGTGCTCGACCACGGGCGCATCGTGTTCGACGGGCCGATCGAGGAGGCCGTGCTGCACCTCAACGGCGCGGCCGCCGACTCCTCGTCGGCCGACGACGACCGCTTCCCGATCACCGGCGACTTCGCCGAGGTCTACCTCGAGAAGCCCGGCAGGTTCGGCAAGCCCCTGGGCCCGCGGATCGAGACCGACGCCAACGGCGGCGGCTCGTACCAGGAGTTCCAGTGGGGCATCATCACTTCGTACCTCGACGGCGACGAGCGCCGCACCGTGGGCCTCACGAGAGACATCTTCCTCACCTCGTACCTCAAGCACGGCGGTCCGACGGGTCCGTGGGGCTACCTCGCCGGCCATCCGTACGGGGGGTGGCTCGAGGACGACAAGCCGCGGATGCTGGACTTCCAGAACGGAACGGCCACCTTCACCCTCGAGGACGGCCTCACCTTCGCTCCTCGAGAGCAGCCGGACGCGCAGCCCGCACCGTCCCTGAGCTGAAGAACGACTCGAGCCCCGGCGTCATCCGATCCGGCGCCGGGGCTCGAACGTGTCGCTTCGTGCGGCGGCTCAGCGGTAGACGTTCTCGAACACGCGCTCCCACTGGTCGACCACGCGCTGCACTCCGAAGCGCCCGCTCACGTATTCGCGAGCGGCGGCACCGTACTGCCGGCGCAGCTGCGGGTCTCGGATCAGCGAGAGAATGCCGTGCGCCAGGGCACTCACGTCGTTCGCGGGCACCACCACGCCGGTCTTCCCGTCGCGGACGACCTCTTCCACACCGGGGCTGCACGCGTAGGCCACGCTCGGCACGCCGAGCAGCGCGGCCTCGCCGAGCGCCAGCCCGAAACCCTCGTGTCTCGAACTGTTCAGCGAGATACTGGCGTTCGAGAGCACCTCGGCCGGCCGATCGGTGGGTCCCATGAGATGCACGCTGCCGTCGAGCCCGGCGTCGACGATCTCCTGCCGCAGTTCGTCCTCGAGCGGACCGCTGCCGTACAGATGGAGCTGCCACTCGGGGGCTTCGCGGTGCACGAGCGCCCAGGCCTTCACCATGTGGTCCACCTGTTTGATGGAGTCGTAGCGGCTGAGCGACACCGCGATGGGGGCTTCGAGGGCCGCCGTGCTCGCTTGTCCCGGCAGCGTCACCGGGTTGTCGACCGATATCGAGTTGTTGAGGCCGTAGCGCGTGAAGAGCTCGGCGTCCTCGGGAGTCAGGCACGAGAAGAGATCGTCGTTGCGGTAGGCGTCGAGCGCCCGTCTCCGGTCACCGTCAGCCGTCGCCAGGGAGAACGAGCTGTGGTACTGCCCGATCGTTCTCGGGCGGTCCCGGAACTCCAGGTCGCCGAAGGCGGGGGCGAAGCTCTCCCTGGCGAAGATCTGGGTGAAGATCATCAGATCGTCGTGTCCGTAACCGCGAAGGATCTTCCTCGCGCTGCTCCTGACACCGTGCTGGAAACGGCTCTCAGCCCGGTTGAACCGGCTCCTTCCGAAGAATGAGCCATAATCGTCAGGGTGCGGCCGAGCCCCGGGCGAGAGCGTCCAGGTGCGGATGGCATCCGAGTAGTAGCCGGCGCGCTCGTCATCGGGGGCCGGCACGACGCCGCCGATCTCGACCGAGTATCCGCGCTCGAGCAGTTCCGCCGAGATCGTCGCGCACCAGCGAGAGACGCCCCCGAGATCATCGAGTCGATTCTGAACGAAGATGATGCGCGACGGTTTCCTCATGAGTTCCCTCCACTCAGCAAGAACTGCACCGCGCGTTCCGAGGCGCGCCCGTCCTCTTGCCCGCAGAACTTCCGCCGGAAATCGAGGAGCTCGGCGGAAGCGGTGTCGGCGCTCAGCCCGGCCCGCACCGCGTCGAACATCTCCTCGTCCGTCAGAGTGAAGGCACCGGGGGCGTTCGCCGAGAGATCGAAGTACGCGCCGCGGCTCTGAGTCGTGAACTCCTCGTAATCGGGTGCGAAGATCACGATGGGCCTGCCCAGCAGCGCGAAGTCGAACATCACCGAGGAGTAGTCCGTGACGAGCACGTCGGAGATGGCATACAGCTCCGCAACGTCACCGTAGTCGGAGACGTCGATGCAGCGGCCCTTGAAGCGTTCGGGGATCGAGAACCGGTTGAGGTAGTGGGAGCGGATGAGCAGGGTGACATCGTCGCCGAACCGTTCGTCCCATTTCTCGATGTCGAAGTGCAGCTCCTCATCGCGCTTGCCCCGCGTTCCATCGCGGAACGTGGGGGCGTAGAGCACGACCTTGCGATCCGCCCCGATGTCGAGCTTCGCCCGCAGCTCGCGCTTGCGCTGCGCGAGCTGCAGCAGCACGTCGTTGCGCGGGTACCCGCCCCGGATGAGCGGACCGTGGTAGTCGAAGGCGGGAAGGAAGACCTCTTCGAAGTAGTCGCTCGGCGAGACGAGCCCGTCCCAGGCGGCCACCGCCTCACTCACCCGCTTCTGCTCCTGCTTGGACATGGTAAGCACCAGGTCGAAGCCGATCTTCTTATACGGAATGCCGTGCCAGGTCTGCAGATACCGCTGCTCGTCGCGCTTCACGAAGTAATTGGGCAGCGACTGGTTGTCTACGATGTACTTCGCCCGGGCGAGCATCCAGAGGTATCGGATCGACCCTCGCTGGACGCGCGGCGCTGAGCCGAGCTCCGCATCGAGCCGCGGGTTGCCGTTGACCGCCCAGACCGCGTTGATCTCGGGGTTGCTGCGCCTCAGCTGCTCGAACACCGCGCGGGGGTTGTCGAAGACCGAAGACCCCATGTTCGCCTCGAACAGCGCCAGGTCGTCCTTGATCGGGAACCGTCGCATGAGCGGGTAGACGGTATCCCGGTTGAGCGAGGAGTACGGGTTGCGCAGGTCGTCCAGGCGAGCGGCCATCCACTTCCGGCCGGGCAGGTACTTGACGGCTCCCTTCACCGTGCGCCGCACGAAATCGCCCCACGGCGAGATATCCACCTTGAGGAGTGCCATGTCGCGGAACCCGGCCTGGAACGACCAGCGGTCTCGCAGCAGCCGTCCCATGAGCGTGCGGTCGACGATGGCCTGCAGCTCGCCCTCGAGACTGGGCGCCATGCGCAGCGGGGCGGAGTTCGTCGAACCGCCCGCGAGCCTCGTATCGACGTAGAACTCGCGGTCGGCCCGCTCCCTCAATGAATTGCGCCGCGGCAGCGGCAGTTCGACGCTCCAGGTGACCTGGTCGCCCGCTGCGACGAGCGGCACGTAATCGGAGAAGGTGGTCCCCTCGCCGGGCTTCCGCAGGCCGATCCTCAACGCGCTTCCCGGTAGTTTCAATTTGCCGAGCGGATCCGACGCGATCCCGCGCAGGGTGAGCTTGTCGTTCTCGACGTCGACCTCGGTGAGCACGTACGCGTACGAGATCTGGGTGTGCGCCTGCTCGACGTAGTGGGTCTGGCTGAAATCGCTCAGCGCGGCCGCCATCGGCGATCCGACGGGACGCTGGCCCGAGGGACCCGGCCGCCAGAACGCACCGCCCTCGGCCGCGACCACCTCGCCGCCGACGGAACCGTGCCGCCCGACGAGCATGCAGCGTTTGACGGCCTCGATATCCCCCGTGAACAGGGCCGCGTAGAGCGCCCGCTCACCGAGGTTCAGCTTCTCGACCGTCTCGAGGTTGATCTTCTCGACGTACGGCAGCACCGCCTGGACGATCGCGGCCGCGCGCTCGTCATCGTACTTCGGGATGTCGTTCAGGTAGAGGCGCAGATGGTGCTTCAGGATCTTGAGCTCCATCTCCTCGCGCAGTTCGTCGGATACGGCCTCGTATTCCGACTGCGCGATATCGATCGCGAACATGCGGTCTCGGAGATTCTTCTCGTCATCCCTCTGGTTGGTGATCGACTCCCGGGTCTCGGAGGGATACACGTTCCAGAAGTAGATGTACTCGGGGATGACGCTGATCCCCCGAGCGCTGCAGAGGGCCTTTGCGGAGAAGGCGATGTCCTCGTAGTGCATATCCTCGGGGAACCGCAGACCCGTGCGATCGAAGAACTCGCGCCTGTACAGCTTGTTGGTCGCGGTCGTGTCGTGGATGAGCTCCGGGAAATCGGCGATGCTCCGCAGCAGGCGACGCTCGGTGTACAGCCAGCCGTACCACGGCTCGCGGATCCCCGACCCGTCGAGATACCTCCGCTGCATGAGCCCCGTGACGAGTTCGCTCCCGTCGCGCTCGGCGGCGAGCATCATGTTCTTGCAGGCGTGGCGCTCGAGCTGATCGTCCGAGTCGAGGAACATGAGGTAGCGGCCGCGGGCCTCGCGGATGCCCCGGTTACGCGGCCCTCCGCATCCTCCTGAGTTCACTTCGAGGCGGTGGTAGGAGATTCGGCTGTCCTCGGCGCACAGAGCGGCCGCAACGGCGGGGGTATCGTCCGTGGAGTGATCGTCGCAGATGAGGATCTCGACGTTCTCGAGCGTCTGGATGCGCACCGACTCGACCGCCGACGGCAGGTGCTCGGCATCGTTGTAGCAGATGATGACCACGGACACATCGGGAACCCGGTCATCGCCCAGCTCGGGGAGCACGACGGAGCTGTACGGGTTCGCCAACGTCTGCACCTCAGACTCGGCTGCTTCGCTCATACGATGCAAATTCTCCTTCGCGTACCCCTGCTGAGCACCGAGAGTTGTTGGTGCTATCAGAACAGGGTACCCGCTCCAGATTCGAAAAAGCCCTAGCCGCGGGGCTCGTCCGCAGCCGAGGTTCCGCTCTCGGACCGGGAGTCGGCCGCGGCCTCCTGCTCGGGAGGCGCCGGCGGCTCCTCCTGCTTCTCCTGAGGCGGATCCGCGGCAGCGTCGCCCTGCTCGGGATCACCGGACGCATCTGACTGCTCCTGCTCGCTGTCACCCGCGGGCTGCTCGGGATCGGAGGTCCCCTCCTGCTCCGGGTCGGTCGTCCGGCTGTCGGGATCCTCGGCCCCCGTCGTATCATCGGCGACCGGCCCATCCGGCAGACCTCGCCAGGCCACCCTCACGCCCTTCGCACTCCAGGTGATCGTGCCCTTCTCGAACCGCTGCTGCCAGGTACCGTTCGAGAGCTTGCGCTCCGCGGAGACGGGGAAGCCGAGAACCTTCGTTCCCCCCTGACGGTTGAACTCGGCGCGGATGCCACCCGCCACCGGCACGACACGGGTGCCGCGAGCGTACACGGTCGCCTTCGTGAACTCCTGAGCTCTGCCCACACCCTCGGTCCACGCATTGCCGCGCGGGAAGCCCGCACCCGCAATGGATCCTGAGACGTAGGCGTCGCGAATGGCTCCGGTCACCGCACCGCCCCCTCCTTGGGGAGACCACAGCACGAGCGCGCGCTCGTATTCCTGGCGCCATTCCCCCGTGGGCATACGGCGCTCGGGTTTCATCGGGAATCCGACCGCGCGCACACCGCCCGCAGCCCCCAGAGCGTTCCGGATACCGCCCGAGGTGAGCACGAACGGTGTAGCGGGCGACTTGTAGAGCGTGCCCTTCGTGAACTCCTGCTTGACCCCGGCGCCGACCGCAGATTGAGCACCCGAGGGGAAGCCCAGGACCGACGACCCCTTGGCGTTGTAGTGCTTGAGGATCTGGCCGGTGAGCAGGGCGGATCCCCCCTGCGGAGACCACGCGACCACTCCGTTGCGGAAGCTCTGACGCCACAGACCGTCGGCCTGCTTCCGCTGCGCTCCCAGCGGGTATCCCTGCTTCGCCGCGCCGCCGAACGACGCGAGGCCATTGCGGATGCCGCCGGAGACCACCGTGCCCCCGGCGCCGCTGCGCCAGTAGATATCGCCCTTGTCGAACGGCTGCCACCACGCGCCGGCGATATAGCGCTCCGGTTCACGGGCGAACCCCAGAGTCGAGGGTCCCCGCTGCGCACGGTAGTAGGTGTGGATACCGCCGGTCACCTGCACACCTCCGGCTCCGCTCGCCCAGGTCATGCTGCCGCGTTCGAAACGCTGGATCCAGCCTCGGGACATCGCGGTCATATTCCCCGTCGGGTATCCGAGCCGCGTGACGCCCTGTTGGGCGCGGTAGGCGCTCTCGATCCCGCCGCTCAGGATCTTGCCGCCGTAGCGGGAGTGCCAGAAGACGGTTCCCCGCTGGAAGGCCTGGTTCCAGCCCGACCCCTCACTCTTCTGCAGCGAGCGGGGGAACCCGAGCGATCCGCCGGGCCCGCCCGTGCCGAGATAGGTGGTGCGGATCCCGCCGCTGACGAAGGAGGCCCCCGTCGCCGAGTGCCAGTACATCGTCGCCCGCTCGAACTCCTGCCGGATACCCCCTGCGACCTCCTGAGCGTTGGCCTTGGGCGCCCCGATGACGGCGCTGTTCGCGGAGTACAGCTTCTGCAGGCGAGCGTCCACGGCCAGCGCGGGCGACCCGAACCACTGCTTGTAGAAGTTGTAGAAGTTGCGGTTGCCGTAGCTCGAGCAGCTGTCCCCCGTGCCCCAACCCGCGTTGAGCGCCGCCTGGTTCGGGCGGTACGGCGTATAGATGTAGAGCGCTGCGGTCGCCCAGTTCTCGATGTAGACCCGCGACGTGCCGCAGCCGGCGTTCGGATGCCACTGGATCGTGTTGCTCTGGAACGGCTTGTAGCCGTAGCTGTTCGGGAACGCCCGGTAGACCTTGAACTGCCACGCCGCACGATACACCTGCTGGAAGAAGCCGGTCTGGCTCGGGTCGCAGTTCGCCGAGTTGTTCGGCCCCGAGTCCGGGCACGCGTACCCCATCGCGACGTCGAACTGCCGCACGGTCGGCCACGTATCGGTGACGAGGCTCTGCTCCTTCTCGAGCATCACGAGCAGCACCTTCGGGTTGATGCCGCACGCCCTGCCGACCTTGGCGATGATCGTCGCGCCTGATTCCCTGGTGCCTCCCGCGACCGCCTTGCAGTACGAATTCGCAGCACGGGCCTGGTAGCTGAACGAGCTGTTCTTGAGGCAGAACCCGGCGACCTTGGTACTGCCCCATGGACGGTAGGCCTCGCGGCCCGGGTCGCCGATGGTGCAGCGGGGCACCCGCTTGTTCAAGAACGTCTGGATCTGCGCGGCCGTCATGCCGTTGCCGTCGTAGAAGTTGGCGTCCGAGATGATGTGCCCCGGGTTGAAGCCGGTCGACGGGTTGCTCGCCTGAGCCGCCGTCGGCGCCACGAGCGGTGAGAACACCATCGCGAGCGCTGCGATCAGCGCGGTCACGAGCAGCGCCGGCCGTATGGAGAGGAGCCGCCGACGCATCCCGTCGTCGTTCGTCTCGTTCAGTCCAGCCGACACAGCAGTTCCCCTCGTCGAAGTCTCCAGCAATTCTAGAGGTCCGCCGCAGGAACCCGCGGGCGGAAGTTCTCGCGACTCCTTCGTCGGCAGGATGACGGCAGCCGTGAGAGGACACCTCGGGGTCATTTCCGAGACACCGAACGGTCTCCGTCGCGGTGGTACCATCGGCTGATGCCCGAGACAGCAGCTGCGCCTATTTCGCGCATGCCGTCGTCTTCGCCGAAGCCCTCGCCCCCGCAGCCTCGCTACCGTCACGACATCGACGGGCTGCGCGCGGTCGCCGTGCTGCTGGTGGTGATCTACCACGTGTGGCTGGGCAGGGTGTCGGGCGGCGTCGACGCGTTCCTGATGATCTCCGCGTTCTTCCTCACGGGCTCCTTCGTGCGGCGTCTCGAGGTGGGCGCACCCCTCGCGATCGCCGGGCAGTGGATCCGCACGTTCAAGCGGCTGCTGCCCGCCGCGGTCGTGGTGATCACCGCCACCGTCATCGCCGGCACCTTCGTGCTCCCCGCCTCCTCGCACCCCGCGCTGTGGCACCACGCCTGGGCGTCCCTCTTCTACGCCGAGAACTGGGCGCTCGCGGTCGAATCGGTCGACTACTACGCCGACACCGCACTCGCGGGGCCGCTGCAGCATTTCTGGTCGCTCTCGGTGCAGGGACAGGTCTTCCTGCTCTGGCCGCTGCTCTTCGCGATCATCGCGTTCGTGCGCTGGGCTTTCCGGCTGCGGAGCGTACGCGCGGTCGCCCTCGTCCTCTTCGCGCTGCTCTTCGCCGCCTCCCTCGCCTACTCGGTCATCACCACCCGGGACCACCAGCAGTTCGCCTACTTCGACACGGGCGCGAGGCTCTGGGAGTTCGCCGCCGGGTCCCTGCTCGCGGTCGTGCTCCCCTGGATCAGCCTGCCGCGCCGACTCAGCGCGGTCATCGGCTGGATCGGTCTCGCGGCCCTGCTCGCCTGCGGCATGGTGCTCGACGTGCAGGGCGGCTTCCCCGGCTACCTCGCGCTGTGGCCGGTGCTCTCGGTCGCGGCCATTATTCTCGCGGGCACCCCGGAGGATCGCGGTTACGGACCCGCGGTGATCCTCGAGACCCGCCCCGTGCTCATGCTCGGCCGAGATGCCTATGCGCTGTATCTCGTGCACTGGCCGATCCTCGTGCTCACGCTCGTGAGTCGTCGAGGCGAGCCGCTCGGGTTCGTCGAGGGCCTGATCCTGATCCTCGCCTCCATCGTTCTCGCGCGCCTGCTCACGTGGGCGGTCGATGCCCCGCTCCGTCGGAGCCGCTGGGCGAACAGCAGCAACCCCAGGGGCCTTCTGGTCATCGTGGTGTCGATCGCGCTCGTCGCGGGCCCGCTCACGGCGATCCAGTACTCGTCGGCGAAGCAGGCCGACGAGATCATCGCCGAGTCGGAATCAGGATCGGCTGCGGACGACGAGCGAGAGCAGCCGAACCCCGGCGCCGCCGTGCTGCTTCCGGGGTGGGAGGGCGAGGTCGATCCTAATGCTCCCCGCCGCCCGCTGCCGCAAGAACTGGGCCGCCAGTGGGGAGGTCTGCCAGACGACTGCTCGAACGGCGAACTGCTGCCGCTGCCGCAGAGCGTCGAACTGTGCCGGCAGACGGAACCCGTCGATCGCCCCGCCCGCACCATCGTCGTCATCGGAAACTCTCACGCCCAGCAGTGGCTCGACCCGCTCGCGATCGCGGCCGAGCAGAGCGATTGGCACGCCGTCTCGTTCCTCTACGCGGCGTGCGCCTTCGGGCTGCGCGACACACAGGAGAGCGACGACGTCTTCCACAGCGCCGAGTGCCGGCAGTGGAACGAGGACGTGCTCGATCTCATCGAGGAGATCGATCCCGACGCCGTGCTCACGATCGGCGCCGCCACGGAACCCACCGACGCCGATCAACCGCAGGATGCGGGCGAGCGGGAGCACGTGCTCGACGGCGCCGACGAGTCCATCGAGCGGCTGCGGACGATGGGCGTCCCGGTCGTGCTCATCCGCGACAACCCCCGGTTCACGTTCGACAGCTACCTGTGCGTCGAGCAGGCCGAGGATGCCGAGGAATGCGAGGTGCAGCGCTCGCAGGCCCTGGCCGAGCGCAACCCGGCCGAGCAGCTCGCGGGTCCCGACGTGTTCACGCTCGACATGACCGACCTCATCTGCCCGGAAGACACCTGCCCGGCGGTGATCGGCAACGTCAACGTGTACATGGACGACAACCACCTGAGCAGCCTCTACGCCGAGACCATGGCCCCTGAACTGCAGGAGCGCCTGCAGCAGATCCTCGCGCAGATACCGCCTTCGCGCGCCCAGTCGCCGGGGCTCACGACGCGCTGATCGGCCGTCCCCGCTACTCCGCGGCGCGATCCCCCGGCAGCCCGCGCCCCACGAGTCCGCGAAACAGCACGCGCTTCAGCCGCGCGGGCATCAGGCGATACGCGCCCTTCATCACAACGTTGCGCAGGTACTGGCCGCGCGTCACGAAGCCCATGCGCAGCATCTCTCGCTGCAGTCGCCACTCCGTGCGCGCTTCGGCCCACCCGCCGCGGCGCGCGAACGCCCCCGAGCCGACGCGGTAGGCGAGCAGCGGATCCGCGATGTTCTCCACGCGGGCGCCGCTGTCGATGAGCCGGATCCCCAACCAGTAGTCCTCCATCTTGCCGAAGGGACGGTAGCGGCCGACGCGGTCGAGCGCCTCGACGCGGTACATCATCGTCGGGTGGTTGAACGGGTTGTGGGTGCGCGCGTGGTCGCGGATGCGCTGCGAGCCGACGGGCGGCACCCGGGTCGCGACGGGCTGCTCGGGATCGCTCTCGAACTCGACCATGCCCGTCCCCACGAGGTCGAAGCCCCGCTGCAGCATCGCCCACTGGCGCTCGAAGCGGCCGGGCAGGGAGACGTCGTCGGCGTCCATGCGGGCCACGACGGGATGCGAGCACGCGTCGAGACCGGCGTTGAGGGCCTCGGTGAGGCCCCGGTTCTCGGGGAGGCGCACGATGCGGGTCGGGATCGCGCTGTGCGCCTCGATCCGCGAGAGCTCGTCGGCCAGCGGCTCGGGCACCGGCCCGTCTTGCACGATCACGGCCTCGGCCGGCCGCAGGCTCTGACGATCCACCGATGACTCGAAGGCGAGCCGCAGGAACCCGGGATCGTCCCCCGCGTACACCGGCAGCAGCAGCGAGAAGTCGGCCTGCGGAGCGTTCTGCGCCATACGCTCGCCTAGCGGCCCGGCTTCGAGAGGCGCTCGACCTCGATCATCACGTCGACCGGCACCCCGGTGTCGCGCAGCACCTCGCGGGTCGAGCGCGGTGCGCGCAACCAGCCGTCGCGCCAGCCCCGCCTCAGGCAGTCGCGCAGCTGAGCGCGGTCGGACGAGGCGCGGAAGGTGCGCAGCCAGCGGCGGGCAGTCGCCCCGATGTAGAGCAGTTTCTCCCAGCCGTGGAGCGCCTTCGACAGGCGGAACACCCACAGCTTGTTGCGCACCTCGTAGTAGAACCGAGGGCCGGGATCGGCATCGCTCGACCCCCGCTTCGCGGTCTTGTGCGTGACGACCGAACCGGGCACGTACAGCCCCCGGGCGCCGCGCAGCAGGCGGGCCGAATACTCGAAGTCGTCGTTCCACAGGAAGTAATCGGCGATGGGCAGCCCCTGCTCGCGCACCCGTGGCGCCCGGAGGAACGCCGAGACGAACGAGATCGACCGGATCTCCATGCAGCCGATCTCGGCGGCCCGAGCGCGCTCATCGGCGGAGGCCCGGATCTTCGCCTTCGGCGTGTTCATCGGGTGATCCTCGCCGTCGGTCCAGACGACGCGGGATCCCATCACCGCCAGGTCGTCCTGCCCGGTCTCGCAGTACCGCGCGTGAGCCGCGAGCGCACCCGCGAGCGCGTCGGGGCCGGGCACGGTGTCATCGTCCATCACCCATACCCAGTCGACATCGTCCTCGGCGACCGCGGCCGCGATGCCGGTCGCGAACCCGCCGGCCCCGCCGGTGTTCTCGATGAGCGGGATCAGCCGCGCCCGCGCGCCCCACGGCTCGAGCAGCTCGGCCGCGACCTCGCGGGATCCATCGTCCGATGCGTTGTCGACCACCACGAGCCGGTCGACGGGACGGCTCTGCGCCGCGAGAGCCTCGAGCGATTCCCGCAGCAGCTCGCGTCGGTTGTAGGCGACCAGCACGGCCGTCACGTGCATGCGCACTCTCCTTCAGGATTCGAACCCGCCCAGTCTAACCGCTCGCCGGCGCAGACCCCTGAGCGCGCGAGGTTGTTCCGGGGTCGTCATCCTGCGAGTGTTCTCGTCATCCTGCGGGCGCCGGCCGTCACTCGCCCCACAGCTCGCGGTAGAACTCCGCTGCGCGCGACTTCACGAGGGCGCGATACTCCTGCGCATCGAGATCGAGGATCGTGCCAGGCGGTACGTCTTCCGGCCCCGCAAGCGCGGACACCCCCACACCGGCCCGGTGATCCTCGAGCTCGATGCCCGCCAGCTCGATCAGCGTCGGATACATGCTGAACTGGTCGATGTCGTCGCGCGCGATCTCGACGCCCTCGGGGGTCCGGATCCGGTTGAAGATGGTGCGATCCTCGCGATCCTTCAGCTCCTCCCAGAAGCTGCCGCCCTCGGCGATCATCTTCAGGTGGTCGCCCATCAGCACGACCGTGGTGTCCTCGAGCACTCCCGTCTCGTCGAGGTAGTCGACGAACCCGGCGACCTGCTGCATCGAGCAGGAGGTGATCGAGGTCATCGCCACCTCGGTGTCCCAGTCGCAGTACTCGTAGACGCGCGGCCCCTCGTGCGTGTCGAGCGTCAGCATGGTCAGGTTGAAGGGCTGCTCCTGCTCGTGCAGTCGCGTCACCTCCTCACGCGCGCGCTCGAACAGCCGGCGGTCCGAGAGCCCCCAGTCGTCGCGCACCTCGGTCTCGCCGAGTTCGCGCCACTCCCGCAGGTCGTGCACCTCGTCGTAGCCGTGCGTCTCGAGAAAGCTGCCCTTGCCCGCGAAGCTCGCATCGGCGCCGCCCATGAAGACGTTGCGATATCCCTCGCGCGCGAGCACGTCGCCCAAGCAGGTCGCGCCCGGCAGGTAGCTCTCAGGGGTGGCCCCGTCGGCGCCGATGCTGTTGAGCGTGGTCGCGTCCGCGAGCGAGCCTGCGGTGCGCAGCGGGATCCCGCACTGCGTGCTCACGATGCCGGACATGGTCCAGCCTCCGCCGTCGTACTGCCGGAAGCTCGGGATCGAATCCCAGCCCGCGGTGGCCTGCTGCACCGGCTCGAGCATGTTCTTCTCGAAGGTGCGGTCGTCGGAGAAGGAGGTCTCGACGGACTCGAGGTAGATGATCACGAGATTGTGTCGCTCCGACGCTCCGCTCGGATCCGAGCGCATGCCCGGACCGCCCTGGGTGTTCGCGGCCATCCCGTACCGCGGAACGACGTAGTAGTCGGCGAGGGTCGCCTCCCCCGAGGCCTCGCGCGCGTACGACTGCAGGTACGCCCCCGCCCCGATGGTGGAGCCGAAGGCCACGGCGCCGCCGACTGGCACGACCACGGCCAGCACAGCGGCGATCCCCCGCAGCAGCACCCGTCTGCGGCGGGGGCGCAGCACCCCGCCGCGCCGCAGCTCGCGCCGCGATTTCTCGCACAGCAGTGCGAGTACGAGCACGATGCCGGCCGGGATGAGCAGGATCGATACGACGGCGCCGCGCACGAGCCCGTCCCCGCCGGCGCCCTCGCCGCCGGGGATGTTCATGAGCAGCTGGTCGACCGAGATCGGCCCGAACGTGCGCAGCACCCACAGCGCCGCGCCGATCAGGATCGCCCCGACCAGTACGAGCAGCCAGAAGCCGACGATGGCGACGCCCCAGAGGAGACGCGAACGACGACTCGGGGCTGCCGGAGTCGCGGCGCTCAGCGGTTCTCCCTGCGCGGGCGGCGCCGTCGACGGAACGGCATCGCGGTCTTCACTCGTCACAGTGGCACGAGTTTACCGACCGTTCATCCGAGGCGGCTGGCTGTCTCGGATGAACGGGAGCCCGCCCGGGGCAGGGGACGAACGCGCCCCCGCCTACTCCGCGGACTCCTCCGGCGGCGACGCCTCGGCGATCCCCTGCGCCACGAGCTGCTGCACAGCGGCGTAATCGGGGGCCTCGGGATCGATCGCGGGCGGCACCAGCTCGACGTTCACCGGGCTGTGCTCGCGAGCCTTGGAGGCGAGGTCGACGAAGCGCCCGAGCATCGAGTCGGGGATGTCGGTCTGCACCAGCTGCGTGCCGGCCGAAGCGACCTCCTGGAAGCGCAGCAGCACATTGCTGGGATTCATCTGGTCGAGGATCGCCGCCTGCAGCTGGCGCTGACGCTCCATGCGCGCGTAGTCGCCACCCGCCGAGCCGTAGCGGGAGCGCGCGAACCAGAGGGCGGTGTAGCCGTCGACGGTGTGCACACCCGGCTCGATCCACCACTCCACGTCGACCAACTCGCCCGTGTACTCGTCGATGCGGCCGCCCACCGGCAGCGGCTCGGGCACCTCGATCGTCACACCGCCGAGCGCGTCGATGAGGCTCTCGAATGCGTCCATGTTCACCAGGACGTAGAACTGCACCTGCAGACCGGTCGCACCGGTCACCGCGTCCTTCGTCGCCTCGATGCCCGGCGAGGAGCCGCGCGACACCGCGTCGGGGTAGAGCTCGGGGTAGAACAGCTCACCCTCGGCGTAGACGCCGTTGAGGATGCAGCGCTCGACGGCGCAACCGCCCCAGTCGCCGAACTCGTTCGGCGCGACGCCGAATCCGTACGGGTGCATCTGCTGCATGGGGGACCCCTCGGCGAACGGCACCTCCGCGAGTTCGCGCGGCAGGCCGATGATGGCCGACTGGCCCGTCTTCGCGTCGACGCTCACCAGGGAGATGCTGTCGGGGCGCAGTCCCTCGCGATCGGCGCCCGCGTCGGTGCCGAGCAGCAGGATGTTGTAGCGGCCGTCGACCGGTTCCACCGCGGGAGCGCCCTGGAAGAGCCCGCTCAGCAGGCTGCGACCCGCCCCCACCGTCGACCCGGCCCAGCCGGCGCCCGCGACCGGCACGAGGGTGAGGATCACCGAGAGGATCGCCACCGGGGCGCGCCAGTTGCGCGGCACCCGCACCAGCCGGGTCAGGCGCAGCGTGTCGATCCCGAGCACCAGCCAGAGCACCGCGTAGGCGAACAGCAGGATCTGCACCGCGAGCAGCACGATGTCGTTCGTGAAGAACGACAGCGTCGCGACCCTCGCCACCAGCAGGCCGAGGAGCGCCACGACGCCGCCCGCGAGCAGCACGAAGGTCGCGACCAGCCCGAGCCGCCCCAGCCTGCGGCTTCCCGCGAGCACCTGCGCGCTGCCCGGCAGCAAGAACCCGAGCACGACGAGCCACCGGGCTCGCTTGCTCATCAGCGGCCCGGCTGAGAGATCGGGATTGCGCAGGGGCCGCTCGAGGTCGAGGCTCATGCGCCGTAGCCGCCCGGGTTGGCCGACTGCCAGGCCCACGAGTCCCGACAGGCCTCGGCGAGGTCACGGGTCGTGCTCCAGCCGAGGCGTTCGTTCGCTCGGCGGGGATCGGCCACGACCTCGGCGACATCGCCCGGCCGCGGCGGCGCGACGGTGTACGGCACCGGGCGCCCGGAGGCCTCCTCGAAGGCGCGCACCACCTCGAGCACGCTCGACCCGACGCCGGAGCCGAGGTTGTAGGTCTCGATGCCCGCCTCGATGCGCTCGAGCGCTGCGACGTGTCCCTCGGCGAGATCCATCACGTGAATGTAGTCGCGCACGCCGGTGCCGTCGGGGGTCGGGTAGCTGTCGCCGAACACGCTGAGCTTCTCGCGTTTGCCGACCGCCACCTGCGCGATGAACGGCATGAGGTTGTTCGGGATCCCCGAGGGATCCTCGCCGATGCGCCCCGAGGGGTGCGCCCCGACCGGGTTGAAGTAACGCAGCAGCACCGCCGCGAGCTCGGGCCATGCCGTGTGCGTGTCGCGAATGATCTGCTCGTTCATGAACTTCGACCAGCCGTATGGGTTGGTGAGGCCCACTCCCGCCCGATGGGACTCGTCGATGGGGGCCGTCTCGGGGTCGCCGTACACGGTGGCCGACGAACTGAACACCAGTTTCTCGACACCGCGCTCGCGCATGAGATCGAGCAGCACGAGCGTCGAGTCGATGTTGACGCGGTAGTACCGCGTGGGCTGCGCCACCGACTCGCCGACCGACTTGAGCCCGGCGAAGTGGATGACGGCCTCGAAATCGACGCCCGCGAGCGCGGCTGCGGCTGCTTCGCGGTCGGCGAGATCGGCCTCGACGATCGGGATCTCGCGCTCCGTCAGCTGCTCGACCCTGCGCACGGCCTCGGGGCTGCTGTTCGAGAAATCGTCGAGCACGACGACCTCGTGCCCGCGCTCGAGCAGCACCAGGGCGGTGTGGGAACCGATGTATCCGGCGCCGCCGGTCAGCAATACACGCATGCCCCTAGGTTACTGGGGCGAACCTGCGGGAGGCCGCCAGAAGGCCCCGAAGGTCACATTTTGGTTACGGCGACGCCTGACGCCCAACTCGCCCATGAGTCTCCCGGGTTTTCTCCGGGAGCGCTCAAGTAGCATGAGTCCAGACGCGTGCGGATCGGCCGCAGGGGACGCACTGAGGGGAGACGGTATGGCTACGCTGACCCTTATCGCAGAGCCGTTCCCCGATTGGGAGGCAGCCGCGCAATCGGCTGCGGCGCGCGAGCTCGCAGACGCGGTCGCCGCCACCGCCCCACGCAGCTGCAGCGCCCGCTTCCTCGTCGCCCGCGGCGGCGACCAGCCCGAGTTCCGCTCACCGCTGATCCGCGTCGACCAGCTGCCGATCCGGGCGAGCATGCTGCCCTACGTGTGGCAGAGCGGCACGACGGCCCGCCCCCTCGACGGCGAGTTCGTGCACGCCCTCACCCCGATGCTCCCGCTGCGTTCCCGCGGCGATGACGACGGCTCGCAGACCTCGGTCACGATCCCGCACGTCCTCGCCTGGGAGGTTCCGTCTCTGCTCGGTAGCACCCAGGCACGGCTGTTCAGGGCGTTCACACGCCGCGCAGTCAAACTCGCCGACGTGCTGCTCACTCCGACGCACGCCACCGCGCGCGTGCTGCAGCGCCAGTACGGCGAGCACTTGCCCGTCCAGGTGCTCCCCCTCGCGCCGCCCACTGAATACCTGGCAGGCGACGACGCGGCCGACCGGCGTGCCGCGCTCGAGCTCCCCGAGCGCTACGCACTGACCACCGCGATGCCCGGCGAGTTCGGCCGCCTCGAGTGGCTGTTCGACGCGCTGCGCGCCGATCCATCGCTCCCGACGCTGGTCGTGCTCGACGGGCTCGATCCCAGGCCCCCGGCGAACGGGAAGGAAAAGGAGCAGCGAGTCTTCGAGGTCGTCGTGCCTGCTGAGCTGCAGAACCGGGTGCTGGTGGTGAAGCCCCGCGAGCTCGCAGACGTCGGCGCCGTGCTCGGCGGGGCCTCTGTGCTGCTGCAGCCGCAGACCTACTCCGATACCGGGTACACCGTGCTCGGCGCGCTCAGCGCCGGCGTGCCAGTGCTGCACGCCGACCAGGAGGCGACGGCCGAACTGGTGCTCGACGCCGGGGTTGCGGCCGAGGAACCGGGCCCCTTCGCCGCCGAGTACAGCCGACTCTTCCGCGACTCCGACGCGCTCGCGCAGCTGTCGGTGCTCGCACGCGACCGCGGCCGCAGCTTCAGCTGGCGCAGCGCGGCCTGGCAGCTGTGGGAGACGCACGCCAACCTCTGAGCTTCAGCGCCGAGGGTCGTCGACGGCGGCGATCCCGCCCCTCGACTGCGCGTACCACCACGCGATGAACGCAGAGAGCGCGGTCGCCGCCGCGACGAACCCCACGGTCGCCCACCATCCTCCGGCGCCGAACGCGAGACCGCCGAGCCACCCGAGCACGCTCGACCCGGCGTAGTAGCCGAGGTTGTAGAGCGGCGGCGCGAGGCTGCGCCCGGCCCCGGCGCGCCGATTGATGAGCCCGCTCGCGATCGTGTGCGCGGCGAAGAATGCCCCGGTGAAGAGCACGAGGCCGACGACCACCACCGGGAGCAGGCTCGAAAGAGTCAGCGCGAGCCCGACGAGCATGATGCCCGCGCAGCAGACGAGAGTGCCGGTCGGAGGGATCCGCCGGGTGACCCGCCACACCCAGCGCGAAGATGCAGCACCCGCGAGGTACGCCAGGAAGATCCACGCCGTCTGCGCGAGCGAGAGCCCGAACGGCTCGTGCTGCAGTCGGAAGGCGAGGTAGTTGTACGTGGCGACGAAGCCGCCCATCAGCAGAAAGGCCTGCGCCACGAGCACCATCACACCCGGCGTGCGCAGATTGGCGAGGGTCGCGGCGAGGATCGGCGGCCCGCCGCGAGCGGGAACCGAGGTGGGCGGGATCCGCACGAGGAAGACGACCGTGGCTGCGGCGGCGAGCATCGCGACCGTGCTCATGCCCCACCGCCAGTCGCCGTGATCCGCCACCACCGCCGCGAGAATGCGGCCGACCAGCCCGCCGATCGTAGTGCCCGCGATGTAGGTGCCCACCGCCGAGCCGAGCGCTCTCGGGTGCACCGTCTCCCCGATGGCAGTCACCGCGATCGCCGCGAGACCGGCCAACAGCAGCCCCTCCGCGAAACGCGCCACGATGAACCACGAGAAGCTCGGGATGAACGGGGTCGCCAGCCCCACGACCATGGCCGAGGCCATCGCGATCCGCATCGCCCGCACCCGCCCGATGCGGTCGGAGAGCCTCGCCCAGGGCAGCACGCCGATCGCCACCCCGATCGTCGCGGCTCCCACGGCCCACGACGACTGCCCCGCCGAGATGCCGAAGTCGCGGGCCAGATCCGGCAGCATGCCCTGCGGGGAATACATCTGGGCGAAGGTCGCGAGCCCCGCGCAGAAGAGAGCGATCAGCGCGCGGCGGTAGCGCGGGCTGCCGGCCTCGGCACGGAGATCCTCCCCCTCGGCTCCCGCCACTATCCGATCCGCCTATTCGGCCGCGATACGAGCCTGCAGGGCCGCGTTCTTGGTCTCCACCATGTCGGTGAGCTGCTGAGCGTAAGCATCCAGCTGCCGCGCGAGATCGGGGTCGTTCGCGCCCAGGATTCGCGCTGCGAGCAGACCGGCGTTCTTCGCCCCACCGATGCTGACCGTCGCCACGGGAATGCCCCCGGGCATCTGCACGATCGACAGCAGCGAGTCGAGTCCGTCGAGCTTCGCGAGCGGCACCGGCACGCCCACGACGGGCAGAGTGGTCATCGAGGCCACCATGCCGGGAAGATGCGCCGCGCCGCCGGCACCGGCGATGATCACGCGCAGGCCCCGGCCCGCGGCCTCGCGCGCGTAACTCACCATCTTCTCGGGAGTGCGGTGCGCGCTCACCACCTCGACCTCGTGCGCGATGCCGAAGTCCTTCAGCACCTGCACCGCATCGGCCATCACCGAGAAGTCGCTGTCACTGCCCATGATCACGCCGACGAGGGGCGCTGCGGTGGTCTCGCTCATGGGGTCAATCGTAGCGGGCGGCGCGATCCCTCCGCTCCTCCGCTTCTCCACCCTTCCACTGCTCCACTCTCTCCTCCTCTTCACCTCTCCACGTAGGAGATCTGCGCCCAGGAGGACACGAACCGAGGGGGTCACCCGCGTGGGCGCGGATCTCCTACTCGAACGCGGCAGCAGCGGCGCGCGCTTCGGCGAGCACGACCTCGAGATCGTCGCCCGTCACGGTGACGTGGCCGACCTTGCGGCCCGGGCGGGGCTGCTTGTCGTAGCTGTGGATCTTGGCGCGAGGGTGAGCCGCCAGCACCTCGGCGTAGCGCACCGGCATGGGCCCCTCCGCCGGCCCCCCGAGCACGTTGACCATCACCGCCGCGGGCGCCGCCATCGAGGTGTCGCCCAGTGGCAGATCGGCAACCGCGCGCAAATGCTGCTCGAACTGGCTCGTCACGGATCCCTCGATCGAGAAGTGGCCCGAGTTGTGCGGTCGCATCGCCAGCTCGTTGACGAGCACGCGGCCGTCGCGCGTCTCGAACATCTCGACGGCGAGCACCCCCGTCACCTGCACGCCCTCGGCGACAATCGCGCCGATGCGGGCGGCCTCGTCGAGCGTCGCAGCATTCTGCACCGGCGCCGGGGCGATCACCTCGGCGCAGACGCCGTCGCGCTGGATCGTCTCGACCACCGGCCACGTGCGCGTCTCCCCGCTGGGGCGGCGCGCCACCAGCTGCGACAGCTCGCGCGTGAAATCGACGAGCTCTTCGACGAGCAGGCGACCCCCGTGTCCGTCCTCGGCCAGCGCGGTGAACCAGTCGCGCACCTCGACCGCGTCGGAGACCACACGCACGCCCTTGCCGTCGTAGCCCCCGCGGGCGGTCTTCACGACCGCGCGGCCGCCGTTGTCGTCGATGAAGCTCTGCAGCTCGGCCTCGTCCTCAACGGCGGCCCACGCCGGAATCGGCACGCCCAGCTCCCCCAGCTTCTCGCGCATCAGGATCTTGTCCTGCGCGAACTGCAGCGCGTCTGGCCTGGGGTGCACGGCCTTGCCACGGCGCTCGAGCTCGCACAGGATCTCGCCCGGCACGTGCTCGTGGTCGAAGGTGACCACGTCGACGGTGTCGGCGAAGGCGTAGACCGTCTCGGGATCGCGGTAGTCGCCCACGGCGTCGGCGGCGCGGGCTGCGCTCGACCCCTCGGCCTCGGCGAGCACGCTGATGCGCAGCCCGAGGTGAATCGCCGGGGGCACCATCATGCGCGCGAGCTGCCCGCCTCCGATGACGCCGATCCTGATGCTGCCGCTCTCGAGAGTCATGCTCATTATTCTGCCTTATCGCACCACCCCGCACTCGCGCCGCCCGCCGCCACCCTGCCCCGCGCCCTTTCTACCCGGGGCCTGGATCCCCTTTCCCTCCGGCATCTCTCCCACCCCGCTTCCGGCACCGATCGACGCTCAAGCACCCCGATTGCGGGATCTTCGGTGCTTGAACGTCGATCGGTGCAGTTGGAGGGAGGGAGGAAGGAGGAGGGATCCGGCCCGCCGGGGGATCCGAGCCCACCCCGCGAGGTACGAATTTCGCACGACCGCTCGCGCTCGACGCCGCGAAATCCGTACCTCAGCTGGGTCGCGGCCGAAACGAAATCCGCAAATGGTTGACGAAGATCAACCATTGTCCTATAGTTGATCTTCGTCAACGAATTGAGCGGTGGATTCCGATCCTCACTCCTCCCCGGCCCGCTCGCCGAAGCGGACCGTCCGCCGCTCGCATCAACGCACGCCCTCTAAGGAACCAGATGTCACAGCCCTCCCAGCAAGCACCCGAAACGGGGCTGCTCACCGGCAGAGCGAAGAACCTCGCGCTCGCCGGGCTCTTCCTCGCCAACTTCGTCTCCATGCTCGCCATGAACGTCGTCGGCACCTCGATGCCGATCATCATCGCCGACATCGGCGGCACGCAGGCCGCCTTCACCTGGGTGGTCACCGCGACGATGCTCGCGAGCGCGATCTCGACCCCGATCTGGGGCAAGCTCGCCGACCTGACCAGCAAGAAGGTGCTGCTGCAGGTCGCCCTCATCGTCTTCATCCTCGCCTCGGCGTTCGCCGGCTTCGCGCAGGATCCGACGTGGCTCATCGCCTGCCGCGTCTTCCAGGGCATCGGCGTCGGCGGCCTGGGCGCGCTCGCCCAGATCGTGCTCGCCGAGATCATCAGCCCGCTCGAGCGCGGCAAGTACATGGGCATCCTCGGCGCCATCATGGCCGTCGCGACCGTGGGCGGCCCGCTGCTCGGCGGCCTCCTCACCGACACCGTCGGCTGGCGCTGGAACTTCTACGTCGCGGCCCCCATCGCCATCGTCGCGATCATCATGCTGCAGCGCACGCTGCACCTGCCCACCCGCAAGCAGAAGGTCAAGATCGACTACTGGGGCACGGCACTCATCTCGCTCGGGTTCTCGAGTCTGCTCATCTGGGTGACCCTCGCCGGCGAGAGCTTCGACTGGTGGTCATGGCAGACCGCGGCGATGGTCGGCGGCGGCGTCGTCGCCCTCGTGATCGCGGTGTTCGTCGAGCTCAAGGTCGAGGAACCGCTCATCCCGATGACGCTCTTCAAGAACCGCACCTTCACCCTCGCGTCGATCGCGTCGATCGCGGTGGGGCTCGCGATGATGGGCACGGCCGTGTTCCTCGGCCAGTACATGCAGCTCGCGCGCGGCCGCTCGGTCATCGAGTCGAGCCTGCTGACGCTGCCGATGATGGCGGGCGTGCTGCTCTCCTCGACGATCGTGGGCCAGATCATCACCCGCACCGGCAAGTGGAAGCGCTACATGGTCGCGGGCGCCGTCGCGCTGCTCGCGGGCCTCATCATGATGGGTCAGCTGCGGTACGACACCACCTACTGGTACGTGGGGATCTCGATGGCGGTGCTCGGCGCGGGCGTCGGCATGACGATGCAGAACCTCGTGCTCGTGGTGCAGAACACGGTCAATCCGGCCGAGATGGGCACCTCCACCTCGGCGGTCACGTTCTTCCGCACGATCGGCGGCACCGCGGGCATCTCGGTGATGGGTGCGATCCTCGCCCACGAGGTCGCCGACTACTTCAATGAGGGCTTCACCAAACTCGGCACCCTCATGCAGCAGAACCCGGATCCCGCCGTGATCGCCGACCTGCAGAAGTTCCAGCAGAGCAACGCGATCCCGAAGATCGCCGACCTGTCGGCACCCGTGCGCGAGGTCGTCGAGTCGTCGTACGGCCACGCGATCGGCAACATCTTCCTGGCCGCGGCCCCGGTGGCGATCGTCGCGCTCATCGCGATCGTCTTCCTGCCCAACATCCCGCTGAGCAACAAGAGCAACGCGGAGCGCATCTCCGAGCTGAGCCAGCGCGAAAAGGCCGCCCCGTCCGACGCGGGCAGCACGGCCGGGGCCGAGCTTTTCGGCGACGCGGTGCGGGTCGCCACCGGTTCGATCCCCGTCATCACCTCCGGGGGTGGCCGGCGAGACGGCGACGACCCCTCGACGGCCCGCTAAGCTCAACGATCATGGAGGTTCAGACCGGCCGCCCCGAGCACGAGCACGAGCACGAGCACGAGCAGGAGCATGCGCCCGGCGCGGGGGCGGCCGCCTCGCCCAGAGACGAGCGAGTCTCGCAGATCATCTCGGAGTTCTCAGAGGTATTCGCCTTCGCCCGCAGCCACTGGACGAGTTACGCCCAGGAGGTCGACAGCGAGCTCAAGGGCGTCGGCATGATCGTGCTGCAGCTGGTGTTCAGGAAGGGGCCGGTCACCGCGACGGCTCTCAGCCAGATGCTCGACATGGATAAGGCCGTGGTGAGCCGGCAGATCGCGAAGCTGCGCGAGCTCGGCCTCGTCGAGGCGGAAGCATCGCCCGAGGATCGCCGCGTGATCCTGCTCACCGCGACCGCCCACGCCGGTGAACTGCTCGAGCGCATCCGTCGCCAGTGGGCCCACGCCTATCACGAGCGGTTCGCCGACTGGAGCGCCGAAGATCTCGAACAGCTGCGCGCCGGCCTGCACCGCTTCAACGCCTCTGCTCACGACATCAGGATCGAGGGCCCCGCCGGCCGCTGCACGCGCGGTCACGGCTCGGAGGACTGAGCGGCCTCGTCACTGCCCCGCCGGGAGCGGGACGTCGACGTGCTTGATCTCCCTGCCCTGCGCGTCGGCGCCGAAGAAGTACGAGCTCACGCGCAGCCGGTCATCGAACAGTTCGACCCGCAGGCCGACCGGGTCGGCGCCGCCGACGGCCTTCTCGTTCCAGTCCCCGCTCGGGCCGTACTGCGTGGTGACGGCGGCGGTGTTCACGATGGTCGGCCCGTGGTTCGAGGTCGGATCGAAGCGCTGCTCGACGCTCCAGTCGTTCAGCAGCGGCGACCAGTGCGTGTGGCTCGTGAGCACGGTCACATTCGGGTAGTCGGCGAGCAGCGCTTCGAGCCGCTCCGTGTCGGCCCCGAAGTCGCCCTGGTAGAACTTGGCGTAGGTGCCCGACACGGAGTCGTTGAATACGTGGTGCGACGCGAGCACGACCGGTTTGCCCTCGGCCTTCCAGTGCGCGAGCCGGTCGCTCAGCCACGTGAACTGCTCTTCGCTGAGTTCGACGAACGGACCGTTGCCGGTCTGCGCGGGATAGTCGTGGAACTCGCTACCGATCCACAGCAGCGGCAGTTCGCCGTCGACGAGCGTCTCGCCCCAGAGGCCCGCGTGCGCCGGGTTCGCGCCGTCGACGCCGAGAGCGCGCATGCCGGTACGATCGAGGAACCGCCCGATGTAGTTCTCGGAACCGTTCGCGCCGTAGAACTCGTGGTTGCCGATCGTCGAGACCACCGTTCCGTACTGGTCGCCCTTCGCCGGATCCAGCGCCGCGAAGTAGTCGGCGTACTGCTTATCCGTGCCGTTGCCGGTGAGGTCGCCGTTCGCCAGCAGGGTCGTCGCGCTCGGGCTCATCGCGCGCAGCCCGGGAATCACCTGCCCGGCGAGCTTCGCGTTCGCTCCCTGCACGTCGCTGAACACGTCGACCACCGCGCGGGGCGCCGCATCCGCGGCGAGGTCGGAGAGCGGGCGCACCACCTCGACGTCGTCGATGCGCCACGATCCGCCCCCGGCTGCTGATTCGAACGCGAACTCGAACTGCACCGTCTTCGTACCGTTCGGCACGGTGAACGGCACCCGCGGCTGGGCCGATTCCTCGTCCGCGCCGGAGAAGCGGTGGATCTCGACGCGCTTCCTCCCGTCGAAGATCGCGGTCACGGTGCCGCTCTGCGTCTCGGCTCCGCGCTTCAGGTAGTGGCTGTCGAAGCGCAGCTCGAGCGCGCCGGCCTTGAACACCTTGATCGGCGCCGAGGTGAGGGCGCCTGAGAAGGCGGCGTTCTTCGACTCGGCCACCGCCATCGTGCCCGACGCCCGCGTGAAGGTGTGGCGACGGTCCGTGCCGTAGACGCTGTTGGAAGCGTCGCGGTCCATGAACTCCCACGCGGAGGCACCCGACTGCTGCCAATCCGAGACGGATCCCTCGAAGCCGTTCCACCAGAACTGCGGTTCGGTGGTCGAGCCGTCGACGGTCGGCGTGTGAGGCGGGGCGGCGAGGGCGGGGGCCGCGAGCGTCGGGGCGACGACGAGGCCGCCCGCGAGAGCGAGCAGGGCGCCACCTGCGATGGTGCGGGGCATGGCGCGGCGGAATGAACTGTGCAGCATGAGGAATGCTTCTCCTTGTGTTCGGAAGTGTTGCGGAGACGGGAGTGTCGTGGAGCGGGCCGGATCCGGCGCTACTGCAACCGCTTGCGGATCCAGGCCGAGGCCAGGTCAACCGCGACGATCACGATGAGGATGATGATCAGGTAGGTCAGCATCTCGTCGAACTGGAAGGTCTTGATGGCCTTGTTGATGAGCAGGCCGATGCCGCCCGCGCCCACGAGGCCGAGCACGAGCGACGAGCGCACGTTGACGTCGAAGCGATAGAGCAGCAGGCCGGTGAGCTGGGGCAGCACGGTCGGGATCGTCGCGTTCGCGACCACCTGCCAGCGCGAGGCCCCCGCGGTGCGCAGCGCCTGCTCGGGGCCGGGATCGATGTCCTCCATCGCCTCCGACCAGAGCTTGCCCATCACGCCCGTGTTGTGCGCGATCAGCGCGAGCACGCCTGCGAACGGGCCGAGGCCGACCGCCGTCACGAAGATGAGGGCGAACACGATGTCGGGCACGGCGCGGAAGAACGAGAGGATCCCGCGCGCGACCTGGTAGACGAAGCCGTTGGGTGTCGTGGTGCGGGCGCCGAGCACGGCAAGCAGCAGGGCGAACGGCACCGAGATCGTGGTGCCGAGCAGGCCGACCCAGAGGGTCGTCAGCGCGCCGTCGATGCCGGCCCGCAGCACGTCGGCGCTGAGGTCGGGCGGGATGGCCTCGGCCAGGAAGTTCATCATGCCCTGCGCTCCGGTGACGAGCTTGCCGGGGTAGAACTCGGTGGCCGAGACCGCCATCAGGTGCAGCACCACGAGCACGATGAGCACGACCGTCCACGAACCGGCCCGGTACGGGACCTTCGGATCGCGCGGAAGCGGCATGCGCCGGGTCGTCCCGCGGGGCGGGGGCTGCAAGGCGCGGGTGGAGGAGGCCGCGGGGAGGGTGTCGGTCACGGGTGGATCCTCACAGGTAGAGCGACGCCAGCTCGGCGTCATCGATCTCGTCGGTGGACTCGTCGAAGACGAGGGCGCCGTCGCGCAGGCCGATCACGCGATGCGCGTACGTGCGGGCCAGCTGCGGCTGGTGCAGCACGGCGGCGACGCCGAGATTCTCCTCGACGGCGAGCTCGTGCAGCAGGCTCATGACATCGTCGGCGGCTTTGGGATCGAGGGCGGATACGGGCTCGTCGGCAAGGATCATGCGGGGGCGCTGGCAGAGGGCGCGCGCGATGGCGACGCGCTGCTGCTGACCGCCGGAGAGGCTGCCCGCGCGGTCGTAGGCACGATCCGCGAGTCCGACTCGGTCGAGGCAGGCCAGCGCCTCCTCCTTCAGCTCGCGCGGAAAGAACGGTGGCAGCGACTGCCAGCCGGAGACCCGGGCGAAGCCGCCGGCGCACACGTTCTGCAGTACTGTGCGGCGCTGCACCAGGTAAATCTTCTGGAACACGGTAGCGGCGGTGCGGCGGGCCTCGGCGCGGCGGGCCGAACTCGCCTCCGCCAGGCGGATTCCGGCGATCGTGATATCGCCGGAATCCGCCTCGATGAGGCCGTTCACCGCGCGCAGCGTCGTCGACTTGCCCGAGCCGTTGGCTCCGAGGAACGCGACGACCTCCCCGGCGTGCACGCGCATGCTCATGTCCTTCAGCACGACACGATCTCCGAAGCTCTTGGAGATGGCGCGCACGTCGAGCAGCACCTCGGCGGTGCTGCCGGCCCGAGCGGGATCGCCGGAGCCGGCCGGGGCGGCGCTTCCGAGCACGGTGACGGCGCTCATCAGACGTCCGCCTCGGTGAGGCCCATGGTCTCGGCCAGGTCGAAGAGGGGCTGGTAGGTCTTGTCGTCCACCTCGATCAGCGGACCCGCGGGATCGACGCCGAGGAAGCCGCTGACCTCTTCGACGGCCGCGGTGTCGAGGCTCAGCAGCGCCTCCTTGACGGCGTCCTGGAACTCCTGCGGCAGGTTCTCGCGCACGGTGATCGGATCGTTCGGGATCGGCTCCGACTCCCAGATCTGCCGGAACTGCGTCTCGTCGAACGTGCCCTCCGCCTTCGCCGTCGCGAGGGTCTGCGAGTTGATCTGCGCGGCGTCCACGGTGCCGTTGACGAGCGCGAGCAGTGCTTCGGGGTGGCCGCCCGCGTAGTCCCACTGCACGTCCTCCTCGATGCCCGCCTCGACGAGCGCCGACATCGGCAGTGCGTCGCCCGAGGTCGATCCGGGGCTGCCGAGCGCGAGGGTCTTGCCCTTCAGATCCTCGATCGTCTGCACGGGCGAATCCTTCCCCACCCAGATGCCGCCGGTGTAGGTGGTGGGCTTCCCCTCGGCGTCGCCGAACGAGGCCATCGCGGTGGCGCCCGCGCGCTCGTTCGCGAACACGAAGCCGAGCGGTCCGAACTGCGCGATCTCGAGCTGGTCGTTCTCCATGGCGAGCACCTCGGCCGCGTAGTCCTCGGTGATCGACACCTCGACCGGGCAATCGAGCTTCTCGGAGAGGGCGTCGGCGAGCACCTGGTACGCGGGCTCGAGACGCTCGGGATCCTCGTAGGGCAGGATCCCGAAGCGGATCTTTCCGCCGGGGCAGGTGGCCGAGGCCTCGCCCGATGCGGCTTCAGACGGGGCCGAGCACGCGGTCAGGCCGAGGCCGAGCAGCGCGACGGCCGAGGCGGCGAGGATGGTGGTCTTCTTCACGGTTCTCCTTGGGGTGGGTTCGTCATCCTGCGCGAGCGAAACGCAGGGTCGGGTCGGCATCCTGCGCGAAGTCGCAGGACCTCAGGGGGTACGGAACAGGCTGGTCGGAACAGGTCTAGAGAGCGGCGACGGTGCGGGCGCCGAGCGCGAGCCCCACGGTCATACCGACGCCGGTGGTCACGGTGACGACCGAGACACCGGGGGCCGGGGAGGCGCGCAGGATGTCCTGCCTGGTGCTCGTCGCGTAGACGCCCTGCCAGCGCTCGAGCACCTCCAGGCGCGGGGTGCCGAGCACCGCCGCCACCTCGTCGAGCAGCAGTCTCGACCAGCGCTCGTCGAGGAACGGCGGGGCGGTCCGATGCGCGGCGTGCGAGTCGCCGACGAGCAGGGTGCCGTCGGCCTGCTGGGTGAGCATCACGTTGGCGTCGATCTCGAGCAGCTCGGGGCGGGATGCGCGCAGTTCGTCGCGCAGCGCCTCCACCGCAGCGCCGGCGAACGCCCCGTACCGCAGCATGGAGGTGCCGGTGAGCACCGCAGGGCCGATCCCCATCTCCCAGGGCGGTCGCACGCGCAGCATCTGGAGCGCGCACTCGCGCACCTCGCACTCGTCGGTGAGCGCCGGGAAGAGCCGACCGACGAGGTGGCCGGCCGCGACCACCACGTGGTCGGCCTCGATCCGACCGCGGTTCGTCTCCACCGCGCCCTCCCGCACCTCGCGCACGCTGGTCGAGAACCGCATCTCGCCGCGCTCATGGCGGTCGACCCACTCCGCGATGCGAGCGACGGCGGTGCGGGGATCGGCTGTGAGGTCGGCGGGGAACAGCGCTCCGGAGCGCAGGTGATCCGCATCCGGGATCCGCAGCAGCTCCCCCGCCTCCGCGCCGGTGACGAGCCGCGCGTCCTCGGACACGCGATCCGCCGCGAGCTCCTGCAGCACCGCCTCCTCGGCCGCCGAACGCGCCACGACGAGCGTGCCGGAGCGGCGGGCCTCGACTCCCGCGCGCTCAACAAGCGAGAGCCAGATCGAGTTCGCCTCGAGCGCGAGGTCGTGCAACTCGCCGGATTGCGCAGAGGTGCTGACATGGCCGAAGTTGCGCACGCTGGCGAGCACGGCCGCGGCGTCCTGCTCCACGACGGTCACGCGGTAGCCGGCATCGAGCGCAGCGACCGCGTGACCGAGGCCGACAATGCCGGCGCCGACGATCACGACGTGCGAAGCAGGGTTCGAAAGGGTCATGGCTTCGATGGTGAGGCCTGAAAGTAATCATGACAACTTTTCAGAGCGAAGTTCTCCGAGCGTTCACGCTCGGTCACGACTGGCCGAAACATCGTCATGATTCGTTCACTCGACGGCTACTGAGACGCATTCCGACTAGTACAGACAACTTATAGGCTTGCCGCATGACCGACAGCTCACCGCTCCACGCACAGCTGTACGCCGAGATGGTGCACCGCATCCGCACCGGCGTCTGGCAGCCGGGCGACCGCGTGCCCAGCGAGAAATCCCTCGTCGCCGAGTTCGGCACCTCCCGGGGCCCCGTGCGCCAGGCGCTCGCGGCGCTGCGCGCCGAGGGCATGATCAGCGGTCGACGCGGGGCCCCGCCCCGAGTGCAGCGCACGGCTCCGGCGCAGTCGTTCGACACCTTCATGTCGTTCACCGAGTGGGCGCGCGAGCTCGGTCTCACCCCCGGGCAGCGCGTCATCGAGGCGAGCCGCCGCCCCGCGACCGAAGACATCGCCCGCGAGCTGCAGATCGAACCCGAGACCCCCGTCGTCGAAATCATCAGGCTGAGGCTGCTCGACGACAAGCCGGCCATGCTCGAGCGATCCCTCTTCCCCTACGAGATCGGCAGGCACCTCATCGCTGCCGACCTCGACGGCGGCAGCATCTACCAGACGCTGGGCCGGGCCGGCGTGATCCCCGTGCGCGCCCGTCACGTGATCGACGCCGTCGGCGCCCACCCCCTCGAGGTCGAGCAGCTGCGGGTGGGACCGGGCGAACCCCTGCTGCGCGTGCGCCGCCTCGCCTACAACGAGTTCGGCACCGTCATCGAGACCGCCGACGACCGCTACCTGCCATCGATGGCCACCTTCGTGGTGGAGAACAGCGCCGAGCACCGCACCCCGTTCGCGCGCCAGGCGGGCGGCTCGGGCGTCGACCTCTTCGAGCGCTCGGCCTGATCCGCGGCCCTCTCCCAACACGCCCGCTTCACCTCCCCCCTCACCTCGCACCCAAGGAGCACCGCATGATCACCCTCGCCGTCTTCGACATGGCCGGCACCACCATCGACGACGGCGGCGCCGTCTACGACGCACTGCGCATCGCGGTCGAGGAGACGGGCGTCCCCGTCTCCCCCGCCGACCTGCAGACCTGGATGGGCGCGGAGAAGCGCGCTGCCGTCACCGCCCTCATCGAACTCGGCGGCGGCGATCCCGCGCAGCCCGCGGACAGGGTGGATGTCGCGTTCGACCGGTTCCGCGCGCTCCTCGACGAGCTCTACACCGCGCACCCTCCGACGCCGATCGACGGCATCCCCGAGGCCATCGCCGCGCTGCGCGCCTCGGGGGTGCGCGTCGCACTCACCACGGGGTTCTCGCAGGACGTGGCGCACGGCATCCTCGACCGCCTCGGATGGGTCGTGAGCGGCGACTCCGCTGACGGCGCGTCGCCGGGGAACGTGCCGGAGAGCGCAGGATCGCTGCACCTCGACGCCGTGGTCTGCGGCGATGAGGTGGCAGCCGGTCGCCCGGCCCCGTACATGATCCACCGGGCGATGGAGCGCACCGGCACCCTCGCCGTCTCCGAGGTGCTCGTCGCGGGCGACACCGCCGTTGACGTGCAGGCGGGAGCGAACGCGGGGGCCGCCGCGACGATCGGGGTGCTGACGGGCAAGCTGGATCGCGAGGCCTTCGACGGGCAGCCCTTCACGGAACTGCTCGACTCGGTCGCGGATATCCCCGCCTACCTCGCGCGCCGGTAGGCGGGGATATGCGGTAGGCGGGCCCGGCGAGACGCCCCGGCCCGCCCGCCGCGCTAACGGTTCGCCGCGACCGGGGCTCCGATCCCCGGATCGATCTGCGTCGGGCCCGCAGCCGAGGGACGCACCTCGAAGTCGAAGATCTCGACCGGCAGGTACACCGTCGAGCACGAGTTCGGAATGTCGACGACGCCCGAGAGCCGCCCCTCGATCGGCGCTGCCCCGAGCAGCAGGTAGGCCTGCTCCGGGCTGTAGCCGAACTTGGTGAGGTAGTCGATGGCGTGCAGGCAGGCCCGCTGATACGAGAGGTGCGAGTCGAGGTATCTCTGCTCGCCGTCGAGCGTCACCGAGGTGCCCGAGAACGCGAGCCAGTGGCTGTAGTTCGGCTCGACGTTACCGGGCATGAAGATCGCATTCTCGTGCACGCCGTAGGTCTCCATGCCGCCGGGGATGATGTCGACGCGCAGATCGATGAAGCCGCCCATCTCGATGGCGCCGCAGAACGTGATCTCGCCGTCGCCCTGCGAGAAGTGCAGGTCACCGACGGAGAGATTCGCGCCGTCGACGAACACCGGGTAGAACACCCTCGAGCCCTTGGTGAAGTTCTTGATGTCCTGGTTGCCGCCGTTCTCGCGCGGGGGCGCGGTGCGAGCGGCCTCGGAGCCGACACGCGCCCATTCCCCGCGATCGAGGCCGCCGAGGATCGCGTGTTCGGCCTCGGGCGGCAGCGCCAGCGGCGGCACGCGCTCCGGGTCGGTCGCGATGAGCGCCGCCTCTCGGGCGTTCCACTTGCCGAGCAGCTCGGCCGAGGGGGCCGTGCCCATGAGGCCCGGGTGGATGATGCCCGTGAACGAGACGCCGGGGATGTGCCGCGAGGTCGCGGTCTGCCCGGCGAAGTCCCAGACGGCCTTGTACGCATCGGGGAACTGATCGGTGAGGAAGCCGCCGCCGTTGTTGCGCGAGAAGATGCCGGTGTAGCCCCAGCCCTGCCCCGCGAGCGGCCCCTCCTCCTGGGGGATCGGGCCGACGTCGAGGATGTCGACGATGAGCAGATCGCCCGGCTTCGCGCCCTCGACGCGGAACGGACCGCTCAGGGTGTGCACCGTCAGGAGCGGCGCCTCGAGGATGTCCTGGGCCGAATCGTCGTTCTTGATCGCCCCGTCGAACCACTCGCGGCAGTCGACACGGAAGCTGTCGCCCGGCTTGACCGTGGCGACCGGCGGTATCTCCGGGTGCCACCGGTTGTGACCGAGTTTCTCCTGATCGACGAAGCGCTTGCTCGAATCGAGCTTGAAGATGTGCTCTGGCATTTGTTCTGTCTCCGTTTCTGTGGTGACGGCTGCGCTGCCGCCGGGTGTTCGGATGTGAAGACGCGGGTCTGGGGGCTCAGGAGCGAGGGGTCGAATGACCGGGGCGACGGGCCGTCAGGGGCGCGGCAGCTTCGCGTGCAGGGGATTGCTCGTCGTGCGCTGTCGGGGAGCCCCAGAGGAGGGCAGGCTGCTCACCACCTCGGGTTCGGAGGCGCTCTTCGCCGACCGGTCCATGAGCTGGAACGCCGAGCTGCCGGCCCGGGAGAGGTGCGGGGCCGTCACGGAGCGCCGTGCCAGGGCGCCGCACACGCGGCAGTCGGTCTCCTGCGGAACCTCGGCCATCGGATAGAGCGCGTCGAAGCGGCATCCCTCCGAGCATCGATACGAGTAACTGGGCAACAGGTCCCCCTCGGAATCCAGGTGCTGAGCAGGAGTATTCGATCTCTCCGTCGAACGATTCGCCGGTCGCGGAGGCCCGCTTGCCGCCACCATAACGGCGCCCGAGGGGGAGGTCAATGGAGCAGCCCGACGCCGCTCCCGATCCTCTACGCGGGTACGGGCACCAGCGAGTCCTCGCGCAGCGCCGCCGACACGATGATGGGAAGGTGGTCGGAGAGGCCCCGGTTGAGCGTGCGCACGCTCGAGATGTCGATACCCGACGAGGTCGCGAAGTCGAAGTGCCCGCGGAACATCTTGTAGCGCGTGTAGGTGCGCTTGTCGCTCAGGCTCAGCTCGTAGCCGTGATCCCGCATCTCGGTGTCGAGCCGGCCCTTGAAGACAGGGTAGTTGTAGTCGCCCACCATGAGCGCCGGCAGGCCGGGGCCGAGCGCTCGCAGTTCGCCGAGCGCGGCGTGGATCTGATGCCGGCGCAGCGAGTTCAGCGCAGTGAGCGGCGCGGCGTGGAACGACGCGACCACAAAATCACGTCTCGTCTCGGAGTCGTGCAGCCGTGCCCCGAGCAGGCGCTCGTGGGCGGGCGCGAGGAGACGATCGTGCAGCGACTTCTTGAGCTGGAAGGTGTGCGCCGAGCGGGCGACGAACCGCTCCTGGCGCACGTACATCGCGAGGCCGAGTCTGTTGCGCTCGGTCGCGTGGACGAGCGACATGTGGCCGAGATGCGTGGGGAGCGCCACCGCCTCGGCCTCCTGCAGGCAGAGCACGTCCACCTCGTGGTCCTCCGCCAGGGCACCGATCTCGGTGACGGCCCGGTTCTTGCGCAGGTTGTAGCTGACGATCTTCATGCAGCTTCCTTCCTCGGTGGGCGTCGGAATCCGACAGCACTACCTTACGCCCGCCGATCCGAATAGCCTGGCAGTCCCAGGAGCTTCACAACGTCGGAACTGCCCTCACTCGAACGGCAGGGCCGCCGCCTCGACGGCGAGCGCCTCCCGCACGGCCGCGAGCGCGGGGTGTCTGCCCTGCGACGCCCGCACCGCGGTGAACACCGTGCGGTGCGGGCGATCGGGCAGCTCGATGAACCGCATGCGCGGAGCCGCGCCGACGTGCACCAGCCCGGGGAGCAGCGCGACGGCGTTGCCCGATTCGATGAACCCGATGTGCGCCTGCAGGTCGGCGGTCTCGTAGCGCACGTCGGGCTCGAACCCCGCGGATCGGCAGGCCTGCTCAGCCCAGTGCCGGGTCGCGGCCCCCTGCGGTTCCATGACCCAGGGCAGCTCGGCGAGATCCTCGATGCGCTCCGCAAGGTCGAAGCGGGGATCCCCAGTGCCCCTCGGCGGCACGGCGAGGCGGATCGGGTCCCTCGTGAGGGGTTCCCTGTCGAGCCCCCGGAAGTGCTCGGCCGCGTGGCCTGGGTACTGCTCGGCGACGACGAGATCGAAGCTGCGAATCCAGGTCTCCTGCAGCGCAGCTCCCGGCTCGTACTGCACGACCTCGACCCGCAGGCCCGGGTAGCGCTCGCGCAATCGCCGCAGCGCGCCGGGGAGGATCGAGAGCATCGCGGTCTGGAAGGCGGCAACCCGGATCGATCCGATCACCTCCTCGCGCACCCGGTGCAGCGAGGCTTCCGCGCGCTCGAGGCCCGCGAGCAGTTCCTCGGTCTCAGCAACGAGCACCTCGCCGGCCGGCGTGAGTTCGAGCGTGCGGCCGGTGCGCCGCAGCAGCTGCACGCCCGCCTCCCGCTCGAGGATCGCGAGCTGCTGGGAGACCGCCGACGGGCTGTAGTTGAGGGCCTCGGCGACCGCGGCGACCGTGCCTCGCGCGTGCAGCTCCCACAGCAGTCGAAGGCGCTTCATCTCGAGCATCGGGGGCTCCTTCCTGTGGTTCGGGGATCCTGCGGTCGGGGCCCTGCGGTCGGGATCCTGCGGTCGGGATCGGGATCCTGCGTTTCACCGCCGGCCTTGAGGGAGGAGATCCGGGCCTGAGCGGGTGTATTCCGCAAGAACTCCCGCTCCGGCGCGGATCTCCTCCCTGGGACCGACGAGCCTCCCGCCCACTGACCCGATCCATCAGTTCATCTTCATGATATTCGGTAAAAAGTATCGCTTTACTTCACGCTCGGCGGGATCCACACTGGCGGGACAAGCCATCCCGCGAAGATCCGCGCCCCGAGAAAGGTCAGCAGTGAGCATCCGCCCAGCAGACAACGCCGCAGGCACCGCCGCCCGCCCCCAGGATCTCGCCGACGAAGCCGTCGCGCTCGTACGGCGCTGGCTCCGCGAAGCCTCGGAGTTCCCCGTCGACGCGTCGGCCGCCCGCCTCGCCGGGGTGCTGCGCGACCCGAACGGCCTCGACTTCACGGTCGGCTTCGTCGACGGCGTCGTGCGCCCCGAGGATCTCGGCGCCGCGGCCAAGAAGCTGAACGAGCTCACGCCGCTCACCCCGAAGTTCCTGCCGGCCCCTATGCGCGGCGCCATCGGCCTCGGCGGGGTCTTCGCGAAGCCGCTGCCCGGTGTCGTCGTGCCGATCGCGCGCAGAGTGCTGCGGCAGATGGTGAGCCACCTCATCATCGACGCGAGCGACGCGAAGCTCGGCCCCGCGATCGCGAAGATCAAGCGCGACGGGGTGCGGCTCAACATCAACCTGCTCGGCGAGGCGATCCTGGGCGAGCACGAGGCCGAGCGCCGCCTCGCAGGCACGCACCGGCTGCTCGCGAGAGACGACGTCGACTACGTCTCGATCAAGGTGTCGTCGACGGTGGCGCCCCACAACCACTGGGCCTTCGACGAGGCCGTCGCGCACATCGAGCAGCAGCTGGTGCCGCTGTTCGAGCGGGCGAATGCCGCGAGCCCGAAGAAGTTCATCAACCTCGACATGGAGGAGTACAAGGATCTCGACCTCACCATCGCGGTCTTCAAGCGCATCCTCGGGCGACCCGAGTTCGCAGAGCTCGAGGCCGGCATCGTGCTGCAGGCGTACCTGCCCGATGCGCTGAGCGCGATGATGGATCTGCAGCAGTGGGCCGCAGCCCGAGTCGCAGCCGGCGGGGCCCCGATCAAGGTGCGCATCGTGAAGGGCGCGAACCTGCCGATGGAGCACGTCGACGCCGCGATCCACGGCTGGCCCGCGGCCACCTGGGGTTCGAAGCAGCAGAGCGACACGAGCTACAAGGCCGTCATCGACTACGCGCTCACCCCGGAGCGGGTGCAGAACGTGCGGATCGGCGTCGCCGGTCACAACCTCTTCGACGTGGCGCTCGCCTGGCTGCTCGCCAAGGCGCGCGGGGCGCAGCAGGGCGTCGAGTTCGAGATGCTGCTCGGCATGGCGACCGGGCAGGCCGAGGCCGTCAAGCGCGAGGTCGGCTCGCTGCTGCTCTACACCCCCGTCGTGCACCCCGAGGAGTTCGACGTCGCGATCGCCTACCTGATCCGCCGCCTCGAGGAGGGCGCGAGCCAGGAGAACTTCATGTCGGCGGTGTTCGAGTTGAACGACGACCCGTCGCTGTTCGAGCGGGAGAAGCAGCGCTTCCTCGCGTCGCTCGACAACCTCGAGGGGATCACGGGCGACGGCTCCGCACAGAGCTACGCGGTGCCCGCCCCGAATCGAGTGCAGGATCGCCGCCGCTACGACGAGGCGGGCACGGAGGCGCGGATCGAAGCACGCGTCGAGGCCGGCCGACGCGGCGAGTTCGAGAACACGCCCGATACCGATCCCGATCTGCCGGGCAACCGAGCCTGGGGACGCGGCATCGCCGATCGCATGGTCGACTCCCGGCTGGGCCTCGCGCTCGTCGAGGAGGCGCGCATCGGCGACGAGGCGACGCTCGACGCCGTGGTCGCGCGCGGCGTCTCGGCCGCCGACGCCTGGCAGGCGCTCGGGGCCGACGAGCGCGCTCGAATCCTCTACCGCGCCGGCGAGCGCCTCGAAGCGCGCCGGGCGGAACTGCTCGAGGTGATGGGCTCGGAGTGCGGCAAGACCCTCGACCAGAGCGACCCCGAGGTCAGCGAGGCCATCGACTTCGCGAACTACTACGCGATGCTCGGCCAGCAGCTCGAGCAGGTCGACGGCGCGAGCTACCGGCCGCAGAAGCTCATCGCCGTGATCCCGCCGTGGAACTTCCCCGTCGCGATCCCCGCGGGCGGCGTGCTGTCGGCGCTCGCCGCGGGCTCCTCCGTCATCATCAAGCCCGCCTCGAACTCGGCTCGCTCGGGCGCGGTGATGGTCGAGGCGCTGTGGGAGGCCGGGGTGCCCCGCGAGGTGCTGCAGTTCGTGCAGTTCGCGGATCGCGGGCTCGGCTCGAAGCTCGTCGCCGACCCGCGGATCGACCGGCTGATCCTCACCGGCGCCTACGAGACCGCCGTCAGCTTCCGCGAGCTGCGCCGCGACCTGCCCATCCTCGCCGAGACGAGCGGCAAGAACGCGATCATCGTCACCCCCAACGCCGACCTCGACCTTGCCGCGAGGGACGTGGCGCAGTCGGCCTTCGGCCACGCCGGCCAGAAGTGCTCAGCCGCATCGCTCGTGATCCTCGTCGGCTCCGTCGCGACGTCGAAGCGGTTCCGCGGCCAGCTGCTCGACGCGGTGCGCTCGCTCAAGGTCGGCACTCCCGACCACCTCGAGACGCAGATGGGCACGATCATCACCGCACCCGAAGGCAAGCTGCTGCGCGGGCTCACCACCCTCGGCCCGGGCGAGCGCTGGCTCGTGAAGCCCGAACCGCTCAAGAGCGACAGCCCGCTGGCCCTCGACAAGCAGGGCGGCAACAAGCTGTGGAGCCCGGGCGTGCGCGACGGCGTGCAGCGCGGATCCGAGTACCACCTCACCGAGTACTTCGGCCCGATCCTCGGCATCATGACGGCGAAGACCCTCGATGAGGCGATCGACATGGTGAACGAGATCGACTACGGCCTCACGAGCGGCCTGCACTCGCTCGATCGCGACGAGCTCGCGCTGTGGCTCGATCGCATCGAGGCGGGCAACCTCTACGTCAACCGCGGCATCACGGGCGCGATCGTGCGCCGTCAGTCGTTCGGCGGCTGGAAGAAGTCGGCCATCGGCGCCGGCACGAAGGCCGGCGGGCCGAACTATCTGCACGGCCTGGGCGATTGGACCGACGCCCCCGTCGCGGGCGAGCTGCGAGCCCCGCGCGCCGCGGTCGCACCGCTGCTGACGGCGGCGCAGCAGGCGGGCGTCGCGGGCGACGATCTGGAGTGGCTGCGCGCCGCGCTCGGTTCCGACGCAGCCGCGTGGGACGAGGAGTTCGGGATCGCGCGCGACGCCTCCCGGCTGGGCGTCGAGCGCAACCTGCTGCGCTACCGGCCCGTGCCGGTGGCGATCCGTGTCGCAGCCGACGCGCCGCTGCACCGCACGGTGCGCGCGATCGCGGCGGGAGTCGCGGCCGGATCCGCCCTCCTCGTGAGCACCCCGGTAGCACTGCCTCAGCCCGTGATCGCGGCGCTCGTCGCTTCTCGCGTCGAAGTCCACTTCGAGGACCAGGGGGCGTGGCGGGACCGCGTGCGCGACCTCGCCGCCCAGGACGGGCCGCACGCCGGCGCACGGATCCGGATCGTCGCCGGCGACTCCCGCGAGAGCGAGACCGCCGAGGTGTATCGTGCCGCGGCAGGGAAGCCCGACATCGCCGTCTACGGCGGTAGGGTCGTCTCAGCCGGTCGCGTCGAGATGCTTCCCTACCTGCACGAGCAGGCCGTGTCCATCACGGCGCACCGCTTCGGCACGCCGAACAGGCTGTCGGAGGGGATCATCTGATCCGCCCCCGGCGCCTGCCCCAACCGCACTCGAGAAAGGGACAACGATGTCCGACCAGATCTATCTCTACATCGCTCTCGGCATATACTTCGCCGCGATGATCGCGATCGGCGTCTTCGCTGCGCGCAAGACCACCGATCACGAGGACTACATGCTCGGCGGCCGCAATCTCCCGGCATGGGTCGCGGCGCTGAGCGCGGGCGCCTCCGACATGTCGGGCTGGCTCATCATGGGTCTGCCCGGCGCGATCTACGCGGCGGGCCTCATCGAGGGATGGATCGCCATCGGGCTCACCATCGGCGCCTACCTGAACTGGCGACTGGTCGCGCCGAGGCTGCGCGCCTACACCCAGGTCTCGAACAACTCGATCACGATCCCGAGCTTCTTCGAGAACCGGTTGCGCGACAAGACCCGCATTCTCCGCGTGGCCTCGAGCGTCATCATCCTGGTGTTCTTCACCCTCTACATCTCGTCGGGCATGGTGGCCGGCGGCAAGTTCTTCGAGAGCTCGTTCGGTTCGAGTTATCTGCTCGGCATGGGGCTCGTCTCCGTCGTCACGCTCGCGTACACCCTGTTCGGCGGATTCCTCGGCGCCTCGTTCACCGACGTAGTGCAGGGCCTGATGCTGGTCATCGCCGTGGTCATCGTGCCCGTCTTCGCCGTCGTCGCCGTGGGCGGCTTCGGCGAGGCCACCGCGCTCATCTCGTCGCTGCACCCCGATCATTTCAACCTCTTCGGGGGCGAGGGCCTCACGAGCGTGACCATCCTCAGCATCGCCTCGGGGCTCGCCTGGGGCCTCGGCTACTTCGGCCAGCCTCACATCATCGTGCGCTTCATGGCTCTGCGCACCCCGTCCGATGCCAGGACCGGTCGTCGCATCGGCATCACCTGGCAGATCGTCTCGCTCGCCGGAGCCGTGTTCGCCGGCCTCATCGGCGTCGCCTACGTCGCGAAGAACAACATCGACCTGAGCGACCCCGAGACCGTGCTGCTGATGATGTCCCAGACGCTGCTGCATCCCCTGGTCGCCGGCCTCGTGCTCGCGGCCGTGCTCGCGGCGATCATGAGCACGTTCTCGAGCCAGCTCATCGTCTGCTCCTCCGCTCTCGTCGAGGATCTCTACAAGGTGGTGCGGAAGACGCCTCCCTCGCAGAAGTCGCTCGTCGTGCTCGGGCGCCTCTGCGTGCTCGCGGTCGCCATCGTCGCCGCGATCCTCGCCCTCGTGCCGAACGACACCGTACTGGGCCTCGTCAGCTTCGCCTGGGCGGGCTTCGGAGCCGCGTTCGGCCCGATCGTGCTGCTGAGCCTCTACTGGCGCAAGCTCACCAACTGGGGCGCCCTCGCCGGTATGGTGTCCGGCGCGGCGACCGTCTTCATCTGGAAGGCTCTCGGCACCGGCCTCTACGAGCTGCTCCCGAGCTTCGTCGTCGGCATGCTGGTGGCCGTCGTCGTCAGCCTCGCCACGTACAGGCGGAACGAGGAGATCGAGCAGGAGTTCACCGACACCGGCGCGATGGTCGTCGTCGGCCGGTAGTTCCACGCCGAGCCCGGTTTCGTCCCCTGAGCCTGTCGAAGGGCCGAAACCGGGCTCTTGTCCCTGCGGCAAGCTCAGGGAACGGGCGCAGGCTCGGGGACGGGCGCAGGCTCGGGGACGAGCGCGCGGCGCGTCAACCGAGGCGGCGCAGCGTGACCTCGAGAGTGCCGATCACCAGACGCTCGGTCACGGGAGCCTCGCGGTTCACCTCGAGCGGCAGCTGATCGCCGTGTTCGTCGACGAGGGCGACGCCGTTGGTCGAATCGAGATCCTCGATGGTCCAGGTCTCGTCGACACGGCGCAGTCGAGCGTGCGACTTCGAGAGCGTGCGCGTGGGGTCGACGATCTGCAGCACCGCGCTGCCGTTCCTGGGCAGGGGTTTGCGCCCCACCACGACGTCGTCGCCGCGGAGTTCGAGCACCTCGCCGTCGGGGAGTTCGAGACCCCATCGCGACCGACGGGGCACCACGACCGTGCGGTCGAGGTCTTCTTCGCTCGCGGCGTCGGTCGCCGACTCGGCGAATACCGTTCCGGCCGATGCTGCGGGCGCGTCCACCGTCTCGCCGAACTCGTCCTCCGCGGGTTCATCCTCCGCTCGGTGCGTGGCGGCCCGTGGCGCGGGATCGGTGCTCTGCTCGGGGTTCGAATCGAAGATGGAGGGGCGCACCGTTGAGAAGGACTCCTGCGAGTCGGACTCCTGCCCGGCGGCCGACGGCTCGGGAGCGACAACCGGCGGCACCACCGCGGGCGGTGCCTGCTGCGGGGCAGCCGGGGCGGGCGGAGCAGCCGGCGGAGACGCGGGCGGCGTAGCGGCCGCCGGCGGAGCCGCGGGCACCGGCCTCGGGTTCGACTCCTCGATGCTCGGCCAGGCGAACGGCCTCGCCGGCTCCTCGGCGCCGAGGAGCGGGGCCTGGCGCCGCTGGAAGTCCTCCTGGGCGAGACGCTCGTAATGGCCGGCGGTGGTGCGGCTGAACCCCCACTCGTCGCCCGGCTGCGGCGGCTGCGGCTCACCGACGCTCGGCGCCCCTGCCTGCGGATCGTCGGGCCGCGGTGCGAACCGCTGCGGCTCGCCGGGCTGCTGCCAAGGCTGCACCGGCTCCGGGAACGCCTGAGAACCGGCCTCCGGCATGGCGTACGATCCTGCCTGCTCCGACCCCGCCTGCAGCTGCGGCGCGACCGGCTGCGGGGGCGCGTACATCGGGGCGGGCGCGGCGTACTCACCAGGTACGGCGTACCCGCCCTGGGCCGGGTACGCGGCGGGGTCGTACCCCGCGCCGGGGCGCTCGGCGTCGATCGCGCTGGTCAGCACCATCGCCCACGCGGGGGCCAGCAAGGCTCCCAGCACCGTGTACCCGCCGCCCTTGCCGTGCTCGGTGTTGAGCCGGTGGATCGCGATCACCGACACCACGTAGGCCACCAGCGAAAGGCCGGGGATGAGGCCGAACAGCACGAGCCAGCCGGGCAGGCCGCCGCGCTGCACGAGCTGCCACTGGTTCCACACCGGGATCCAACCGTGCGTCGAGGGCAGTCCGATGCGCGGGAACAGCACCGAGAGCGACCACAGGTACCAGATGTAGAAGGCGATGGCGAAGAACAGCCCGACGAGGATCGCGAGCATCACCGCTGGCCCGAAGAACGGAGCAGGCGTGTACGTCATGCCGATGATCGGGAGGACGTCGAGGCTCAGATGGGTCGAGGGCATGTGCTCCTGCTTTCCAGACGCAAGTATTGCGGCATCAACACTGCATAACGATATCCGCGGCTGTGCTGCGACGCAAAGGTTCGCCGCGTACGCTATCCGCGCTCTTCCGTCTCCCTCGCCGTCCGATTCGTCCGTTTCACCCGAAGGCGAGCACCGCCACGAGCCAGAGACCGAGAACCGACAGGGCCGTGGTCACGGCGTAGGCGATGATCGTGATGGTGCGGGATCGCCTCGCCCGCTTGGCCAGGGACGGCAGCGGCGGTCTCTCGACCACGGGTTGCGCGGTCGCGCTCGGGGCCGGTCCGATCCGTCGTTGCACCGCATCGGGCACGGGCGCATCGCCCCGCTGCGTCGCGCTGCGCGGGCCGTAGACGGGTGCGGGCACGCCACGCCACGGTTCTGGATCGGCCGCGGGCTCCGACGCTCCGCGCACGGAGCGCTTCCGCGCAGAGGGCTGCCGACCGGCGATCACGGTCTCGTCGCCGGGCGGAGCGCCATCGGGACCATCGACCGATGCTGCTCCGTCGCCGTGCCGGGCTGTGGCGGCTCGTCTCGGCACCACGACGGTTTTGTCGTGCGGATCCTCGGGTTCGCCCCGCCGTTCGGGCTTCACGACGCCGGCCTCGTCACATCGAGGGTGGTCTCGTCCACCTCGTCATCGTCCGCGGGACCGACGCCGGCTTCAGGCCCGGCCCCGGTTCCACCCCCGCCCGAGCCGACGCCGAACCCCGAGCCGTCCGAGAGCGTGTCGACCACGACCACGGTCACGTTGTCGCGACCGCCGGCCTCGCAGGCGCGCCGCACCAGCTCGTCGGCCACCGAGTCGGGGCGCCCTCCCACGGTGAGCACCGCACGCAGTTCCTCGTCGTCGACCTCCGAGGTCAGCCCGTCCGAGCAGATCAGCAGCCGCAGCCCCGTGCGCAACGGCAGCAGCCAGCCGTCGTGGCGCGAGTCGTCGGATCCGAGGGCCCGCGTGATCACGTTGCGGGGCGCGAGCTCGGCGTCCTCGTATCCGGCTGCGGCGAGCTCGGCGTAGAGCGAGTGGTCCGACGTGATCTGCGAGAGGCTCGCGCCGCGATGCTGGTAGACGCGCGAGTCGCCCACGTTGATCACGTACCAGTGCGGTGCGCCCCGGTGCTCCACGAGCACGACGCCGGTGAGGGTGCAGCCGGCGCCCCGCTCGTCTCCGCGCGAGATCACGTCGACGGCGGCCCTGGCCCTGTCGAGCGCGGCGTCGACGTCGGCGACCTCGAGCGGCCGGCTGCCGCCGAGCGCGGCGAGCTCCGCGAACGCGGCGATCGCGGCCGCACTCGCGAGATCGCCCGCGGCGTGCCCGCCCATGCCGTCGGCCACCACGAACACGGGCTGCTGCGCGAGCGCCAGATCCTCGTTGATGCTTCGCCGCAGGCCGACGTCCGTGCGCGCGGCCGCCGCGATCACCGGAGGCCCCGCGGTTGCCCGGGTCACCGTCTCGTTCATCCGCTCAAGCCTCCCCCGGGCGGCGTCCTGCGCCGCCCCGCTCCGATTCCGTACGAGCGCAGCGAGTACGCCGCGCGAAGTCTTGTCATCATTCCCGTGCCGGCTGCGCGCTCAGCATGATCCGCTTCGGCGGCCCGCCACAGCTGGTCGGCCGTGCCCGCGTCGATGCCGTGCGGCGAGAAGACCGCGCGATCCACCTGGGCGGCGGCCCAGCGCGCGGGCGCCGTGCTCAGTCCCTCCGCGATCTCGCTGCGGGTCGCGCCGGCCGGCACCGCCGCACCGAGGTCGACCGCCCGATCCAGCATCTCCTCCCAGGCGCCGATGGCTCGCAGCTCGGGCACCGGCTCGGCGCGCCTGCGGCGAGCGCGGAGGCGCTTCGCGAGAGGGAGGAAGAGCAGAGGTGCGGCGAGCAGCACGAGAGCGGCGAGCGACAGGCCGACGGCGCGCAGCACGGGCCACAGATCGGACGCACCGGGTGCCGGCGCCTCGGATTCGCCGCTCTCGCCCTGCTCGCCGAGGCCCACCGGAGGATCGACCTCGCGGGCGTCGCGCTCCTCGGGCTCGGTCGGGAACTCGGGCAGCCGCTCGCCCTGTTCCAGGCGCTCGGGGCGCTGCTCGACCTGCGGTGTGACGTCGATGGGCACCCACTCCCCGCGATCCCCCCGGGCCTCGATCCAGGCCGCGAGATGCTCCCCCGTGCACTCGCCGGTGCAGGACGGAACGCCGTCCACGCCTGCCTCGCCTCGATCCCCGTCTCCCTCGCTCAGCCGCACCCCGACGACCGCGCGGGCTTCGTAGCCGAGCGCCCTGGCGATGAGCACCGCGGCCGCCGCGAACTGCTCGTCATCGCCGATGCCGGCGACGAGCTGCTCGGGTCGCGCCCCGTCGCCCGCGGCGATCTGCTGAGCGTTGAGCTGCTCGAAGAGCACCTCGATGCGCGCCAGGGAGTGCCCTCCGGGGCTCGATTCGAACTGCGTGCCGTAACGCTCGCCGAGCCGTTCGAGCCACAGGCGCTCACCGTCGGCGTCGCTCATGGAGTGGCTGAGGTAGCCGCGCTGCCGCAGCCGGTCGATGAGCTCGATGAGCCCGGCCGCGCTGTCGGGCTGCTGCTGCCGCTCGATCCACGCGCCGAGTTCGGGGGCGGCCTCGGTGTCGAAGAGCGGGGCGCCGGGTTCTCCGAGGCTGTCGATGCCGGGATCGGCGGCGGTCTGCATCTGGGCGGAGTAGACGTCGCCCTCTGCGAGCCCCGCGGTGCGCCCGTCCGCGGAGCCGGAGGCGGATCCCGCCGCAGGACCCCCCACCGCGTCGGCGCTGCCCGTCGCACCGGCGACACGGCCCGCGCCACCCGGCACCGCCACCGCGGCGCCCGTCTCGCGGTTCACGTAGAACGCGTCGGCGAGCTCGGCGGAGCGGTCGCCCGAGAACTCGGGCGGGCTGCCGAGCGGCGCGGTCGGCGCCCAGATATCGGAGTACCCCGATCCGATCCGTACCGTGACGCGCTCGGCGGCCGAGATCGCACCGCCGCTCGGGAAGCGGGTGAACCGGGCGGCGGCATCGTCGCCGACGTGGAAGTCGACACCGTCGTAGGTGTCGAGCACGGCGAGCCTCAGGCGCTCCGGGAGCGCACCGCTCGACTCGACCGTGAAGAGCGTCGCGTCGAGCGCATCGTCGCGCTTGAACCCGCGGTAGGAGGCCAGGGGGCTGGGACGCTCGCGCACGACGATCTCGGGGTCGACGCGGTCGCGGGGCACGGCGCGTGCTCCGGTGTCGAGCACCGGGGCGAACGCGCCGCCGGCGACGAGCGCTACGACCACGATGCCGGCGCCCACGAGCGTCCGCGCGCGCCTGCCCCCGCCGAGGGAGGATCCGTCCGCGGCGCGGCCGAGCCTGAGCGCGGCACGCCGATCCTCCCCCGAGACGAGCCCGATCCACACCGCCGCCAGCGCGGCCGCGGCCAGCCACAGGCCGATCTCGCGGGGAGCAGCGATCGCGAGCGCGCCGATGTGCAGAGGCGCGCTCACCTGCGAGGCCCCGAACACGGTGCCGAAGGCGACGGGCGCGAGCAGCGGGACGGCGGCGAAGGTCGCCGCGCGTGAGCTCCGACGCGCGAGGATTCCCACGAGCAGCGCCGAGAGCAGGAACACGACGTAGACCGGCACGAGCACCGTGCGGTAGACGCCGACTGGCAGCGTCAGTGTGAGCAGCTGCTTCCACCCGAGGGCGACCGCGGCGAGGCCGTCGAGCAGACCGCGCAGCGGGCCGAGCGCGCCCTGAGGAGGCATCGCCTCGGGCACCGCGACCGGCACGACCGTGAGCGCGAAGACGCCGAGCGCGAGCGCGGCGACCACCACGGGGCTCAGGCGGAACCGCTCGCGCACCCACGCGATGCCGGTGCCGAGAACCAGTGCGGCGACCGCGACGGCCCAGAGCCACGACGTGCGGTAGATCGGCCACGCCGCCCACACGCCGAGCCCGAGGGCCGCCGCCGCGGCCGCCGTCCCAAGGATCGAGCGGGCCGCCGAGCCCGGGAGCGAGCGGGCCGCCGCGCGCTTCACAGCGAGCTCCTGAGCATCAGCTGCGGTAGATCGGCGAGCGCCCCCACCGTGAGCACGGTGAGGGGATCGATGCGCTGCGCGCGCGGCTCGGCGTGCAGCTCGCAGCGCACCGCCAGCACGTGCACATCGGGGGCGAACACGATCGCGGCTCTGCGGATCCGCGTCAGGTCGGCCGCGGATCCCACGACCAGCGCAACGATCGACAGCGGGCGGCGGGACTGCGCGAGCCCCCGAGCGAGGACCTCGAACGGTGCGCCCTCGGTGACCGCCTCGAGCTCGGCCCACGCGTCGAGCAGCTGCTGCGGATCGCGGGACGGCAGCTCCTCGAGCCCGTCGACGCTGGGGCGCATCCGGCCGGGCGCCCAGGCGGAGGCGACGAAGCGCTCGCGCCCCTCGCGCACGGCCTGCACCGAGACGGACGCGGCGACGCTCACCGCGAGCTCGAACTCGTCGTCGCTCCGATACTCCCCGCGGATCGCGTCGAAGAGCACCGCGACGCGCGCGGTCTGCGACTCTTCGTACTGCCGCACCATCAGCGTTCCCGTCTTGGCGGTCGACTTCCAGTGCACGTGCCGCATGGCGTCGCCGGTGGCGTACTCGCGCACGGCGTAGAACGAGAGGTCGGAGTCGGTGAGGCGGCGGGTCGATGCGCCCTCCAGGTCGCGCACGAGACCCGCGGAGTTCTGGGGCAGCGGCGCGAGGGCCGGGTGCACGTGCACGAGGTGTCGCTCGGGCCAGGTTACCTCCCGGCGCAGCAGGCCCACCGGGTCCCTGCGCGCGACGGTGAGCGGCCCGACCGCGACCACGCCGCGGCGCACCGCGGGCACCTGCACGGGCAGCTCGATCTCCGCGCCCGGGCCGATGAACGGCACCGCGAGTTCGCGCAGAGCGGGCCCCACGGGCAGTTCCGCGACCGCGGGCAGCGCAGGCCGCGATCCCCCGTTCTCCACGATCACCCGCACCTGCACCCGACCGCCGACGGTCACACTGCGTCGGTCGAGCACGATGCGCACGCGATAGGCCCGGCTGCCGATGAGGAACGGCAGCGCGACGAGCAGCAGCACGCCGCCCGCGACGGCCGCGAACCAGGCCTCCACCCACGAGAGCGCGCCGCCGAGCACCGCGCCGGCCACCGTCATCGCGAGTACGAACCAGCCGAGCGGTGTGACGGCCTGCGCGGCGCCCCGCCAGGCCAGGGAGATGCCGCGCCGCGTTCGCCGCCACCACCTGCGCGCGACGAGGCGCCGCCTCCGGGTGGGATCCAGCGCGCGCGTCGAGGTGCGCGTCTCGCCGAGGCGAGCCGATGTGCGGGTGCCGCGCGTGCTCCGCGTACCGCGCGTCGCGGTGCGGAACAGGCGGCTGCGGGTGTGCTCGCTCACGCCGTGCCGTTCTCCCGCGGCACCGGGGTGTCGATGAGGATCTGTCCGATCACGGCCTCCGCCGTGACGCCGTCGAACTCGGCCTCGGGTTCGAGCACGAGGCGGTGCGCGAGCACCGGGATGGCGAGCTCGCGCACATCGTCAGGGGTGACGAAGGAACGGCCGGCCACGAGCGCCCACGCGGAGGCCATGCGCACGAGCGAGAGCGCGCCTCGCACGCTGGCGCCGAGGCGCACCTCGCTCGCGCGGCGGCTCGCCTCGACGAGCTGCGAGACGTAGGAGGCGATGAGCGGACTCACCGATACGGAGCGCGCGAACCGCTGCAGCTGGGAGAGCGTGCCAGTGCCCATCACGGCGGGCACCTCGGGGGTGCGCGCGATCTGCTGCAGGATACGCATCATGGCCGCGTCGTCGGGGTAGCCGATCGAGGTCTTGATCATGAATCGGTCGAGCTGGGCCTCGGGCAGCCGATAGGTGCCGGCCTGCTCGACGGGGTTCTGGGTCGCGATCACGAGGAAGGGCTCGTGCACGCGATGGGTCTGCCCGTCGACCGTCACCTGGTGCTCCTCCATCACCTCGAGCAGCGCCGACTGCGTCTTCGGGCTCGCCCGGTTGATCTCGTCGGCCAGCACCACGTTCGCGAAGACCGGCCCCGCGTGGAACTCGAATACGCCCTGCTTCTGGTCGTACACGGTGATGCCGGTGACGTCTCCCGGCAGCAGGTCGGGGGTGAACTGGATGCGAGACGAGGTGCCGTGCATGGTCTTCGCGAGCGCGCGGGCCAGGGCGGTCTTGCCGGTTCCGGGCACGTCCTCGAGCAGCACATGGCCGCCCGCCATCGCCGTGGCGATCACCAGCTCGATCACGCGGCGCTTGCCCTGGATCGCCAGCTCCATCGCGTCGGCGACGGTGCGCACGGCCTCGCTCGCCCAGCGCGCGCGGTCGTCCGTGAGCGGATCGCTCGCGTCCGCGGCGCCTCGCTCGCGGATCTGGTCGCGGATCGGCTGCTGCTCGGGTGTCATCTGCGGTTCCTTCTGGTCACGGCGTTAGCTGGTACGGGGAGGGGGATCGGGATCGCGGATCAGGGATCGCCCCGCGGTTCGCCGCCGGTGTCGGCTCCACCGCCCTCGGCTCCGGCGTCCGATCCGGCATCGGACCCGGCGTCTGATCCGGCATCGGACCCGGCGTCGGACCCGCCCGGATCCGGCGGCGGATCGCAGACCTTGCCGGTGAAGATCGCCGGCTCGTAGTCGGTCGACCAGCTCACCAGCACGTCGTTGGTGCCCGACAGCGAATAGGAGGGTGTCGCCCCGGGCTTGCCGTCGATCGAGAAGCGCGAACCCCACCGGCTCGGGTCGGATGCCGGATCGATGCATCCGCCGCCCTTCCAGGAGACGGTGAAGGGGGTCTTGCCCCGCGGCGGGCCCACGGTGGCCGCGTCGACGGAGCAGCGGTTTCCGCCGTCGACGCACTGCCGCGCGCGCGCATCGGGACGGCTCGGCGTGACCTCCGAGACGGGCACGTCCCAGACGATGGTGCCGCCCTCGACCGTGACCATGGCGGTCTCGTCAGGGGCGACGGCCCCGTACGTCACCGAGGTCTCGGAGTTCGCCGGGCTCGGAACGGAGCTGATGGTGTACCGGGCTTCGTTCGGAGCGGGTACCGCGCCACCGGTGAAGATGGAGTTCGTGCCGATAGCGGCGGTGCGGCCGAAGCTGTTGCTCGCGCAGACCGCGCCCGTGAAGTACGTGAACGGGGGAAGCCGGTCGCCGCTCTTCGTCGATCCGGTGCAGTCGGGGGCGGTGCGCCCCTCCTGCAGACCGAAGTCGAACACGAGTTCATCGCCGCCGCCCCGCTCGAACCCCGCGGTATCGAACAGCCACCCTGTCTCATTCGCCCCCGTCGCGGTCAGCAGCGCGCTCCGGGGCGCCGCCGGCGCCCCGACCGGCGTGACCTTCGCGGAGTTCGCCGCGCCGCGCCCCCCGTCCTGCCCCGTGTAGCCGGGCGGGATCATCCCCGGCCGGTCGGCGGCGACGACTCTGAGGACGTGCGGCTGTCCCGCGGAAAGCTCGTAGACGCCGTCGCCCGCGATCGGCGTCTCGACTCCGTCGATCGTGAGCACGCGCACCGCGGCGCGGCTCTCGCCGATCGTCGCTCGGACGCGGCCGCGGTCCGAGCGGGTGTTCTCGGGCCACTCCACGGCCTCGGCGGTGATGGAGGGCGGAGCCGGGGGCACGTACGCCCAGGTCTGCGCCCCACCCGCGCTCCGCTCCGACGCGCCCACCTCGTTCACGGCCCGCGCGAAGTAGGTGCGCCGCTCCCCGGGCTCGAGACCCGAGACCGTGCAGGTGGCCTGACTGCCCGCGAGCGAGCAGCTGCCGACCGGCTCGCCCCCGCCGGTCAGCAGTTCCACGCCGGTCACGGCGGGATGCGATGCCTCGCCGCTCAGCCGCACGGAGAGCGCGACGCTGCTGCCGTCGGCGCTCAGGGGCGCGACCCCGACCGGCGCGCGCGGAACGCCCCGCGCGTCGAGTTCGATGCGCCCCTGACCGGTGCGCCCCTGAGCATCGCTCACGGTGTAGACGGCGGTGCACTCGCCGCCGGGGCCGCCGTCGCCGCGCGGCCAGCTCGCGCTCACACCGTCGCCGGAGATCCGCAGCGAGGCTACCGCGCAGCCGCTCCCATCGATCGATTCGAGCTTCAGACCGCCGCCCTTCTTGCCCGCGAAGGGGTCATGCTCGCCGGGTGCGCCGATCAGCTGCGCCCCGCAGGCCGATCCGACGGTGCAGTTCAGCGCCACCGAGGCCCCTCGCGGCGAGTCCTTCGCGGCAGTGCCCACGCGCAGTGCGAGCGGGGCGCTGCTCCCCTCGCCGCCCGCCACGCTCACGACGAGCGCATCCTCGCGGCCGGGCACGGCGTCGGCGCGGGCCTCCACCTCGAGCTGCGACCCCCTCTGCTGCACCTCGAAACGGTCTCCGCCCCCGCTCACAGAGAACCGCAGGCTCCCGAGGTCGCCCTCGCGGCCTCCCTGCCAGCGCACCATGTCGGTGAGGTCGATCGTCTGCGACGCTCCGGGCGCGACGGTTCTCGTGAGGGGCTCGAGCTCGGCGACCGGCTCATCCGGCACGATCTGCACCGGCACCGCCAGCTGCGTCCACGCGCGCTGCTCGACCAGCTTCACCGAGATCAGGCAGCTATCGCCCCAGGGGCCGTCCTCGCCCGCCGTGTAGCGCAGGCTCGCGGCGCTCGTCGCCTCGCAGGATGCCTGATCCCTCCGCACGGGGAACGCGCCGACGCGGAACTCCGCGCGGTCGCCGCTCGCGAGATCCACCAGGTCGGCGAGCCGCGCGTCGACCGACTCGCCCTCGTCGACGCTCAGCGGACCGATACCCGGTTTCAGGGTGAGCCGCAGTTCGTCGAGCGGCGGGACCACCAGGAAGCCGAAGCTCCGCACCTCTGCACCGCTCGCGTCCTCGCCGGCGAGCTCGAACGGTACGAGATCGCCCTCGGCCCGGTACTCGCCCGAGATGCGCGAGCCGCCCACCGAGAAGCGATCCTCTGCGCTCCCCCAGATCGAGAGCCGCAACTCACTCGGGTCGCCCGCGGCCCACCGCACCCGGTCGGTCACGACGTCGACGCCCCCGCGCTCCAGCTCGACGCGGTCGCGCGCCGACAGCACCGTGTCCTGCACGACCGGCGCCTGCTGGCCCACCCTCGACGAGACCTGCACCACGATCAGCCCGTCCGCGGTGCTCGACGACTCGGTCGAGCGGACCGTGTACCGGTACGAGACCGTGCCGATCTCGTCGCCGGCCCGCACCACCACCCGGCCCTCCTCCATCTGCGACAGGTCGAGCCGCTGCTGCAGATCGCGATACAGCTCGGAACCCTCACCGCCGGGCACGTTCGGCACCACCTCGACGAGCTCGAGCCTGCCGCCGGCCGGGTCGGCATCGTTGTCGAGCGGCCGCACCACCGCGGGGTTCGCCGCCCCCTTCGTCATGCGCACGTAGTCACTGAAGGCGACGGGGGCTCGGGATCCGCCGGTCTCCGCCACCAGGATCACGCGCAGCCGGCCCTCGGCCTCGCCGCCGAACTCGTCGCGCACCGTGTAACCGAGCATCTCGACGCCCGGCTGCGCACCCGCCGACGCCTCGACCTGCACGGCCGCCGACCTCGACACCACCGAGGCCGTCACCTGCGCCCCCTCCGTCGCCTCGACGCCCACGAGCCGCACGCGATCCCCGTCGGGATCGACACCCGAGAGCGGCACCCGCACCGTGCTGCGCTCCCCGGGCGCGAGACGCACCGTGAGCGGCGCGGGCTGCGGATCCCGGTTGCCCTCGCGCGGCAGCACCGTCACGCGCACCTCGCCGACGTCGCTCGCCTCGGGGGTGCTCGCACCGTAGCCCGTGTAGGTGAGCGTGTAGGTGCCCGGATCACTCGGAGCCAGATACCGCAGCACGTTGCCCGAGGCGAAGGCGAGTTCGCCCTTCGTCCCCGAACCGCCGATCTGCGGGTGCAGCACGAGCCGCTGCCCGGGCGGCGCGACATCGTTGTCGAGCACGGGGATGTCTGCGACCGCGCCCGCCCGCACCGTGATGCTGTCGGCGACCGCGATCGCGCCGCCCTCGCTCGTCTCGGGCACCTGGAAGACGGTCAGCCGCGCCATCGCCACCCGACCGCCCTCCTCGACCGCGATATCTGCGGAGCCGATCCTGCCTGCCGCGCCGTCGGGGGTGCTGCCCGAGACCCGCACCTGCGCGTGATCCAGCACATCCGCGCTCAGCTCGCCGTCGACCACCGTCGCCGCGTTCACGATCAGCGCCCGGGAGTTCGCCCCCGGCACCGCATCGAGCACGTCGATCGTCGTATCCGCGAGCGGTCGCACGAACGCCCTGAGCGGCGGCAGCCCGAGTTCGGGGCGCGACTCGAGTGCGGTGACCCGCAGCATCCCCGTGATCTCGGCGTCCGTGCCCGTGTCCCGCGCCGTGATCGCCACGAGGATCGCACCCTGCTGGCTCGCGGTCACCTCGATCGTTCCCGCGGCGACGTTCACGCCGACGTCCGCGCTGCCGCTCTGCACGCGCGCGTCCGTGAGTGCGAAGGATCCCGAACCGCCCGTGATGCGACTCAGCGGGCGCACCACCGCGGGCTCGCCCACCACGGCCGTGCTCGCGATGGAGCCCATCTCGGCGCTGGCGCCCGAGCGGATCTGCACGACCAGGTCCCGCTCTGTCGCGTCGCCGCGGGCATCGGCCACCCGCACCCGCACCGCGACGTCACCGTCGGCGGCATTCGGGTCCGAGTGGCGCAGCGCGAGGCGGCCATCGCCCGAGACGAGCACGCGCACCGGATCCTCAGCATTCACCGCGCGGGCGCTCTCGAGCATCATCGGGTCACCCTCGGGGTCCACCCAGCCCTCGAGCCCCGGCAGCACGAGCGTGCCGCCCGGCGCGAGCTCCGGACTCGGCCACTCCCGCTGGCAGCCCTCGACCGGGCACCACTGCGGGGCGGAGTTCGCGTCGGGGTCGGCGACCGTCAGCGCGACGGTCGCCGGTTCGGAGACGTGCACGCCGTCCGTGATCCGGTACGAGAACGTCGCCGATCCGACCGCCTCCGCAGCCGGATGGACCACGATCGACTGGCCGTCGGGCAGCAGAGACACCGCGCCGAACTCGGGTGTCAGATCGTCGCCGAGACCGTCGGGCACGATCGTCAGCACGTCCTTGCGGTTCGGGTCGTAGTCGTTGAGCAGCACGGACAGCTGAGTCGGCTCGCCCGCGCGCACGCCGAACGAGTCGGCGACCGCGACCGGCGGCTCCTGCTCGGTCGCGTCGGCGACCACGACGGTGCCGCTGCGTTCCTTGGGCGGCTCGACGAGCGACCACTGCTCGATCGGGATCAGGCGTCCCTCCGGCAGCGTCCACATCATGCCCGTGCTCTGCTCCGAGAGCAGCCCGCTCGTGCCGTTCGAGCGGAACACCGGATCGGGCTGCCCCGGCAGCTCGACCGCGCCGTCGAGATCGAGAGGCCTCAGCCCCTCGGCCGACGACCACAGGCTCGCGCCGCTCGGGCCGAGCCAGGCGGCATAGCGATCCGCCCCCACCTGCATCGGCTGCGTCGGCACCCCGGCCGCCTCGGCGACGCGCTCGGCACCCTGCTCCGACACGCTCCACAGACCGGATCCATCGGCGACGAGCGCCTCCGAGCCCGCCCGGCCCGCACCTTCGGCACGCCCCGGGCTCGCACCGGCCGTACTCGCGCCCGCCGTGCTCGATGCCTGCAGCATGGCGTCGCCGACGACCCCGAACTCGACCGGTCGCCCCGAACCCTCGCGCCACAACCGGCCCGACTCGGCGTCGAACAGCACCCAGTCGCCCGCCACGATCGCGAGCTGGGCCCCCTCTCCCACGGCGGCCGGCGCCTCCTCCGTCTCCGTGAAACGGCCGAGCTTCACGTCGTACCAGCGCAGTTCGCCGGCCTCCGCCGAGAACATCACGAGACGCCCGTCCGCGTCGAGCGCGGCCGCGTCCGCCGCGAACCGCGATCCCGCGGCGTCGTCGGTCGCGGCATCGGTCTGACCGCCCCGCCCGTCGCCGGCGTCGCCCTCGGCCGGATCGGCTGAGGGATCGAGCAGCATCGGATCCGTGATCACCCCGCCCTCACCGGCGAAGCGCGAGAGGAAGACCTCCCCGTCGTCGGTTCTGAAAAGCACCGCGTCGCCGGCGACGACGGTGTCGCGGGTGCCGTCGGGAGCGCGCATCGCCGACGGCACCTCGCCGGATGCGGGCCCTGAATCCGCGTCCGATCCCGGATCCGCGTCCGGTCCCGAGCCCTCCGCCCCGGAGAGGACAGTCTCGGCGCTCTCCTGACCGCCATCGGCTCCGGCATCCTCGACGAGATCGCGCGGCATCGCGGGATCGATCGGCCAGACCCTGCCGTCGCCGTGGCTCAGCACCGCGCCCCGCGCCCCGGCCTGGATCACGCCGCTCGGCTCATCGACGCGTCGCACCGTATCGATCTCGGCGGTCAGCGTATTCACACGGGCGTACTGGCCCGAACTCCGCATCGCCCAGACCGAGGGCTCCTCGCGCGGCGTCTCGCGCGCGTCGTACCCCGCGGCGACCACCGCGATCGTCGCCAGCACCGCCAGCGCAGAGACGCCCGAGACCCAGGTCAGCAAGCGCGAGCGGCGGCTCTGCGCTCCCGGCGGTCTCCGCTGCGCACGTTCCCTCCGAGCCATCACCTACCGCCAAGCACACTGAACAGCGCGGCCGCCAGCAGCAGCACCCCCGCAGCCGAGGCCGCCCCGATGAGCGCCGGCCGCAGCGCCCCTCCCCGGCTGCTCCCGTCGGAGACCGCGCGCTCGCGCTCCATCTCGGCGCGCCTGCTCGCCCGGCCGTCGGCCTGCACCCGCGACACCACGGGGCCGCGTAGTACCGGGCTGTGCGCCGTGCCCTGCGCCGCCGGGCTGGGCGCAACCGGGCTGTGCGCCGCCGGAGACGAAGCGACCGGCGGCACCCACTCCGGGCGCACCACATCGAGCGGCGTCACGTCGTAGCCGTACAGGCGCTGCAACTGCTGCAGCGCCTCGCCGAACTGCTGCATCGTCGCGAACCGCTGCTCCGGACGCTTCGAAAGCGCGGCCGCCATCACGCCGTCGAACGCCTCGTAACCCTGCGCACCGGGCACGGGCCGGTATCTCGCCCGCATGATCCGATCGCTCATCGACTTGCGCGAGTCCTTCACGCCGTCATCCCGCGCGAACGGCGAGCGGCCCGCCGCGAACGTGTAGAGCGTCGCCGCGAGCGACCACACCTCGCTCGCCACCGTGCCGGCGGTCGACCGATCGATCACCTCGGGGGCGGCCCACGGGATCGACATCGCCTCGCTCGTGCCCGCGCCCCGCATCTGCCCGCGCAGGGACACGATCCCGAAGTCCGCGAGCACCGGTCGCCCGGTCGTGGCCAGCAGCACGTTCGACGGTTTGATGTCACGGTGCAGAATGCCGGCCCGATGCGCGGTCTCCAGCGCACCTGCCAGGCGCACCCCGGCGTCGATGACCTGGTCAAGCGGGATCGGGCGGCCGCCGTCGCGGTGGCGGAAGGATTCGGGGCAGAACTCCATCGCGATGTAGGGCCGACCATCGCTGGAGATACTCGCCGCGAAGATCGAGACGATCGACGGGTGGCTCGACAGACGCGCCATCGCGTCCGCTTCCGCGTCGAACGCCAGCCGGTCCTCGACGGACGCCGCCAGCGACGCGCTCCCCGTCAGCACCTTCACCGCGACCACGCGGCGCGGCATGTCCTGCTCGTACTGGTAGACCTGGGCGAACCCGCCGGATCCCAGCGGGCGAACATAGTTGAAACCCGAGATGAGCGGGGGTTTCGCCGCTGCCGCCTCAGGCATCGCCGATCGCGACGGAGGAGACGGCCCGCGAGAACATATCCCCAATGCTAAAGCACGAACGGCCCTCCCGCCGACAGGTGTCGGGGGAGGGCCGTTCGTGCTGTTCTACCGGCCTCGGCCGAATCGCTTACAGGCCCGAAACGTCGAGCGGGATGCCCGGGCCGAAGGTCGTCGAAACGGCGCCCTTCTGCACGTACTTGCCCTTGGCCGACGACGGCTTGAGACGCGAGATCTCGTCGAGCACCGAGGTGATGTTGTCGGTGAGCTGCTCGGCCGAGAACGAGGCCTTGCCGACGATGAAGTGCACGTTGGCGTGCTTGTCGACGCGGAACTCGATCTTGCCGCCCTTGATGTCCTCGACGGCCTTCGCCGTGTTGGGGGTGACGGTGCCGGTCTTGGGGTTCGGCATGAGGCCACGGGGGCCCAGCACCTTACCCAGACGGCCGACCTTGCCCATGAGCTCGGGGGTCGCGACAGCCGAATCGAAGTCGGTGTAGCCTGCGGCCACCTTCTCGATCAGCTCGTCGCCGCCGACCTCGTCGGCACCCGCGGCGATGGCGGCCTCAGCGGCAGCGCCGACCGCGAACACGATGACGCGCGCGGTCTTACCGGTGCCGTGGGGGAGGTTGACGGTGCCGCGCACCATCTGGTCGGCCTTGCGGGGATCCACACCGAGCTTGACGGCGACCTCGACGGTCGAGTCGGTCTTGGTGGAACCGGTCTCCTTCGCCAGGGCGACGGCCTCGGCGGGAGTGTAGAACTTGCCTGCCTGGATCTTCTCGGCAGCGGCGCGGTACGCCTTCGACTTCTGTGCCATGTGTCCTACCCCTTAGCCTTCGACCGTGATGCCCATGGAACGGGCGGTGCCGGCGATGATCTTCGATGCTGCGTCGAGGTCGTTCGCGTTGAGATCGGCCTGCTTCTGCTCGGCGATCGCGCGGACCTGCTCGGCGGTGACCTTCGCCACCTTGACGGTGTGCGGGGTGCCGGAGCCCTTCTGCACGCCCGCGGCCTTCTTCAGCAGCTCAGCCGCCGGAGGCGTCTTGAGCACGAAGGTGAACGAGCGATCCTCGTAGACCGTGATCTCGACGGGCACGATGTTGCCGCGCTGGGATTCCGTGGCCGCATTGTAGGCCTTGCAGAACTCCATGATGTTGACGCCGTGCTGACCCAGCGCGGGGCCCACGGGGGGCGCCGGGTTGGCTGCGCCGGCCGCGATCTGAAGCTTGATCAGACCGGTAACCTTCTTGGCCTTTGCCATGATTGTTTCCTTTCCTCGAGCCCGCGCGGTTGCGCGCGCTCTCCCGCCGTCCCGGCCGGTCCGGGATGCGGTGCGTGTCTGCGAGGATCGCGCACAGGGCGCGCGAAGACGCAAACCAGGTAAGTCTACCCGATCCGCGCCGGTTCCGCACCTGTGCCCGCGTCGCCTCACCGCCCCGCTCTCGGCGCACAGATCTGCCTTCCTGCACACCGAAATCGCGTATTCCATGTGTTTCAAGGCAGGTCTGTGCGCCTGACCACCACGACTACTCCGCCCACAGCTCGGCCTTCGACCCAGATCGCGCCGAGTTGTCCACATTCGCCCCTTATTCGACCACAGTCGACCGTCCGATCAAGCAGGCTGGCACGCATGAGCATCGAATACGACCTCCAGCGGTCGCACGGCGTCGCCCCGACTCGCGAAATCCTCCGTCTCGGGCACTCGAAGCACCGGGTCGGCCGAGCCGTCGCCGAGGGCCGCGTCACTCGCCCGCGGCGCGGGTGGATCGCCCTGCGCGACGCAGACCCCGACCTCCTATCGGCCGCCCGACACGGCGTCGTGCTCACCTGCGTGACCCAGGCCAAGCGTCTGGGGCTCTGGGTACTCGAGCACCGCGAGTTCCACGTCGGCGCGAAGCCCGGAGCGCACGTCGCGCCCGAAGTCGGGGTCGTGCACTGGCGACGTCCACTGATCCTGCGTCCGCCCGGCACGCTTATGGACCGGATCGAGAACGTGCTCGATCACGTCGCCCACTGCCAACCGCACGATGCGGCCCTTGCAGTATGGGACTCCGCGCTCCAGAAAGGACTGATCGACCACCCCGCGCTCTCAACGCTACCGCTGCGAGGGGCCTCCCGCGCGCTGCTCGACGAGTGCACGCCGTTCGCCGATTCCGGGTTGGAAACGCTCTTCCGCACCCGCTTCGGCTGGCTGAGGCTGCCGATCCGACAGCAATCGCACGCGCACGGTCACCGGGTGGACATTCGGATCGGGGATCGCCTGATCGTCCAGATCGACGGCCTCACACACACGGGTGCCCAGCGAGACGCCGACAACGTACACGACGCCCACCTCGGCACACGCGGGTACCACGTGATCCGCATCAGCTACCAACAGGTCGTCCATCGTTGGCATGAGGTAGAGGATCTCGTGCTCGATGCCGTCGCCCGCGGGCTCCACCGAGCACGATGACCGGCCGCACAGCGCAGATCTGCCGTGCGGCACACCAAATTTGCGATTTCGGTGTGCTGCACGGCAGATCTGCGCCTGAACGCGCGAACGCCCCGCGCTTCTGGAGAGAATGCGGGGCGTTCGAAGAGGGAGGATCAGACCATCTTGGTGACCTGGTCGAAGCTGAGCTCGACCGGGGTCTCGCGCTCGAAGAGCGAGACGAGCACCGTGAGCTTGCCCGCCGCGGGGTTGATCTCGCTGATCGTGCCGGGCAGACCCTCGAAGGAGCCCGACTTGATGGTGATGGTCTCGCCGATCTCGAAGTCGATCTCGACGTTGCCCTGAGCGGCGGCGTTGGCCGCGGCCTTACCCTTGGCGGCGGCGGCCGGCTCGAACTCGACGGTGCTCTTGAGCATCTCGAACGCCTCGTTGAGGCGCAGCGGCACCGGGTTGTGGGCGTTGCCCACGAAGCCGGTCACACCGGGGGTGTGACGCACGACCGACCAGGTGGTCTCGTTGAGGTTCATACGAACGAGCACGTAGCCGGGGATGCGCACGCGCGTCACCATCTTGCGCTGGCCGTTCTTGACCTCCATGACCTCTTCCATGGGGACCTGGATCTCGTAGATGTCATCCACGGCGCCCATGGTCTCGCGGCGGTTCCAGAGGTTCGACTTCACCTTGCGCTCGTATCCGGCGTAGGTGTGGATCACAAACCACTTGCCCGGGCGACGACGCAGATCCTTCTTGAAGGCCTTGTAGGGATCCTCGGCGGCCTCGGTCTCCTCCTCGACCTCCTCGTCGACGATCGCGCTGGCGGCCGCAGCCGCCTCCTCGGCGCTGTCGATGTCGAGCGCATCCTCCACCGCGGCGTCGGCGACCGGGTCGGTCGACTGCACCAGCGCATCGAGCGCCGCGTCGAGCTCGGCCTCGGGGTTGTTGTTCTCGCTCGTCATCTGTTCTTGCTTTCCTTGCTCGGGATTCGGGATCGGACGCTCGACCGTCAGGCGAGCGGCGTGCCGAAGATGAAGACGGTCACCCAGCCGAACGCCTGGTCGAGCACCCACACGAGGGCCATCATGATCAGCACGAACGCGATCACCACGAGGGTGAAGTTGACGAGCTCCTTGCGGGTCGGCGTGACGACCTTCTTCAGCTCGCCGATCACCTGCTGGATGAACAGGAAGATCCGACTGAACCAGTTGCGCTTCGCAGCGCGGTCGGCCTTGGCGCGCTCGACCAGACCGCCGCCGCTCTCCTCGACTTCACTGCTCACTCGCATGTCCTTTCAACTCTCCCGGCCAGTGCGCGAGCACCGATCGGGATCTGGCAGGGCGGACAGGACTCGAACCTGCAACCTGCGGTTTTGGAGACCGCTGCGCTACCAATTGCGCCACCGCCCTATGGATATCACGACTTTCGCCTTCCGCCCTGAGGGCATGAAAAATTATGGCGAAAGTCAATCACCGTGGATCACTCTACGCGATCCGGCCCGGCTTGTCGAACCGGCTCCCCGAGCATCGGCTCCACGATCACGCGCCCCGCCCCTGAGATCACTCTCCGAAACACCCCTGGGATCGCCCTCCGAAACACACCGGTGGGGTGCCGCAGCCGGTAGTCTGGACAGGTGACCAACATCTCCCGTCTCTCGAAGAAGATCGCCGCCATCGCCGAGTCCGCGACCCTCAAGGTCGACGCGAAGGCCAAGGCCCTGCAGGCCGAGGGCCGGCCCGTGATCAGCTACGCCGCAGGCGAGCCTGATTTCGCCACGCCGGCGCACATCGTCGACGCCGCACGCGCCGCCCTCGACGACCCGAAGAACTTCCGCTACACAGCCGCTACGGGCTTGCCCGAGCTGCGCGAGGCGATCGCCGCGAAGACCGCGCGCGACTCCGGCTGGGAGGTGCCCGCCGGCCAGGTCATCGTCACGAACGGCGGCAAGCAGGCGGTCTACCAGTCGTTCCAGGTGCTGCTCGATCCGGGCGACGAGGTGCTCGTGCCCGCGCCGTACTGGACCACCTACCCCGAGGCGATCCAGCTCGCCGACGGTGTGCCCGTCGAGGTGTTCGCCGGCGCCGATCAGGGCTACAAGGTGACCGTCGAGCAGCTCGAGGCCGCCCGCACCGAGCGCACCAAGGTGCTGCTGTTCGTCTCGCCCTCCAACCCGACGGGCGCCGTCTACTCCCCCGAGGAGACGCGCGCGATCGGCGAGTGGGCCGAGGCGAACGGGCTGTGGGTCGTCGCCGACGAGATCTACCAGAACCTGGTGTATGACGGGGTGCGCGCTGTCTCGATCGTCGAGGCCGTGCCCGCTCTGCAGGATCGCGCGATCCTCGTGAACGGGGTCGCTAAGACCTACGCGATGACCGGCTGGCGCCTCGGCTGGATGGTCGGCCCCGCCGACATCATGAAGGGCGCCGCGAACCTGCAGTCGCACCTCTGCTCGAATGTGAACAACATCGCCCAGCGTGCGGCCATCGCCGCCCTGAACGGCCCCCAGGAGCCGATCGAGCAGATGCGCCTCGCCTTCGACCGCCGCCGCAAGCTCATCGTCGAGGAGCTGAACCGCGTTCCCGGTTTCAACTGCCCCACCCCCGAGGGCGCGTTCTACGCCTATGTCGATGTCACCGGTGCGCTGGGTCGCGAGATCCGCGGAGTCACGCCGACCACGTCGCTCGAGCTCGCCGATCTGATCCTCTCGGAGGCCGAGGTCGCCGCGGTTCCCGGCGAGGCCTTCGGCCCGAGCGGCTACCTGCGATTCAGCTACGCGCTCGGCGATGAGGCGCTCGTCGAGGGCGTGCGTCGCATCCAGGTGCTGCTGAGCGAGTAGAGGATCGTCTGCGACCCTCCGACTCCTGAGCGGGCTCAGGAGTCGGAGGATCCACCCGGGGCCGGGCGCGGCTCGTGCACTGATACACCGACGCACTAAGGAGGCGGGTAGGATCGCGTGATCCTGCCCGCCTCCTCGTCTTGTGCGCCTCAGCGCAGCAGCAGCTCGATCCCGAAGTAGGAGAGGCACCCGAAGAGGGCTCCCCAGAGAACGATCGACACGATCTGCCACCCGATCACGGCGTTCTTCGACGCCCCGAAGCCGACCATCGCCGCCGAGGTGATCTGGCTCGGCAGCAGCGTCTGCCCGAGCAGCGAGACCCCGGGAACCCCGAAGCGGTCGAACATGCGCTTCAGCCGTTGCCGCTTCGGACTTGCCTCGACGTCGGCGGTGCCCCGCGTCTCACGCACCTTGCGTCGGGTCGCATGCACGCTCAGAACGAAGACGAGCATGGAGACGGCGTTGCCGGCGACGGCGGCCACGACGGCGACGACCGGGTGGAGGCCGATCGCGACGCCGATCACCGATCCGAAGTACGACTCGACGAACGGGATCATGGAGACGAGCGCGACCGCCAACCACTGCGCCCACTCCGGGAAGCCGGCCGCGAATTCCTGCAGTTGTTCGATCATCTCGTGCTCCCTGGTTCCGGTGTCGTGCGTGCGGGCCGGGCATGGCTTCCGCCCCTGCGTTCCAGGCTATTGAGGCGGTGAGCGGGGCGGATCCGCCGCCGGAATGAGATCGGGATCACGGCTCCGCCGCACGGGGGAATCCGTCGGGATGAGACAGAAGCCTCACCCCTCGGCGCGCCCGGGGCGCACGAGACCTGTCTCGTAGGCGAGCACGATCAGCGCGGCCCGGTCCCGAGCGCCGAGCTTCGCGAGCAGGCGGCTCACGTAGGTGCGCGCGGTCGCGGGGCTCAGGAACAGCTCGCGCGCGATCTCATCATTCGTGAGACCCCGCCCCACGAGCGCGAGCACCTCTGTCTCCCGCTCGCCGAGACCCGCCGGCAATTCGGTCGCCGGAACCGCCGGCGCCGCCGCCCGCATCACACGCGCCGTCACTGCCGGGTCAAGCAGGGAACCGCCGGCAGCGACGGTGCGGATCGCGGCTCGCAACTCGATCGGCGAGAGGTCCTTGAGCAGGTAGCCCGCGGCTCCGGATCGGATCGCGGCGAACAGCTCCGCATCGTCGTCGAAGGTGGTCAGCACGAGCACCCGTGTGCCCGAGAGCGCGGGATCCGTCGCGATCGCCTCCGTCGCCTCGACGCCGCCCATCACGGGCATGCTGAGGTCCATGAGCACGAGATCCGGCCGCAGCTCCCGGACCAGGCGAACCGCCTCGCGCCCGTTCACCGCTTCGCCGGCCACGGCGATGTCGCCGTCTCGCTCGACGAGCACCCGCAGACCGGCGCGCACCAGTTCCTGGTCGTCCGCGAGCACGACCTCGATCACGAGTCCTCCTCCAGTGGGAGTCGCGCGAGCACCGTGAACCCCGACCCCGGCGCCGTGCGCACGCCGAGCGAACCCCCGACGAGTTCGGCGCGCTCGCGCATGCCGGCGATCCCTGATCCCGATGCCTCGGCGTTCGCCGCCGCGCCCGCTCCGTCGTCCGCGACCTCGAGGCAGAGCGCCCCCTCGGAGATGCGCGCCATGATCCGCAGCGACAGGGCCTGCGCGTGCCGCAGGGCGTTCGTAGTGGCCTCGGTCAGGATGCGCCCGGCGATCTCGATGAGCTCGGGCCTCAGCTCCCCCGCAGCAGCATCGACTTCGGACTCGACACGCAGTCCCGCCGCCTCGGCGGTGCGCACGAGTGCGGCGACGCCGAGCGGATCCGGGCCGTCGGGCTCCCTGCGCAGGAGTCTCACCGCGGTGCGCAGCTCCCTCAGCGCCTCCGAGTTCGCCTCCCCGACGCGCACCAGCGCCTCCCGCACCGCCGAATCCCCGTCCGGGCCCAGCGCTTCAGACGCCACCGAGGCGTGCAGCGAGACCACCGTCAGCCGGTGCCCCACGGTGTCGTGCAGCTCGCGCGCGATACTGATCCGCTGTTCGGCCATGCGCTGCTCGGCCAGGTGCGCCTGCTCGGCCGCGACCAGCTCCGCGATCCGCGCCGCCTGCCGCTGGCGCTCGCGCGCCGACCGCGTCGCCGCCCCGAGCGCGATGGCCGCGGCGGCAAGGGCCACCTCGGTCACGTACTCGTAGCCCGTGAACCCGGCCGCGGGATCCTCGTCGGCCACCCGGTAGTAGGTGGCTACCGCGAGGAGCACGGCCGCTCCACCGACTGCCCATGGGGCGCGGCCCCTCGCCGCCGCGAGGTAGAGCGTGCCCGTCGCGGGCAGCACCATGCCGAGCGGCGGGAACCCCGCGGCGTAGTACCCGAAGATGCCGAGGATCGTGAGCGCCAGTGCCGTGCGCGGCAACCGTGCACCGAGCGCGGTGAGCGCCGCGAAGCCCGCGACCGCGAGGAACGCGCCGGGCGAGGCGCCCCTCCCGCCCGCGGCGAGGACGACCGTGCAGAGGACGAGCACGGCGACGCACGCGAATACCGTCTCCACGAAGTGGGAGCGCAACCGCGTCAGATCGGAGTCCATGATGTCAGCCTATGCACCGGATGCATCCGGCGCGCCCCTCAGGGGTCGATCCGCCTCTTCCGTCGCCCAGGAGCGACTCGAGGTGTCGCCTCGGGACGACCGCGATCGCGCCCACGGGCCGATGCGGCGCGGGGTTGGCACGGCGAGGCTGGAAGCATGCATCAGCAGTTCCCTTCCCATCCCCAGCCCGCCCCGGATCCCGACGCCCAGCGTCCCATCGCCCCCGATCCTGAGGCTCAGAAACGCCTCAACTGGCCCCTCATCGCCGGGCTGTCGGCGCTCGCCCTGCTCTGGCCGCTCGCCGAGCTCACCGGCGTGCCGCGCGGCTTCGGTCGTGCCGCGGTGATCCTCACGATCATCGCGGTGAGCTGGGTCGGGGTCGTCGGCTTCGGCCGCTTCCCCCGCCCCGTGCTCACGCTCACCCTCACAGGACTCGGAGCGGGGTTGCTGTCGCACGCGCTCGCCTACGTCTTCGGCGGCGGAGCACCCGTCTGGGCTCTGCCGGTCTCGCTCGCGATGCAGGCGGGATGGGGTGCGCTCGCCGGGCTCGCGGCCTGGGGCGTGCAGGCCGCGATCGACAAGGGCCGGCGATGAGGTCCGGACGGAGGATCCGGCGCTCGTCATGCGCGCTAGGTGGAACAGTGGTGTTGATCGCGGCGCTCGCCCTCTCGGGGTGCGGCTCGATCCCGATCCTCGGTTCCCCCGTCCAGCCCGTCGTCGAGCGGGAGTTCGCGCAGCCGCTCGCCATCCCGCCGCTCGCACCCTCCCGCGTCGAGGACGGCGTGCGGGTGTTCTCGCTCACCGCTCAGGAGGGCGAGCGTTCCTTCGCCCCGGCCACGGATCCCGGGGTGCTCACCCCGACCCGCGGTTTCGACGGCGATTTCCTGGGCCCGACGCTGCGCGCCGAGCGCGGCGAACGGGTGGCCGTCGAGGTGCGCAACCACCTGGACGAGGCGACCAGCGTGCACTGGCACGGCATGCACCTGCCCGCCGCGATGGACGGCGGGCCGCACCAGGAGGTCGCGGCCGGCGGTGCATGGCGACCGGAGTGGACGGTGGATCAGGCGGCGGCGACGCTCTGGTACCACCCGCACCCGCACGGCGCCACGGAGACGCACGTGCTGCAGGGGCTCGCAGGCATGTTCATCCTCGACGACGATGCTTCGGCCGCCGCGGATCTGCCCCGGGAGTACGGCATCGACGACGTGCCGGTCATCGTGCAGGATCGCTCCTTCGACAGCGACGGGCGGTTCGTGCACGAGCGGGACGGTGCCGAGCCGGGCGAGCTCGGCGACACGATCCTCGTCAACGGCACCGTGGGCGCCTATCACGAGGTGCGGCACGAGCGGGTCCGCCTGCGGCTGCTCAACGGCTCCACCGCCCGCACCTATCAGTTCTCGGTGCCCGGCCGGGAACTCACTATGATCGCGGGCGACGGCGGGCTGCTCGAGCGGCCGGTCGCGCTCGAGCAGCTGCGGCTCGCTCCCGGCGAGCGGGCCGAGGTCGTGGTGCGGCTGGAGGCCGGCGAGACCGCGCGGCTGCGCTCGCTGGAGGTCGATCTCGGCGGGGTCGCGGTGCCCGGGGCGATGGGCGGCGGCGACGCCTTCGACGTGCTCGAACTGCGGGCGGCGGATCGCCTCGAGCCGTCGCCCGAGCCGCGGTGGGCCGCTTCCGTGCACGCCGCCGACGACGCGCTGCACGAGGAGGACTCCGTGCGCACGCGCGAGTTCGAGCTGAACGACCGCGAGATCAACGGCGAGCGCATGGACATGAATCGCATCGACGAGGTCGTGCACCTCGGAGACACCGAGGTGTGGGAGGTGCGCAGCTCCCAGCCGATCCCGCACAGCTTCCACATCCACGACGTGCAGTTCCGCGTGCTCACGATCGACGGTTCGCTGCCCCCGCCCGACCTGGCCGGGCGCAAGGACACGATCTATCTCGAGCCCGGGCGCCGCTACCGGCTGCTCATGCGATTCGAGGACTACGCCGATCCCGAGCACCCATACATGTACCACTGCCACATGCTGCTCCACGAGGACGAGGGCATGATGGGCCAGTTCGTGGTCGTCGAGCGGGGCGAGCCCGAGCCGAGCGAGCTCCCCGGCGGCGGGCATGGCGAGCATGGCGGGGATGGCGAGCACTGAGCCGCGGCCTGCGGCTCAGTGCTCGGGGCCGAGATACGGATCTCGCATGGGGATCCGCGGATCCACGTGCGAGATCCGTATCTCGAAAGGGCCGCGCACAGGACCGCCCCGCGCGCTTCGACAGACGCGGGGAGCGGAATCCGTGCAGCGACCGAACTCAGTACCCGCGCAGCACCTGGTCGAGCACCTGGTCGACGCTCTGGTCCCGGCGGAAGAGCAACCAGTCGAGGCACGCTCCCGCGAGCGCCCCGAAGTAGGCCGCCCCCGCGATCTCGGTGATGTCGTCGGAGGAGCGCGATCCTCCCCTCGCGGCCTCCGCCTCGCGCAGCACGTCGCGGAAGCGCACCACCACCGAGGAGCGGGCGAGCTCCATGGCCCCGGCCCACGCCCGGTCGGTGCGGAACACCTCGGACGCCATGAGCTTGGCGAGATCGAGGTTGCCGCGCAGGGTTTCGAGGGTTGCGGCCGCGACCGCACGGGGCAGCAGCTCGGGATCGCCTTCGGCTCGGGCGCGCGCCTCGTCGATGGCCGCGGCGAGGCGCTCGAAGCCGTCGCGCATCACCTGCTCGAAAATCGCGTCCTTGGACGGGAAGTTGTAGTAGAGGCTGCCCTTGGCGACACCGGCCGCCTCGGCGATCTGGTCCATCGAGGCGCCGCTGATCCCGTGCTGCGCGGCGATGCGCACCGCCGCCTCGGTGATGAGCTGCTTCGTGTTCACCCGTGCCATGGGTCTATCCTCTCGCGTTCGCGCTGTTCCCGGATCAACTCGTGCGCGCAGCCGCCCAGCTGAACCGGCCGCCCTAACTGCACCGATCTGCCCAAAAGCACACCGATTCGGCGGTTTCGATGTGTTCCTGGGCAGATCGGTGCTGCACGGGGTGTGACTCCGGTGCGGCGGGTTGGAACGCCGGGTTAGCCGGCACGGGCCAGAAATGGCCCTTTCAGATTGCAAGGCTCGGATGCAGCCGCTTGATCGTCCACACCTTCTGGCGGCGCGCGGCGATCGCGCTGATCGCGAGCGACCCGACGAGCACACCCGCCATCACGAGCAGCGATCCCCAGAACCGGGCGTCGATCCCGCCGCCGATCAGCTGACGCAGCCCCTCGACCACGTACGAGGCCGGCATGAAGGGGTGCAGCGCCTGGAAGAAGGCTGGCGTCGTCTCGACCGGGTAGGTGCCGCCCGACGACGACAGCATCAGCATGAGCAGCACGAGGCTCACCACGCGCCCCGTCGCCGTGCCGAGCAGCGCGATGAACATCTGCTGCAGCGCCAGGAAGGCGAGGGTGACGAGCAGCATGAACGCCGTCATGCCCATCCAGTGCGCGGGACGCATCCCGATTCCGAACACCAGCACGGCCATCATGATCGCCACCTGCCCGACGCCGATCAGCGCGGCGGGCCAGAAGCCGGTGAGCACCGATCGCAGCCCCGAGACGTTCGAGGCGAGCGGGCGACGCGGCAGCGGGCGCAGGATCAGCCAGGTGATGAGCGCCCCCACGAACGAGGCCAGTGCGATGAAGAACGGGGCGAAGCCCTCGCCGAAGCCCTGCACCTCGTTCTCGGTGTGCTCGGCGAGCTGCACGGGGGCCGCCATGGTCTCGGCGATGCGATCCCCCTGTCCCTCGGAGAATTCGGGTGCCTCGTCGGCGCCCTCGGCGAGCTGCTGGGCGAAAGTTCCGGATCCCTCGCTCACCTGCTCGGCGCCCTTCGCGAGCTCGCCCGACTTCTCGCTCGCCTGCTGAGCGCCGGCGTCGAGCTTCGACGCTCCATCGGCGAGCTTCCCCGCGCCCGACGCGAGCTGGTCCGCGCCGGAGGCGAGCACCCCGGTGCCCCGGGTGAGCACGGCGGCGCCGTCCGCGGCCGTGCCGACGCCGGAGGCGAGCGCGTTCGTCCCCTCGGCGACCGTGCCCGTGCCGGCCGCCAGCTTCGACGCGCCGTCCGCGAGCTGGGCGCTGCCGGCCTGCGCCTCACCGCTCTTGGCAGCGAGGGTGCCGGATCCGGAGGCGACCTGCGTCGCCCCCGCGCTCAGCTCGCCCGCTGCGCCCTGCAGCTTGCCGAGACCGTCGACGAGCGCGCCAGCGCCCTGATCGAGCTCGGCGACTCCGGCCGAGAGCTCGCCGCTCTTCGCGGCGACGTTCTGCAGCTGCGAGTCGAGCGACGCCGCACCCGCGGAGAGGTCGTTCGCCCCCTGAGAGACCTGCGAGGCGCCGTCTCGAGCGGCCGCAGCGCCGTCCTGCAGCGCCGCAGCACCGCCCGCGAGCGCCTGCAGTGAGGAGCCCTGCTGCTGCAGTGCCGCGTCGAGCTGGGCGAGGGTCATTTCGGGGTTCGCCGCCGCGAGCTGTGCGACCTGCCCGAGCGCCGGGCTCAGCGCGGCAGAACCGTCGGCGAGCTGGGCCACGCCGTCGTTCAGGCTCGTTGCTCCGGCGGCGAGCGTCGACGCGCCGGAGCTGAGCGGAGCGCTGCCCTCGGCCTGGAGCTGGGCGAGGCCCGCCGCGAGCTGCGAGGCGCCCTGGGATGCGGCGGAGGTGCCTGCGGGCAGTGCGCTCGCCCGCTCGACGAGTTCATCGACTCCGCCCGCCAGCTTCGAGCTCCCCTGCGCGACGGAGGCGGCGCCGCCGGCGACCTGCTCGGCGCCGTCCTTCAGCGCTCCGAGGCCGTCGCGGAGTTCGCCCGACTTGCCGGCGAGCTCGCTCGCGCCCCCGCTCACCCGGTCTGCACCGGCCGCGAGCTGGGCGCTCTTGCCGCGCGCCTCGTCGAGCCCCTCGGCCAGGCGCCCGCTGCCGTCGTGCGCCGCGCCGGCGCCCGCCGCCAGCTGCTGGGTGCCGTCGATGAGCGCGGGAGCCTGCGCGACCATCTGCGCGGTCCCGTCGGCAAGCTCGCCGAGGCCCGCGCTGAGCTTCGTGCTGCCGTCAGCGACCTTCGTGGCACCGCCGTCGAGAGTCTCCGCCGCCTCGGCCGCCTTGCGGGTGCCGTCGCTCAGCTTCTCGACGCCCACCATGACCTGCTCGGCCGTGGTCTGCGTGGCCGTCTGCGCGACAGCGTCGCGCAGTTGCACCATGGCCTGCTTGCCGAGCGTCGAAGCCAGGAACGAGTTGTTGTCGTTGTAGACGACCTCGATCTCGCCGGCCTTGGGATCGTCCTGCAGACCGGCGAGCGTGCTCGAGAAGTCGCTCGGGATCGTCACCGAGAAGTAGACGTCGCCGTCGCCCACGGCCTCCGCCGCGTCGTCGGCACCGAGGGGCTGCCAGTCGAGATCCTTACCCTCCTCGAGCTGCTCGATCACATCGTCGCCCGCGGCGAGCGTCTCACCGTCGGGCTTCTCGGCCGGCTCGTCGAGGTTGACGATCGCCACGGGCAGCTTGTTCAGGTTGTCGGTGGGCGCCCAGAACGCCCACAGGTAGAGCGCTCCGTAGATGAGCGGGATGACGAGGAGCACCACGAGCGCGACCTTGGGCAGGGTGCCCTCGCGGAAGCGCTTCAGCTCGGTGCTGCGGGTGAACAGTGACATGGTGTTTCTTTCTGCGGTGGTCGCCGATGCGGGGAACGGGCTGCGGCCGCGTCGTTAGAGTTCGATGACGGTGGGGGCGGCGTCCGAGGCGCTGCCTCGGGTCGCAGCAGGGGCAGCGGAGGCGAACAGGGCCGCGTCGCCGGGGTCGGTGGTCGCGACGACGACGCGGATCCCCCGCCGCGCGAGGCTGCTCAGCCGCTCGGCGACGAGTGCGCGCTCGGCGGGATCGCGCAGCGCGTCGAAGTCGTCGACCACGAGCAGCTCGGGCCCCTCGATGAGGGCGAGGGCGATGCGCACGAGCATCTCCTCCGCCGGACCCAGTTCGCGCACGAGGGTGGCGGGATCCGGCTGCTCGAATTCGCCGAACGCCTCTGCGAGCAGCTCGCCCGAGAGCTCGGGGGTGACGCGCGGCGTGCGCCGGTACCAGGGCAACGCCCAACTGAGGCGCTCGCGCAGCGTGGCGCCGAGCGTCACCGACGGCTCGAGCGCGTCGATGTCCTCGAATCCGACGAGGCCGGTGATGCGCCGGATCTCCGAGAGTTTCGTCTCGCCGAGTGTCGCGAGGGATCCTCCGCTCAGCTTCATGCGTCCCGCGATCGAGAGCAGCAGCGAGGTGCGGCCGCTGCCCCGCGCTCCGAGCACCACCGTCACGGGGTTCGTGCTCGTGGCAGTGAGCGGGCCGAAGACCGCGCCCCGTGCAGCGCTCACATGCGCGGCCCGCAGCTCGACCGCGGGAACGGGTGAGCCGCGCCTCGGCGCGACCGCGCCCGCCTCGACGGAGGCGTCGGCGGTCTCGTCTTCCCAGGCCCCCGGCTGGGCGATCCCGGCCTTCGCGATATCGATCTCCACGTTCCCGAGCTCCTCAGTGGCTTCGATGGTGCTCACGGATCCTCCTGTGATTTCTTGAACTGACTAGTCAGTCTAAATCTGCAAGCCCGCTACGTCAACCCACCCGCACCCCATCCCACAGGCCCCAGCACAGGGCGGGAATAACCTGCGCCCCGCCGCGTTAGATTTACATGCAAGCGCATATAATTGACGCAACAACAGAACGGAGCACCCCATGGAGTTCGGGATCTTCTCGGTCAGCGACGTGACCCGCGACCCGGTCAGCGGCAAGACCCCCAGCGAGGCCGAGCGCATTCAGGGCCTCGCCACCATCGCGAAGCACGCCGAGGAGGTGGGCCTCGACGTCTTCGCCATCGGCGAGCACCACAACCCGCCGTTCTTCTCGTCGAGCCCCACCACGTTCCTCGCCTACATCGCCGGGCAGACCGAGCGGCTGAAGCTCAGCACGAGCACCACGCTCATCACGACGAACGACCCGGTGCGTATCGCCGAGGAGTACGCCATGCTGCAGCACCTCTCCCGGGGCCGCATGGATCTCATGCTCGGCCGGGGCAACACCGCCCCCGTCTACCCCTGGTTCGGCAAGGACATCCGCAGCTCGCTCCCCCTCGCGCTCGAGAACTACAACCTGCTGCACCGGCTGTGGCGCGAGGACGTGGTCGATTACGAGGGCAACTTCCGCACCTCGCTGCAGGGCTTCACGAGCACCCCGCGACCGCTCGACGATGTGCCCCCGTTCGTGTGGCACGGCTCGATCCGCACCCCCGAGATCGCCGAGCAGGCCGCCTACTACGGCGACGGCTTCTTCGCGAACCACATCTTCTGGCCCTCGGAGCACTCGCTGCGCCTCATCAATTTCTACCGCGAGCGCTACGAGCACTACGGCCACGGCACCGCGAAGCAGGCGATCGTCGGCCTCGGCGGGCAGACGTTCATCGCGAAGAACTCGCAGGACGCGATCGACGGCTTCCGCCCCTACTTCAACGAGGCCCCCGTCTACGGTCACGGTCCGCGCATGGAGGACTTCATGAGCCAGACCCCGCTGAGCGTCGGCAGCCCGCAGGAGATCATCGACAAGACCCTCACCTTCCGCGAGACCTTCGGCGACTACCAGCGCCAGATGTTCCTCGTCGATCACGCCGGCCTGCCGCTCAAGACCGTGCTCGAACAGCTCGACCTGCTGGGCGAGGAGGTCGTGCCGGTGCTGCGCCGAGAGCTCGCAGCGCTCCGCGATCCCGAGGTGCCCGAGACGGCTCCCACCCACGCGAGCCTCGTGCGCGCCAAGTACGGTGACGAGGCCCCGCGGCAGCCGCGCCCGCGCGCCAACCGCGGTGATAACGTGACGGGCGGATCGCCGTACCTCGACAGCGCCGGCGCGAGCTTCGGGCTGCGCTGACCCGCCGAGCGCTGATCCACCCAGCACTGACCACCCGCCCAGCGCTGATCCGCCCAGCCCCGCACCCCACCCCGCTCACCACCTGGAGGACCCCATGAGCACCGACCGCGTCGACCTCAGGCTCGCCAACGAGGCCTGGGAGTCGCTCATGACAGCGCACGCGAGGCTCACAGCGATCTTCGCGGGCGAGGGCATGTGGAGCGAGGCCTCCATGCGCGAGTACGACGTGCTCTACACGCTCGCGAAGGGCGACGGGCCCCTGCGGCTCTGTCAGATCCAGGACGGCGTGCTGCTCAGCCAGCCGGCGCTCTCGCGCATGATCGACCGGCTCGTCGCGCGCGGCCTGCTGCACCGCGAAAACGACCCCGAGGACAGGCGCGCCGTGCGCATCTCACTCACCGAGGAGGGCTCGCGCGTGCAACGGGAGACCGGGCGCGCGCATGCGAAGAGCATCGGCCGCGAGCTCGGCGCCGCCCTCACCCCGGAGGAGATGCGGGAGCTGCGAACGCTCTGCCGCAAGCTCGTCTCCTAGCCCCACCACTACTCACATCCAGCCACCCTCACCGGAGGAACCCATGCTCCAGACCCCGAACATCGCACAACCGCGCACCCGCACCATCGCGGTCGTGAGCGCCGGCACGAGCGAACCTTCCACCACCTCGATGCTCGCGAGCAGGATCGCCGACAAGGCGGCCGCGCTGGCGAAGCAGAACGAGGTCTCCCTGCAGATCAGGTTCATCGACCTGCGGTCGCTCGCGCAGGACATCACCACCGCGCTGGTCTCGCAGCACGTATCCGCGGCGCTGCAGGAGGCGAGCGACACCCTGCGCGACGCTGACGCGCTCGTCGTCTCGACGCCGGTCTACAAGGCCGGGCCGAGCGGCCTGTTCACCTCGTTCTTCCAGGTGCTCGACAACGACCTGCTCATCGGCACCCCCGTCGTGCTCGCCGCGACCGCGGGCAGCTCTCGGCACGCGCTCGTGATCGACGACCAGTTGCGCGGCCTGTTCGCGTACCTGCGCACCGTGACGGTGCCCACCTCCCTGTTCGCCGCGCCCGAGGACTGGAACAGCGGCGATCTCGGCAAGCGGGTCGAGCGCGCCGCGACCGAGCTGCTGGCGCTGATCTCGGGCGGCTTCCGCGACGCGGTGCGCGGCGAGGCCTGGGCCGGGTACCAGCACTCCTTCGGCAGCGCCGGCGGCACCGAGGTCGGGATCGACCTCGAGAGCGACCTCATGCGGCTGGCGACCGGCGGACGCTAGCGCCGCGGAGTGCGCTCCGAGTAGCGCGAGCGGTCGATAACGGCTCTCACCCCGGGAATCCAGCGCCCTTTTCGACCTCTCACGGGGCCGCGAGCCGCAGGCCGAGGCCCGTGCGCTCACCCGCCGAGCGCCGCGAGCATCTCGGGGGTCGGCACGAAGTACGCGCTGCCCGTGACGGGCGTGGAGAAACGGTAGCGGGCCGACCTGTGGCCGCCCCGGACTCAGTGAGGAGATCCTGCTTCAGGCGGGTGTTCCACCGCGGCGGGTTCAGGGGGTCGTGTGAACACCCTGAATTGTGAGGAGCAGGGGTATGGGGAGTCAGCGGCGTACACGGAAA
>NZ_JBVUAC010000008.1:0-161597 GCF_055791005.1 Leucobacter holotrichiae
GCAAGGGTCAGACCGCTCCGGCCGGGACTTCCCAATCCTTGCGAGATCGGGTAAAAACAGACTGACAATCGTGCGCAAGGAGCAGCTCACGCGTCCCCAGTGGACCGCGGTTGGGATCGCGGCCGCGGGCGTCGCGGCCGCCGCGGTCGCCTACGGCGCCTTCCCGTGGATCGCGCTCGGCATCGCGACGTCGTTCGGCCTCTACGGCGCCGCGCACAAGCACGTGGGGGAGCAGGTCGACGGCATCACCGGCCTCACCGTCGAGACCTTCACATCGCTGCCCGTCGCGGCCGTGCAGCTGCTCATCGTCGCGGGCGTCTCGGGGATCGGCGTCTTCTCCTTCGGCCCCGGCATCACCGCGCTCGTGATGTTCAGCGGCATCATGACGGCGGTGCCCCTCATCCTCTTCGGAGAGGCCACGCGCAGGCTGCCGCTCTCCTATATGGGGTTCCTGCAGTTCCTCACCCCGATCCTCGGCTTCCTCTACGGCTACTTCGTGATGCACGAGGAGATGCCCGTCAGCCGGTGGGTCGGATTCATCGCGGTGTGGATCGCGCTCATCATTCTCATCGCCGACATGGTCGCGCAGATCCGGCGTTCGCCCACCGCACAGACGAACACCGGGCCGATTCCCTTAGACTGAACGGGGTAGGCGCCGCGATCCGGCCGCCTGAACCCACCGGCCCCCCCCCACACACAGCAAAAGAGGTTCCATGGAACAGCGCGACCCCTTCGCGTTCACCGGTCTGACCTACGACGATGTGCTGCTGCTCCCGGCGCACACCGACGTCATCCCGAGCGACGCGGACACCTCGACCCAGCTCACGCGTCGCATCCGCCTCAACATCCCGCTGATCTCGGCGGCCATGGACACGGTGACCGAGACCCGCATGGCGGTCTCGATGGCGCGCAACGGCGGCCTCGGCATCCTGCACCGCAACCTGTCGATCCAGGATCAGGCCGAGATGGTGGATCGGGTCAAGCGCAGCGAGGCGGGCATGATCACCAACCCGGTCACCACGTCGGTCGACGCGACCGTGGCCGAGGTCGACGCGCTCTGCGGCGAGTACCGCGTCTCGGGCCTGCCCGTCGTCGACTCGAACGGGGTGCTGCTCGGCATCATCACGAACCGCGACATGCGCTTCATCGATCCGAAGGACCGCTCGCAGGTGCGCGTCTCCGAGGCCATGACGAAGATGCCGCTCATCACGGGCCCCGTGGGCATCTCCCGCGACGACGCCGCGGCGATCTTCCGCCGGCACAAGATCGAGAAGCTGCCGCTCGTCGACGACGAGGGCCGCCTCACCGGCCTCATCACGGTGAAGGACTTCGACAAGGAAGAGCAGTATCCGCTCGCCACGAAAGACGACGCCGGCCGTCTGCGCGTGGGCGCGGCGGTGGGCTTCTTCGGCGACGCCTGGAAGCGCGCGGGCGAACTGATCGACGCCGGCGTCGACGTGCTGGTGGTCGACACCGCCAACGGCGACAGCAAGGGCGTGCTCGACATCATCGCGAAGATCAAGAGCGACCCCGCCTTCGCGGGCGTCGACGTGATCGGCGGCAACGTGGCGACGTACGCCGGCGCGAAGGCGATCGCGGACGCGGGCGCCGACGCCGTCAAGGTGGGCGTCGGGCCGGGCTCGATCTGCACGACGCGCGTCATCGCGGGCGTGGGCGTGCCGCAGGTGACCGCCGTGTACGAGGCGGCGAAGGCGGCGACCCCCGCCGGCATCCCCGTCATCGCCGACGGCGGCCTGCAGTACTCGGGCGACATCGCGAAGGCGCTCGTCGCGGGCGCGTCCTCGGTGATGATGGGGTCGCTGCTGGCCGGAACCGACGAGAGCCCGGGCGACCTGGTCTTCGTGGGCGGCAAGCAGTACAAGAACTACCGCGGCATGGGGTCGCTGGGCGCGCTGCAGACGCGCGGCGAGCGCACCTCCTACTCGAAGGACCGCTACTTCCAGGCCGACGTGCCGAGCGACGAGAAGCTGATCCCCGAGGGGATCGAGGGCCAGGTGCCCTATCGCGGCCCGGTGGGCGCGGTGACCCACCAGATGATCGGCGGCCTGCGCCAGTCGATGTTCTACGTGGGGGCCCGCTCGATCGAGGAGCTGAAGCAGCGCGGCGAGTTCGTGCGCATCACCTCGGCGGGGCTCAAGGAGAGCCACCCGCACGACGTGCAGATGGTCGTCGAAGCCCCCAACTACAAGCGCTGATCGCGCATGAGAAACGGACCTGATCGTGAGTAACGAGATCGAGATCGGGCGGGGCAAGCGCGCCCGCCGCGTGTACACCTTCGACGAGATCGGCATCGTGCCGACCCGGCGCACCCGCGACCCGGAGCTCGTCTCGACTTCGTGGTCGATCGACGCCTTCCACTTCGACATCCCGGTGCTCGGCGCTCCGATGGACTCGGTCATGTCGCCCGCCACGGCCATCGAGCTCGGGCGTCTCGGCGGCCTGGGCGTGCTCAACCTTGAGGGCCTCTGGACCCGGCACGAGGATCCCGAGCCGCTGCTCGCCGAACTCGCGGGCATCGAAGACGAGGTGCGGGCCGTGCACCGCATGCGCGAGCTCTACTCGGCGCCGATCCGACCCGAGCTCATCACGGCCCGGCTCGGCGAGATCCGCGAGGCCGGCGTGACCGTCGCCGGCGCGCTGTCGCCGCACCGCACCGCGGAGTTCACCGAGACCGTGGTGCAGGCGGGTGTCGACCTGTTCGTGATCCGCGGCAACACCGTCTCGGCCGAGCACGTCGCGAAAGAGGGGCGCGAGCCCCTCAACCTCAAGCAGTTCATCTACGAGCTCGACGTGCCCGTGATCGTGGGCGGCGCCGCCACCTACCAGTCGGCCCTCCACCTCATGCGCACGGGCGCGGCCGGCGTGCTCGTCGGCTTCGGCGGGGGAGCGTCCTCGACCACCCGCGCCACGCTCGGCATCCGCGCACCCATGGCGACCGCGATCGCCGACGTCGCCGGGGCTCGCAGCGACTACCTCGACGAGTCGGGCGGCCGCTACGTGCACGTGATCGCCGACGGCGGCCTCGGCACCTCGGGCGACCTCATCAAGGCGATGGCCTGCGGCGCCGACGCCGTGATGCTGGGCGCCGCCCTCGCGAAGGCGTCCGATGCCCCGGGCCTCGGGTGGCACTGGGGGCAGGAGGCGCACCACGAGGATCTGCCGCGGGGGAGGCGCATGCGCGTCGCCCCGGTGGCGCCGCTCGCAGAGATCGTGAACGGCCCGGCGCACGTCGCCGACGGCAGCGCCAACCTGATCGGCGCGCTGCGTCGGGCGATGGCGACGACGGGCTACTCGGAGCTCAAAGAGTTCCAGCGCGTCGACGTCGTGCACGCAGAGCGCTAGGGGGCCGCGAGGCAGTTGTCTTCGACCCAGCCCCCCTCACCGGACTCGCCCGACCCCGGTCGGCAGTCCGGCCAGCCGATCCGGCAACCGGATTCGCGGTCGTCTGCACCCGCGCGAACGGATCCGCCGCAGCGATCGAAACGCCCCGAGTACCTGGGCGAGCCCACGCTCGGGCGCGTGATGCGCAGGCCGCGCTGGATCCTCGCTCTCGTGTTCGCCATGATCGTGGCCTCCGTCTTCGCGTGGCTGGGGCAGTGGCAGATGGACAGCGCTGTTCGCAACGCCGCCGTCGAGGAGGTCGACACCGAGACGCCGCGCCCGCTCCAGGAAGCCTCTGACACCCTCGTCGGAGTCACGGACGAGGGGGCCGGCGTGGTGGTGCACCTCGACGGAGCCTTCGTCCGCGGAGACTCGCGCGTCGTGTCCCCGCGCGTCAACGACGGGCAGACCGGAGCCTGGGTGGTCGGTCACCTCGTGACCGAGGCGCCCGACGCCGCTCCGAGCGCGCACCTCGCCGTCGCCATCGGTTGGGCTGCGGACGAGGCCGCCGCGGAACGGGCGATCGAGAAGCTCGAGGCGGATCCCGAGTTCTCCGAGCCGCGCACCATCGAAGGGCGCTTCATGCCGCCCGAGGGGCCGCAGGTGCCGAAGGCGGGAGAGGACCCGCAGGTGATGCACACCATGATCCCGGCCTTCCTCGCGAACGTCTGGACCGGCGTCGACAGCCCCGTCTACTCCGGCTATCTCGTGATGCACGATTCGGACGCTGCCGAGCCGCTGCTCGCCGAGGCCGGGCTCGACCCCGTCGACTCGGTCGCGCCGCTGCCCGCGGAGACCGTGAACTGGCTCAACATCTTCTACGGCGTCGAGTGGATCGTGTTCGCCGGCTTCGCGATCTTCCTCTGGTACCGCCTCACGCGCGACGCCTGGGAGAAGGAGCACGAACTCAAACTGCTTCAGGCGGCGGACGCGGAGGCCGTCCGCTGAGCCCGCCAGCGGACCCCGTTCCCTTCGACAAGCTCAAGGAACGACTCGATAGAATGGAACCCATGCAACTGCAGCCCAAGCCGTCCGACTACCCGCGCATTCGCAAGGCGTTGAGCTTCTACAAGGTCACCTCGGTGATCACGGGCGTCATGCTGCTCCTGCTCGTGGCCGTGATGGTCATGAAGTACGCCTTCAACGTGCAGCTCTTCCTGTTCACCCCCGACGGCTTCGCGCACTTCTACCCGCTGGCCCCCGAGGGAGTGGAGGCCGACTTCCTGCCGCAGGGCTTCGACCTGTTCAAGGCGATCCTCATCGCCCACGGCTGGTTCTACGTGATCTACCTCGTCTCCGACTTCATGCTGTGGAGCCCGATGCGCTGGAACTTCTGGCGCTTCATCCTCATCGCGCTCGGCGGCGTGATCCCGTTCATGTCGTTCTTCCTGGAGGCCCGCATCGTGCGCGAGGTGGATGCCTTCCTCGAGGCCCGCGAGGCCGAGGCTGCATCTGCCGCGGAAGCCCGGCTTCACTAGACTTCTATCCCAGGGTCGCGCCGATGGCGCGGTCCATCAATCCCTGAAAGGCCTGCAATGGCAGAACAGTCAGATACGGACCACCGTCCGGTCCTCGTGGTCGACTTCGGCGCGCAGTACGCGCAGCTGATCGCTCGTCGGGTGCGCGAGGCCGGCGTGTACTCGGAGCTCGTGCCGCACAGCATCACCGCGGCCGAGGTCGAGGCCAAGCGGCCCCTCGGCATCGTGATGTCGGGCGGCCCGTCCTCCGTCTACGAGGAGGGGGCGCCGCAGTTCGATCCCGCGATCTTCGAACTCGGCATTCCGATGCTCGGCATCTGCTACGGGTTCCAGATCATGGCGCACACCCTCGGCGGCACCGTCGGGAACACGGGCGACCGCGAGTACGGCGGCGTCGAGGCGCAGATCATCGGAGACGGCGGCGCGATCCTGGGCGGCCAGCCCGAGAAGCAGAACGTCTGGATGAGCCACGGCGACGCCGTGCAGCAGGCCCCCGAGGGCTTCGAGGTGCTCGCGCGCACCGCGGTCACCCCGGTGGCGGCGTTCGGCTCGCCCGAGCGCAAGCTCTACGGCGTGCAGTGGCACCCCGAGGTGAAGCACTCCGATCACGGCCAGCGCATCCTCGAGAACTTCCTGCACCACGTGGCGGAGATCCCCGCCGATTGGAACGCGGGTAACGTGATCGCCGAGCAGGTCGAGCGCATCCGCGCCCAGGTCGGCGACGCGCGGGTCATCTCGGCGCTCTCGGGCGGCGTCGACTCCGCCGTCTCCACCGCGCTCGTGCACAAGGCCATCGGCGACCAGCTCACCGCGGTCTTCGTCGACCACGGCCTGCTGCGTCAGGGCGAGCGCGAGCAGGTCGAGCGCGACTACGTCGCCTCTACGGGCGTCAACCTCATCACGGTCGACGCGGCCGATGTCTTCCTCGGGCACCTCGAGGGCGTCACCGACCCCGAGCAGAAGCGCAAGATCATCGGCCGCGAGTTCATCCGTGCGTTCGAGCAGGTGCAGCTCGACCTCGTCGCCGAGGCGAAGGCCGAGGGCGAGAAGGTGAAGTTCCTCGTGCAGGGCACGCTCTACCCCGACGTGGTCGAGTCGGGCGGCGGATCCGGTACCGCGAACATCAAGTCGCACCACAACGTGGGTGGCCTGCCCGAGGACCTCGACTTCGAGCTGATCGAGCCGCTGCGCACCCTCTTCAAAGACGAGGTGCGCGAGATCGGGCGCGAGCTCGGCATCCCCGAGGCGATCGTCGGCCGCCAGCCGTTCCCCGGCCCCGGTCTCGGCATCCGCATCGTGGGCGAGGTGACCCGGGATCGCCTCGAGACGCTGCGCGCCGCAGATGCGATCGCGCGTGAGGAGCTGACGGCGGCCGGCCTGGACTCCGAGATCTGGCAGTGCCCCGTCGTGCTGCTCGCCGACGTCCGCTCGGTGGGCGTGCAGGGCGACGGCCGCACCTACGGCCACCCGATCGTGCTGCGCCCGGTCTCCTCGGAGGACGCGATGACGGCCGACTGGACCCGCGTGCCCTACGAGGTGCTCGCCCGCATCTCGAACCGCATCACCAATCAGGTGCCGGAGGTCAACCGAGTCGTGCTCGACGTCACCTCGAAGCCCCCTGGGACCATCGAGTGGGAGTGAGCCGCGAAGCAGCTCACTCCCACTCGATCGAGGGGGCGGCCAGCCGCTGAAGGCAAAGCGGAGCTTTGCGCGGCGTTGCCGCTGAGCGCGCCTCGCGCTCAGCCGACGTGCGAAGCACGGAGGATGCTAGCCGCGAAGCAGCTCACTCCCACTCGTGATCAGCATCGCGTGGCATGCGAACGCGCCAGCGGGCACATGGGAGTGAGCGCCTCGGCGTAGCTTAGGAGAGCCCGGCCTCGGTCGGGCTTTTCTGTTGCCCTTGCCGTACGGATCCCGATCCGGCCGTCCCGTGCTTCGGATCACACCGCAAATTCGGATGAGATCGCGTGAATCGATCCGAAGCAACGGTGAGCTCCGAAGTACGGGCCCGGGGAACGGGCCGGGCCCGGGGAACGGAGCCTGGCGGATGCACGAAGGCCCGGACCTCACGGTCCGGGCCTTCGCTCTGCCTATCGGAGAAGGATCAGTCGTTGCCGCGCAGGATCGCGAGGATGCGCAGGATCTCCACGTACAGCCAGATCAGCGTGACCATGAGGCCGAAGGCCGCCGTCCAGGCCCACTTCTCGGGCACGCCACGCCGCACTCCGTTCTGGATCAGCTCGAAGTCCATGACCAGCGAGTACGCGGCGAGCAGGACGGCGAGCACTCCGATAGCTATGCCCAGCCAGCCAGATCGAAGGCCCCAAGCGTCCTCACTCGACCCGAACATCACGATGCCGACGTTGATGAGCGAGAACACGAGGTAGCCCACCATCGCGATGAGCACGATCTTGGTCATGCGGGGGCTCGTGCGGACCTTGCCGCTGCGGAACAGCAGCATGGTGACGCCGAACACGGCGAAGGTGCCGATCAGGGCCTGGGTCACGATGCCGGGGTACATGCCCTCCATGAGGCCGGACAGGCCGCCGAGGAAGAGCCCCTGGAACACCGCGTACAGCACGATGAGCGGAACGCTCGGCTCCTTCTTGAAGGAATTGACGAGGCCGAGCACGAGGCCGACGATCATGCCCGGGAGCATGAGGATCGGCATGAACCAGCCGACCGCGGCGCCCGCCAGCACGATGAGGAAGAGCCCGATGGTCTTCGAGATGGTGTTCTCGTACGTCATGGGACGCTCGGAGGGCGTGGCGACGGGCGGCTGCTCGCCGCCGAAGCCCGCCTGCGTGACGGGTTCGTCGATGCCGGGCCGCTGCGTCTGCGCAGCGGGCTGATCGTAGATGCGGCGCAGCTCGTCAGCGGTGAGGGTCTTGCCGTTGAGTGCCGGGTTGTTGCTGAGAGCCGGGTTGCTCATGCGTCGGAATCCTTTCCTGGCGTATGGGTCTCTTCCACCCTAACGAAGAAAGGGCTTCCGGGGCTGTGACTCTGCCTGATCCTCGCGCGAGTTCGCGCAGCGCGGATCGGCGCTGCGGCGCGGATAGGGTGGGATGCATGGAGACCCCGGATCCTGCGCCCCTCATCATCGGCCACCGGGGTGCACCCGGATACCGACCCGAGCACAGCGCCTCGTCGTACCGCCTCGCGTTCGAGCTCGGCGCCGACGCCGTGGAACCCGACATCGTCGCGACGCGCGACGGCGTGCTGGTCGTGCGGCACGAGAACGAGATCTCCGGCACCACGGATGTGGCTCAGCACCCCGAGTTCGCGTCGCGACGCACGACGAAGACGGTCGACGGCCGGCGCCTCACCGGCTGGTTCACCGAGGACTTCACGTGGCAGGAGCTCTCGACCCTGCGCTGCATCGAGCGCCTGCAGCGGGTGCGGCCCGACAACCGCGAGTTCGACGGCGCCGAACCGATCCTGCGTCTGCGCGACGTGCTCGCGATCGTCGACGAGGAGAGCGCTCGGCGGCGTCGGCCGCTGCGGGCGGTCGTCGAGGTGAAGCACGCTGCGTATTTCGCTGGCCTCGGTCACGACCTCGGTGAGCTCTTGATGGGTGAGCTGGCCGCGACGGGGTGGGACGAGCGGCCGGATCGCCTGGTCGTCGAATCGTTCGAGCTCGGGGTGCTGGATCGGCTGCGCGCCGCTGGCGTGCGCGCCGACCTCGTGTTCCTCGCCGAGCGCTTCGGGTCGCCGGCTGATGAGCCGGTGGGCGACGCTTCGCGGCGCAGTTTCGCCTGGTACCGCAGCGATGCCGGGCTCGATCTGCTCGCGACGCCGGCCGGCGACGGGCGACGCAGGGTCGACGGGATCAGCGTGGCGAAGGGAAACCTGATCCGGGTGAACGCGCTGGGACGCGCGACGGGGGCGACCGACCTGGTGGAGCGGGCGCACGCGCGCGGCCTGCTCGTCTACACCTGGACGCTCAGGCCCGAGAACCGCTACCTCAACGTGCGATACCAGACTTCTCTGCGCGGCGCGGAGTGGGGCGACTGGCAGGGGGAGTTCGGGCTGCTGTTGGGTTCCGGGGTTGACGGCGTCTTCGTGGACCATCCCGACCTCGGGGTGGCGATCCGCGACGCTCAAAGGTAGCTCCACGCAGCGGCCCGGCCCATCCAGCGGCACCGATTCAGGTAAAAGCACCTCGTTTCGCTCGATCGCGGTGCTGGAAGGTGAATCGGTGCCCGAAGGGCGGAAGGCGTGGGGGTCCCCGTCGGCGGGCGACCGCCGGAGTCACGCGTCCGGGACCAGCTCACCCACGAGATTGCTCTCCATGAGGCTGCGCAGCTCTGCACCGCGGTGCCCCCTGTCGAGCAGGAATCCGAGCTTCGCGGCCGCAGCCTCGAGCGTGAGGTCGGATCCGTCGATCGTGCCGGCGGCCGCCAGTTCGCGCCCGACCGCGTAGCGGGCGAGATCCACCCCTCCAGTCGCGCACTGGGTGACGGCGACCACCGGCATCGACGCGCAGACCTCCCGCAGCGCGCCGAGCATGCCCGGCCGCGCCATCGGGGCATTGCCCGATCCGTAGCACTCGAGCACGAGCCCGTCGGGGCGACCGCCGACGGCGGCGCGCAGATCCGCGGCGGTGACGGCGGGGGTGAACCTGAACGAGAGCACCCGCGCGGGTGCGGCGGGGGAGTCGAGGCCGGAGGGCGCGGCGGGCACACCCGCGGCGTTCGGGGCGAGGGGGCGCTCGGCGCGGAACGCGGAGAGCGAGACGCTATCGTGCTTGACCGCTCGAACCGCGGGGAGGATCACGCCTCCGAACGCGACGGAGACGGGAGACTGCGGCGCTGCCTTCACCGAGGCGCGGATCGCGAGGGTGAGGTTGTCGACCGCGTCGGTGCGCGGTGCGCCGTGGGGCAGCTGGCTGCCCGTCACCACGACGGGGCTGCCGATGCCGGAGAGCTCGAAGGCGAGCCTGGCCGCGGTGTGCGCGAGCGTGTCGGTGCCGTGCAGGATCACGACGCCCCGCGGTCTGTGCGTGCGCACGCGAGCGCTGATCGCGCGGGCGATGCGCGGCGCGGTCTCGGCGTCGGCGTTGGCGCTGTCGATGGCCGGGAGCAGATGGTTGATGCGGGCCTCGATGCGAAGGGACCGGCAGATGTCTGCGACGAGCCGCTCGAGGATCTCGGGGAAGTCGGGATCGGACGCCAGGCCCGCGTCGGTCTCGTGCATGCCGATCGTGCCGCCCGTCGCGAAGACGAGCACGCTGGGAGTAACCATCCCTCTATTCTGGACCGTTTCCGCTGTGCGCTGGACGGGACGGGACCGGAGCCCGCCGCGGACGGGAATGTCAGGGGTCGCGCCTAGACTGGATCCCACGATGAGCGAGTTTGAACTTCTGGAGCCCGGCGCTCCTTTCGGTGGTCCTTCTGCGGGCGGCGCCCTCGGTGCGAGCGGGCAGGATCCGCTGCTCGACGGGCTGAACCCGGCGCAGGAGCGCGCGGTGGTCTCGCGCGGGCCCGCGCTGCTGATCGTCGCAGGCGCGGGATCGGGCAAGACCCGCGTGCTCACGCACCGCATCGCCCACCTCATCCGCAATAAAGAGGCGTGGCCGAGCCAGATCCTCGCGATCACCTTCACGAACAAGGCGGCCGCCGAGATGCGCGAGCGCATCGAGGGCCTGCTCGGCGAGGGCGCTCAGGGCATGTGGGTGTCGACCTTCCACTCCGCCTGCGTGCGCATTCTGCGTCGCGAGGCCGAGCGCTTCGGCTACGTCTCGGGTTTCACCATCTACGACTCCGCCGACTCGCGCGCCCTGCTCAAGCGCATCATCAAGGAGCTCGACGCAGACACGTACGGCTTCACCCCGGCCAATGCCGGTTCGAAGATCTCGAAGCTCAAGAACGAGCTCAGCGACGCCGACGACTACGCGGCGACGATGAACGAGAACGATCCGCGCGACCGCCTGTTCGTCGAGATCTTCAAGATGTACGAGCAGGAGCTGCGGCGCGCCAATGCCTTCGACTTCGACGACCTCATCGGCCAGACAGTGCAGCTCTTCCGCGCCCACCCCGACGTGGCCGCGATCTACCAGCGGCGGTTCAGGCACGTCCTCGTCGACGAGTACCAGGACACGAACCACGCCCAGTACTCGCTGATCCGGGAGCTGACGCGGCCGGTCGAGCCCGAGCAGGTCGACGGGCTCACCCCTCCCGCACGCGATCGGGAGCTCGACGCGAGCGGCAGGATCCCGCCGGCCAGCCTCACCGTCGTCGGCGACAGCGACCAGTCGATCTACGCCTTCCGCGGTGCCGACATCCGCAACATCGTGGAGTTCGAGCGCGACTTCCCTGGGGCCGAGGTGGTGAAGCTCGAGCAGAACTACCGCTCGACGCAGAACATCCTCTCGGCGGCCAACGCCGTGATCGGCAACAACTTCGATCGGCAGGAGAAGAACCTCTTCACCACCGAGGGCGACGGGGCGAAGATCGTCGGCTTCACCGGCTATTCGCAGCACGACGAGGCGCGGTTCGTCGCCGAGGAGATCGAGGATCTGCATCGGGGCGGCATGGCTTACGGCGACGTGGCGGTGTTCTACCGGACCAACTCCCAGACGCGCGCGCTCGAGGAGCTGCTGATCCGATCCGCGATCCCGTACCGCGTGCTCGGCGGCACCAAGTTCTACGAGCGCGCCGAGATCAAAGACGCGATGGCGTACCTCACGAGCATCGCCAACCCGTACGATCCGATCGCGTGGTCGCGCCTGCTGGGCGCGCCCAAGCGCGGGATCGGGCCGATGGCCGAGGCGCACCTCGCGAACTTCCAGGAGGCGCAGGGCATCTCGTTCCACGAGGCGATGCTGCGGGCCGACGAGGTCGGCGCGCTGGGGCCGAAGCTGCGCGGCACCGTGCAACAACTCGCGGCACTCCTGACCCGGGCTGCGCGCATGGCGGCCGGGGGCGGCGCGACCGACGACTCCGCAGAGGAGGCGAAGCCCGCGCCCGTCGGCGACGTGCTCAAACTGATCCTCGACGAGACCGAGATGATCGAGAAGCTGCGCGCCAAGCGCGATCCGCAGGACGACGCGCGGGCCGAGAACCTCGAGGAGCTCATCGCTGTTGCCCGGGAGTTCGACGCCAAGCAGCCGGGCGCGGGCCTGCTCGCCTTCCTCACCGAGGTGAGCCTCGTGGCCGCCGCCGACGACCTCGATGACACGAGCGGCACCGTCTCGCTCATGACCATGCACACGGCCAAGGGCCTCGAATTCAAGGCCGTGTTCATCACCGGCGTCGAGGAAGGCCTGCTGCCGCACCAGATGTCCGTCGACGAGGTCGGCGGCATCAGCGAGGAGCGCCGGCTCATGTACGTCGGCATCACCCGGGCGCGCGAACAGCTCTATCTCACGCTGGCCTCCACCCGCGCCACCTTCGGCGACGTGTCGGTGGCGATGCCGTCGCGCTTCCTGCAGGAGATCCCCGAGGGCCTGATCGACTGGCGGCAATCGCCGGGCGAGGTCATGGGCCGCGGGGGCACGGAGTCCCGCGCGCTCAACGCGCCGCGCTCGTCGGGGTATGGCTCCGGCGGCGCGCGCTCGCGGAACCGGGTCGACTCATCGGTCTCGTTCGGCGCGGCCGGGTCGCGCGGGGGCTCCGGGGCCGCGGCCGTCAGCGAGCCGGCGAGCGGCAATATGCAGTCGGCGCTGGAGAAGTGGCGCGAGCGCAAGCGTCAGGCGAAGGCGGCGCAGGCCGCGGGCGGCGGCTTCCCCAACATGATCGGGGGAGCGGCCCGCGACAACGGCGACCTCGAACTCGCCTCGGGCGATCGGATCCGGCACGACGAGTACGGTGAGGGGCGGGTCACCGGCATCACCGGCGTCGGATCGAAACGCATCGCGCACGTCGAGTTCGACGCGGTCGGCGAACGCAAGCTGCTCGTGAAGCTGGCACCCATCACCAAGGTCGACTGAGCGGGGTCCCGGGTCCAGCTCGATACAGGCGGCCTGGTGAGGCCGCGACGCGTCGCCCCGAAATGCGATGCATTTCGTAGTGGCTCCGCGTCCCCATCACCAAGGTCGACTGAGCGGCCGCTCACCCGATGAGGACGCGGTAATCCTCCAGTATTCGCTCGAGGTCGGCCTCATCGGCGGAGATATCGCCCTCGCGCTGCATCCACTCGCCCATCTGCGAGGTGATGATGCCGTGCGCGAGCGAGGCCGCCATTGTCGCCTCGCGTGCGGGCGAGCCGAGTTTGGAGTGCTCGGGGTGCGCGAGGAGCCAGGCTGTCGCCGTCCTCGTGATGTGGTGGGCCGATTCGAGCGTGGTGATGAGTGCCAGACGCCCGGCCTCCGGCTGCTCCGCGATGAGCCGGGCCCGCAGACGTGCTACTTCGGTGTTGACGTTGTTGTGGCCGATGGCGGCGAAGATCAGCCGGAGGATGCCGAGTGTGAGGTTGTCGGGGCAGCTGTCGAGCACGAGGAAGGCCTCGTCGCCCTCGGGAATGGTGATCGCGCGACCGACGATGGCGTAGTCGCGGCCCGCGAAGTAGTTGAAGAAGGTGCTGCGGGAGATATCGGCCATCTCGCAGATCGTCTCGACGGTGACGTTCTCCACTCCGTGCTCGAGAGCCAGCTTCACCGCGGAGGTCTCGATGATGTTCTCGGTCATCCGGCGCTTGCGCGCCCGCAACCCCTCGCGCTTCGGGGCCTCGTTCTGCTCCACGTCCACCTCCGTCGTCGCTGACCGCCGGCGAGGGCTCGTGTCGAGCGTGAGACCTTGTCGGCGGAAGCGCTCCCACGATACTCGCCGAGTCTGGGAACCGGCGGTCGGACAGATCGAGAACAGGGTGAATCGAGGTGATGGCGAGGGTGAAAATGCGGAGTTTCCTCCAGACGATATGTGTAACCTGTCAGAAATGCCGATCGGGTGCGCGGCAGGGGGATATGCGGGGGAAAGCGAGAGCTATGAAATGGCTGTCCTCGTTGAAACGACGCCATAATCCGCATTCTCTCTACATCCTGCTCGCGGCTTTGATGCTGGGCCTCACGCTGCTGGTCGACGTGCTCTTCCACCGGGACATGATCAATCCCGCGCTCACGTGGTCGCTTCTGCTGTTCTGCGTGGCGGGCGGCGCGGTGGTCTTCGTGCTGGGCAAGCAGGTGCCGAGGTGGATCGGCATCGTGAGCGTGGTGATCTTCATCGTGGCCCAGACCTTCTACCTCAGCCTCGCAGACGATCCCCAGTCGGTGATCTCCTCGGTGCAGCAGTTCCCGGTGGTCGCGTTCTACCTGGGATGGTTCGTCCGCCCCCGCGTCGCGATTCCTCTGATCCTGACCTGCGTCCTCGTCTTCGGCACGACGATGTCGATGAATCCGCTGCTGTCGCCGACGGGTCCGATCGGGACCCCCGTGGCAGTGCACGCCCTGCTCGCGATGCTCTTCTGCTTCAGCGCCGGAATGTACCTCTGGCGCCGGCAGGTCAGGGCGGCGACTATCGATCCCCTCACCGGCGTCTACTACCGTCACGCACTCATGGAGCGGGTTGAGCAACGGCTCCAGCGGCGCTCGACGCAGAGGGATCCGTTCTGCTTGGTGGCCATCGACTTCGACGACTTCAAGCAGCTCAACGATGTCCGCGGGCATGCCGCGGGTGATGCGGCGCTGTTCGAGACGGCGGCGGCGTGGCGCGCTGCCGTCAGATCCTGGGATGTGATCGGGAGGATCGGCGGCGACGAGTTCGTGCTGCTGCTCCCGCACACGAGGGCGGGCGAGGCCGCGAGGATCGTCGACCGCCTGCGGGAGGGATCGCCGTATCCCTGGTCGGCCGGGATCGCGCAGTCGCGGATCGGCGATACCGCCGAAGCGATGCTCGCGCGGGCCGATCAGGATCTGTATGCGGAGAAGCAGCGGAAACCCGGATGGCGGGTGCGGAACAGTGGATAGCTCGTTGACCTCGATCATCGCGCGGGACACGGACCGGCTCGCAGCGCTCCTGCGACGCTTCGTACGGTGGCAGACGCCGTTCTCCCTGGTGAGCGCCCTGGTGCCGCTGATGCTCGTGATCGTATTCGCGGTCGATCTGCTGATCGGTCATCCGGGCATACAGCGGCGCGCCGTGAGCCTGTGGTTGGTGCTGTACCTGACCGCGACGCTGCTCCCGCTCGTGCTCGGGCGGCGGTATCCGCTCTGGGGCGGCCTCGTGGTGGTCGCCGGGATGGAGGCCTGGTCCAGCTACTTCCTGGTCTTCTCGGATCACAGTCATGCAGAGATCAACGCGCTGCTGGAGCTTCCGCTGGTCGCGCTGTACGTCGCGTGGTTCTACCCGTCCGCCGTCGCGTGGGCCTTCATCATGCTGAGCATGCTGCGCGTGTCGGGCACCCTGATCTGGCACCCCGAACTGGGGACCGGGATCGGGTCACCGGTGATCATGGTCGGATACGCGCTGATCATCATGCTGTTCTGCTTCGAAGGAGCGCGCGCGGTACGGCGACAGCTCACCGCGCAGGCCAACGTCGATGCCATGACAAGCGCGCTGAATCGGCGGGGACTCGCGGAAGTAGGTCCGCGGGCGGTGCGGCTGGCTCGGAGAGCGGGGGAGCCGCTGTCGGTCGCCGTGGTTGACTTCGACGACTTCAAGAGAGTGAACGATCTGGGAGGCCATGCCGCGGGCGACGCCGCACTGCGGGAGTCGGTGAGCGCGTGGTCCGCGATGCTCGGGATGCGAGGGTACCTCGGCAGGGGTCGTGGTTTTGTGGTGCGGCTCGGCGGAGACGAGTTCGCACTCGTCGGGCGCCTCGGGGCAGGTGAGCTCGGCGCGGAGCTGAATCGGCTGCACGACGAGTCTCCGTTCAACTGGTCCTGGGGTGTGGTCGCGGTGCAGCCGGGCGAGGGGTTGAACGAGGCGATCGCGAATGCCGACGCCGAGCTGTATCGCGCCCGGAGGGCGCGTCGGGGCGAGGGGTGATCACGGATCACGGCCCCGATCCTGCTCCTCCGCTCGCCGCGCATCGGTCTCGCCCGGGCTCCGCTCGCCCGGGTCCCGCTCGCCCGGGTCCCGCCCACTCGGCGGTGATAGACTCTCGAACTGGTCGACTTATCTCGACATCGAGACATTTTTGCCTCGGGTAACCCGAAAATCCCAAGCAAAGGACAGTACGTGGATCTGTACGAGTACCAGGCACGAGATCTTTTCGAGCGATACGGAGTGCCGGTGCTTGCCGGCATCGTCGCGGACACCCCCGAGGAGGTGCGCGCGGCCGCCGAGAAACTGGGCGGCGTCGTCGTGGTGAAGGCTCAGGTCAAGACCGGCGGCCGCGGTAAGGCCGGCGGTGTGAAGGTCGCGAAGAACCCCGACGAGGCGTTCGAGGCGGCGCAGGCGATCCTGGGGCTCGACATCAAGGGCCATATCGTGAAGCGCGTGATGGTGGCGGCCGGGGCCGACATCAAGCAGGAGTTCTACTTCTCCGTGCTGCTCGATCGAGCCAACCGCTCGTACCTCTCGCTCTGCTCGGTCGAGGGCGGCATGGAGATCGAGGTGCTCGCCGTGGAGAAGCCCGAGGCTCTCGCCCGTATCGAGGTCGACCCGATCACCGGTATCGACGCGGCGAAGGCCGAGGAGATCGCGCGCGCTGCCAAGTTCCCCGAGGAGCTCGTCGGCAAGGTCGCAGGGGTGTTCGAGAAGCTGTACGAGGTGTACGTCGGCGAAGACGCCACGCTGGTCGAGGTCAATCCGCTGGTGCTCACCGGTGAGGGCGACATCATCGCGCTCGACGGCAAGGTGTCGCTCGACGCCAATGCCGACTTCCGCCACCCCGAGCACGAGGCGCTCGAGGACAAGTCGGCGGAGGATCCGCTGGAGGCCAAGGCCAAGGCTCAGGATCTCAACTACGTGAAGCTCGACGGCGAGGTCGGCGTGATCGGCAACGGCGCGGGGCTCGTGATGTCGACGCTCGACGTGGTGGCGTACGCCGGTGAGAACCACGGCGGTGTGAAGCCCGCGAACTTCCTCGACATCGGCGGCGGTGCGTCGGCTGAGGTCATGGCGGCCGGCCTCGACGTCATCCTCGGCGACCCGCAGGTGAAGTCGGTCTTCGTGAACGTGTTCGGCGGTATCACCGCTTGCGACGCCGTGGCGAACGGTATCGTCGGCGCTCTGAACAAGCTCGGCGACGCGGCGAACAAGCCGCTCGTGGTGCGCCTCGACGGCAACAACGTCGAGGAGGGCCGCGCGATCCTGAACGAGGCGAATCACCCGCTCGTCACCCAGGCCGCCACCATGGACGAGGGCGCCGACAAGGCCGCCGAACTGGCCAACGCCCGCTAACCGACGAGACTCACCGAAAGAAGCAACAGAATGTCGATCTTCCTGAACAAGGATTCCAAGGTCATCGTCCAGGGCATCACCGGCGGCGAGGGCACCAAGCACACTGCGCGCATGCTCGCGGCGGGCACGAACATCGTCGGCGGGGTGAACGCCCGCAAGGCCGGCACCACCGTGACCCACACCGATGCCTCCGGCGCTCAGGTCGAGCTGCCCGTCTTCGCCTCGGTGGCGGAGGCGATGGAGCAGACCGGTGCTGACGTGTCGGTGGCGTTCGTGCCCCCGGCCTTCACCAAGGACGCCGCGATCGAGGCCATCGACGCGGGCATCGGCCTGCTCGTGATCATCACCGAGGGCGTGCCCGTGAAGGACTCGGCCGAGCTGTGGGCGCACGCGAAGGCGACCGGCGGCAAGACCCGGATCATCGGGCCGAACTGCCCCGGCATCATCACCCCGGACGAGGCCCTCGCCGGCATCACCCCCGCTACCATCACGGGCAAGGGACCCATCGGCCTCGTCTCGAAGTCGGGCACCCTGACCTACCAGATGATGTACGAACTGCGGGATCTCGGTTTCTCGACCGCCATCGGCATCGGCGGCGACCCGATCATCGGCACCACGCACATCGACGCCCTCGCCGCGTTCGAGGCCGACCCCGAGACCAAGGCGATCGTGATGATCGGCGAAATCGGCGGCGACGCGGAGGAGCGCGCGGCCGACTTCATCAAGGCGAACGTGACGAAGCCGGTCGTCGGCTACGTCGCGGGCTTCACCGCGCCCGAGGGCAAGACGATGGGCCACGCCGGCGCCATCGTGTCGGGCTCGGCGGGCACCGCGCAGGCGAAGAAGGAGGCCCTCGAAGCCGCCGGCGTGAAGGTGGGCAAGACCCCCACCGAGACCGCCGAGCTGCTGCGCGAGGTGTACTCGGCGCTGTAGGCGCTGCTGCGCTCTATGCGCTGCGGTGCGAACGGACGGAAACGGCTCGGATCCCTCGGGATCCGGGCCGTTTCTGCGTTCTCGTGCGTTCGGGCGGCCTTGTCCCTCGGACTGTCTTGTGCCTCCGGGGCGTCGTGACCCGCCGCTGTGGCCCTACTTTGACGTTTCGCCGCCGAGATACGGGTTTCGCAGGCCGATTCGCAGATCCGCATGCGAAATTCGCCTCTCGACGGAAAGCCGGGGCGGAGGAAATGGCCTCGCCTTATCGGGCGTCGCTGGGATCAGTATTCTTCGAGCAGGATCAGGTGGAGAGCCGCCTTCTCACGGCGCCGACGCGGTTTGATGTGCAGGATCCGTTTCGGCAAGGTGCCGCGCTGGCAGAGGTAGCAGGCCTTCGAATGCGAAACTTCGCGATCGCCGCCTGTGCGGACGACGGGCACCCGTCCGCCGTGCCCTTCCCGTACTGATCGGTAGGCCCGGTAGAAATTGCGCTTGGTGCTACGGCTCATGGGCGTCTCCGGGGTGTGACTCGCCACCTAGGCAAGATTCAATTGTAAGCAGAGTTCAGCAAACCTGGGCAGGCTCGAGGCGCCTCCTGCTCATCACTATTTCACCGAGCGATCGAAGCTCTCCCGCAGAGCTGGTTCCAGATCGGGGTACGCGAACTCGAACCCGGCCGCCTCGAGGCGTGCCGGCAGCACCCATCGGCTCTTGAGCACGAGCTCGCTCTCCGTGCGGATCCCGATCGCGCCGATCTCCAGAGCCCAGCGCGGCGTTGGCGGTCCGATCCGCGCGCCCAGCACCCGACGCACCGCCGCCATGAACTCGCGGTTGTCGACGGGGTGCGGCGAGCTGACATTGAGCGGGCCCTCGAACTCGGGATACCGCTCCAGGAAGTCGAGCACGCGCGCCACATCCTCGATGTGCACCCAGCTGAACATCTGGTGCCCGCGACCGGTGCCGCGCGCGTGAGCCGTGCCCGCTGCCCGGCGCGCTCGGCTGACCGGCCACCAGCCGTCGTACTGCGGGCCGCCGAGGCCCAGGCGAGCCAGCGCGCGCAGCGGGCCCAGCACACCGCCGTGCCCGAGCACGATCGCGCTGCGCAGGGCTACTCTGCGTGTGCCGGGTAAGTCGTCGCGGAAGAGGGCGCGCTCCCACGTCTTCGCGACGTCGACGGAGAAGCCGGCTCCGATCTCGCCGTCGTCCTCGGTCATGGGACGATCCTCGGCATGCCGGTAGATCGTCGCGGTCGCCGCATTGGCCCAGAGCGGCGGGGGTGTCTCCGCGACGGCGATGGCTCGCGACAGCTCAGCGGTGGTCGCGAGGCGGGAACGGAAGATCTCGGCGCGGTTCTCAGGGGTGTACCGGCAGTTCACGCTCTTCCCGGCGAGCCCCACCACGAGGGCGGCCCCATCGACCGCCGCGGCGATCCCGCGCTCGTCGCCCCAGCGCAGATCGGCGCCCGAGCGCCCGATCGTCACGACCTCACGGCCGGCCTTGCGATAGCGGTCGGCGAGATAGCGCCCCATGAAGCCACCGGCCCCTCCGATGACGACGCGTCCGGGCGGCCGCTCGGGAGTCGGCTCTGAGTCGGGGAAGTGCGGGTGCGCGGTCATAGCGCCAGCCTATGCGAGAGCAGCGGGCGGAGAGACGGCACCGGGTATATCGGGGCCGAGAGGAGATAATCGCATGCGGGACCGCGGTCGGAGCTGCGAAATCCGTATCTCGACGAGGAATCGAGCGTTCCTCATGACAAGCTCGGGGAACAGGGTCCTGCGACGCGCAAGGGTGCGCAGGATGACGGCTTTGAAACAGCCCTGGTCACGCCTCTGCACCTGGCGCTCACTACACTGGAGCCCATGAACCAACCCCAGGGCGCCCACCTCGTCGGCAGCATCAACTTCGACGATGCCGAGACCACGATGCGCACCGCGGCCGAGCACCTCGGCGCGCATCTCAAGCGCATTCCCGACGGCGAGGTGGGGGAGCGATTCCACTGGATCGCCTTCCAGCCCGACCGTCTGGGCCGCACCCCGGGCATCGAGCGCGTGGGCGATACCCCGATCCCGTTGCGCATGCTCGATATGCGCCCGGTGCGGATCGCCGAGGGCGTCTCGGTCGATGAGCTCGAACTCGCGCCCCTGGGGTACGCCGAGGCCGCGCTCGAATCCTGGGAGGTCTTCGCGCGCCTGAAGCGCGAGGGCGCGATCCCCGGGCACATCCGGTTCCAGGTGTCGCTGCCGACCCCGCTCGGGGTGGTGGGCAGTTTCGTCCGAGCGGAGGATCGCGCCGCGTTCGAACCGGTCTACGAGGCGGCGCTCGCCGCCGAACTCGACCGAATCCTCGGTGCTATCCCTCACGATGAACTCGCGATCCAGTGGGACGCGGCGCTCGAATTCGCGATCCTCGAGGGCAGCAGCTACGCGGGCAACCGCTACGAGTGGTTCGACGACGTGTGGGCTGGTACGAGCGAGCGCCTCGCGCGCCAGATCGATCGGGTTCCCACCGAAGTCGAGGTGGGCGTGCACCTCTGCTACGGCGACGTCGCTGAGAAGCACTTCGTTGAGCCCGCAGACACGGCGAATCTCGTGCGCTTCGCGAACCTCGTGGTGGAGGCCGCCGCGCGACCGCTCACCTGGCTGCATCTGCCGGTGCCGATCGAGCGAGACGACGCCGAGTACTTCGCCGCGCTCGAGACGCTGGCGATCCCGCAGCAGACCGAGCTCTACCTGGGGCTCGTGCACCGCGAGGACGGCGTCGAAGGCGCGGGGCGGCGCATCGCAGCCGCGCAGCAGCACGTCTCGCGCGTATTCGGGGTCGCCACCGAGTGCGGGTTCGGTCGCGCGCCCGAGGGCACGACGGTGCCGCTGTTCGAGACGCATCGGGCGGTCTCCGCCGCGCTGTAGGCGACGGGGACGCGACTCCGGTTGATCCCGGCTCAGCCGATGAACGGCAGATCGAGTCCGAGCTGGGTCGCACCTGCGCGGGCCAGCAGGAACCCGATGATCCCCAGAATCCACGCGGTGTTCTCGGCGCCCGTGCGCTGGAGCCAATCGGTGAGACGCTGCAGCGGCCGATCGACGGCCCGGGCCGCGACCACCCGGGCAGTGAGCAGCAGTAGGGCGGGCAGGATCATGACGAGGCAGTAGCCCGCGAGCATCGCGAAGCGGCTCGGCATGCCGAGCGGAGCATCCGCGATCAGGGTCATGCCGATGAGATAGGGGAGCATGCCCGCGATCTCGGCGAGTCCCGCGGCGAGGGCAACTCCCATGACCGCGGCGCGGCTGGTGCCGTCGGCGAGCAAGCGCTCGCGCCAGCGGAGGAGCCGGCCGCTCGGCTGGGCCGGTGCTCGCTCGGCCCCCGCCGCTCCTCGCGATGGCCGATGCTGCTGCGCACCCGCGTCGCTCTCGGGGCCCGCCCCGGTGCCGTCCGCCGCGACCGCGGCGAGTTCGACGGCGGCTCTGCGCTTTCGGGAATCCGAGATTCCCATCAGGATCCCCGCCGCGAGCAGGGCCACTCCGGCGACGAAGAGCACCGTCTGTCCGAGCACCGAGTCCAGGAACTCGCGGCCGACATCGATCACGTTGACGAGGCCCAGGGTGAAGAGCACGCCGATCACGAGGTAGAAGAGCGTGATCGTGCCGAGGTACAGCAGGATCCTGGCCACCTTCGGCCTGCCGGGCGCGATGAGGAAGAACAGCGGGATGAGCAGCGTGCCGACGCTGAGACCGTCGAGCAGGGCGAGGATCGCGAGCGCGAGGGGGAGCGGTACATCGGTGAGGACGGGAAGCTGGGCGGAGACGAGCATGCTGCCACTCTCGCGTGCGCGCCTCGTGCGCCGCATCGGCGGAAAGCCCGAGTGCCCCTCATACTTTGGTCGGAGAGGAATGTCGGTGGTGCCTGATTGGATGGGAGCATGACCATCGACACCCTGCAGCCGCGCGGCGTACTGCGCAGGATCGCGGATCGCCCGGCGGCTCTCGCGGCGCTCTACCTGCTGCTCGCCGTCGTGCTCGCGGCGCTGGGCTGGTCGGGGCTGTGGAGCGTGTTCTCGCTGCTACCGGATCGGGTCTCGCCGTGGTGGACGCTGGTGACGGCATCGGCGGCCTGTTCGCTCCTGCCGCTGCGGCCCCGCGCTCCCGGCGTCGCGACCCTGGCTGCAGCGGTCGTCTTCGTCGCGGATCTGCTCACGGTCGGCGGTCTCGTTCCCCTGCTGGTGCTGCTCGATCTCTTCGACGCGCACATCGTGCGACTCGGCCCCGAGCAACGCCGAAGACTCCTCGTCGTCCTGGTGCCGAGTGCGCTGGCGCCGCTCGTCGTAGCCTTCGCGCTCTCGGGCGATCTGCGCGAGGCGGTAATGGTCGGCATCCAGTTCGGCGCCCTCGTCGGGATGGCCTACTGGTACGCGAACTTCAAAGCGCAGTCGCGCGAGATGGTCGAGCTGTACCGACAGCGCGCCGAGGACGCGGCCCTGCTGGCAGAGCTCGATCGGGCGTCCGCGGTGCGGAGCGAGCGAGAACGCATGGCGAGAGAGCTGCACGACGTCGTGGCGGGTCACGTGTCCGCCGTCGCAATCCGCAGCGAGGCGGCGCTCGGCCTTCCTTCGGACACAGGCGATGCGGAGGCCGCGCGCGGGGCGCTGCGAGCGGTGCGCGACGCGAGCCTCGAAGCGCACGGCGCTCTTCGGTCGATGATCCGGGTGCTGCGTACGGGGGAGCAGGATCTCGCTCCGCCGGGGCGGGCGGATCTCGCCGACCTCGTCGATGCCGCCAACGGTGCGGGAGTCACGGCGACGCTCAGCGATGAGTCCGCGGCCGAGCTTCCGACGCCGGTCGACCAGGCGATCGGCAGCGTCGTGCGGGAGGCGCTCGCGAACTGCGTGCGGCACGCCGCGGGAGCGGAGGTCGAGGTGAGGGTGACCGCGGCGTACGATGAGGCGCGGGTCGACGTGGTGTCCCGCGGCGGCGCTGCGCTCGCGCGGCCATCGCTCGAGGGCAGCGGGATGGGGATCGCGCTGCTGCGAGAACGGGTGCTCGCGCTCGAGGGCGAGCTCTCGGCCGGCCCCGAGGGCGAGGGCGTGTGGGCGGTGCGGGCGCGTCTGCCGGTGCCGGTTCGGCCGAGCGAGGGGATCCTGCATGAACGGAACTGACGGTGCCGCGCCGAGGGTGGTGCTCGCCGACGACCACGGCATGATCCGCGAGGGGCTGCGCATGATCCTCGAGTCCCACGGCATCCGCGTCGTGGGCGAGGCCGGCGACGGTGCGGCCGCGGTCCGCAACGCTGCTGCGCTGCGCCCCGACGTCGTGCTCATGGATCTGCGCATGCCCGGCGTCGACGGTGTCACCGCCACGCAGCGGATCGTGGCCGAGGGCAGCTCCGAGGTGCTGGTGCTCACGAGCTTCGACGAGGATGAGCTGGTGTTCGACGCGATCCGTGCGGGCGCGGCGGGGTTCCTCTTGAAGACCACCGAGGCGGCGCCCCTCGTGGAGGCCGTGCGGCGAGTGGCCGCGGGCGAGGGCGTGCTCGACCCGAGGGTCACTCGGCGAGCGCTCGCGGCGCTCGCCGAGGCCCCTGCGTCGCCGGAGCCGGTGCCCCTGCCGGGCCTCGACCAGCTCACAGCGCGCGAGCGCGAGGTGCTCGCCGCAATGCGCGCCGGCGGGTCGAATGCAAGGATCGCGGTGCAGCTCGGGATCTCGGTGCCGACCGTGAAGACGCACGTGTCGAGCATCCTCGTGAAACTCGGCGCCGAGAGCCGGGCGCATGCGGCGGCGCTCGCCCGCGACGCCCCGCTCGACCCGCGCTGAGCCCGCGGGCGGTGGGGCCGACGTCGCTGCCCGCGGACGGGCGACTGCGACCCGGCGTCTTCTGCCCGCACCTCCGGGATCCGGCGTTCCGCGCCTGCCGTAGAATGGTGGGGTTGCGCGGGCAGAGCCGCGCGCTCTCGCCGATCCTGAGCTCGGCGATCCGCCGAACCGACCTGCCGTCCCGCACCGACCGGCCGCCAGGCCCGCCCCGAAAGGACCCCCGTGACCCGCCGATTCCTCCGTTCGCTCTCCGTCACCGCCGCAGCGACCGCGGCTTTGGCCCTCGGCCTCACCGGCTGCGCCGGAGGCACGGGCGCCGACTCCGGGGAGAAAGGCGCAGCAGCCTCAGGCGAGACGATCCGCATGGGTACGCAGCCCTGGCTCGGCTACGGGCAGTGGTACGTGGCCGAGGAGCAGGGCTTCTTCGCGGATCGCGGCGTCGAGGTCGAGCTGTCGAGCTTCAACGCCGACGCCGACGTGAACGCGGCGCTCGCCGCCGGCCGCCTGGACATGGCGAACGTGGGCGCGCAGGCCGCGCTGCAGTTCATCGAGCAGGGCGTCGACGTGTCGATCGTGCTCATGCTCGACTCGGCCACCGAGGCCGACGCGATCATCGCGGGCGACGGAGTGTCGAGCGTCGAGGATCTCGCGGGTAAGAAGGTCGGCTTCGAACGCGGAGCGACGAGCGAGATCCTGCTCGCCGAGGCCCTCGAAGAGGCCGGCATGAGCTTCGACGACATCGAGACGGTCGAGCTCTCGGCCGACAAGGTGACCCCCACCCTCGTCTCGGGCAGCATCGACGCGGGCGTCACCTACGAGCCCTACATCAGCGAGGCGCTCGGCTCGGGCAAGGGCATCGGCACCGTGGCCACGGCGGGCGAGTACCCCGGCCTCATCACCGACGTGCTCGTGGTTCGCGACGAGGTGCTCGAGCAGCGACCCGACGAGGTCACCGAGGTGCTCGCCGCCTGGGACGATGCGGTCGCCTACTACGCCGCGAACACCGACGAGGCCCGCGACATCATCGCGACTGGCGTCGGCACGGACGCCTCCGAGCTCGAGACCGCCTTCGACGGCGTGCACTTCTACTCCCTCGCAGAGAACCGCGAGCTGCTGAGCGGAGAGTACCTCGAGGAGACGCTCCCCGCGCTCATCGAGGTGGCGAAGCGCATCGGCCTCGTCTCGGGCGACGTCGACGCCGCCAGCGCGATCCGCACCGGCTTCCTCGGGGAGCCCGTCGACTGAGCATGGCACCCTCACCCAGCAGCGCCCCTCGCCGTCGCAGGCGTGCCCGCGTCGCCTCACCCCTGGGCCGCTCGGCCTACCTCGCGACCGCGGTGACGACGTTCGTCGTGCTCATCGCCGTGTGGACGGCTGTGAGCGCGAGCGGGCTCGTCGATCCCATGTTCCTCCCGGGGCCGGGGGCGGTCTTCGGCGCGCTCGGCGCCCAGGCGGCGAACGGCGAACTGTGGAGCGACATCGGGGTGAGCTCGTTGCGCATCGTCGTCGGCTTCGTGATCGCCACCGTCATGGCGGTGCCGATCGGCACCCTCATGGGGGTGAACGCGAGGATCGAGGCCGCGCTCGAGCCGCTCATGGACTTCATCCGGTACATGCCGGTCGTGGCATTCGTGCCGCTCACCATCGTGTGGGCCGGCATCGAGGAGAACCAGAAGTTCCTCATCATCTGGATGGGCACCTTCTTCCAACAGGTGCTGATGGTCGCCGACGCGGTGCGCCGCACACCCCGCAACCTCGTCAGCCTGGGCGAGACGCTGGGCCTCAGCTGGATCCAGCTGCTCACCCGGATCGTGGTGCCGTCGGCCATGCCGCGCATCTGGGACGCGCTGCGGATCACCCTCGGCTGGGCGTGGACCTGGCTCGTGGTGGCCGAGCTCGTGGCGGCCTCGAGCGGCATGGGCTTCAGGATCACGGTGGCGCAGCGCTTCTTCCAGACGGACCTCATCATCGGTTACGTCTTCGTGCTGGGGCTGCTGGGCCTCGTGCTCGATCAGGTGATGCGAGCCGCCGGGCGTCGGATGTTCGCGTACCAGGAGGGACGCTCATGAGCGGGCAGGATCGGGCGAGGGCTCCCAAGCTGCGCATCGGCGGTCTCGTGAAGCGCTTCGGCGCGGGCGGAGGCGCCGTGACCGCTCTCGAGGGCGTGGATCTCGAGGTCGCCGAGAACGAGTTCGTCTCGATCGTGGGAGCCTCGGGGTGCGGCAAGTCGACGCTGCTCTCGCTGGTCGCGGGTCTCGAAGAGCCGACCGAGGGCACGATCGAGGTGGACGGGCGCGAGGTCGTCGGGCCGGGGCGGGATCGCGGGGTCGTGTTCCAGCAGGCGACCCTGATGCCGTGGCTCACCGTGCAGCAGAACGTGGAGTTCGCGCTGCGGGGGGAACCCGGGCTGACGCGCTCGGAGCGGGCGGATCGCGCCCGCGAGTTTCTGCGGCTGGTGGGGCTCGAGGGCTTCGAGCGCTCCTATCCGGCGCAGCTCTCGGGCGGGATGCAGCAGCGGGTCGCCCTGGCGCGCTCGCTGAGCTACGGCCCGGACATGCTGCTCATGGACGAGCCCTTCGGCGCACTCGACGCGCTCACCCGGCGCACGATGCAGGAACTGCTGCTCGAGGTATGGGAGCAGCACCGGCTCACGGTGCTGCTCGTGACGCACGACATCGACGAGGCGGTGGTGACGAGCGATCGTGTGGTCGTGATGAGCCCGCGGCCCGGTCGCGTGCAGCGAATCATCGACGTGCCGATCCCGCGCCCGCGCACGCTGGCCTCGGAGCGCACCCCCGAGTTCCAGGGGCTGAGCGACGAGATCCTCGCGCTCATCCGCGTGCATCCCGCAGCCGAGTGAACGGCGTCCGCGAGCGGTTCGAGTACCGAGCAAAGCATCGAGTGAGCAGAGTAAGCTGCTGGCGATGAGAGCCATAGTCACAGCGGTGGTCGCCGCGATCGAGGCGGCCGCCGTCGCCGTTGCGGGCCTCGCGGCGGTCATCGTGCCCGCGCTGCTGCTGTGGACGGTGGTGTTCGGTCTCGCCGCCGAACCGAGCGCGGTCGTCGCGGCGGTCGCGGGTGCTTGGCTGCTCGCGCACCGGGTGCCGATGCGGCTCGAGGTCGATGCGCAGACCGCGCTGAGCCTCGGTCTCGCTCCCGAGCCGCTCGAGTTCGTGCTCTCCCTCGCGCCCCTCGGCATCACGCTCATCACCGTGCTGCTCGCGGCGAGGGCCGGGTGGCGGTTCGGCGCGCGCGGCGGGATCGGAGCAGCGGGAGCGCTGGGCGGGATGCTGGGCTTCGGCGCGGTGGCGTTCGGAACGGCCACGCTGGCGGCGCCGCTCCAGGTGTGGCCGCTGTGGCTGGCTGCTCTGGTGCCCGCGGTCGGTTACGGCGCGGTCTCGACCGCTGCGTTCTGCGTGCGCGCGATGCGCGATGAGCACGACTGGTGGCGGGCCTGCGTGCGTGCGGTTCAGCGAGGCGTCGAGCGAGCCGGCGCCTCGGAGTGGGCCGCGGTGCTGCCTGCGCGGGCGGGGGAGACCGGGCGTCTCGCGGTCGCGATGCTGGTGGCCCTGCTGGGGCTCGCGGGCCTCGCATTCGCCGTTGCGATCGTCGTGGGATATCCGCACGTGATCGCGCTGACTCAGGGCCTGCATCTCGATCCGCTGGGCTCCGTGCTCGTGTTCATCGTGCAGGTCGCGCTGCTGCCCGTCGCGGTGATCTGGGGTGTCGCCTGGCTGACCGGAGCGGGCTTCTCCGTCGGGGCGGGGAGTTCGGCGACACCGTTCGAGGCTCTGCTCGGGCCGCTGCCCGCGCTCCCGCTCTTTGGCGCGATCCCGCAGGGCTGGGGGGCTCTCGGGGCGCTGGTCCCGGCCCTGCTGGTGCTGACCGGGGTCGCGGTCGGCGTGCTGTTCGCCCGCCGACCGCAGCAGCGACGGGTCGGCTGGATCGCGGCCCTCGTCACCCCCGTGGTCGCGGCCCTGCTGGTCGGCCTCGCGGTTGCCGCGCTGTGCGCGCTCGCGAGCGGATCGATCGGCCCGGGTCGGCTCGAGACCGCGGGGGCCGAACCGTGGATCGCCGGCGGTTTCGCCGCTGCCGAACTCGGTGCGGGCGCGCTCCTCGGAATCGCCGCGGCTCGCATCGATCTGGGGCGGATCCGCGAGGCTCTCCCCGAGACCGCCCGCGCGATGAGCGAGCGGGTGCGCACCGTGCGGGTGCCGGGGCGGTCACGTCGGGAGAACGCCGAGGCGCTGCCCGCGCTGAGCGGGATCGGCGGCGATGCCGGGAGCTGCATGGGAACCGCCGACGCCGCTGCTGATGCCGATGAGACCGTCGACCTCAGCGCTGATGCTGATGCTGATGCCGCTGACGCCCTCGATGCTTCCGCGGGCGAGGAAGCTGCGGAGGCCGGCGGCGAGCTCGCGGCCCCCGGCGTCCACGGCTCCGAAGCATCAGGATCCGCGGCTGACGGTCCCGCGGCTGACGGTCCCGCGGCTGACGACCCTGATAGCGATGACTCCGACCTCGACGAGACCGCGGATCTCGCGGGAGCCGTCGACGATCTGGACGAGCAGGACTCGGAGGCGCTGCTGCGCGCCTACGCGTGGGATGGGCGGCCGTTGGACGACGGCGATCCCGAACCTCCGCACCGCTCCCGGTGGCGCCGGGGCCGAGAGCAGCGGTGACCGTAACCTGTTAGGCTGAGAGGGCAATCCACGGGAGTCCCGACGCGCGGGGCTGAGAGGGAGCACGCGAGCTCCGACCGTTCAACCTGATCTGGTTCATGCCAGCGGAGGAAGGAAGCCTCGATGGTGCCTGTAAGTCGTACATCCCCGATCGCCCGAACCCGTCGCGCCGCGATCCCGGTGATCGCGCTCACCGCGGTCTGCGCGCTCGCGTTCACCGGATGCTCGGGATCGGAGCCCGGCGGCGGATCCGCCGAAGCCGATAAGGTCACGCTGGTCGTGCACGACTCGTTCCCGAACGACGAGGTCGCCGAGGCGGCCAGCGCCGCGACCGGGTACGACGTCGAGGTGATCTCCGCGGGCGACGGGGGCGAACTCACCAACAAGCTCGTGCTCACCGCCGGCGCCCCGATCGCGGACGCCTTCTTCGGCGTCGACAACATCTTCGCCTCGCGTCTCGTCGACAACGACGTGGTGGTGCCGTACACCCCGTCCGAGCTGCCGAAGGGGGCCCTCGAATACGTCCTGGGCGCAGACGGCTCCGAGGGGGACGGGTCGGGCGGCGGCAGCGATGCGGCACTCGCGCTCACGCCCGTCGACACGGGAGCCACCTGCATCAACATCGACACCGGATGGTTCGAGGAGAAGGGGCTCGACGAGCCCGAGAGCTACGAGGATCTCGCCGATCCCGCATACCGCGATCTCACCGTGCTGCTCGATCCGACCGCCTCCTCCACCGGCGCCTCCTTCCTCGTCGGCACGGTCGCGGCCTTCGGCGAGGACGGTTTCGCCGACTACTGGAAGCGGCTCACCGACAACGGCGCCCGCATCGAGCAGGGTTGGAGCGACGCCTACTACGGTCAGTTCACGCAGGGCGGCGAGGGCGGCACCAGACCCATCGTGGTCTCCTACGCCTCGTCGCCCGCCTTCACCGTCGACGATGAACTGACCGCGAGCACCACGAAGGCGCTGCTCGACACCTGCACCCGTCAGATCGAGTACGCAGGTGTGCTGAGGGGGGCCGCCAACGAGGCGGGCGCGAAGGCCGTGGTCGACTATCTCGTCTCGCACGAGTTCCAGCAGACGATCCCCGACGCCATGTACATGAGCCCCGTCGACGACACCGTCGAGATGCCCGAGGCATGGGCGAAGTTTGCGCCAGAGCCCCGGGCGGACCAGACCCACGACCTCACCCCCGCGGAGATCGAGCGGGGTCGCGAGCGCTGGCTGGGGACCCTGGGCGACACGATCGGCCTCTGACGTGCAGCGGCGGAGGACGACCGCCGCGCGTGCGAGCGCGTGGGCCGTCGCGGGGTGGACCCTCGCGACGGCCCTGCCGCTCGCCTTTCTGATCGTCTTCTTCCTGTGGCCGGTACTCTCGCTCGTGGCCACCGGCTTCGTCACGGACGGTCGCCTCGACGCCTCCGCTGTGCCCGAGGTGTTCGGATCGGCCCGAACCTGGCGAGTTATCGGGCAGACGCTGCTGCAGGCGGGCCTCGCGGCTGCGCTCGCAGTGGGACTCGGGGTGCCGGCTGCATACGTGCTCTACAAGCTCGACTTCCCCGGCCGCACGCTGCTGCACGGGCTCATGACCGTGCCGTTCGTGCTGCCGACGGTGGTGGTCGGCGTCGCCTTCTCCGCGCTCTTCGGGCCCGCGGGGCCGCTCGAATGGCTCGGGCTCGATCGCACGCTGACCGTGCTCGTGCTCGCGCTCGTGTTTCCGAACGTCGCGGTCGTCGCGCGCACGGTCGGCAGTTTCTGGGCGCGTCTCGACGAGAGCTCCGCGATGGCGGCCCGCGTTATGGGAGCGGGGCGGATCAGGGCGTGGGCCACGGTCACGCTGCCGGCCCTCGCGCCGGCGCTCGCGTCGGCGGCCGCCCTCGTCTTCCTGTTCTGCTCGACATCGTTCGGCATCGTGCTGATCCTCGGCGGGCGCGAGTTCTCCAACGTCGAGACCGAGATCTACCGGCTCACCGTGCAGTTCCTCGACCTGCGCGGCGCGGCGGTGCTGTCGCTCGCGCAGTTCGTCATCGTGGGGGCGACGCTCATCGTCTCCGCGCACCTGCGGCGAGCGGGTGAGCGAGCGGTCGAGCTGCGCGAGGATGCGCCGCGCGAGAAGCGGCCGGGGATCGCGGACCTCCCGGCGATCCTCGTCTTCGCGCTCACCGCGCTGCTGCTGCACGCCGCGCCGCTCGCCACCCTGCTGTTCCGATCCCTGCGCAGAGGCGGTGGTGACGGCGGTGACGACTCGGCAGGCGGGTGGACGCTCGCGCACTACGCCGCCCTCGTGCGCCCGCCGGCCGAGCTGCCCCTGGATGAACCGGTGATCCACGCGATCGGGTTGTCGATCCGCATCGCCGCGCTCGCCGCCGCGCTCGCGCTCGCGCTCGGCCTGCTGCTCGCGCTCGTGCTGTCGCGCCGCCCCCGGTCGCGCGGGCTGCAACGGGCCCAGGGGCTCTTCGACGGGCTCGTGATGCTGCCGCTCGGAGTCTCTGCCGTGACGCTCGGCTTCGGCCTGCTCATCACGATGCACCGGCCGCTCGGGATCGGCTTCGATCTGCGCACCTCGACCGTGCTGATCCCGATCGCCCAGGCGCTCGTCGCACTGCCGCTCGTGGTGCGCATCCTGCTGCCGGTGCTGCGCGGCATCGACGAGCGGATGCGCTTCGCCGCCGCGACCCTCGGAGCCGGCCCGCTCACCGTGCTCGGCACCATCGACCTGCCGCTGCTCGGTCGGAGCGCGGGGCTCGCGCTCGGGTTCTCGTTCGCGGCGTCGCTCGGCGAGTTCGGGGCGACCTCGTTCCTCGTGCGCCCCGGAGCGCAGACGCTGCCCGTCGCCGTCGGAGAGTTGATCGGCCACCAGGCGCCCGGCAGTTACGGGGCCGGGCTCGCGGCGGCGGTCGTGCTCGGCGCATTGACTGCGGCGATCATGCTGGTCGCCGAGCGGATGCGCGTGGGCGGACGGCTCGGCGCGAGCGCGGGGACGGGCGGTGCCGCACGGCAGGGGGAGCTGTTCTGATGGAGACGCGGGATCGGCGCCCGGAGTGGACGCCTCGGCCCTTCGACGTGCTGCTGATCGACGGCCGGTCGGGGTCGGGCAAGACCTCGCTCGCGGCGCGCATCGTGCGGGAACTGCGCGGTTCGGGCGGCCCGGGCGGCCCGGGATCCTGGACCGGATCCGAGCCGCAGCTGCTGCGCGTCGAGGATCTCTATCCGGGGTGGGACGGGCTCGCGGAGGGATCCCGAGCCCTCGCGGGAGCACTCGACCGGGGTTGCTACCGCCGCTACGACTGGTATGCCGAGGCGTTCGCCGAGGAGCACCGCATCGCTCCCCGCCCGCCCCTCGTGATCGAGGGGTGCGGCGCGATCACGGCCCCGAACCTCGCCGCGGCGCGGCGGTGGGCGGAGCAGGCGCTTCCCGGGCCGGTCGCCGGGGGAACGGTGCGCAGCCTGTGGCTCGAGTGCCCGGCCGAGCTGCGGCGATCCCGAGCCCTCGCGCGCGACGGCGCGAGCTACGAACCGCACTGGGAGCGCTGGGCCGCCCAGGAGCAAGCGCACTACGCCCGGCACGAGCCGTGGCGCCTCGCGGACGAGGTGCTGCGCGTTTGAGCTTTCCCCGGAGCCGGCTCGAGCCCCGCCGTCCCGTATTTCGGAGCTCACCCGTTATGCGGATGAAACCCGGTGATCCCATCCGAATAACGGGTGAGCTCCGAAGTTCGGGCGGCCTACGGAGGAGGAGCCCGGATCCGCGGCGGGTAGACTGGGGCGCGTGCTGAAACTTGCGGTTCTGATCTCCGGCGGCGGCAGCAACCTGAAGGCGCTGCTCGACGCGGCGGCGGATCCCGAGTTCCCCGCCCGCGTCGTATGCGTGGGCTCCGACACCGACGCGCCGGGCCTCGCCCACGCCGAGGCGGCCGGGATCCCGACCTTCATCGTGCGACCCGGGGACTACGGCGATCGCGAGGAGTGGGGGCGGGCGCTCGCCGCCGCGATCCATGAGCATGGCGTGGGTGCGGGATCGGAGCCCGGCCTTGTCGTGAGCGCCGGCCTCATGCGGATCCTCCCCGCGGGTTTCGTGGGCGAGTTCTCTCCGCGCCTCATCAACACCCATCCCGCGCTGCTCCCGCTCTACCCCGGCGCTCACGCGGTGCGCGACGCGCTCGCCGCGGGCGCGACCGAGACGGGCGTGACGGTGCACGTCATCGACGAGGGCGTCGACACGGGCCCCGTACTGCGTCAGGCCCGCGTCGTGATCCGCGACGGCGAGAGCGAGAGCGACCTGCACGAGCGCATCAAACAGCTCGAGCGCCCGCTGCTCGTGCAGACCGTCCGTGACATCGCCCTCGGCGAGCTCGATCTCGCGACCCACGCCTGACCCCCGCCCGATCCATCTCCCGCCCGCCCGCCCTTACCTCCGTCAGTCCACTCGCCGCCATCGATATGACATCAGCCGAAAATATGCCCGAATCGGGCTGAATCTTCATATGTTCGGCAGATCCCATATCGAGGGCAGATAAGGAAACCACATGGCAGTCCAGAGCCACGACCCCAGCCTCTACGAGCACCGAGACATCGTGCCGATCAAGCGCGCGCTCATCTCGGTGAGCGACAAGACCCGCCTGCTCGATCTCGCCGCCGCGCTCGCCGAATCCGGCGTCGAGATCGTCTCGACCGGGTCGACGGCCGCGACCATCCGCGAGGCCGGCCACCCGGTGACCGACGTCGCCGAGGTCACGGGCTTCGCCGAGGCGCTCGACGGCCGCGTGAAGACGCTGCACCCCGCGGTTCACTCGGGCCTGCTCGCCGACCTCCGCCTCGCCGATCACCGCGCGCAGCTCGAGCAGCTCGGCTTCGCCCCGTTCGAGCTCGTCGTGGTCAATCTGTACCCCTTCGAGCAGACGGTCGCCTCGGGCAAGCCCGCCGCCGACGTCATCGAGAACGTCGACATCGGCGGCCCCGCCATGGTGCGCGCCACCGCGAAGAACCACGCCAACGCCGCGATCGTCGTCTCGCCCGGCCGCTACGACGAGATCATCGAGGCCGTGCGTGCGGGGGGCACCACCCTTGCCCAGCGCCGCTCGCTCGCCACCGAGGCGTTCGTGCACACCGCGCAGTACGACGCGGCGGTCGCCAACTGGTTCCTCGACCAGGAGGACGCCGATTGGGGCGACGCTCCCGCCAACGAAGCCCCGGCTCAGGACGGCTCCATCGACAGCATCTTCGAGACGACCGAGGGCTACGTGGGCTACGAGGTCTTCGGGCTGCGCGAGGCCGTGCTGCGCTACGGCGAGAACAGCCACCAGCGCGCTGCGCTCTTCACGGAGAACGAGGGCGCCGGCATCGCCCAGGCCACGCAGCTGCACGGCAAGGAGATGTCGTACAACAACTACGTCGATGCCGACGCCGCGCTGCGCGCCGCCTTCGATCACGAGCGCCCCGCCGTGGCGATCATCAAGCACGCGAACCCCTGCGGCATCGCGGTCGCCCCTGAGTCGGCCGAGGATCCGATCGCCGCGGCCCACGAGCTCGCGCACGCCTGCGACCCCGTCTCGGCCTTCGGCGGCGTGATCGCCGCCAACCGCACCGTCACCGCGAAGATGGCCGAGACGGTCTCGGGCATCTTCACTGAGGTCATCGTCGCGCCCGCCTTCGACCCCGACGCGCTCGCGATCCTCACCCAGAAGAAGAACGTGCGGCTGCTCGTGCTGCCGGCCGACTTCACCCCGAACCCCGTCGAGATGCGCCAGGTCTCGGGCGGCTTCCTGCTGCAGGACGCCGACCGCTCCTTCAAGCCCGCCTCCGAGTGGGAGCTCGCCACCGGCGATCCGGCCGACGCCGCCACTCTCGCCGAGCTCGAGTTCGCCTGGCGCGCCTGTCGTGCGGTGAAGTCGAACGCGATCCTGCTCGCCTCGGACGGTGCCTCGGTGGGCGTCGGCATGGGCCAGGTCAACCGTGTCGACTCGTGCCGTCTCGCGGTCGAGCGGGCGGGCGATCGCGCGAAGGGCGCCGTCGCCGCATCCGACGCGTTCTTCCCGTTCGCAGACGGGCTGCAGGTGCTCATCGACGCCGGCGTGCGCGCCGTCGTGCAGCCCGGCGGGTCCGTGCGCGATCCCGAGGTCATCGAGGCCGCGCAGGCCGCGGGCGTGACCATGTATTTCACCGGGGAGCGCCACTTCTTCCACTGATCCCGCGTCGGGATCGAACCGCATCACCAGTAGGCCGCATCGTCCGCGGTGCGCGAAGAAGAAAGAGGGAACATGGAAATCGTCAAGGGCATTCTCGTCGTGCTGCACATCGTCGGCTTCGCGCTGGTGTTCGGCGGGGCGCTCGCGCAGATCCCCGCGGCGAAGAAGGGCACGGCGCGCGTGCTGCCGATCATGCTCTGGGGTGCGCTGCTGCTGCTCGTCACGGGTCTCGCGCTCGTCGGCATGACCTATGCGCTGGGCGGTGCGCCGAACAACGCGAAGATCGGAGTGAAGCTGATCGTGCTTCTCGCGCTGATCGGCCACATCTTCGGCGTACGCAAGAAGGAGAGCCTGTCGGCCGGAGGCCTGTACGCGATGGCCGGCATGGCGCTCGTGAACGCGGGCATCGCGGTGCTCTGGCAGTAAGGGGTCGCGCGGAGATGCCGGGGCCGCGGGCCCGATGAGAGTCAGCCCGGTCTCGTTCGAGCAGTCCGTTTCAAGGACTGCGAGAAGGAGGCCGGGCCGACTCTTGTGCTGGTTCCGGGGGCCTTTCGCAGATGTAGACCTCCGGCGCCGTTGTAGACCTCTCGCACCGTAGGAGAGATCTGCAGCGGTGGGAGAGGTCTACACCGGCGGCGGGTCGGTTATGACCGCGAGGCTGTACGGCGGGGCCGGTGACGGCGAGAGCCGCGGCGGCGGGGCCGGTGACGGCGACGACTACTCCGCAGCGCGCTCGAGGGTGCCGATCTCGGCGCCCTGCTCGTCGAGCAGGGTGAGCGTGTCGCCCGCCAGCTCGGCGGTTCGGGCCTGCGAGAGCCAGGTGTCGACACCCTCGCAGTACATGAGAGTCGAACGCATGACGCCGAGGTCGACCGAGTCGCCTTCTGCGCTCCACTCGCCGCCGAGACTGTTGCAGCCGTCGTCGCCCGAGTAGCTGCCGTCCTCCTCGAAGACCAGCGACGGTTCGCCGCGGGTGCCCGGCTCGCCCCACGCGCCGACGACCGAGGGGGTGTCGGGAGCGGGGTCGGCCGTGCATGCGCTGAGAGCGAGCAGCCCCATGAGAGCGGTGGCCGAGAGCGCGAGCACGCGCAGTGTGGGTTTCATGGTTCCACCGTACGGGGGCGACCTATGCGTAGCCCTCGAATCCGGGAATCAGGCCCCGAGCCCACGCCCCCAGGTGCGCGACTCGCCGGCGGGCGACACCGTCTGCGGTACGCCGAGCGGGTTGTCGTCGCGCAGCGCCTCGGGCAGGAAGGCGGCGGGCGCGTTCTGGAACGCGACGGGGCGCAGGAACCGCGTGATCGCCGCGGTGCCGACCGAGGTGCTCGAATCGTTGGAGGTGGCCGGCCACGGGCCGCCGTGCTGCTGCGCGGGCGTGACGGCCACGCCGGTCGACCACCCGTTGAAGAGCACACGACCGACCTGACGGCTCAGCGCCGCGACGAGCGCGCGAAGCTCTGCGGCGTTGGCGGTCTCGCCCGTCGCCTCGGCCTCGCCGAGGTGCAGCGTGCCGGTGAGGTTGCCCTCGTAGAACTCGGGCATGAGCGCCGCGAGGTCGGTGCCGTCGGGCGTCTCGACCAGGATCGAGAGCGGGCCGAAGGCCTCCTCGACGAGGGCCTCCTTGCCACGGCGGAAGTCGGCGAGAGAGATCGACACGACGGTGGGCGTGGCCCACCCCTGACCGGCTTCGTCGAAGCGGATGCCGCCGGGGACGACGGTGCTCGCACCGGGGGAGGCGAGGATCGCGGCGCGTCGCTCCTCGAAGCTGCGCGCGATGCGCGGGTCGAGCAGGCGGTGCTCGGCCGCGAACGCGCCCGCGGCGGCCTCGATGGCGGCCGGGAGCCCGGATCCCGCGGGCACGAACACGAAGCCGGGCTTCGTGCAGAGCTGGCCCGCCGACCCCGAGACGCTCGTGAGGAAGCCGCGCGCGATCTCGTCCGCGCGCTCGGCGATGGCCGCCGCCGTGATGAATACCGGATTCACACTGCCGAGCTCGCCGTAGAACGGGATGGGGGCGGGGCGTGAGGCCGCGATGTCGGCGAGCAAGCGGCCCACCCCGATCGACCCCGTGAAAGCGCCCGCCTTGATCCGCGGGTCCTTCAGCACCGCGACCCCCGCTTCGCGACCGTGGATGAGGTGGAAGACCCCCTCGGGCATCCCGGCTGCGGCGAGGGCTTCGCGCGCGACCTCGGCCGTCGCGTCGGAGAGCTCGGGGTGGCCTGAGTGCGCCTTGACGATGAGCGGGCAGCCCGCGGCGAGGATCGAGGCGGAGTCGCCGCCGAGCACCGAGAACGCGAAGGGGAAGTTCGAGGCGGAGAAGTTGATCACCGGCCCGAGGGGGATGTGCGTGCGGCGCACGTCGGGGCGGGCGCCGAGCGCGAAGTCGGGATCGGCCGGGTCGATCCGTGCGTCGAGGTATCCGCCGTTCACGAGTGTGTCGGCGAAGAGACGCAGCTGCACGGCCGTGCGCACCACCTCGCCGCTCAGGCGCGCCTCCGTGAGCCCTGTCTCGCGCATCGCGATCTCGACCAGGCGATCCTTCGCGGCCTCGAGCGCATCGGAGACCGCGACGATCGCGCGGGCTCGGTCGAGCGGGGCCGTGGCGGCGAACGCCGGCGCCGCGGCGGCTGCGGCGGCGACGACGGATTCGAGTTCGGGGGAGAGGGCTTCGTTGGTCATGTGGAGATTGTGCCACGCTCGAGCGGGGCGCGGGTTCGCGAGTCTGCACAGTGCGGGAGGTCGAGGCCGTGCGTACTCGGCCACGCCGCAGCTCGGAGTCCCGAATGGCTGCTATGGGCACCGCGGATGCAGCGGAATGGGACTCCGCGTTTCACAGTGGTGACGGGTGGCATCGCCACCGGCTACCCGATCACGTCGAAGCTCTTGAGCCGCTTGCGGTCGGCCTTCGACGCCGAGTGCTGCAGAGCGAGCAGCTCGGCGTAGATGCCGCCGGACGCCGCGAGCTCGGCGGGCGAGCCGATCTCGTCGACGCGCCCGTCGCGCAGCGTGACGATGCGATCGACCTCGGCGATGGTCGAGAGCCGGTGCGCGATGATGAGGCTCGTACGATCCCGCATCAGGTCGTCGAGACCCGCCTGCACCAGCCGCTCCGACTTCGTGTCCAGCGCCGAGGTCGCCTCGTCGAGCACGAGGATCGGCGCATCCTTCAGCATCGCGCGCGCCACGGCGATGCGCTGCTTCTGCCCGCCCGACAGCTTCATGCCGCGCTCGCCGATCACGGTGTCGTATCCGTCGGGAAGCTTCGACGCGAAGCCGTCGACCGCGGCTCGACGAGCGACCGCCTCGATCTCCTCGCGCGTCGCCTCGGGTCGGCCGTAGGCGATGTTCTCTGCGATGGTGCCCGAGAAGAGCGAGGGATCCTGGAACACCACCCCGATGTTGCGGCGCAGCGCCGCGAGATCCGATCCCGCCCCCGCGACCTCGATGCCGCCCTCGCGCACCGCGTACAGCCCCAGCAGCAGATTGATCAGGGTGGTCTTGCCCCCGCCGGACTCGCCGACGAGGGCGACGCGCTCGCCGCGGCGCACCTCGAAGCTCACGCCGTCGAGCACGAGTGCGTGCTCGTCATAGCCGAAGTCCACATCGCGGAAGCGCACGACGGGCCGTTCGGAGTCGGCGTCACCGATCCCGGTCGTCGCCTTGAGCTCTCGCGGCCTCGATCCCTCGCCTCCGACGACCGCGGGATCGAGATCCATCACCTCGAAGTACGAGCGGGATCCCGCAGCCGCCCGCTGCGCCGTGTCGACGACCCAGCTGAGATTCTGCACCGGCTGGCGGGCCATCGCCATGAGCTGGATCAGCATTACCATCTCGCCCGGCGTGAAGTGTCCCGTGACGGTGCGCACGAAGATCATCGCATAGAGGGCGAAGAAGATGAGATTGAGCACGCCGCGGCGCACCGCGTCCATCGTGTGCCAGTATCGGGACTGCTCGGAGGCGAGACGGACGGTCTCGCCGAAGTGCCCCGAGAACCGATCGAGCTCGCTGCTCTCCCTCGCGAACGATTTGACCACGCGGATCTGCCCCACCACCTCGGCGAAGCGTCCCGAGGCCTCGTCGACATGCTCGTTCTTCTCTCGCTCGATGCGCTGCCACTTGCGACTGGTCAGCGCCGTCAGCCACAGGTACGCGGGGTAGGCGAGCAGGAGGAGCACCGCGAGCGGCCAGTAGTGCCAGAGGCTGATGGCGAGCACCGCGACCGTGGTCATGAGCATCGTCACGAACATGTTCGAGAACGTCTTCATGAAGTTGGTGATCTCGGTGATCGAGCGGTTGAGGCGCGCCACGATCGTACCCGTGAGCTCGTTGTCGTAGTAGCGCTGGGGCAGGGCGAGCAACTGCTCGAAGTAGCGGGTCGACAGGATCGCGCGCATGCGCTCGCTCATCACATCGCCCCAGTATCCGCCGAGATTGCTCACCACGGTCTCGACGAGGCTCGCGGCCAGCAGCGCGAGGGCGAGCAGCATCACCGTGCGGATCGCGCCGTCGGGGATGCCGGAGCCGCCCGTGACCGAACCCACCGCGTCGACCACGGTGTCGGTCGCCGCGCCGGTGATGAACGGCACCGCGATACCGGCGATCGTGACGACGGCGGCCGCGGCCATGATGGCGAGGTAGTAAGGCGTGAGAGAACGCGTGAAACGCAGGATGCGCAGAATCGTGGACAAACGGGGTTCAGCCTCCGGTGAGAATCGGTACGAACAGTGCAACGCCTCGGAGGCCGGAAGATTCCGGCCTCCGAGGCGTTGCGCGGAGAAAGCGGTTACGCGAGCTTGGGCTGCTGCTGCGTGATGCAGTGGATGCCGCCACCGCGGGCGAAGAGCGGCCGCGCGTCGATCCCGATCACCTCGCGGCCGGGATAGACGTCGCGCAGCGTGGCGAGGGCCCGGTCGTCGGCGGGGTCGTCGAACGCGCAGGCGAGCACCGCGCCGTTGAGCACGACGTGGTTGATGTAGCTGTAGTCGACGAAGCCCTCCTCGTCGCGCAGCGTCTCGGGGGCCGGCAGATCGAGGATCTCGAAACCGGACGAGGTGTCGGCGCGGTACTGCTCGGCGACCGCGCGGTTCGTCTTCGCGATGACGTGATCGGGATGCGACTCGGCGTCCTGACGGTGCATGAGCAGCACCTCGGGGGAGGCGAAGGCCGCGAGGATATCGGAGTGGCCGCGCGTGCCGAAGGTGTCGTGGTCGCGAGTGAGGCCGCGGGGCAGCCACATGGCGCTCGTCGTGCCGATGGTGCGGGTGAGCTCGGCCTCGACCTGCTCCTGCGTCCAGCCGGGGTTGCGGCCCGGATCGAGCTGCACGGTCTTGGTGAGAATGACGTGGCCGGTGCCGTCGACCTGGATGCCGCCGCCCTCGTTCGTCATCTCCGAGTTCACGAGCTCGGCGCCGGCCGCCTCGGCAACGATGCGGCCGATGTGCTGGTCGTGATCCCACTGGGCCCAGTCCTGGCCGCCCCAGCCGTTGAACACGAAGTTCACGGCGCCGAGGCGACCGTCCTCGCCGATCACGAAGCTCGGCCCGATGTCGCGCATCCACGCGTCGTTGAGCGGTGCCGTGAGGCGATCGATCTGCGCGGACAGGTACTTCGAGGCGATCTGCTCGTCACCCGGGTTGACCACGACGGTCACGGGCTCGAACTCGCTCGCGGCGTTCGCGACGGCGGCCCAGGTGGTGCGCGCCTCCTCGACCTCCGCCTCCGTGTCGCCGAGCGTATAGCCGCTGGTCGGCCATGCGAGCCAGAGCCGCTCCTGCTCGTGTCCTTCGATAGGCATGCGCCAAGTAGTCATTCAACTGCTCCTTGAATCTCGCGGCGCCACCTCAAAGCAGGCAAGCAGGCCGCTAGCACTCAAGTGTATCGCCGCGTTTGCGGTGGCACGGGTGGGGCGAGAGGCAGAAAACACACGAGAATCTCGCGATGCACGTGCGTTTTCCGCCTCTCTGCGGGAATCGGCCCCGCTCAGGATTCGTCGTCGAAGCGGAGCGCCCGCGCGATGAGCTCCTCCTGCTCGACGGCGTGCACCTTCGCCGATCCGGTGGACGGCGCAGCGGAAGCGGGGCGCGAGACCACGCGGATGAGGTCGTTCGCGAGGTACTTCGACAGCTCGAGCGAGACGAACGGCCACGCGCCCTGATTCTCAGGCTCGTCCTGCACCCACACGAGTTCGGCGCCGGGATACTGGGTGAGCACGCGGCCGAGCTGCACCTTCGGAACCGGGTAGTACTGCTCGATGCGCACGAGTGCGACGCGCGGGTCGGGGTTCTTCTCGAGCGCGTTGCGCAGATCGTAGTAGGTCTTGCCCGAGACGAGCAGCACGCGCTGCACCGCCTGGCGGTTCTCGATCTTGGGATCGTCGAGCACGGGCTGGAACGTGCCGGTCGTGAAGTCCTCGACCGCTGACGTCGCCCCGCGGAGACGCAGCATCTGCTTCGGCGTGAAGACGATGAGCGGCTTACGCGGGCGGGCGTAGGCCTGGCGGCGCAGCAGGTGGAAGTAGTTCGCGGGCGTCGACGGGCGCGCCACGATCATGTTGTCCTCGGCGCAGAGCTGCAGGTAGCGCTCGATACGTGCCGACGAGTGGTCGGGGCCCTGGCCCTCGTAGCCGTGCGGAAGCAGCATGACGACGGAGGAGCGCTGCCCCCACTTCTGCTCGGCCGCCGCGATGTACTCGTCGATCACGGCCTGCGCGGTGTTCGCGAAGTCGCCGAACTGCGCCTCCCACAGCACGAGGGCGTCCTCGCGCTGCAGCGAGTAGCCGTACTCGAAGGCGAGCGCGGCGTACTCCGACAGCAGCGAGTCGTAGATCCAGAAGCGGGCCTGCTCGTCCGAGAGGTTGAGCAGGGGGATCCACTCCTGCCCGTTCGCGCGGTCATGGAACACGGCATGGCGCTGCGCGAAGGTGCCGCGCCGCGCATCCTGGCCCACGAGGCGCACCGCGGTGCCCTCCATGAGCAGGGAGCCGAGCGCGATCAGCTCGCCGAAGCCCCAGTCGATGCCGCCCTCGCGGCTCATCTCGACGCGCTTGTTGAGCAGCTGCTGCAGCTTCTGGTGAACGGTGAAGCCCTCGGGCTTGTTCGCGAACGCATCGCCCACACGCTCGACCACCGCGCGGTCCACGGCGGTCTCGAGCGGAGCGGGGCCGGGGCCGCCGACTTCGCCGACCTCCGCGATCCCGCCGGAGCCGACGATCGGGATCGACCCGGTCTGGGCCGCGTGGGTCTCCTGGAAGGCGACCTCGAGGCGATCCTGGAAGTCCTGCTTCGCCTTCTCGTACTCCTCCTCGGTGATGTCGCCGCGGCCGACCAGCGCGCTCGTGTACAGGCGGCGGGTGGAGCGCTTGGCCTCGATGAGGTCGGTCATGAGCGGCTGCGTCATCGAGGGGTCATCCCCCTCGTTGTGGCCGCGCCGGCGGTAGCAGACGAGATCGATGATCACATCGACGTGGAAGCGCTGGCGGTACTCGTAGGCGAGCTTCGCGACCCGCACGACCGACTCGGGGTCGTCGCCGTTCACGTGGAAGATCGGAGCCTGCACGACCTTGCCGATCTCGGAGGAGTAGACCCCGGAGCGCGAGTCGAGCGGAAGGGTCGTGAAGCCCACCTGGTTATTGATGATGATGTGGATCGTGCCGCCCGTGCGGTAGCCGCGCAGCTGCGACATCTGCAGCGTCTCGTAGACGACGCCCTGACCGGCCATGGCCGCGTCGCCGTGAATGAGGATCGGCAGCGTCGTGAACGAGCCGATCGGCTTGAGATCCTGCTTCGCGCGGACGATGCCCTCGAGCACGCCGTCGACGGTCTCGAGGTGCGACGGGTTCGCTGCGAGGTAGATCGGAACCTGGGCGCCGTTCGGGGCGCTGAACACGCCGTTCGTGCCGAGGTGGTACTTGACATCGCCCGAGCCGCCCTTCTGCGACTGGGCGCCCTCGAACTCGCGGAAGATCTGACCGTAGGTCTTGCCCGCGATGTTCGACAGGATGTTCAGACGGCCTCGGTGCGCCATTCCGATGTCGACGCTGTCGACGCCGTCCTCGGCGGCATCGATGAGCATGGCGTCGAGCAGCGGAATGACGGATTCGCCGCCCTCGAGGCTGAATCGCTTCTGACCCACGTACTTGGTCTGCAGGAAGGTCTCGAAGGCCTCGGCCTCGTTGAGCTTCTCGAGGATCCGCATCTGCTCGTCGTGACTCGGCTTCGCGTACGGCACCTCGAGCTGCCCGCGCAGCCACAGGCGCTGCTCGGGATCCTGGATGTGCATGTACTCGATGCCGATCTTGCGGCAGTAGGAGTCGCGCAGCACGCCGAGGATGTCGCGCAGCTTCATGGTGCGCTTGCCGCCGATGCCGCCCGTGACGAACTCGCGGTCGAGATCCCAGAACGTGAGCCCGTGGTTCTCGATCTCGAGGTCGGGGTGCGTGCGCTGCACGTACTCGAGCGGGTCGACGTCTGCCATGAGGTGTCCGCGCACGCGGAACGAGTTGATGAGCTCCTGCACGCGGGCGGTCTTGTCGACAGCGCCGGAGACGTCGACGTGGATATCGGTGGCCCAGCGCACCGGCTTGTACGGGATGCGCAGGGCGGCGAAGATCTCCTCGTAGAAGCCGTGGCCGCCGGTGAGGCGCTCATGCACGAGTTTGAGGAACTCGCCCGACCCGGCGCCCTGGATGACGCGGTGGTCGTAGGTGCTCGTGAGCGTGATCGTCTTCGAGATGCCGAGCCGCACGAGCGTCTCCTCGGAGGCACCCTGGAACTCCGCGGGGTACTCGAGCGCGCCGGCGCCGATGATGGAGCCCTGCCCCTGCATCAGCCGGGGCACCGAGTGCACGGTGCCGATGCCGCCGGGGTTGGTGAGCGAGATCGTGGTGCCCTGGAAGTCGGCCGCGCCGAGCTTGTTGTCGCGAGCGCGCTTCACCAGGTCCTCGTAGGCCGAGAGGTACTCGTTGAAGTCGAGCGTCTCGGCGCGCTTGATCGCGGGGACGAGCAGCGAGCGGGTGCCGTCGGGCTTGGGCACGTCGATGGCGATCCCGAGGCCGATGTGCGCGGGGGCGACGATCGACGGCTTGCCGTCGACCTCCGCGTAGGCGACGTTCTGGCTGGGGAACTCCTTGAGGGACTGGATCAGCGCCCAGCCGATGAGATGGGTGAAGGAGACCTTGCCGCCGCGGCTGCGGCGGAGGTGGTTGTTGATGACGATGCGGTTGTCGATCAGCAGCTTCGCGGGGATCGTGCGCACGCTGGTCGCGGTGGGGACCGTGAGGCTCTGATCCATGTTCTTGGAGAGCGTGCGCGACATGCCGCGCAGGGGCGTGACCTTGTCCTCCTGCTGATCCGTGGCCTCGGCGCGGGCGGCCTTATGAGGGGCGTCCGCGGGGATCGGAGCCTCGCGAGGGGCGGCGTTGGTGGTGCGCGCGGGCTGCGTCGAGGTGGGGACCGGCGTGGTCGGGGGAGAGGCGGGGGCCGCCTGCGCGTTCGTTGCGGGCTGCGCGGCCGGAGCGGGCCGAGCCTCGGCAGGTCGGGCGTCGGTCTGCCGGCCGGCCTCGCGACCGTACTGCTCGAGCACCGGCCACCATGACCGATCCACAGCGTTCTTGTCGACTTGATACTGCTTCCACAGCTCGTCGACGAGCCACTCGTTTGCACCGAAATCTCCTGAGAGACCAGCCTGTCCGGTGGTCTCCGTGCGCTCCGCCAAAGCGACTTCCCTTCGTTGATGTCGTATGTGGCAGCGTGTAGCCGGGGCCGGCTCCTTAGCCGGTTTCCAGTAGACAAGCCTACGCCTTTCGGGAGCCGGGTGGGGGATGATACTCAGGACGAATCTCCATGGTCGACTGCTAAGATCGGTAGGGCTATGGACTCAGACTCTCGAAGACCGTCAGACCCCCCGAGTATCGGCCGCGCTGAAGCGCGGCCCCTTCCCACGCCGAGGAGCGGCCGGTGAACGACTGGCTCCTTCTGCTCATCGGCATTCTTCTCACCTTCGGCACCGGCATCTTCGTCGCGGCCGAGTTCTCCCTCGTCGCTCTCGACAGGCACGACCTCGAGCGGCGCAGAGCAGACGGCCAGCGCGGTCTCGACCGCGTGATCCGCGGCCTCACCCGCACATCGACCCATCTCTCGAGCGCGCAGCTGGGCATCACGCTCACCACGCTGCTCGCGGGCTACACGCTCGAACCGGCCCTCAGCGGCTTCCTCGACGCTCCGCTCGGCGCGCTCGGGGTGCCGGAGGATCTGCGCCGAACCATCAGCGCACCCGTGGCGGTCGCCCTCGCGACCGTGTTCTCGATGATCGTGGGCGAGCTGGTGCCCAAGAACTTCGCACTCGCGAAGCCGCTCGCCACAGCGAGGGCGGTGATGCCGGCCCAGGCCGCGTTCACGGTGACTTTCAAGCCCGCGGTGCTTGCGCTGAACGGTAGCGCCAACGGCTTGCTTCGCGCGATCGGCATCGAGCCCAAGGAGGAGCTCTCGGGTGCGCGATCGGCCGAGGAGCTCTCGTCGCTCGTGCGGCACTCTGCGAGCGCCGGGCTGCTCGAAGCGGATACCGCGACGCTGCTCGACCGCACGCTGCGATTCTCCGAGCTCACCGCTGCAGACGTGATGACCCCGCGACTCCGCGTGGAGAGCGTGCAGCGGCTCGAGCCGGCTCAGGCGGTGCTCGAACTCTCGGGCCGCTCGGGGTTCTCGCGGTTTCCGGTGATCGACGAGGACCGGGACGACGTGGTGGGGGTCGTGCACGTGAAGCAGGCCGTGGCCGTGCCCCGGAGCAAGCGCGGAGAGGTGCCGGTCGCCGCTCTCGCCGAAGAGGTGGTGCGCGTTCCCGAGACCATGCACCTCGACCATCTGCTCGAAGAGCTGCGCTCCTCGGGGTTCCAGCTCGGCATCGTGGTCGACGAGTACGGCGGTACGGCCGGCATCGTGACGCTCGAGGATCTGGTCGAGGAGATCGTCGGCGAGGTCGCCGATGAGCACGACCGCGCCGCCGCCGGCGTCGTCGGCACCGCTGAGCGGATGACATTCCCCGCCGACCTGCGCCCCGACGAGGTGCTCGAGCAGACGGGGATCGAGATTCCCGACGATGACTCGTACGACACGGTCGCGGGTTTCGTGCTGCGCGAGCTCGGTCGGATTCCCGAGCCCGGCGACGAGGTCTCGCTGCCCGATGGCGCGACGCTGCGGGTCGAGCGCATGGACGGGCGGCGGGTCGCGCGCCTGCGGTACACGAGTCCTCCTCAGCCGTCGCCGACCGCTGACGAGAACGGGCGAGAGGGGGACCGGGCATGAGCGACTGGATGGGAATCGTCTGGCTTGTCGTGCTGCTCGCCTTCAACGCCTTCTTCGTCGGCGCCGAGTTCGCCGTCATCTCCGCTCGCCGCTCGCAGATCGAGCCGCGGGCCGAAGCCGGCTCCAAGCGGGCCAAGACCGCGCTGTACGCCATGGAGCATGCGACGCTGATGCTGGCGACGAGCCAGCTCGGCATCACCGTGTGCTCGCTGCTGATCCTGAACGTCTCCGAACCCGCGATCCACCACCTGCTCGAGGGGCCGCTCGCCTGGACCGGCCTGCCCGCCGAGGCGGTGTCGATCGGCGCGTTCGTGATCACACTGCTGCTCGTGTCGTATCTGCACGTGGTGCTGGGCGAGATGGTGCCGAAGAACGCCGCGTTCTCGCTGCCGGATCAGGCCGTGCTGCTGCTCGCCCCGCCGCTCGTCGCGGTGTCGCGCCTGCTCAAGCACATCATCGCCGCACTCAACGCTGTCGCGAACGGCACCCTGCGGCTGTTCGGCGTCGAGCCGAAGTCGGAGACCACGAGCACCTACACGCTCGAGGAGGTCGCGAGCATCGTGAACCAGTCGACGCGCGAGGGTGTGCTCGAGGACCGCAATGGAACGCTGACCGCTGCCTTCGAGTTCACCGAGAAGCGCGCCGAGGATCTGCTGGTGCCGTTCGAGCGGCTCGTCGTGCTGCCCGTGGGTGCAACGGCCCTGGACGTCGATGCGGCGGTCGCGAGGCACGGCTTCTCCCGGTATCCCATCGCCGACGCGGAAGGCGGACTCGCCGGGTACGTGCACATCAAGGATCTCGTGCGGCTGGGGGAGGACCGAATCGCCGAGCCGATCCCCGGTAAGCGGATTCGCGAGATGATCTCGATCCACGCCGAGACCGAACTCGAGGACGTGCTCGCCCGCATGCAGGCCCGCGGCATCCATCTCGCACGCATCTACGACGGAGAGGGCGCCGATCTCGGCGTGGTCTTCCTCGAGGATGTGATCGAGGAGCTGGTGGGCGAGGTGCATGATGCGACCCGGAGACGGCGCTTCGACTGATCTACGCCGGCTCGAAGCTCGCGCGCACGGGCGCGGGCGATTCCCTGGGCGCACTCCTCTCCGCGGCTTTGCTGGTAGCCGCGGCGGTGAGTCTTTTCGCCCGACGCGGCGCCGCGACTCCCTGAACCCTGCTTCGGGTCTCACCGATGTTTCGGATCGGGAAGCCTGATCCCGTCCGAAATATCGGTGAGACCCGAAGTACGGGTCACCCGAGCCCGTAGGAGGCCCCGGTTGCCCGAGCCCGTCGGAGGCCCGGGCCTCAGCGAGCTTCGAAGACCAGGTGAGCCGCGAGCTCGTCGACACCGAGGGTGTCCTCGGCGATGAGCGGATTGTCGGGAACCTCGAGTCGCACGTCGAACTCGGCGGCCTCATCGGTGAGCTTGGTGGGGGTGACGAGCAGGCTGGTGTCGGGCCGCGTGAATCCGTCGGCGGAGAGGGTGCCGACCGCGCTCACCGTCGCCTCATCGCTCACGTCGCGCCTCAGCTGAGCGGGTTCGGTGAGTTCGAACTCGGCGTCGGGCAGGCCGGCCGCGCTCACGTCGAGCCTCGCCTCGGTGATCACGCCGTCGAGCAGCACGATGTGGCCGCTCGCGGAGAGGGTCTCCGAGATCAACGTCGAGAGTGCGTCACCGTCGGTCTCGGACAGCAGCCGGGTCTCGGTGACCTCGTATACGCGCTCCGTCGCGGCCTCGAGGAGATCGGACTCCGGCGAGGTGTGCAGCTCGATCGCCTGCACGGTCGAAGGCGAGGCGGGGGAGCAAGCGGTGAGGCACAGCGGCAGCGCGGCCGAAACGGTCGCCACCACGCTGACGGTGCGCACGGTACGGCGCGACGATACGGCGGTCACGGTTCGCGGGCTCCCTTCGCGGTAGACAAACACTCGCCGAGACTACGCTTTGAAAGTGTGAGGCCGGTGGGAGGGGCGGGCAAGCCAGGTCGCGCGCTAGGAATCGCGGAGCGCGTCGACGGGTTCGATCCGCGCCGCCTTGAGCGCCGGATAGGTGCCGGCCGCGAGGCCGACGAGCGCGCCCACCACGACTCCGACGGGTGCGGCCCACACGGCCAGCACGGGCGTCCACTGCTGCACGAGGCACACGCCGATCAGCGCGAAGAGGCCGACGACCACTCCGATGAGCCCGCCGAGCACGCCCGTGGTGAACGACTCGAGCATGAACTGGGCGATGATGTCCCGGGTGCGCGCCCCGAGCGCCCGGCGCAGGCCGATCTCGCCCCTGCGCTCCGAGACGGAGAGCAGAGTGACGTTGGCGATCCCGATTCCGCCTCCCAGCAACGCGACGATGCCGATGGCGAGGAACAGCACGTTGACGTCGGCCTCGACCCCCGATTGCAGGGTGCTCGTGTCGGCGGGCGCCGACACCTTGAAACCGTCGGGGCTGTTCGGCGAGAGCGCGATCGGGGCCTGGTGGGCGACGACCGGCCCGGCGCCGACGGCGATGCGGATGTCGAGGCTCTCCGCGGCGGTCAGGCCGAGTTCGGCTCTGGCCGTCGACAGGGGAACGATCACCGAATCGAGCAGAACGTTGCGGGTGCCCACGTCGCTCAGGATGCCGATGACGGTGTAGGCCTGGTCGTCGATGAAGATCGCGGGTTGCCCTGTGACACGGTTGATACCGAGCTGCTCGGCCGCGTCGGCCCCGAGCACCACCACGCGATCCCGCCGCTCCTCGTGACCGGAGTCGAAGAACCGGCCGGTGCCGATCTCCCCCTCCACGGTGTCGAGCAGCTCGGGCGATGCGCCGACCACAGGCGGGGGAACCTTCGGAGCGACCGAGGGATCCTGCACCCGCACCGCGTCGACGCGCGGCGCATCGGCCACCTTGGCGTACAGCGCGGCGTGCTCCACCCCTGCGAGGTCGCGCACGCGATCCACGGAGTCCCACGGCAGCCGGGCCGTGGCGCGCTCCTTGCCGCCGGGGCCGGTGCTCTTGCCGGGTTCGACCGTCACCCGCGTCGCGGCCAGTGCATCGAACTGCTGCGCGATCTGCCCGGCAGCCGTCTGCGCGAAACCGATCGTCGCGACGAGCGAGGCGATCCCGAGCACCGTGCCGATGAGTGTGATCAGCAGCCGCGATGGCCGTGCGCCGACCCCCTCGAGGGACTCCCGGATCAGGTCGCGCCGCGAGATGCCCGGGATCGCGCGTCGGGCCCTCACGCGATCTCCGAGAGTTCGCCGTCGTGCATGCGCACCCGGCGGCGGGCGGACGCCGCAACAGCCTCGTCATGGGTGATCATGACGATCGTGAGTCCCTCGGCGCCCAACTCGTCGAAGAGCTCCATGACCGCCTGGGAGTTGGCGCGGTCGAGGTTGCCCGTCGGCTCGTCCGCGAGCAGCAGCCGCGGCGAGGTGCACACAGCGCGTGCGATCGCGACCCGCTGACGCTCGCCGCCCGAGAGCGTGGCGGGTGAGAAGTCGACGCGGTGGGCGAGCCCGACCCGGTCGAGCGCCTCGCGAGCCGAGGGCTCGCGCTGCTCGCGCGGGATGCCGGCGTAGGTGCCCGCGAGCATCACGTTCTCGAGCACGCTGCGCGTCGGGAGCAGGTGGAAGGACTGGAATACGAAGCCGATCGCGCGCGATCGGAGCGCGGCGCGCTCATCGTCGCCCAGCTGCGAGACATCGATGCCCTCGAAGAGGAACCTTCCGGTGCTCGGCCGGTCGAGCAGACCGAGCGTGTTGAGCATGGTCGACTTTCCCGAGCCCGAGGGGCCGACGATCGCGAGGTAGTCGCCGCGCTCGACGGCGAGGTCGACGCCGCGCAGCGCGTTGACCGGGGGCGGACCGGGGAAGAACCTCGTGACGTCCGCGAGCTCGATGATGGGACCGGCATGGTCGGTATCACCGACCGTGCCGCTGAGCGCGCCGGGCGCCGTGCCGCGCGCCGCGCTCCTCCGCGCTGCCCGGCGACGGGCTTTCACCCGCGCCCGCGCGCGTCGCACGACCTCGCGGTCGCTCGCGGGGGGCCGGAGCGGCGCGACCGCGGGGGCGTCGGTCGGGGGAACTGCGTCGGTTGCGGGATCCGCGTCGGCGAAGAGCGCTTCGATCCCGCTCGTCGACGGGTTCATCGGCCCACCACGACCTTGGCCCCGGCGGTGATGCGCGGATCTTCGGAGGCGATCTCGACGTAGCCGTCGGCCGCGAGCCCGGCCTCGACCGGGATGTTCTCGGTCTCGGCGTCGGGACCGTTCTTCGGGTCGATGAGCAGCTCGACGCGGTCCTCGCCGCCCGATCCAGCCGAGAGCGCCGCGATCGGCACCGCGAGCACTTCTCCGTCGGTCGACGCGATCGGGATGCGCAGGCGCACATTGGTACCGCGCAGCGCGTCGATCTGTTCCGGGGTGAGTTCGCCGGGGCTCAGTTCGACCGTGTACCGCCCCGCGCCGTCGTTCGATCCTCCGGAGCCGCCGGATCCGCCCGCTCCCTCCGGGTTCTCCCCGTCGCCGGATCCCGATCCGCCGCTCTTCGGAGCCGAGATCTTCTGCACGGTGGCTGTCAGCTCGGTGTCGTCGGGGCCGGGGAAGAACGCGGTGAGCCCCTCTTCGAGCAGCTCGGCGTCTTGCTGCGAGACCGAACCGACGATCGTGAGCGTCGCGCCCGACACGCTCATGGGTGTGCCCGACAGAATGTCACCCCGCGCCACCGAGACCGCGTCGACGCGGCGCGGCAGATCCGCCAGGAACAGCACCTCGCTCGACGGCAGGGTCGGCAGCACGGCCTCCTGGGCGGTCGCGAGCTGCTGCTGCGCGTCGTACACCTGATCGGAGGCGGCGTTCACGGCCGCCCGCTCGCCGAGCACGCTCGGAGCCTGGGAGCCGACCGCTTCGTTCAGCGCGGCCTGCGCTTGCGCCAGGGAGGTGTTGGCGTCGCGCACCGCACGCTCCGCGTCCCGCAGCATTTGCTGGGCCTCAGGGCCGCCCGTGGCCGCCTCATAGCCGATCTGCTCGTAGAGCGTGCCGACGGCGATCGCCGTGTCGTAGTCGAAGACGTCGGATGCAGGATCGCCGACCCCGTACCCCATGCCCGAGAGAGCGGCCTTCAGCTGCGCCACATCGGGGCCTCGCATGCCGACCGAGAGCGTGCGGTACGAGGGCAGCTCGCCCGGCAGCACGACGACGGGCCGCCCTGCGAGTTCGAGCGCGATGTTGCCCGCCTCGAACACCGTGCCGACCTCAGGCACGTGGCCCGTGACGACGGGGCGCTCGCCGGCAGCGGAAGCGTCGATCTCCACATCGACGGCGTCGGCGTAGGTGATCTCGCCGCGCGACACGATCGTGTTCTCGATGGTGCGCTGCTCGACGGGAGCGGTCACCGGTCCGGGCTCGGGCGCAGCGGTGCGCGCGGCGAGTTCGGCGGGGGAGACGATGAACTGCATGACCCCGACTCCGACCAGCAGCGAGGCGACGGCCACGATGGCGAGCAGCATCACGAGGCGGGGGCCCGACCAGCTCCTGCGGGGTTTCTCGGAACCGGTGCGAGGCGGTTCGGGCCCCTCGGGCGGAGCCGGTTCTCGCGAGAGCGTCTCGTCGCCGGAGAGCTGCGCAGCAGCGGAGGCCTCGGGATCCGGGTCACCGGTCTCGAGGCCGAGGCTGAGAGCGGCCTCCGCGCTTCCGCTCTCCGCGCTTCCGGCCTCGGCCTCGGCGCTCCGAGATGCGGCGCCCCTCCGGCGTCGAAGCGGTGCCACGTGCTACTTCTTCTCGTCGACGCTGTACTTGGCGATGAGCGCGTCGAGCTCCGCCTTGTGCTCGTCGACGAACTTCTGCTCGAGGTCGAAGGTGATCTGCTGCACCTTGTCGTCGTAGCCGAGCTTGTCCTTGCACTCCCAGTCGGTGACGGCCATCTCGATCTCGCGCTTCTTGATCTCCGACATCTGCTTCTCGCTCGGGCCCTCCCATTTCTCGGGATCCTCGCCCTCGGGCAGCTCGTAGAGCGAGTTCGACTCCTCCATGAAGACGTTCTGCGCGTGCATGGGATTCGTGAGGTCGGTGTAGCCGGCGTCGGCCATGCACTCCGACCACTCGCGGTCGAGCTTCGCGACGTCGTCGTTGGGGCTGGTGGCCGCCGGATCCTCGTAGTTGTAGATCCCGGCCCAGACTGCTTCCATGCTCTCGAACAGCTCGGCGAACTCCGGATCCTCCATCGCGGCCATACCGGGGCCGTACATCTCCTGGGTCTCGTGATCGGCGACGCCCGAGCAGCCCATCTTGCTCCAGTCCCACTCGAAGGTGCCGTCCTCCATGGCGGCCATATCCTCCTCCGTGGGCTGGGGGCCTGACAGTGCCTCGTAGAAGGCCTGCTGCTCGGATTCGCTGAGGGACTCGATGTAGTCCTGGTTGGGGTCGACGTACTCCTCGCCTTCGCCCTCGGCCTCCATCTCGGCGCGGCCGGGGAAGTCGGTGAAGCCGTAGCCGTACTGCTCGGCGTACTCGCGGCTGCCCCAGTCGATCTCTTCGTCGTCGAAGCTGACCATGCCACCGTTCTGGGTGTTCGGCTGGTACTCGAAGCCCTCGTCGGCCATGCACTCGGCGATGAGCTCCTCGCGCTTCTCGTTGATCTTGTCGTAGAACTCCTGGTCCTGCTCTTGGCTCCCGTAGAGAGCCGACATGTATTTGGTGAGCGGGCCCTCCTCGGGTTCGGAGGACTTCTTCGAGTCGCCGCCGCTGCAGCCGGCGAGCGCGAGTAGCGACACGGTGATGAGCGCGGGGAGCGCGAGTCGGGCGGAGACGGTTCGAGACGGCATCGGCACCTCATTCTGGGTTCGCTGGGCGATCTGCCCGTGCTCAGGCTAGCAAAACTTGTGCTGCATGGATAGCACAAGTTTTAGGGCGGTAACGTCAGAATAGCGCACAAGTGTTGATGAAACGGCTCAGGAGCGGAGCCTGAAGATTGCGATTCGGCAACAGAAACACCAGCCGCCGAGCCCGCACGTGCAGAGGCGCCGTGCGCGCGACACTGAGCCGGCCCATAAGTATCGAGTCGGCCGATATGTCGCGCGAATTGCGGGACGCCTCGATAGAAACGGCCCGTCTCGACGGGGCGGCGGAGTTCGAGGGGGAGCGCCCGCGGGAGCCCCGCTCACACCTCGAGCAGGCGCCGCAGCTGCTCGCCCACCTTCTCGAATTCGATCAGGAACGAGTCGTGCCCGAACGGCGAGTCGATGCGCGTCGCGCGATCCCCGTCGAGGCTGCCCGGCGTGTGGCGCGCGATCTCGTCCTGCCCCTCGAGCGTGAAGAGGCGATCGCTCGGGATCCCGAGCACGAGCGTCGGCAGCTCGAGCGTCGAGAGAGCAGCGCGCACCCCGCCACGCCCCCTCCCGACATCGTGCGAGTTCATCGCCTGCACGAGGGTGAGGTAACTGTTCGCGTCGAATCGTCGGGTGAACTTGTTGCCGTGGAAGTCGAGATACGACTCGACCGCGAAGCGGCCGCCGTCTCCGAGCGGGCTCACCGCCGACTGCCAGGCCCGGCCGAAGCGGTCGTCGAGCTCGGTGTTGCTGCGGTAGTTCAGCAGGGCGAGGCGGCGCGCGGTGGCGAGGCCGTGGTGGGGGCCGATGCCGTCGGGGGCGTCGTAGTAGTTGCCGCCGCGGTAGAACGGGTCGGAGCGGATCGCCTCCAGCTGCACGAGGTTGAGGCCGATCTGATCCGCCGTCGTGACCGGTGGAGCTGCGATCACCGCCAGCCGCTCAGCGCGATCCTGGTGCGAGATACCCCACTCGAGCGCGTGCATGCCGCCCATCGAACCCCCGATCACGGCGGCGAAGCGGTCGATGCCGACCCCGTCGGCGAACCGGGCGGCCGCTGCGACCTGGTCACGGATCGTGAGATAGGGGAACCGGCCGCCCCACTCCTGCCCCGCGGGGTCGAGCGATCCCGGCCCCGTCGAGCCCTGGCACCCTCCCAGCACGTTGGGTGCGACGACGCAGTAGCGGCTCGTGTCGAGCGGCAGCCCCGGCCCCACGATCTCGCTCCACCAGCCGTCGGTCGGATGCCCGGGCCCAGCGTCTCCCGCGAGGTGGCTGTCACCGGTCAGCGCGTGGAACACGAGGATCGCGTTGTCGCGGCGCTCGTTCAACTCGCCGAAGGTCTCGTAGGCGATGCGCACGTTCGGGATCTCGACCCCGGCCTCGGTCGTGAGAGCGCCGACATTCACGAACTCGCGATCGCCGACGGGGTCGCCGTCGCGCCACCCGCCCGAGATCGGCGGCCGCCCCATGAGCGCGCGCAGCTGCGCGTCGGTGATGAAGTCGGTCGGGAACGAGTCCTCGGGGGTCTGCCAGTCCATAACTCACCATTCTGCCTCGGCCGGCGTTCGGGCGGGCGAATGTTACGCGGGGTCGGGTGGGGTTGGAGTGGGTGGTGTCTGGCTGATGAGGGTTCAGGGGGGCGGGTGGGTGGTGGGGCCCGGGTGGTTTCGGGCGGGCCGGGTGGTCACGGGTCCGGGCGCGGCCCGGGCCGGCGGCCGACGGGCAGCGCGGATCCCGACGGTAGGGTGTTGAGGTGCCCGCCGATCCGCCCCGCATCCCAGCGAGTCTGCTCGCCGTTGCAGCCATCTTCAGCGTCCAGTTCGGCAACGCCTTCGTCGGGTCGCTCTTCGAGAGCGTCGGGCCGCTCGGCGCGGCCGCGCTTCGGCTGGGGTTCGCCGCGGTCATCCTCATCGTGCTCGTTCGGCCGCGGGTGCGGGGGTGGAACGCACGAACCTGGCTGGGGGTCGTGCTGCTCGGGATCGGCATGGGCGGCATGAACGTCTTCATCTACCTGGCGATCGCGGAGATCCCGCTCGGTCTCGCCGTGACGATCGAACTGATGGGGCCGCTCGCCGTGGCCGCCGCGGGGATCCGACGGGCCGTCGACGCGGCCTGGGTGCTGCTCGCGCTCGGCGGCATCCTGCTGCTGGGCCTCGACGATACCGGCACGGTGACGCTTCGCGGGGCGCTGTTCGCGGGTGTCGCCGCGGCGTTCTGGGCGCTCTACATCCTGGCCTCCGCACGCCTCAGCTCTCGGGTTCGGGGGATCGACGGGCTGGTCGCCTCGGTCGCGGTCGCGGCGGTCGTGATCGTGCCGCTCGGGGCCGGGCAGGCGATGCAGGGTGTACGGCAGGACCCGGGGCTGCTCGGCGCCTTCGCCGTTCTGGCGCTGATGACCAGTGTGATCGCCTACGGGCTCGAGTTCCTCGCGCTGAAGCGCATGTCGGCGCGCGTGTTCGGCGTGCTGTCGAGCCTCGGGCCGGCCGTGGCCGCCCTCGCCGGTCTCGCGGTGCTGCACCAGCAGCTCGATGCGCGGCAACTGCTGGCGATCCTGCTCGTCGTGGCGGCGAGCGCCGGGGTCGTGGCGAGCTCCCGTCGCACGGTCTGATGCGGTCTGCCATCCTGCCTGCCGGGTCTGCCCTGATCAGTCCCCGCCCGTTCGGTCCCCGCCCATTCAGTCCCCGCCCAGCCCGTATTTCGGAGCGCACCGTTTATTCGGATCGGATCGCTTGGGTTTGATCCGAATAAACGGTGCGCTCCGAAGAACGGGAGGACAGGCTCGCGCCCGAGCACAGAAGGAACAGCGGCGTGCTACGCCCGCGCGTTCGACTCGGCGACGACGCGCCGTGCCGCGGCGAAGCCCCGCTCGAGGTCGGACTTGATGTCCGCGATGCTCTCGAGACCGACGGATAGGCGCACGAGGCCCGGGGTGACGCCGGCGGTGAGCTGCTGCTCGGGGGTGAGCTGCGAGTGCGTGGTCGAGGCGGGGTGGATCACCAGGCTGCGCACGTCGCCGATATTGGCGACGTGGCTGAACAGTTCGAGCGCGTTCACGAACGCCTTGCCCGCCTCGACCCCGCCCTTGAGGTCGAACGAGAGCACGGCGCCCACGCCGTTCGGCGCGTAGCGGTTCGCGAGGGCGTACCAGGGGCTCGACGGCAGCCCCGAGTATGAGACGCCGGCGACGTCGTCGTGGTTGTCGAGCCACTCCGCGACCTCCTGCGCGTTCTGCACGTGGCGCTCCATGCGCAGCGACAGCGTCTCGATGCCCTGCAGCAGCTGCCACACGCTCTGCGGAGCGATCGCCGACCCGAGGTCGCGCAGCAGCTGCGTGCGCGCCTTGATGACGAAGGCCACGCCGTCGCCCACCGCGCCCGTGTAGCTGATGCCGTTGTACGAGGGATCGGGCTCGGTGAGTCCGGGGAAGCGATCGGCGTGCTGCGACCAGGGGAAGGTGCCGCCGTCGACGATCACGCCGCCGAGGGTGGTGCCGTGGCCGCCCAGGAACTTGGTGGCCGAGTGCAGCACGATGTCGGCGCCGTGCTCGAGGGGGCGCACGAGGTAGGGGCTGGCCACCGTGTTGTCGACGATGAGCGGCAGGCCGTTCTCGTGCGCGACGTCTGCGACGGCGCGGATATCGAGGATCGCCGAGCGCGGGTTGGCGATCGACTCGGCGAAGAACAGCTTGGTGTTGGGGCGCACCGCGCGCTGCCAGGCCGCGGGGTCGTCCTGATCCTCGACGAAGGTCACCTCGATGCCGAGCTTCGCGAGCGTGAACTTGAACAGGTTGTACGTGCCGCCGTAGATGGAGCTCGACGAGACGATGTGGTCGCCCGAACCCGCGATGTTCAGCACGGCGAAGGTCGACGCCGCCTGGCCGCTCGCGAGGAAGAGCGCGGCGGTGCCGCCCTCGAGAGCGGCCACGCGCTGCTCGGCGACATCCTGGGTGGGATTGGTGATGCGGGTGTAGATGTTGCCGGGCTCGGTGAGTGCGAACCGGTTCGCCGCCTGATCGGTGTCGGAGAAGACGTAGGCCGTGGTCTGGTGGATCGGCAGCGCGCGGGCGCCGGTTGCGTCGAGCTGCTGGCCCGAGTGGATCTGCTTGGTCTCGAAGCCCCAGGTCTGGTCGGTCATGAAAACTCCTCGGTGAGTGGGTCGTGCGGTGGAAGGGCGCGGTAGTCGACGCGTTCGCTCGGATGGGCGATGCTGTCGAGACTACGAACTGCGCCTGAGAAGGACAATGGTGCCAGACACGGCGCGTAACGTTGCGCGGCCCCGCTCACCATTCGGGCGCGAGCGCCGTCTCGAGCTCTCGGGCGAGGGCGAGAGCGCTCCGGTCGTCGAATCGGTGTCCTTGGAGCGTGACGCCCACGGGCAGCGCTCCGGGGGCGATCGGCGCCGGGAGCGTGATCATAGGCACGCCGAGGACCGTGCCCTGGGCGGTGTTGCGCGTGTAGAGGTTGAAGATGTGCAGTTCGCGCCCGAGGTGCTCGACGGTGCCACCGATTCCGAGGGCCGGCGCCGGTGCGGGTGCGGTGGGGAAGAGGAGCGCGTCCAACTGCAGCGAGAACATCAGGCGGGAGTACGCGGCGCGAACCGCGAAGACCCGGGATCGGGCCTCGGTGTAGGCCTCGGCCGTCACCGGCGACCGGAGCTCCGCGAGCAGCACCGACCGCACGTCGGGGCTGGCGACCTCGCGCACGAGGCGCTCGAACGCGGCCTCGGGCGGGAGCTCGAGTGCCCGGCCCGCGGCATCGCCGAGCAGCCTGCGGGATTCCCACATCACCAGCGGGGCCTCGGCCGCCATGGCCGCCTCCTGGATCTCGTCGAAATCGGCGTGCACCGTCTCGAACCGGGCGGGCAGGCGGTCGAGGGCGGCCTCGAACGCCGCTCGGGTCTCGGGCCGGAGGTCGTCGCACAGTCGGGTCGGCAGCCCGATCCGGATCGGCCTGTCGGCCGCCCCCGCTGTACTTGCCGTGCCCGGCACCTCCGCGCCCGCCGCCGCAGAGGCCGGCCGCTCGCCGGCGACCCAGCGATCCACCCGCTCGAGGTCGTTGACCGATCGCGCGAACACCCCGGGGGTGTCCCGCGTGGTCGACAGCCCGAGGATCTCCGAGGTCGGCCAGCGCCCGGTGCTCGGGCGGAACCCCGCGATCCCGCAGTGCGCGGCCGGGATCGACACCGAGCCCCCGGTGTCGGTGCCGAGCGCGATCGGCACGGCTCCCGAGGCGACCGCCGCGGCGCTGCCGCCCGAGGAACCGCCCGCCGAGAATCCCGGATGGCTCGGGATCCGCGCCGCACCGAACGCGGCGTTCTCCGAGGTGATGCCGAAGGCGAGCTCGTGCATGTTCGTCGTGCCGACGACCACGGCGCCCGCCCGCCGCAGCAGCGCGACGACAGGCGCATCGACCTCCTCGGTCACGGTGTCGAACACCGGGCAGGCGGCCGAGCGACGGAAGCCGCGCACCGCGATGTTCGCCTTGACCGCGATCGGGAACGGCGCGTCGTCGCTCTGACGGGACTGCTCCTCGATCTGCGCCTCGGCGGCGAGCTGGGTCCAGGTGCCCTCGTCGGGGTGCTCGATCGGCTCGACGATGCGCGCGATGCTCGTGCTCACTGGGAGATCTCCTCCAGGTTCTTGCCCCGCGTATTCACCGCGAGGAGGTTGACGAACGAACCTAGCACCAGGAACGCGACGAGCCCCAGCATCGTCGCCTGCAGCGGCAGCTGCCCGAGCGCCCCCACCAGGAGGAACACCCCGAGCCCGCCGCCGACGTGCCCGATGCTGTCGGCGAGTGCGTAGGCGGTCGTGCGGAAGCGCGTCGGGAAGCTCTCGGCCGTCAGCGCGTACTGTGCGGGCACCCAGAGGTTCTGGCCGAAGAAGAGGATGATCGCCCCGGCGAACACGACGAGCGGCGACTCCCCGCCGAACGCCACGAGCAGGGCGCCGACGACGGCGATCCCACCTCCGACCATCATCCACAGCTTCCGCTCGAGGCGATCCACCACGCTGCGGATCGCGAACGCCGCGGCGATGAAGCCGAGCAGTCCGACCGCCGACACCATGCCGGCCTCTCCCGGCGTGTAGCCCTGCCGCACGAGCACCGACGTGAACGCCCCCGAGAACGCGTAGATCGTCAGGTAGCCGAGGCCCCAGGCCGCGCCCAGCACCGCGAGCCGACGCAGATAGAGGGGCGAGCGGAAGAGCTCCCGGATCGAGCCCCAGGTGCTCGTCGAGGGCTCCGGGATCGCGACCGGGTTCACATCCGCCGGGAGCAGCGGGGCGCGACGTGTGGCGAGCGCCTCCATGCGGGAGATCACGGCGGCGGCCTCGTCGAGGCGCCCGCGATCCGCCAGCCACCTCGGAGACTCCGGGAGCGATATCCGCAGGAAGAGCGACACCACCGCGAGCACCGCGCCGATCCCGTACACCCAGCGCCACCCCGAATCGAAGCTTTCGGAGGCGAGCGCGAAGGGCAGCCCCGAGGGCCAGTCGCCCATCGGCGTCGTGAGCCACAGACCCAGCCAGATGCCCAGCGCCGAGCCGAACGCGGCCATGATGAAGAGCAGGCTCGTGTATTTCCCGCGCAGACGGCGGGGCGAGACCTCGCTCACGAAGACGTTGATGATCGCCAGGTCGGCGCCGACGCCGATACCGGTGATCAGGCGGGAGAGCACGAAGTGAGCCTCGTCGAACGACAGCATCGAGTACAGCGACCCGAGCCCCGTGACGACCATCGAGACGATGAGCATGCTGTGGCGCCCGAAGCGGTCGGAGAGCGGCCCGAGCAGCAGCGCTCCGATGCCGTAGCCGACGAGGCTCATGAAGACGGGCAGGCCGATGAACGTGTCCGAGTTCGTCGGCGAGCAGCCGTCGACGATCTGGAGGCAGGTCTGCACGAACGAGACGTTGATGTTGAAGATGTCGTACTGCACGAAGAGCATGCCGAGGCTGATCGTGAGCACCGAGGCGGCGGTCAGGCCCCAGCGGGGGAAGCGGTCGATGCGGCGGAGGAGTTCGGCTCGCGATGCCGGTGAGACGGCCGCGGGTGACGAAGTCATCGGGGCTCCTTTGGTCGATGGAGATTGCGTCCCCGAAAGTCTCAGCCGGAAGAGGCCCCGCCCGCCATCGTCATTTCTGATGATGCCGGAGGAAGTGGGCGGCCAGCCCGGCCCGGTTGCGGGTGCCCGTCTTCTCGAAGCTGTGCGAGAGGTGCGTGCGCAGCGTCGCCGCGGAGATCCCCAGCCTTGCGGCGATCTGCTTGTCGCCCCAGCCCTCGGCGACCAACTCGACGATCTGGGCCTCGCGCGGCGTCAGCCTCAGTGGCTTCCGCGGCTCCTCGGGCCGCCAGAGCTTCGTCACCAGGTCGCCCACGCTCTGCAGCACCCTGGCATCGACGGTGTCGAAAGGACGCGCGCGTCTGCCGCGCCAGAGTCGGAGGTCGATCGAACCGGGGCCGGGCTGCGCCGCGAAGTAGTTCACCCCGTGGTACATATCCCGTCGGTGCAGGAAGTCGCGCACGAACTCGTCGTCGGGATCCGGTGCGGGGGCGACCGTCGAGGTGCGGTGGCGTTCGAAGAGCCGCGGGGTCAGCGTGTCGACGTGCCGGAAGTGCCTGTCGTAATCCTCGAGCGCGTCCTCGCCCATGCTGATCTGCACGGGATCCGAGTACGGCCCCTCGGGATCGCACACATAGGAGACGAAGATCTCGGCGCCGAGCAGCCGCCGCAGCGTCTCGCCGAGCTGCAGCCTGCGCTCGGCGAGGGGAGCGGAGGAGACGGCGATGTCGATGGCCTGGCACATCAGGGTGCGCGAAGAGTTCACAGCGGCCTCGGATTCGACGTCGAACGGAAAGCGTGCGGACTTCTATGGTAGCGGCCCGGAGCCTCGGCCGAGCCTCGGTATAGGCTCGGACCGGGTGGGCGTCGTGGGACGCGCCCGAGGACGATGGGAAGCGGGGTCGAGATGCTGAGACGGGTGGTGGTCACCGGAGCGAGTTCCGGGATCGGGGCGGCGACCGTGCGAAGATTCGCCGAGCTCGGATGGCAGACCGTCGCCGTCGCCCGCCGCGAGGAGCGTCTGCGCGCGCTCGCCGCAGAGACGGGAGCACACCCCGTCGCCTGCGACGTGACCGACGAGGAGCAGGTGTCGCGCCTGGCCGCGGAGGTCGCCGCGACGGGCGGGGCTACGGGGCTCGTCAACAATGCAGGCGGTGCGATCGGCACTGAGTCCGTCGAGCACTCCTCGAACGAGGACTGGCGCCGCATGTTCGAGGTCAACGTGATCGGGCTGCGCTCGGTCACCTCCGCACTGCTGCCGGTGCTGCGGGAGGGCGCGCGACGCACCGGGTGGGCCTCGATCCTGAACCTCACATCGACCGCCGGTCACAGCGCCTATCCCGGTGGAGGCGGGTACAACGCCGCCAAGTACGCCGCGCACGCGGTGACGGAGGTGCTGCGACTCGAACTCGCAGGCGAGCCCATCCGCGTCATGGAACTCGCCCCCGGTCTCGTGCACACCGAGGAGTTCACGCTCAACCGGCTGCGCGGTGACGCCGAGGCGGCCGCGAAGCCCTACGCAGATGTCACTCCGCTGCTGGCGGAGGATGTGGCCCGCGTGCTGGTCGGCGCCTTCGAGCAGCCGCCGCACGTGAACCAGGACCTGATCGTGCTGCGCCCCGTCGCCCAGTCGAGTGTGTTCCACACCCACCGCGGCCCGCTCGTGCCGAAGGCGGAGTGAGCGCGATGGCGAAGACACTGAGCGAGCTCGCCGAGAACGGCCACATCGCAGCCGACTGGGCCGAGGCCCTCGCGCCGATGGGGGATCGGCTCGCCGAGCTCGGCCGCTTCCTGAACGCGGAGCGCGCGGCCGGGCATCGGGTACTGCCCGCGGGGGACCGTATCCTCGCCGCGTTCCAGCGGCCGCTCGCCGACGTGCGGGTGCTGATCGTGGGGCAGGATCCCTATCCCACCCCGGGTCACCCCATCGGGCTCTCCTTCGCGACCGCGCCCGAGGTGCGTCCGATCCCGCGCAGCCTGCAGAACATCTACAAGGAGCTGCAGAGCGACCTCGGCATCCCGCCCGCGCCCCACGGCGACCTCACCGCGTGGGCCGATCACGGCGTCATGCTGCTCAACCGGGTGCTGACCGTTCGCGCCGGTGCGCCCGCGTCGCATCGCGGCAAGGGATGGGAGGCGTTCACGGAGCACGCGATCCGCGCCCTGGTCGCCCGCGGCGGCCCGCTCGTGGCGATCCTGTGGGGCAACGACGCCCGTTCGCTCGTGCCCATGCTGGGATCCGTACCGCGGATCGAGAGCCCGCACCCCTCGCCGCTGTCGGCCTCGCGCGGCTTCTTCGGATCGCGCCCGTTCAGCCGCGCGAACGAGGCCCTCGTCGCGCAGGGCACGGACCCCGTGGACTGGCGGCTCGCCGGGTAGGGGTATCGCGGGGGCCGGTTCGTTTCGATATGACGAGCCGTGGGGTAAGATAGGTGGCTGTACTTCGGCGAGGGGCGCTCCAGCGCCCGTGATCGACGCGGTAGAGCCTCTTTGCGGGCCCTTCTGACGCGCCACACGGCGAGACAACATCAAGCAGGCGGGTCACCGCCTTCGGTTGGGCGAAAGCCCGCAAGGAGAAGAACATCATGAGCGAGACGAATCAGCTCGTCGCCACCATGCGCACCAACTTCGGCAAGGGTGCGGCTCGCAAGCTGCGCGCCGCCGGTCAGACCCCCGCGGTCGTCTACGGCCACGGCACCGATCCCGCGCACATCGCGCTCGAGACCCACCCGCTGAGCCTCATCATCCGCCACGCCAACGCCGTCATCGAGCTCGACATCGAGGGCCGCAAGGAGCTCGTGCTCGTCAAGGACGTGCAGAAGGATCCGGTGCGTCAGATCATCGAGCACGTCGACCTGCTCGTCGTGAAGAAGGGCGAGACCGTCGAGGTCGAGGTCCCCGTGCACGTCACGGGCGAATCGTTCTCGGGCACCAACGCCCTGCAGGAGCTGAACACGCTCCGCCTCAGCGTTCCCGCGACCTCGATCCCCGAGCACGTCGAGGTCAGCGTGGAGGGCCTGGAAGAGGGCGCTCAGATCCTCGCCGGTGACGTGACGCTGCCCAAGGGCGCGACGCTGCTCGACGCGGTGGAGCAGCTGGTCGTGCACGTGGTTACCCCGCGCGGCACCGCCGCCGACGAGGCCGAGGAGGCCTCGGAGGAGGCAGCCGCCGAGTAACTCGGAACCGGCATTCGGGCCCGTCGGAGCGTTGGACGACCACCGCTCCGACGGGCCTCCTGTTTCTGTACTGCAAGAATGTCGGTGGTATCTGCGAGCATTCCACCCGAAGGGAGGAGCAGATGCTCCGGTTCTGGCGCACGCGAGAGAAAGTCGAGGAGCGCATGTCGGATGACAGCTGGCTCATCGTCGGCCTGGGCAACCCCGGGGCGAAGTACGAGGCGACGCGGCACAACGTCGGGCAGATGGCGCTCGATGTGCTGGCGGGGCGCCTCGGGGCGCGCTTCTCGCCGCACCGTGCGGGCGCGCGCGTGGCCGAGGGCCGCGTGCGGCCGGGCGGGCCGAAGCTGATCCTCGCGAAGTCGAACGGGTACATGAACACCTCCGGCGGCCCCGTCTCGGGGCTCGCCAAGTACTACGGCGTGCCTGCCGAGCGCATCATCGCGATTCACGATGAGCTCGACATCCCCTTCGACTCCATCAAGCTGAAGCAGGGTGGCGGCCACGGCGGCCACAACGGCCTGCGGGACATCGCCAAGGCGCTCGGCACCCCCGAGTTCTTGCGCGTGCGGGTGGGCATCGGCCGGCCGCCCGGGCAGCAGGACGCGGCCGACTTCGTGCTGCGCCCCTTCGGGGCGAGCGAGCGCGGCGCGCTGGCCGTGCTGCTCGAGGACGCGGCGGATGCCGCCGAGGCTCTCGTGGACGAGGGCCTGCTCGCCGCTCAGCAGCGCTTTCATGGAAGGGCCGTCAAATGACACTGCGCGGGATCGACCGCCTGCTCGAGGCATCCCCGTCATTCGCGCGAGCGCTCGAGACGGCCGACGGATCGGTGGCGACCGACGCCGAGTTCTCGGTTGCCGAGGGGCTGCGGGCTCCGCTCGTCGCGGGGCTGCTGCGGAGGCGCCTCGAGGCGGGGGATCGCGGGGCACTGCTCGTGATCGCGGCGACGAGCCGCGAGGCGGATGCGCTGCGTTCGGCACTCGGCTCGCTCGTCCCCGAGGCGGTCACCGCGGAGTTCCCGGCTTGGGAGACGCTGCCGCACGAGCGACTGAGTCCGAGCGCGGAGACCGTCGGGCGCCGTGCGGCCGCGCTGCGACTGCTGCGGGAGCACGCGGACGACGCGCACGGTTTCCGTCCGCTCATCATGGTCGCCTCCGTGCGAGCCGCCCTGCAGCCGGTCTCCCCGCACGCCGCGCAAGCCGAGCCGCTGGTGCTGCGCGCGGGCGAGGATCCCTCGCGATCCCCGGGGCTGCAGAGGGGGGCGGACGGGGCTCGCGCTGCCTCCGCTCACGGGGGAGCGCTCGACCTGGTCGCCCGCGAGCTGGTGCTGCGCGCCTACACCCGCGTCGACATGGTCACGCGGCGCGGCGAGTTCGCGGTCCGCGGCGGCATCCTCGACGTCTTCCCGCCCACGGCCGAGCAGGCGCTGCGCGTCGACTTCTTCGGCGACGAGGTCGATCAGATCCGCCGCTTCGCGGTCTCCGACCAGCGCAGCGCCGGCGACCCGATCCCCGAACTCGAGCTCTGGCCGGCGCGCGAGCTCCTGCTCACCGACGAGGTGCGCGAGCGCGCGGCCGAGCTGCTGCCGCGCTTCCCCGCGCTTTCCTCGCTGCTCGAGAAGATGAGCCAGGGCATCCCCGTCGAGGGCATGGAGAGCCTGCTGCCGCAGCTCGTACCGGGCCTCGCCCCGCTCACCGCACTGCTGCCCGAGGGCGGTGCGGTGGTCGTCGCATCCCCCGAGCGCGTGGCGGGCCGAGCGGTCAGCCTCGCCGAGACCAACCGCGAGTTCCTCGAGGCGGCCTGGAGCGCCGCGACCGCGGGCGCGGACACCCCGGTGCCCACCGATGACAGTGGTATGCTCTCGGTCTCCGAGCTGCGCACGGCGTCTCGCGGTCGGCCGTGGTGGACGGTCTCGACGTTCGTGGCCGATGAGTCGGAGCCGGCGGAGCAGGCCGGTCCCGGGGCGGCCGCGGAGCCCTTCGGCGCCGGTGCCGCCGGGGAGCCCTCCGTCATCCTGCGCGAGCGTAGCGAGTCGCAGGATCCCGCGGCCCCTGCCGCCGCCGCGCTCGCGATCAACGTCGCGGGAAACCCGTTCCCCCGCCCCGCGAGCGGCGCCGATGCGACCGGCTCCGCGATCCGCCTCTTCTCCGAACGCCTGCGCGAGGGATGGCGAGTCGTCGTCACCGCGCAGGGCGTCGGGCTCGTCGAGCGCGCGAGGGATCTGCTGGTCGAGGCGGGGGCCGCCGCCCGCATGGTCGACGAGCTGCCCGAGCGGCTCGAGGACGGCGTGGTGTACCTCGTCGCGGGCACCGCCTGGTCGGGGTTCGCGAGCGAGGAGGCGAAGCTCCTGCTGGCGAGCGAGGCCGAGTTCTTCGGCCGCTCGGTGAGCTCGCAGGCGGCGAGCGGGCAGAAGCTCGCACGCCGCCGCGGCAAGAACGTGGTCGACCCGCTCAAGCTCGTCGCAGGCGACTACGTGGTGCACGAGACGCACGGCATCGGCCGGTTCGTCGAACTGACGCAGCGCATGGTGCCGACCGGTGTCGGACGCGACGCCACCAAGGCGCTGCGCGAGTACCTCGTGCTCGAGTACGCGTCGACCAAGCGCGGCATGCCCAAGGACAAGCTCTACGTGCCCACCGATCAGCTCGATCAGCTGTCGCGCTACGTGGGCGGCGAGGCGCCGCCGCTCTCGAAGATGGGCGGCAGCGATTGGGCCAATGCGAAGAAGAAGGCGCGCAAGGCGGTGCGCGACATCGCGGTCGAGCTGGTCAAGCTCTACTCGGCGCGCGTGGCGTCGAAGGGGCACGCCTTCTCGCCCGACACTCCGTGGCAGCACGAGCTGGAGGAGGCGTTCCCCTACGCCGAGACCCTCGACCAGCTCACCACCATCGACGAGGTCAAGCGCGACATGGAGCGCTCGATCCCCATGGATCGTCTCATCGCGGGCGACGTCGGCTTCGGTAAGACCGAGGTCGCGGTGAGGGCGGCGTTCAAGGCGGTGCAGGACGGCAAGCAGGTCGCCATGCTCGTGCCCACCACCCTGCTCGTGAACCAGCACCTCGAGACCTTCCAGAACCGCTTCGCCGGGTTCCCGGTGCAGTTGCGAGCGCTCAGCCGGTTCCAGAGCGACAAGGAGGCGAAGGACACGATCGACGGACTCGCGGCGGGCACGGTCGACGTCGTCATCGGCACGCACCGCCTGCTCTCGGAGAGTGTGCACTACAAGGATCTCGGCCTCGTCATCATCGATGAGGAGCAGCGCTTCGGCGTCGAGCACAAGGACGCGCTGAAGAAGCTCAAGACCAACGTCGACATCCTCGCGATGAGCGCGACGCCGATCCCGCGCACGCTCGAGATGGCCGTCACCGGCATTCGCGAGATGTCGACCCTGGCGACGCCGCCCGAGGACCGTCATCCGATCCTCACCTTCGTCGGCGCCCGCAGCGACAAGCAGATCACCGCGGCGATCCGCCGCGAGCTGCTGCGCGAGGGGCAGGTGTTCTTCGTGCACAACCGGGTGTCCTCGATCAGTCGAGTGGCCGCGCAGATCGCCGAGCTGGTGCCCGAAGCGCGCGTCGCGGTGGCGCACGGCAAGCTCAGCGAGCACCAGCTCGAGCAGGTGGTGCAGGATTTCTGGGAGCGCAAGTTCGACGTGCTCGTCTCGACCACCATCGTCGAGACCGGCCTCGACATCGCGAACGCCAACACGATCATCATCGACAATGCCGACAAGTACGGGCTGAGCCAGCTGCACCAGCTGCGCGGCCGGGTCGGCCGCAGCCGCGAGCGCGCGTACGCGTACTTCCTCTACGATCCCGACAAGCCGCTCAGCGAGACCGCGCACGAACGGCTCGAGACGCTCGCCACCAATAACGAGTTGGGATCGGGCATGCAGGTGGCGCTCAAGGACCTCGAATTGCGCGGTGCCGGCAACCTGCTGGGCGGGGAGCAGTCCGGGCACATCGCGGGTGTCGGCTTCGACCTCTACCTGCGGATGATCGGCGAGGCCGTGAATACGTTCAAGGGCGAGGAATCGACCGGCCCGGTCGAACTGGTGCTCGAGCTGCCCGTCGACGCGCACATCCCCGAAGAGTACGTGGAGAGCGAGCGGCTGCGCCTCGAGGCGTACCAGAAGTTCTCGGCGGCGTCGCACCCGCAGGCGCCCGAGGACCACGTGTCGCTCGTGCTCGAAGAGCTCACCGACCGCTACGGCGAGCCGCCCGCCGAGGTGCAGCGCCTCGCAGCGGTCTCGGCGCTGCGCCGCCGCGCCGCGAAACTCGGCCTGTCGAAGGTCGTGGCCGCCGGGCCCGCGCTGCGCATCGAGCCGGTCAAGCTGCTCGACTCCCGTCGAATGCGCATGAACCGCATGTACCCCGGGGCGCGGTACACGGAGGCGACGAGCACGCTCCAGATCCCCCTGCCGGGTGGCACGGCCTCCTCGCGCAGCCCGCTCTCGGGCGTCGGCCAGCGCAACGTCGGCGACGAGGGCGACATCGTCGCCTGGACGGGCCGCGTGCTCGCGACGCTGCTCGAGGAGGAGGCGGCTGCGGAGGGCTGAGCGCGTCTCTCCGTGATGAGTATGTCGATCCGGGGCCGAGACTCGGAGCGTCCTCCTCAGGTCAGCGTCAGAGGCCCTCAGTAGGCTGGATCGCATGGACCAGGACGACGATGCCGACCACCTCAGCACCGCCTCGAGCGCTTCGCGGGCCGCGAGCGCCCCGGGTGCCGCGAGTGCTTCGCAGGCTCCCGACAGCGTGAGTGGGGCGCCGGGCCGAGACGGGGAGGCGTCCTCCCGGGAGGCGGAGGCCCTCGCGGCGGTGATGCGCACCGTGCGCACCATGGTGCATCCCGGCGGCTGCGCCTGGCACGGGGCGCAGACGCACGAGTCGCTCACTCCGTTCCTGGTGGAGGAGACCGCCGAGTTCATCGACGCCGTGGAGCGCGAGCTGCCGCCGAACGAGGTTGCGGGGGAGCTCGGCGATGTGCTCTATCAGGTGCTGTTCCACGCCGCGATCGCGGAGCGCGACGGCGAGGGCTACGATCTCGCGCGAGTGGCCGAGGGGCTCGATGAGAAGCTCGTCGCCCGCCACCCGCACGTCTTCGGAGACCGCGGGTACATGTCTGTGGAGGAGCTGCACGCGGAGTGGGAGCGTCTCAAGGAGGATGCGGCGGGGGAGGAGCGCGGATCGCGGGATCCGCTCGAGGGGATTCCCGCCGGCATGCCCACGCTCGCTCGCGCTGCGAAAGTGGTCGAGCGTCTGAAGCGGGCTCGGCTCGTCGATCCGAGCGCGGGTGAGAGTTACCCGGATGATCCGCTCGCCGGATCGATCGGCCCCGACGAGCAGCGCATGGCTGAGAACGGCATCGGGGACGCGATGCTCGCGCTCGTGGTGCGGGCGAATGCGGCCGGCGTCGATCCCGACCGTGCGCTCCGGCTCGCGGTCGACCGCTTCACCGCCCGCGTCACACACGGCGATTAGAGCGGACTCAGGATCCGGGATCGCCCCACACCGCCCGCAGTACGGCGACCGCGTCGTCGATGCTCGACCCCTCGCGCTGCGCCGCCTCGGCCAGTGCGCGCGCGTGCTCGACGACCGCTCCGGCCGCCCGCGACGCGCCGGGGGCCACGCGGGTTCCCGCGGCGGTTCGGGTGACGACGAGCCCCTCCTGCTCGATCGTGCGATAGGCCTTGGCCGCGGTCGCCTGGGCCACCCCGAAGTCGCGGGCGGTCTGACGTACGGTTGGCAGGCGCTCGCCGTCGCCGAGTTGGCCGGAGCGGATCGCCCCGCGGAACAGTTCCGCGATGTCGTCGGCGGTGCGCGGTGCGGGAGCGTCCGGGCTCGCGGGAGTCATCGCGCGGCTCCGGTGCCGCTCGGGGTCGACGCTGTAGCGGGGGCGGGGGAAGACGGATCAGGATCCGACGATGCCGCGTGGCGCCCGGCGAAAGCCGCGCGCCCGGTGTCGACAGCGAGGCGCAGCAGCAGCGCGGCTCCGATGCCCTGCACCACGTACCCGCCCAGGTGCATGAGCGGTGCGATGCTCTGATAACCGGTGCCGACGACGAAGCGCTGAGGGTCAGGGGCTCCACCGTTGTCCTCGAAGACACCGACGATGATCTGCCCGATGAAGCCGACGTGAGCCCACACCGCTCCGAGCGTGAGCAGCAAGCCGCCGAGCGCTATGAGCGTGATGATCTGGGCTGTCGAGGTGCGTTCCTCGCGCACCTCCGCGGCCGAGGAACGCGCGAAGAGGGGGCGGTTCGCATCCGTGCTGAGCAGGGCGACGAGCGCGAAGGCCGCTGTCAGCAGGATGAGCAGCGTCGCGAGGTGGTTCGGCCAGCCGGCGCCCCAGACGTAGCCCATGCCGTTCTGCATCGTCATGTAGACGGGCAACCCGGTTTCGGGTGGCACGATCCCGTAGCGATTCGCACCCGGCGGTGCGGAGACGCCGATGAGCAGCTGCCAGGCCGTGGTGATGAGGAGCAGCGAGGAGGAGGCGAGCAGGATCCAGAGTGAAGCGCGCGGCGTGAATGCCCACCAGCGGCGCCTCGGGGAGATCGCGCGCTCGCCGGGTGCGGGCAGCGGCTCGCGTCGCAGGAGCAGGGCCACCACCAGGATCACGAGTGCGGCCGCCGCGAGCGGCGCGGGTCGCTGCCACCAGCCGCCCCAGTTGTTCAGGGGGTCGAGTGTGGCGATCCAGGTCGTGACGCTTCCGACGGCGACCACGGCGAGCGATCCGGCGATCCCGATCCAGCTGAGGGTCCCCACGCGGCGGCCGCTCGAGGGCAGCGAGACGATGCGCCTGGGGCGGATCCACGAGAGTCCGAAGAAGATCAGGCCGAGGGTGAGCGCCATCTCGATGGGTGGCAGGAATTGCAGGATCATCCGAAGCCCCCAGAAGATCCAGTTCATGACTTCCATATCGCGCTCCCATCGCTCGGCGGCCCAGGGCCGCGGATCTTTGTGCTGCAAATTTAGCACAATCTTGTATTGCGATCGCAATACAAGATTGAATGTGCCGTCGAAATGACGCTCGTGGCCTCCCGCCCACGGCTGTGAGGGCAGCACTCGTCATCTCGAGCAAAATGATCCGAGACCCCGGAGCGGTCCACCCGCTTGCCTCGCGCGTGGAAGAATAGGGGACCATGGCAGCACCCGTGAACCCGCCGCGCGGCATGCGCGATTTCCTCCCCGCAGACAAGGCGCGTCGTGAGCACGCGCTCGACGTGATCAAGAGCGTCTACCGGTCTCACGGTTTCGACGAGATCGAGACCCCGGTGGTCGAGGACTACGCGCGCCTGCACGCCGGGCTCGGGGGCGACAACGAGAAGCTGAGCTTCTCGATTCTGAAACGCGGGATCCGGCCCGAGCAGTTGCAGGCCGCCGTCGAGGCGGGCAACGCCGAGCAGCTCGCCGACCTGGGTCTCCGCTTCGACCTCACCGTTCCGCTGTCCCGCTTCTACGCGAGCCACCGCGCCGAGCTGCCTCCCGTCTTCAGGGCCATTCAGATCGCTCCGGTGTGGCGGGCCGAGCGGCCGCAGAAGGGCCGCTACCGGCAGTTCGTGCAGGCCGACATCGACATCATCGGCGAATCCGGGCTGCTCGCCGAGATCGAGCTGGTCACGGCTACCTCGCAGGCACTCGCCGCGCTCGGGCTCGAGGGCTGCGTGATCCGCGTCAACGACCGCCGCATCCTCTTCGGCCTGCTCGAGCACTGCGGCTTCGCCGCCGATACTCACGACCGCGCGCTCATCACGGTCGACAAGCTCGACAAGATCGGTGCCGTGGGCGTGGTCGAGGAACTGCGCGAGATCGACGCCGAAGCCGCCGATCGGATCGGGGCCGTGCTCGCCGCGGTGGAGCCCGCGCTCGAGGGGGAGGGGATCGCACTCACGCGATCCGCCATTGAATCCGTGCTGGCGGATACCACCGAGAACCCGGGGGCTGCGGCCGGCATCGAGAACCTCGCCGCGCTCGGCGAGGCCCTCCAGGGCGCGCTGCCCGAGGGCGTGGAGGTGCGCTTCGATCCGACGCTCGTGCGCGGCATGGGCTACTACACCGGCACGATCTTCGAGGTCGCGCACCCCGGCTCGGGCAGCTCGGTCGGCGGCGGAGGGCGCTACGACGGGATGGTGGGGCGCTTCCTGGGCCAGGACGTTCCGGCGGTCGGGTTCTCGATCGGCTTCGAGCGGGTGGTGGATCTCATCTCCCTGCCCGAGTCGACCGGCCCCGAGGCGGTCGCGCTCGTCTACGACGCCGAGGTGCCCTTCGCCGAATTGGTCGCCGTGAAGCGCGAGCTTGTCGCGCGCGGCCATCGTGTGCGGCTCGAGAAGCGGCAGAAGAACATGAAGACGCTGCTGTCTCGGATCGCGGCCGAGGGATTCACGAGCTTCGCGAACGCGCGGCCCGGGATCGCAGCCGACGAGCTGGAGTTCCGCACCCTCGCCGGCTGAGCGGGTTCAGTCGCATGGCCCGGGCCGGGCGTGCTCGGTGCGTTCGTTCGGGACGCCCCACGGAGTGCCTCCGGGGGCGATGCCGTCTTATGCCGGCTGTGTTCAGCGGGTGCTGATGTTGCCGGTGGTGCCGGCGATGGGGGCGAGGATGAGGGGTCGGGTGGCTGCGGTCGCGGTGATCGTGATGGCGAGGCCTGCGGTGAACCACCAGAACCCGGTCCAGGAGATGTCGGGGGTGCCGGCGTACATGTGGCCGAGGTTCTTGAGGGCGCCTGTGGTGAGTACGAGGAAGACGTGGATGATCACGAAGAGCACGAAGAACAGCATTGTGGGGTAGTGGATCGCGCGGGCGACGGGGGCGGGGTAGAACTTGTTCAGTTTCTTGGCGTGTTCGGGCCACCATTCGCTCATGCGGATGCCGGTGAGGATCGCGAGGGGTGCGGCGATGAACACGATCGTGAAGTACATGAGTTGTTGCAGGCTGTTGTAGTTCACCCATCCGTCTTCGACGGGCCATTCCAGGGTCAGGTACTGCAGGCCCGCACTGAGTGCGTTCGGGAACACGTCCCAGCTGGTGGGCACGATTCTGGCCCAGTGCCCGGTCACGAACAAGAGCGTGATGAAGGTGAGGCCGTTGAGGATCCAGAGCACGTCGAGGCTGGTGTGGAGCCAGAGATAGATCGAGACTTTCTTGCCGCCGCGTTTGGGGGTGTAGAACGCGGGGGGTTTCTGCTGGTGCCTGACGGCGAGCCCGGAGCGGACGATGAGGGTCATGAAGAAGAAGTTCAGGAAGTGCGTCCATCTCGCCCAGGCGGGGAACCCGTCCGCGGTGTCGACGCGGGGGTGGTACTCGCCGGGGTAGCGGTGTAGGAACTCGGGTACCCCGGGAAGGGTGGTGATGCCGCGGGCGGTGAGCACGATGATGCCCGCAGCGAGGATCGCGCCCCCGCCCCACAGTGTGAGGAGTTTTGTCCACTGGGGGAGGGTGCGGGACCCGAGCATGACCGGCTCCCGCACAGGCTTCGAAACCGCCGACTCCGAGGCCCCAGGCGCGGCAGGCACGGGCGCAGCAGGCACAGACGCGGCTTGCCCGGGCACCAGCGGAGCAGGTGAAGCAGGGGCGGGCGCGGCCGCGGTCGCGGCGACTGGTGCTGACTCCATTGGGAGAGGCGCGGGGGCCGGGGCGAGCGAAGCCGTAACCGGTGCAGGGGCGGGTGCGGTGTTCGGTGCGGGATCCGGGATCGGGTCACGGAGTGCGGGCCTGGAGGCCGCCTGCGCCCCCGAGGCAGGGGCTGTGGTGGGCTTACTCGCGGACGGCACTTCCGCATTCTGGGGAGCGGCGTGCGCGGCGCGGCTCGGAGCGGGCGCCACCGCGGGGGCGTGCTCCACGGGGGGCCAGGCCTCGCCGCCGGGGGTGCGGGGCAGGCCCCGGCGTAGGCGGACGCCCGCAACCGCACCGGTCCCGGACTCCTGCACCGGCACCGCCGACTCAGCAACGGCCGGTTCAGTGACGGTCGGGGCGGTCGGCGATGCAGGAGCGTCGACGGACTGGACGGCGGAGTGTGCCGGGGCGGTCGTAGTCGCGGTCGGGGCGTCCGCCGGGAGCACTGCCGCCGCAGGGGTGGCGTGTGCGGGGGGCCAGGGGTCGCCGCCGGGGGTACGGGGCAGACCCCGACGCAGAGTGGGGGTGGTCATGTGGGGGTTACTGCTTTCGGGCATGGAGGGCCGTGATCAGTTGCGGGACGATGGTGAACACGTCGCCGACGATGCCGTAGTCGGCGACCTCGAAGATCGGGGCGTCGGGATCGGTGTTGATCGCGACGATCGTCTTCGCGGTCTGCATCCCGGCCCGGTGCTGGATCGCGCCCGAGATCCCGAGCGCGATATACAGTTGCGGGGACACCTGCACCCCGGTCTGCCCGACCTGGTGCGACGCCGGCACGTACCCGGCGTCCACGGCCGCCCTCGACGCCCCCACGGCCGCGCCGAGCACGTCCGCGAGGTCCTCGACCAGCTTGAACTGTTCTTGCGATCCCAGGCCGCGACCGCCGGAGACCACTTTCGCGGCCCCGCGCAGCTCGGGCCGTGACGAAGACTCCACGACCGCGTCGAAGCTGTCGATCCGGGCGGCGGGCTTGCCCGACCCGGGCACCTCCAGCATTTCCACGACGAGGGGCTGCGCTTCGGCGCGGGCGTCGATCGCGCCCTGCCGCACGGTCACGATCAACGACCCGGTCGTCGCCGCGGAGGTGGTGGTGTAGGCGCCCCCGTACACGGAGTGCTCCGCGGTGATCCCTTCCGCGTCCCGGGCGACACCGACCGCGTCCAGGGCCAGCGCGAGGCGCAACCGCGCCGCGACCCGACCTGCCACGTCCCGCCCGTCCAGCGAGTGCGGCAGCAGTACCGCCTCCGGGCGCACCGCCCCGATCGCGGCCACCACCGCGTCGACCGCCGGCACCCCCAGCACCGACACCTCTATCGGCGCGGTCAGCACGCGCGCCGCGCCGAGTCCGGCCGCTGCCGCGGCCAGCGCCTCGTCGGATGAGGGAACCACTGCTACCGGGGTGCCGATCTGCGCGGCAGCCCCGATCAGCCCCGCCGTCGCGGGGGCGAGGCCTCCGCCCGGCAGGGTCTCGGCCACCACCAGGATCGTGCTCTTCGAAACGTCGTTCACGCCCGCATCCCTTCTCACGCCAGCCGGTTCTCGGCCAGGAACGCGGCCAGCTGCTCGCCCGCGTCACCCTCGTCCACGATCTTCACACCCGCTGCCCGCGGCGGCCGCTCCGCCACCGACACCAGAATCGACCGGCCCGCCGACCAGTCCTCCACATCCACCCCCAGGTCCGCCAATGACAGCGTCTCCAGGGGCTTCTTCTTCGCCGCCATGATGCCCTTGAAATTCGGGAACCGCCCATCCGGCAACGCCTCCGTCACCGACACCACCGCAGGCAGCCCCGCCGACACCCGCTGCACACCCCCCTCCACCGGACGCACCCCCGACACCGCGTCCTCGGTGATCTCTACCGTGGACAGGCCCGACAGCACCGGCATCGAGAGCAGTTCGCCCAGCATGGCCGGCACCGCCCCGCCTGCCCCGTCCGTCGACGCGTTGCCGGCGACCACTAGATCGAACTCCGACCGCCGGAGCGCGGCCGCGAGCACCTCCGCCGTCAGCACCGCATCGGCACCCACCAAACCGGCATCCATCACGTGCACCGCGGCAGACGCGCCCATCGCGAGTGCCCTGCGGATCGTCGCCGTGGTCCCCTCCGGGGCCATCGACACCACCACGACCTCGACGCCGTCATGCTGATCGGCGTGCCGGAGCGCGACCTCGAGCGCGCGCTCACCGATCTCGTCCAGCACCGCCTCAGACGCACCCCGATCAGCCAGCCCCGTCTCCAGAACCAGCTTCCGGTCCCCGTATGTGTCGGGCACCTCCTTCACCAACACCGCGATTCTCATTGCGCTTCCTTCGATGTTCCGGACTGAGGAGTGGCCGATGCGGCCGGCTGCGTGCGGATCAGCCCGGTCGATACGGGCGTCTCGATCCGGTACCCGCCGAGCCCGAGGGGCTGCGTGACCGCCTTCGTGAGCACGAGGTAGACGAGCGCGCCGACGAGACAGGAGGGGATCGATGCCGTCGTGTAGCCGAAGAGCGGCGACGGCACGTAAGCGATGGGGTGCAGCAGCAGCGTGTAGGTGACGGCACCCGCCGCGAGGGCGACGAACGCCACCGGGTTCCAGCCGTACCAGTAGCCGACCGCCGACTCCGAGGCCGGCTTGTAGAGCTCGCGGATCGGCACGCGGGTGCGGCGCAGCAGGAAGTAGTCGACGATCCCGATTCCCACGAGCGGGGCGACGAGGATCGCGCCCCACGATAGGAAGCGGCCGTAGTTGTCGTACACGGTGCCCGGGAAGAACACGAGCACGGCTGCGGGGCCGAGGATCACGACGCCCATGAGCGGCCAGGCCATGCGCTGGAACAGCCTGCCTCCGCCGCTGCGCAGCGCGAGCATCGAGCCGTAGCCCTGAGAGAGGATCGCCGTGATGTTGGCGAATGCGATCGCGACGAGCGCGATGATGCCGAACACGGTACCGGTGAGCGGGATCAGCCAGTCGGTGGGCTCGGTGATCTCGAGTACGAGTGCGGCGAAGGTGCCGATGAGCGCGGCGAAGACCGATGCGCCGAAGATGCCGATCCAGTTGGGCCAGAACGCGGCTCGGGCGCTGCGGGTGAGCCGGGCGAGGTTGCCCATGTTGGGCCACCACGCGAAACCGCCGGCAACGCCGAGTTCGATGGCGATCATGAAGCTGACGTGCGGGTTCTCCTCGGGGTCGAGCGCCGGGATCGCGGTGAGCTCCTCCCAGGAGACGCGCGTGAAGATGATGACGGTGATGACGACGAGCGCGATGACGAGCGCGGGGGCGACGACCTGGCTGACGCGCTCGACCGAGACGGGGCCTCGGGAGAGGATCGCCCATGCACTGACGATGGCGATGAGGCCGAGGATGCTGACCGCGGCGCCGGTCTTGCTGAGCTCGACCCCGAAGGCCGCGTTGATGATGTTGACGACGCCGTGGCCCAGCATGATGGCGAGGATCGCCGACCAGCCCGCCGCGAAGATCGTGGAGGTGGTGATCATTATGAGGCGGGCCCCGCCGTGGCCGAAGATACCGCGCAGCATCACGAACTGCTCGACACCGTACTTCGCGGAGGCGAGCACGGGGGAGAGAGCGACGAGCAGCACCGAGATGCCGTAACCGATCACGACGCTGGCGATCGCCTCGACGGCACCCACGTAGTAGGCCACGGTGGCGCCCTGCAGAAACGCCCAGGTGGCGATCGCGAGGCCGATATTGACGGTGGAGAAGTCCCAGAATCCCCAGATGCGCTCGCGGGGGAGCAGGGGTAGTTCGTTCAGTGTCGCGTCTTCGGGGACGCGGGCGACCTTGAGGCTCTCTGTATGGATCTGCTGCACCATCAGGCGGCCCACCAGAGCAGCAGCGCCGAGGCCGCCGCGAGCGCGCCGGCGGCGATGAGGAAGTCCCTCCACGGCAGGTTGGTCTGCACCATCCCGCCGCATCCCGGTGATTCCATGCGTTCCAGGCGTCGCTGCAGTTCGACTTCAAGTTCTACTTCGTTGTCCACGTCGACCTCGATTCATGATTGGTTGACCAATCAATAAACGAGCTTGGGGAAGAAAGCGCACGAAGTCAAGAGGGTGATCATAATTGTTTGACTGACCAGTTAATGATATACTGACGTGTTATGCAGACAGTGACGTCATTGCCGGAAACACTGCCGGAACGAACCTCGGTCGTCGTCGTGGGCGCCGGCTACGCCGGTCTCTCGGCCGCTCTCGAACTCCACGACGCCGGCATCGATGTGCTGGTGATCGAGGCCCGGGAACGGGTCGGCGGGCGCACGCTCTCTCTCGTGGATGAGGGAGGAGTGGTCATCGATCACGGAGGGCAGTGGGTGGGGCCCACGCAGCGCGACTTCCTCTCGCTGGTCGAGCGCTTCGGTGTCGAGACCTTCCCCACCTACCTCGGCGGGCAGAATATCGAGCGCTGGACGGACGGCTCGAAGCGTCACTTCAAGATCGCGGGCCCCGATGACGGCCCGGGTATGCGCGAGTATGTGCGGGTCATGGAGGAGATCGATCGGATGTCTGCCGCGGTGGATCTCGAGAACCCCGCCGCGACGCCGGGTGCTGTCGAGCTCGACAGTGAGACCGTGCACTCCTACTTCGAGCGGACGGTGCAGGATCCCGATGCCCGGTTGCGCCTCGCGCTCGCGGTGCAGAGCGTGTGGACCGTCGAGCCGCGCGATATCTCGATGCTGCACTTCCTCTTCTACGTCGCTTCCGCGGGCAGCTTCGATCAGCTGATGGAGGCCGAGGGCTGCGCTCAGGAGACTCGCTTTGCGAATGGCGCGCAGGAGGTCGCGAAGCGCATCTCGGCTCTCCTCGGTGATCGTGTGCGCCTCGGCGCGCCGGTGCGGAGCATCGAGCGCTCGGAGGATGCGGTGCGTGTCGTCACGGAGGCCGGAGACGTGCGGGCGGACCGTGTGATCGTCGCAGTGCCGCCGCCGGCGGGCCAGCAGATCCTGCACGAGCCCCCGTTGCCGACGCCGCGAGCCAGGTGGCTCGCGAAGAGCCCGATGGGCGACGTTGTGAAGATCCATGTCAGCTATAACCGACCCTTCTGGCGCGACCGCGGCCTGAGCGGTGAATCGACGCTCTACGGCGATCCGCTGCTCGGCTTCGTGTTCGATAACTCTCCGCATGACGCGTCGGCGGGGGTGCTGGTCTGCTTCGTCTACGCCGACCGGGTCCGGGCATGGCGGGCCCTCGATGAGCGGGAGCGCGTGCGGGAGGTCGTCGATACTCTGGTCGACCTCTTCGGGCAGGAGGCCGCGGCCCCGGTGCGCTACGCCGAGAAGGACTGGGCGGAGGAGCGATTCATCGGCGGAGCTTACGCTGCGAACCCCGCTCCGGGGGCGTGGATCGAGCACAGCGCTGCTGGGTGGCGCACCCCAGTCGGCCGCCTGCACTGGGCCGGCACCGAAACCGCGAGCGTCTGGAACGGGTACATCGACGGCGCGATCTCGTCGGGACGGCGGGCGGCCGCGGAGGTGCGCTCGGCGCTCGCTGAGAGCGAGCCGACGGGTTACGATGGGATTTCTGAGCCCTGAGAGGAACCGCCACCATGGTTCGACCGAGTGTTGAAGACGAGCGACGCGCGCAGATCATGGCGGCGACGCGCCGAGTGATGGTGCAGCGGGGGGTCGCGATGCTGCGCGTGGCCGATGTGGCGCGCGAGGCTGGGGTATCTCCCGGGATCGTGCACTACTACTTCGCAAGCAAGGATGAGCTGATCCGCGAGACCTTCGAGGACAACTTCGCGAGTTCGCTCGAGCGGCGCGCCTCCATCCTCGACGAGCCGTTGCCCGCCGATGAGAAGCTGGACGCGCTGCTCGGCTCCTACGTGCCGCTGGATGAGGCGACGCGCGAGTCCTGGCACGTGTGGCTCGAGCTCTGGGTGGGAGCGTTGCAGGACGAGCGTCTGCGTCAGCTCAATGATGACGCCTATGACGAATGGCGCAGCCTCATGGGGAGCGTCATCGCGGAGGGGATCGAGCAGGGCGTGTTCGAGACCGATGATCTCCGCACGGAGGTGAACCAGCTGGTCTCGATGATCGACGGTCTCGCCGTGCAGGCCCTGCTCGGATCCTCGGTGATCTCCGCGGATGAGATGCACCGTATCTGCCGTGAATTCGTTCGCGATCATCTGATCGCCCGCTGACCGCTCGGGCGTTGAGGTCGGAGGTCGATCTTCGATCGCCGGGGTTGACTTCGATCCCGCGCATTCGCTAAATTAACTGATGAATCAATTAATGGCAATGATGCCTCGGATCAAGGACGACGATGCTGTTATCCGCTACTTCTGCTCTCAGCGGCGCCGACCCGGCTTCGCTGGGCTCCTTCAGCACTCCGGCCTCGGTCGCCGTGGTGGGGGCCTCCGCCGACCCCTCGAAGTGGGGGCACTGGCTTGCGCGTGGCGCCGCCCTCGGCAAGGATCGCCGCAGGGTCTACATGGTCAACCGCTCCGGGGCCGTGATCGAGGGCGTGCAGAGCCACACCTCGCTCGCCGACCTGCCGGAAACGCCGGAGCTCGTGGCGATCTCGGTGCCCGGGCCGCTCGTGCTGGGCGTCATCCGAGAGGCTCTCGAACTCGGCACCCGCGCCTTCCTGGTCGTCGCGGCGGAAATGGAGGGGGAACGGGAAGCCGCGGAGCTCCTCGCGGACCATGGAGCCCGCATGATCGGCCCCAACAGCCTCGGCATCTACTCGGCCGAGGGCAAACTGCAGCTGATGTGGGGCGGAATGCGCCCGGGCAGCCTCGCCATCGTCTCCCAGAGCGGCCAGCTCGGCAGCGAGATCGCGGCGATGGGGCAGCGCATGGGCGTCGGGGTCTCTCGATTCGTCTCGCTCGGCAACCAGACCGATGTGCGGGCCGCCGAGGTGGTTCGCACTCTCGTCTCCGACGGATTCACGCGCACCATCGGCCTCTATCTCGAGGACTTCTCCGCGGCTGACGAACTGTTCGAGGCGCTCCGGGGAGCGACGGCCGCCGGCAAGCGCACGGTGCTGCTCACAACCGGTGAGAGCAGTGCGAGCCAAGCCCTCGCCCAGTCGCACACGGGTGCTATGACCTCCTCGATGGATCTCGTCGACGCGGCGTGCCGGGCCTCCGGAGTGCTGCGCGTGCGCACACCCGCCGAGCTCGTACAGGTGGCCTCGTATCTCGATCGCAGGCCACCGCCCGCCGGCCCGCGCGTTGCGATCATCACCGACAGCGGCGGCCAGGGCGGCATCGCTGCCGACGAGGCCGCCCGGCTGGGGCTCGAACTGCCCGAGTTGAGCCGAGGGCTGCGGGATCGCCTGCGACGTCACCTGTCGAGGAGCGCCTCCACCCGCAATCCGATCGATCTCGCGGGGTCGGGCGAGGCCGACCTGGCGGTCTACGCCGAACTCCCGCGTCTGCTCGCGGAGAGCGGCGAGGTGGACGCGGTAGTGCTCTCGGGATACTTCTGCAGTTACGGCCACGACACGCCCCAGCTGCTCGAATCGGAGCGCGCGATTGCCGATCGCCTCGCCGCGGTCGAGGGGGTGCCCGTGCTGGTGCATGCGATGGCTCCCGACTCGCGGATCGCCCATCACCTGCTCGACGCGGGAGTGCCGGTCTCCGGGCGCATCGAAGACAGCCTCTTCGCGACCGCGGCCGCTCATCGACTCGGCCGACCCGCGCCCGCGCGCGGGGAACGGTGCCGGCCCCTGGCGGCGGGCACGCAGACCGAGATCCGCGAGGCGCTCGCCGCGGCGGGCATCCCCTTCCCCGAACTGCGGGTCGTACGCACCGCAGAGGAGGCGGGGGCCGCGGCTGAGGCGCTGGGCGGCACCGTCGTGCTCAAAGCGGCCTGGCTCGCTCATAAGACGGAGGCCGGGGGAGTCGCGCTGCACCTTCGAGGGGCGGTCGACGCGCGTGAGGCCTTCATTGAGATGCATGCTCGGATCGGCGACGGAGACTACACGGTGGAGGTGCAGGACACGCGTGAGCACGTCGCGGAGTTCATCGTCGCTGCTCGACGCGACGAGACCTTCGGCCCGGTCGTCACCGTCGGTTACGGCGGCACCGAGACCGAGGTGTGGACCGATGTCGCACTCGAACTCGCCCCCGTCGGCATCGACGCGGCGCGCGGCATGATCGCGAGCCTCAAGAGCTCGCGGCTGCTCGCTCCCTGGCGAGGTCGTCCCGCACTCGACAGCGAGGCGCTCGCGCGCATCGTCGTGCGCCTCGGTGCCGTGCTCGCAGCGAGCCCCGGCATTCGCGAGATCGAGTTGAACCCCGTTCGCGTCGGCATCGACGACGCGCTCACGGTCGACTGCCTCGCGATCCCCGATCCCTGATCGGCGCGCCTATCCGGCCGCCGCCTCAACCCTGCAAGACCAGCCACAGCACGAGCGACGTGAAGACGCGTCCCGGCACCTCAACGGAAGGAACCCCACATGAACCTCATGGACAGCACCCGCAGCGTCTGGAAGCTCAGCGATGAGCAGGAGGCGATCGTCGAACTCTGCGGCGACTTCGCACGCGAGCAGGTGCGGCCGCTGGGCCGCGAGGTCGATGAGGCCGACGATGGCTCCCCCCTCGAACTGTTCCAGGCGGCCGCGCAGGTCGGCATCACCGACTTCATGATCCCCGAGGAGTTCGGCGGCGGCGGTTTCACCGATCTCTTCACGCAGTGCCTGGTGCAGGAGCAGCTGTGCTGGGGCGATCTCGGCATCGGCAACTTCCTGTGCTCGAACGGCTTCTTCGCCGATCCGCTGCTCGTACTCGGATCTGAGGAGCAGAAGGAGCAATGGCTGCGGCCCCTCACCGGCGAGAATCCGATCCTCACCGCGCTCGCCACCACCGAGCCGGGCGCGGGGTCGGATGCGGCCTCCATCACCACCCGCGCGGATCGCACCGACGGCGGGTACCTGCTCCGCGGGCAGAAGGCGTGGATCTCGAACTCGGGCTACGCGGATCAGTACGTGGTCTTCGTGAAGACCGACCCGTCGCAGCGCTCCCGCGGCGTCAGCGCCTTCCTGCTCAAGAAGGGGGCGGAGGGCTTCACGATGGGCGAGCCGATGAAGAAGATGGGGCAGCGGGCGATTCGCTGCCGTGAACTGTTCTTCGACGACGTCTTCGTCCCGGAGGAGAACCGCCTCGGCGCGGAGGGCGAGGGCTTCATCGGCCTCATGAAGACCTTCGACGCCTCGCGCATCGTGCTCGCCGCCGCCGCGACCGGCTGCGCCCGTGCCGCGTACGAGTTCGCGCTGAACTACGCTCGCGAGCGGGTGCAGTTCGGCAAGCCCATCATCGAGCACCAGGCAGTCGCCTTCCGGCTCGCAGATATGGCCACTCGGATCGACGCCGCCTGGCTGCAGACCCTCCGTGCGGCTACCATGTTCGATCAGGGCAAGCCCGTGGTCGCCGAGGCGGCGATGGCGAAGCTGCAGGCCTCGGAGACCGCCGCCTTCTGCACCTGGGCCGCGGTGCAGACGCTGGGAGGCTGGGGCTACTCGCGCGAGTTCCCCGTGGAGCAGTGGATGCGCGACGCGAAGCTCGAGGAGATCGAGGAGGGCACCTCCGACATCATGCGCCTCGTGATCTCGCGGAACATGTGACCTTCGGCTATATTGACTGAAGGATCAATTATGAACGTCAAGGAGGACGTCATGCGATACCCCAGGAGAACCCTCGTCGTCGCCTCGATCGCGACAGCGGGATTGGCCCTCACCGGTTGCGTCAGTGGAGGCGGCGGCGCTCCCGATGAGCAATCGCTGACCGTCACCATGTGGGGCGGCGCCGCGCAAGAGGGGCACGTCGCCACGGTCGTGCAGCCGTGGGCCGATGAGAACGGCGTCACAGTCCAGCAGGACTCGCCCACCGACTACGCCAAGCTCGACGCGATGGTCGATGCGGGCAAGGTGAGTTGGGGAGTGGTCGAGACGGAGCCCAACTACACCGATACGGCCTGCAAAGCTGGCACGCTCACGAAGCTGAGCGACGAGGTGAAGCAGGCGGCCGAGGAGGCCGAGGTCGATCCCGCATTCGTGAGCGATTGCGGGATTCCGATTCTGCAGTATGCGTTCACGATCGGGTACAACACGGAGAAGTTCGCGGATGCGCATCCGACGACGTGGGAGGAGTTCTTCGATACGGAGAAGTTCCCGGGGAAGCGGGGTTTCTGGAAGTATGCGACGGGCGGGATCTTCGAGGCGGCGCTGCTCGCGGACGGTGTGGCGCCGGAGGATCTGTATCCGCTTGATCTGGATCGTGCGTTCGCGAAGCTCGACACGATCAAGGATGACATCGTGTGGTACGACACGGGGGATCAGCAGACGCAGCTCGTCGCGAGTGGCGAGGCGCCCCTGGTGCAGGCCTGGAACGGCCGCATCACCCAGGCCGCCGCTGACGGCCAGCCCGTCGCCAATGAGTTCGGTGAGAATCTCACCACCTACGAGCATGTGGTGATCCCGCAGGGGTACCCCAATACCGAGCTCGCCGAGGACTGGATGGTCTGGTTCCTCTCGAACCCCGAGGCGCAGGCCGACCAGGCGATCGAAACCGGATACGGCCCTGCCTCGCCCCAGGCGCTCGAGTTCATCCCGACCGAAGTGCAGGCTGAGCTCGCAGGCAGTGAGGCGGTGGACTCCCAGGCCGCGGCCACCATGGACTACGGCTACTGGGCCGAGAACTACGGCGACGTCACCGAGCGCTTCAACGTCTGGATGGCGCAGTAGATTGAGGTAGAGAAGTTCGCAGACACCGGCCCCGTCGGCTGCGCTGCCACGTGCTCGTGCAGCCGGCGGGGCGAACTTCGTCCGGTGTCAGGGCGAGTGCATACGCTGTCGGTGAACCGTTCGACTGCACGGTTCACCTTCGAGGTGGAGGGGGACGCCGTGGCCGGCCAGGCGCGAGGGGCGGAGCGCCGGGAGGACATCCTCGCGGCGACGGTGGCGCTGGTGGGAGAGCGCGGTCATCAGGCCGTGCGCGTCGCAGACGTGGCGCGGCGACTCTCGGTCAGCGCCGGGCTCATCATCTATCACTTCGGGACAAAGGAGGAGCTGCTCGCGGCCTCGTTCGCCTTCGCCGCGGAGCGAGACCTCCAGGTGGCGCGGGGGATCGCCGAGCGCGAAACGGAGCCGCTGCGGCGCCTGGTGGTGATCGTCGACTGGTACCTGCCGACGGACGCGAGCTTGCGCAGCTGGCGGTTGTGGTTGGACGGCTGGGCGGCGAGTCAGTTCGAGCCCTCGCTCGCCGAGGTGATCCGCGGGTTCGACACTGCGTGGCGAAACCTGATGACCTCTGCGCTGCACGCGTGCGCGGAGAGCGGTGCGGCGGAGATCGACGATCCGGAGGAGGCCGCGGTGCAGCTGATGTCGTTCCTCAACGGTATGGCTGTGATGAGCGTCACCGCGCCCGAGTGGGCCGGCGTCCCGGATACGACCGCGCGGGTGCGCGGGTTCCTGGCGCGCCAGTTCGGCGTTTCGTGGGAGGCGCCGGCCGCGTGACCGGGCTCCGTCGAATCGGTCTTGACTTCATTTCGGTCCTGCTGCACACTCTTAACTGAACCGTCATTTAATAAACCGGTGACGGACCGAATCAGCCTGGTTCTCGAAGAGGAGACGTGCATGAGTGTGAAAACCGTCGATGAGCGGCCGTCGTTCATGGAGATCACCTGGCATGACAGCCGCTCGGATGCGGTGGGGTACGTCGTGATCGACCGGTTGCTGCGCGGCGTGTCGAGTGGCGGTCTGCGTATGCGAGCCGGATGCACCCTGGATGAGGTGCGCGGCCTGGCGAAGGCCATGACCAAGAAGGAAGCGGTGCACCTGAGCGAGCGCCTGAACTACGTGCCCGTCGGGGGCGCGAAGGGTGGCATCGACTTCGATCCCCGCGATCCCGATGCGGCGGGCGTGCTCGAGCGATTCTTCGACAGCCTCACCCCGATCCTGCGCAGCTACTGGGCGGTCGGAGAGGATCTCGGAGTGCGCCAGGACGTCATCGACGAGATCTTCGAGCGCCGGGGCTGGGGCAGCGCCGTCGCTCCTGTGCGCCGACTGCTCGGCGACGACGCGGCGGTGGAAGCCTCGGACGCCCGGGTGGCGAAGGCCTTCGGGGTCGCAGTCGACGGGATCGCGCAGGACGAGCTCGTGGGCGGGTACGGCGTCGCCGTCGCCGCCCTGACGACGATGCGGCTGCGGGGACTCGTTCCGGGCGACGTGCGCGCGGTGGTGCAAGGGCTCGGCTCGATGGGCGGTGCCACCGCGCGCTTCCTCGCGCGGGCCGGCGTGAAGATCGTCGGCGTCGTCGATGCGGCCGGCGCGATCACCGACGAGCGCGGGCTCGACGTCGAGGCACTGCTGGCGGCCCGGGATCGCTTCGGCACGGTCGATCGCGACCGGCTCCCCGAGGGTGCGGTCGCGCTGTCCGGCGACGAATGGCTGAAGGTCGACTGCGAACTGCTGGTGCCCGCGGCGATCTCCGACTGCATCACCGTCGACAACTGCGACGATGTCGCAGCGCGACTGATCGTCGAAGCGGCGAACCTGCCGGTGACCCCCGAGGCCGAAGCGCGGCTCGCGGCTCGCGGCGTCGAGGTGATCCCCGACTTCATCGCCAACTCCGGCACGAACGCCTGGTGGTGGTGGGTGCTGTTCGGAGACGTCGACGGGAGCTGGGAGCAGTCGCGGAGGATGCTCGACGAGCGACTGGGCGAACTTACCGAGGAGGCGCTCATCGCGGCCGACGCTGCGGGGATCACGCCGCGCGAGGCCGCCCTCGGCCTGGTGGGCGAACGACTGGACCGGATCGAAATCGACGAGAGCTGAGGATCGGGATGAGCAGCGAAGCAGGTATGAGCGGATACGCGGTGCCCGAGACGGAACGCGAGCGGGCGCTCGCGGCAGGAGTCGATCCCCGCAATACCGGTCTCGCCGTCATGCAGACCCTGCGCGGATACGGGATCGATGCGGTCTTCGGCATTCCGGGTACGCACAATCTCGAGTTCTATCGCCACCTGCCGCGACTGGGCATCCGCGCCGTGACCTCGCGCCACGAGCAGGGCGCCGGCTACGCCGCGGACGCGTGGGCGCAGCGCACCGGGTTGCCCGGGGTCGTCATCACGACCTCGGGGCCCGGACTGCTGAACGCGCTGTCGTCGGTGGGCACGGCCTACTGCGAATCGCGCCCGCTGATCGTGCTGTCGCCCGGTGCGCCGAGCGGCATGGAGGGCAGCTCCATCGGCATGCTGCACGAGACGAAGGATCAGCTGGCGGCTGCGCGCGCCATCGCGGACCGGGCCGTGCGCGTCGCCAGCGCCGAGGAGGCCGTCGAGGCCGTGCACGAGGCATTCGCTGTGCTCCGCTCCGGTCGACCGCGGCCCGTGTACATCGAGGTGCCGCTCGATCTGCTCGAGGAGCCCGCGGATATCGCGATCGAGTCGCTGAGTCCGCGCGAGGCGCCGCCGGCCCCGCAGCCGGATATCGCGGATATCGAGGCAGCGGCCCGGTTCCTCGCCGAGGCCGAGCGGCCGACGATACTGGCGGGATCGGGCGCGCGCTCGGGTCGTGAGGCGCTGCAGACCATCGCCGAGCTGCTGGGCGCCCCCGTGGTCACCAGCTCGAACGGCAAGGGGGTCGTCGCCGAGTCGCATCCGCTCGTCATCGGAGCCGAGCTGAGGCTGAAAACCGCGGTGGACGTGCTCAACGAGGCCGACGCGCTCCTCGTCGTCGGCTCGAAAGTCGCCGTCGGCGAGTTCGCCGCGGGTGAGTTGGCACCGACGGGGAGCGTGATCCGGATCGACATCGATGCGTCCCAGGGGTGCAACAACCTGGCGGCCGAGCGGGTGCTCATCGGAGACAGCGGCGAGGTGCTGCCGAGCCTGCTCGACGCACTGCGGGCGCTCAGTCGGGCGGGGGAGGCTTCGAATGGCCGCGCGCCCTGGATTCCGGTCGATGAGGTGCGCGCCGCGTGCCTCGCGGAATCTGACGGATACGGTCCCGGGGTCGGCGCGGTGGCGGCTCGTATCACAGCTGCGCTGCCCGAGGGTGCGATCCTCACCGGTGACTCGTCTCAGATCTGCTACTCGGGCATCGCCGGCCACTTCCGGGCCGAGGGGCCGGCCGAGTGCATCAACATGATCACCTATGCCACCCTCGGCTACGGCCTGCCGGCGGCGATCGGAGCGAAGATCGCCGACCCGGATCGCCCCGTCGTCTGCGTCACGGGCGACGGGGCGCTCATGTTCTCGGTGCAGGAACTGCAGACCGCTGCCGAGCAGCACCTCGATCTCACCGTGATCTGCGTCGATAACGGGGGCTACGGCGAGATCGAGCAGAACGAGCGTGATCGCGGTATCGACCCGATCGCGGTCCGCCTGAGTCAACCCGACTGGCCGGCGGTCGCGCGGGCGTTCCGCGGGCGCGGCTTCGCGGTCGAGTCCGCTGGTGAGCTCGAGGAGCGGATCGCCGAGGCGGTCGAGCACCCTGGGGTCTCGCTCGTGCACGTGCCGATGGGGCTGTTCGAATAGGTGCCCCTTCCGGCGAACGAGCTGCGGGCGCGCTTCGCCAGACTGTTGCCACGGTCGAGAATGAATGCCATAGTTATCACGGTTGATTGATTAATCAGTCAATTAAAGCGTCAAGGAGGACGTTGATGAAGAAGAGACTGGTCACCGCATTCGCCGGAGTGAGCGCCGCAGCTCTGATGCTGACGGCCTGCACCAACGGCGGGGGCGGCGTGAGCGAAGACACCCTGACGATGGTCGACTGGGGCGGAGAAACCCAGCGTGTAGCGATGGAGCAGCTCTACCAGCCGTGGGCTGAGGAGAACGGCGTCACGATGAAAGAGGACCAGCCCACCGATTACGCGAAACTCGACGCGATGGTCGAGGCAGGCAAGGTCAACTGGGGGACCGTGGAGGTCGAGCCCAACTTCACGGACTCCGCTTGCGCGAACGGCACGCTTGAGAAGCTCGGAAAGGAAGTGCTCGACGCGGCGGGCGAGAACGGCGTGGACCCCGAGCTGGTGAGCGATTGCGGGATTCCGATTCTGCAGTATGCGTTCACGATCGGGTACAACACGGAGAAGTTCGCGGATGCGCATCCGACGACGTGGGAGGAGTTCTTCGATACGGAGAAGTTCCCGGGGAAGCGGGGTTTCTGGAAGTATGCGACGGGCGGGATCTTCGAGGCGGCGCTGCTCGCGGACGGTGTGGCGCCGGAGGATCTGTATCCGCTTGATCTGGATCGTGCGTTCGCGAAGCTCGACACGATCAAGGATGACATCGTGTGGTACGACACGGGGGATCAGCAGACGCAGCTCGTCGCGAGTGGCGAGGCGCCCCTGGTGCAGGCCTGGAACGGCCGCATCTTCAAAGCCCGGAGTGAGGGCGAACCCGTTGCTAACGAGTACGGTGAGAACCTCGGCACCTACGAGCAGATCGTGATTCCGAAGGGCTATGCGAACAAGGACCTGGCGCAGGACTGGATGGTGTGGTTCCTGGGCGCCACGGAAGCGCAGGCGGAGTACTCGCGTCAGACCGGCTACGGGCCCGCAACCCCTGCCACGCTCGAAGAGCTCAGTGCTGACGAGCAGAGCGAACTCGCGAACAGCCCCGAGAACATCGAGCAGCGCTCGGCCATGATCGACTACGGCTATTGGGCCGAGAACTACAGCGAAGTCACAGAGCGTCTGAACGTTTGGATGGCCGGGTGACGAGATGACTGCTACGCAAACGGAGGCGATCGCCACTGCGGCCACGTCCGACCCAGAGGGGCCGGCGAAACCGAAGCGGTCGATGAAGCGCTACTTCGCGATCGACGGCTGGGGTGCCCTGGTGCTGCCGCTCCTGCTGTTCCTGGTCGTGGTCTTCCTGGTACCGCTCGTGGCGATGCTGGTGAAGAGCTTCACCGATCCCGAACTGGGCCTCGATAACTACCGCGCCGTCTTCGCCGAGCCGCTGTATATGAAGGTGATCTTCAACACCTTCTACGTGGCGACCCTGGTGACCCTGGTGACGCTGCTGCTCGCCTACCCGTACGCCTACCTCATGACGCTGGTGAAACCGTTCTGGCGCACGGTGATGATGGTGATCATGCTGATCCCGTTCTGGACCAGCGTGCTCGTGCGCAGCTTCGCCCTGATCGTGCTGATGCGCGATACGGGCGTGATGAACACCCTGCTCATCGACACGGGGAGCACGGATGAGCCGATCACCATGCTGCGCACCTTCGGCGGCGTCGTCTTCGGCATGGTGCAGGTCTCCCTGCCGTTCGCGGTGCTGCCGATGTACGCGACGATGAGCGGAATCGACAAGCGCCTCAGCCTGGCGGCGCAGAATCTGGGCGCCCGTCCCTCGGGCGCGTTCTGGAGGGTGTTCGTGCCGCTGAGCGTGCCCGGCGTGGCCGCCGGGCTGCTGCTGACCTTCATCCAGGCGCTGGGCTACTACATCACCCCGGCGCTGCTGGGCGGCCCGCAGAACACCATGATCGGTGAGCTGATCGTGCAGCAGGTCTCCGCGGTGCTCAGGTACGGCTTCGCGGCGGCTCTCGCGACGATGCTGCTGCTGCTCACGCTGGCGTTGCTGGGGCTGGCGAGCAAGTTCCTGAACCTCGAGAAGGCACTGATGAGGAGATCCTGATGACGAAGATTCTCACACGCACCCTTCTCGGCCTGCTCGCGGTCGCGATCGCCGTCTACCTGCTGATGCCCGTGCTGGTCATCATCCCGATGTCGTGGTCCGAGAGCCCCTACCTGGCGTTCCCGCCCGAGGGCTTCACCACGCAGTGGTACGAGCGGTTCTTCTCCGACATCGCCTGGATGAGCGCCCTCGGCAACAGCCTGACCGTCGGTCTGCTGTCGGCGCTGCTCTCGGTCGTGCTGGGCACGCTCGCGGCTCTCGCCCTGGTGCGGGGCCGGTTCCCCTTCCGCGGCATCATCATGGGCGTGCTGCTCGCGCCGATGATCGTGCCGTTCGTGATCGTGGGCCTCGCCGTCTACATCACGTTCCTCAGCCTCGGGCTGACGCAGACCACCCTCGGCTTCGTGCTCGTGCACACCTGCCTCGGCGTGCCGTACGTGATGATCAACGTCGTGGCCTCGCTGAGCTCGGTGGACCGCCGACTCGAGATGGCCGCGATGAATCTGGGTGCGGGACCCGTGGAGACGTTCTTCCGCATCACGCTGCCGCTGATCTTCCCGGGCATGTTCGCGGGCGCACTGTTCGCGTTCATCACGAGCTGGGACGAGGTCGTGGTCGCGATCTTCCTCTCCGGCCCCGAGATCACGACGCTGCCGGTGAAGATGTGGTCGGGCATCCGCGTGCAGATCGACCCGACGATCGCCGCCATCTCCACGCTCTCGCTCATCGTGATCCTGGCCGCCTTCGGCTGCCAGGGCCTGGTCAAAATGTTCTCTTCCGCTTCCGAGCGTCGTCGCCGTAAGCGTATTGCCCAACTGCAGGAGGAAGTCGCATGACTGCTCAGCCCACCTACACTCAGCAGCTCTCCACGATCGGGGAGCAGGCGGGCGCGGCGATCCGCGTCTCCGACGTCGTGAAGACCTACGGCGACGTGACCGTGCTCGATCGGGTCAGCCTCGATATCAACGCGGGGGAGTTCATCACGCTGCTCGGGGCGAGCGGCTCGGGCAAGTCCACGCTGCTCAACATCCTGTCGGGCTTCACGAAAGCCGACGGCGGGCGGCTCGAGGTCGACGGAGAGGACATCACGCGCCGGCCGCCGCACAAGCGCGGACTCGGCATGGTGTTCCAGCACTACGCACTGTTCCCGCACATGAACATCTTCGACAACGTCGCCTTCGGCCTGCGCCGGCAGAAGCGGCCCAAGGACGAGGTGCAGCAGCGCGTGACCGACGTGCTGCGCATGATCCAGATGGAGCACCTCGCCGACCGCAAGCCCGACCAGCTCTCGGGCGGACAGCAGCAGCGCGTCGCACTCGCCCGCGGCATCGTCTTCGAGCCGCGCGTACTGCTCATGGACGAGCCGCTCGGCGCGCTCGACAAGCTGCTGCGCGAGGAGATGCAGCTCGAGATCCGCAGGATCCACCAGGAGCTCGGCATCACCTTCATCTTCGTCACTCACGATCAGCACGAGGCGCTGACGATGTCGGATCGAATCGCCCTGCTCAAGCACGGCAGGATCGAGCAGCTCGGCACCCCGAAGGAGCTCTACGACGCTCCGAACTCGCGGTACGTGGCGGAGTTCATCGGGGAGTCGAACCTGTTCGAGGGGCGAGTCGCGGACGGGGCGTTCACCGACGCGGGTGGCAATCGGTTCGGTATCCCGGCCGGTCAGGGCGAGCTGCTGATGGTGCGCCCCGAGCACGTGCGCGTCGCGTCCAGCCCGGAGGGGCTGCAGAACGCCGTGCCCGTGAAGGTGTTCAACACGGTCTATCTCGGCAGCGATGTGGTGGTGTACGGCCGCGCGGAGTCGGGACAGGCCATCGTCGCGCGCACCCCGGTCTCGCACGGCGCGGCGGTGCCCCTCGAGGGCGACCGGGCCGTCATGACCTGGACCACCGAGGACAGCCGGCTCGTGCCCGACTCGGAATCCGCTCCGCGCGCGTAGAGGCCGGGCCGGTAGGGGAGCCTGCTGGTGCCGCCTCCGGGCTGGTTTCGCCCGGTACGACAAGGGGGTGCGGGATCGCGAGATCCCGCACCCCCTCGGCGTTGCCGCAGGTTCAGGTGAGCAGGCCCGCGAGGCGCGCCCGCACGATCGATTCGCCCTCGTTCACCACCCGCTCGACGAGCTCCGAGGTGCTCGGCACGTCGCTGATGAGCCCCTGGGTCTGCCCGGCCCACCACACGCCGCCGTCGACCTCGCCGTTGCCGAGGGCTCGCTCGCGGCCACGCGCCCCCGATGCGAGGTGGGCGATGTCTGCGAAGGTGGTGCCCTCGCGCTGCTCGATCTCGATGATCTCGTCTGAGACCGCGTTCTTCGCGACGCGGGCCGAATTGCGGAACTTGCGGAACACCACGTTGGTGGAGCGCTCGGTGTTCTCGACGATCTGCCGTTTGATGTTCTCGTGCACCGGAGACTCGGTGGTGGCGACGAAACGCGTGCCCATGTTGACCGCGTCGGCGCCGAGGGCGAGCGCTGCGACGAGGCCTCGCGCATCGGCGATGCCGCCCGAGGCGATGATCGGGATGTCGAGCTTGTCGGCGGCGGCAGGAATCAGCACGAGCCCGCCGATGTCGTCCTGGCCGGGGTGGCCGGCGCACTCGAAGCCGTCGATCGATACGGCGTCGACGCCGATCGCCTGGGCCTTCAGCGCGTGACGCACGGTGACAGCCTTGTGGATCACCTTGACCCCGCCGGCCTTGAACGCGGGGAGGAACGGCTCGGGGTTGTTGCCGGCGGTCTCCACGAACGGCACGCCGGCCTGCACGATCGCGTCGGCGTACTCGTCGTAGGGGACCGGGTTGATCGTGGGCAGCATGGTCAGATTCACGCCGAAGGGCTTGTCGGTGAGTTCGCGGGTGCGCGCGATCTACTGAGTCAGCTCCTCGGGCGTCGGCTGGGTGAGGGCCGACAGGAAGCCGAGCGCGCCCGCGTTCGCGACGGCGGCGATGAGGGGCGCGCGCCCCACGGCCGTCATGCCGCCGCAGACGATGGGGTGCTCGATGCCGAAGGTTTCGGTGAAGCGGGTGCGGAAAGGCATGGATCCTCCTTGATCTCAGAAGCGCGCTACCGTCTTCGTATAATTGACTGGCTAGTCAATCAAAATTGTAGCGCAGAGGGCCCGGGTTCTGAATACCCGGACGGGAACGAGCGGTTCTACGCTCCGATGAATCGAGGCGCCCGGCGTTCGACGAAGGCATCGGCGGCTTCGCGGGCGTCGGCGGTGTAGGCGCAGCGTTTCTGCGCGAGGGACTCCTCGTCGAGCGCTTCGCCGAAGTCGGCGGGCTGCGGGCCGAGCAGCCGCTTCGCCGTGGAGAGCGCGAGCGGCGCCTTCGCGAGGAGGGAAGCTGCGAGTTCGGTCGCGGCAGTCTCGAGCCGATCCGGATCCACAAGTCGGGACACAAGCCCGATCTCGAGCGCATGTTCGGCCGTGACCTTCGAGTTGAGCAGGAACAGCTCCTTGGCCCGCGCCTCTCCGAGCAGGCGCGTCAGCGACCAGGCGCCGCCGTAGTCGCTCGCGAGGCCCGCGTCGATGAACGCGGTGCGGAAGACGGCCGACGTCGAGGCGATGCGCAGATCGCAGGCGGCCGCCAGTGAGAGGCCCGCGCCCGCGCAGGGGCCGCCGATGGCGGCGATCGATACCGCATCAGCGCTGCGCAGCAACTCGACAGCGCGGGCGTGGCGGCGCAGCACCCCCGCCGACTGATCGACGCTCAGGTGCGGCGGCGCGAAGACTCCCGCGGCGAACTCGTCGAGGTCCCCGCCCACGCTGAAGCAGCGCTCGCCGCCGGTCACCACGATCACGCGCACCGTCGGATCGGCGACGGCCGCCTCGACGGAGTCGAGCAGCGACTCCATGAGGGCATCGGTGAATGAGTTGCGGCGTTCCGGCCGGTTGAGCCGGATCGTCGCGGCGGCGCCGTCGAGCGCGAGCGTCGTCTCAGGGCCGGCGGCTCCCGGCGCGTTGCCGGCGGGTGAGTCGGTCATGGGTGCTCCTGCTGCTCGGGCCGCGTCTGCGGATAGATTGACTCGTGAGTCAACTCTAACGGGGTGCGGTTCGTGCCGATAGTTCGGATCTCCCCGCTCATTCGGATCGAATTCCGGTGATTCGATCCGAGATAACGGCCTGATCCGAAGTTTGGGATGCAGCTTCTCCCCACCGAGCACGTCGGCGGCTGCCGCTACACTGGGGAGCGGCGCCGACAATCGCGCCGCATACCGGCAACTGAACTCCGAAGGAGCGCATGGTGGCATTTATCGACGCGGTGATCGCCCGCGAGATTCTCGATTCGCGTGGCAACCCGACCGTTGAGGTCGAGGTCGGTCTGACCGACGATTCTGTGGGCCGCGCGGCGGTGCCCTCCGGCGCCTCGACCGGCGCCTTCGAGGCGTACGAGCTGCGCGACGGCGACAAGGATCGCTACCTCGGCAAGGGCGTGACGAAGGCCGTCGACGCCGTCTTCGACGAGCTGGGCCCCGCTATCGAGGGCTTCGCCGCCGATGACCAGCGGATCATCGACGCCGTGCTCAAAGAGGTCGACGGCACCGACAACAAGTCACGCGTCGGCGCGAACTCGATCCTCGGCGTGAGCCTCGCGGTAGCGCACGCGGCGGCGGCCTCGGCCGAGCTGCCGCTCTACCGCTACCTCGGCGGCCCGAACGCCAGCACTCTGCCCGTGCCGCTCATGAACATCATCAACGGCGGTGCCCACGCCGATACCGGCGTCGACATCCAGGAGTTCATGGCGGTGCCGCTCGGCGCCGAGACCTTCTCGGAGGGGCTGCGCTGGGGCGTCGAGGTCTATCACTCGCTCAAGGCACTGCTCAAGGAGCAGGGGCTCACCACCGCGCTCGGCGACGAGGGCGGCTTCGCACCCGATCTGCCCCACAACTCGGCCGCGCTCGACCTCATCGTCGAAGCCATCAAGCGCGCCGGCCTCGAGCCGGGCCGTGATGTTGCCGTCGCACTCGATGTCGCCTCCTCCGAGTTCTACGAGAACGGCGTCTACAAGTTCGAGGGCCAGGAGCGCACGGCCGCCGAGATGACCGCCTATTACGAGGATCTGTTGACCCGGTACCCGCTTGTCTCGATCGAGGACCCCCTCGACGAGAGCGATTGGGAGGGCTGGGCCCACATCACCGCCGAGATCGGCGATCGCGTGCAGCTCGTCGGCGACGACCTCTTCGTCACCAACCCCGCGCGCATCACCGAGGGCATCGAGAAGGGCGCTGCCAACTCGCTGCTCGTCAAGGTCAACCAGATCGGCACCCTCACGGAGACCTTCGACGCCGTACAGCTTGCGCAGCGCGCCGGTTTCACCGCGGTGATGTCGCACCGCTCGGGTGAGACCGAGGACGTCACGATCGCCGACCTCGCAGTGGCGACCAACTGCGGCCAGATCAAGACCGGGGCACCCGCGCGCTCCGACCGCGTCGCGAAGTACAACCAGCTGCTCCGTATCGAGGAGGAGCTGGGGGGAGCCGCGAACTACGCCGGCCGCGGTGCCTTCCCCCGCTTCACCGCGTAATCGCACCGGCGAACGCGCACTCGGACGAGGGACAGCACGGTGAAACGTTGGGTCGAGGATCTCGGGGCGTGGGCCTCGAGCCTCCGATTCAGCGGTTTCACCGTGCTCGTCGTCGTTCTGGTCGCGGCGGGCGCCGTGATCGTGAGTCCCAGTCTCTCCACCTATGTGCAGCAGAGGCGCGAGATCTCCGAACTGCGGGAGAGCGTGCGGCTGCACCAGGAGGCCGTCAACGAGATCGACGCCGAGCGCGCCAAATGGAAGGATCCGGTGTACGTGCGCTCCCAGGCGCGTGACCGGCTCTTCTACGTGATGCCCGGCGAGACCCAGCTGGGGGTCATCGATGACATCGTGCTGCCGGTCGAGTCCGATGAGGAGACGAGCCCCGAGCTCTCGCGCATCCGCAGCGACTGGGTGCGCGGCATCGCGGCATCCTTCCTGACCGCGGGTACCACCGACGCGCCGCTCGAGGAACTCGAGGGCGATGCCGATCCCGAAACCGCAGAACCGGCCGATACCGATCCGCCCGTCACTGAAATCGATCCCACCGCCGAGGAGCCCCAGCAATGAGCCGCCCACCCTACACCGACCCGACCCCGGCCGATATCGCCGCCGTGAGCGAGCAGCTGGGGCGCGAAGCGCGAGGCGTCGTGGGTATCGCCGCGCGAGCAAGCGACGGTGCGCCCGCCGTGGTCGCGACCGCACCGCGCCTACCCGACGGCTCGCCGTTCCCGACCTTCTACTACCTGTGCCACCCCGAAGCGGTGGCCGCGGCTTCGCGACTCGAGGCCGCCGGTGTGATGAACGAGTTCAATGAACTGCTCGCCGAGGACGAGGCGGTGCGCGCGCAGTACGCTCGAGCGCACGAGCAGTACATCGAGGACCGCGACAGCGTGGGGGAGGTACCGGAGCTCGCGGGTGTGAGCGCGGGCGGCATGCCGACACGGGTCAAGTGCCTGCACGCGCTGATCGGACACTCGCTGGCCGCGGGCCCCGGGGTCAACCCGATCGGTGACCTCGCTCTCGAGCGCTGCGGATGGCGCCCCTGATCCTCGCCGGTCGATAGACGCGCCGTCCTGCTCGCGCCCGCCCGCCGCGGCACCTCCGCCGAGAGAGCCTTCCGCCCGGCTGAAATGCGGCTGAACAGCCTCTTCGCCGATGAATATCGTTGTTTTCTGCGGGATCTCCGTCGGACCGACAATATTCGCCGCCATCGAGATGTAGTATGGGGTGTCGGGCATGATGTGCCCGGTTTTTCTGTGCCCGCGATCCGGGCATTTCACGCTCATTGCATCAAGGAGACCGCTTCGTGGCGAAGAAGATTCTGATCGTTGGTGGTGGCTACGCCGGCTTCTACACCGCTTGGGGGCTCGAGAAGCTGCTGCGCGCGGGCGAGGCCGAGGTGACGATCGTCGATCCGCTGCCTTACATGGCCTACCTGCCGTTCCTTCCCGAGGTCGCCTCGGGATCGATCGAACCGCGTCACGCGGTCGTCGCACGCCGTCGCCATCTGAACCGCACCCACAACATCGCGGGCAAGGTCACGGGTATCTCCCACGCCACCAAGACGGCCACGGTCACCCCGAACGAGGGCGAGGCATTCGACTTCGAGTACGACCACATCGTCGTCACCACCGGTTCGGTGTCGCGCACCTTCCCGATCCCCGGCATCGCCGAGAACGCGATCGGCATGAAGACCATCGAGGAGGCCGTCGCGGTGCGCGACCGCCTCGTCGGCAACTTCGAGCGTGCGGCGTCGCTGCCCGCCGGTTCGCCCGAGCGCGCACGTCTGCTCACGGTCACGGTGGTCGGCGGCGGCTTCGCGGGCATCGAGTCGATCGCCGAGCTGCGATCCTTCGCCACCTCGCTGCTGCGCCGCTACCCCGAGATTTCCTTCGAGGAGACCAAGTTCCACCTGGTCGAGGCCATGGGGCGCATCATGCCCGAGGTCACTGAGAAGCTCGCCGACTGGGTCGTCGCCGATCAGACCCGCCGCGGCGTCGATATCCACCTCGACACGCAGCTCTCCTCGGCCGTCGACGGCCACATCGAGCTCTCGACGGGTGAGAAGTACGAGTCCGACCTGATCATCTGGACCGCGGGCGTCATGCCCCGTCCGTTCCTGCGCGGCACCGACCTGCCCATCGGCCCCCGCGGCCACGTCATCGGCAGCCCCGAGCTGCGCATCACCACCGAGGACGGCAAAGCGCTCGAAGGCGCCTGGACCGCAGGCGACACCTCGCAGACCCCCGACATCTCGTCGACCCCCGGCCCCGGCGGGTTCTGCGTGCCCAACGCGCAGCACGCGGTGCGTCAGGGACGCCTGCTCGCCAAGAACATCGTCGCCGACCTTCGGGGCGAGGGCGTGCGCAAGTACGAGCACAAGAACATGGGTGCCGTTGCCGGCCTCGGCGTGAACAACGGTGTGTTCCGCTCAGGCGGCAGCTTCGCGATGAAGGGCTACTTCGCGTGGCTCGCCCACCGCTTCTACCACGGCCTCGCGATCCCCACGTGGGAGCGCAAGTGGCGCGTGTTCGGCGGCTGGGTCGGACATTTCTTCCTGGGGCGCGACATCGTGAACATCGAGGCCCTGCAGGAGCCGCGCGCCATTTTCGAGGAGTTCGCCTCACGTCCCAAGCCGAAGACCGACTGAGTCTCGCGCCTCGCGCCTCTGGCGCTTTTCGCGCTGAGCCTCGCAGGCTGGAGCCCCGCAGCATCGAGTTGCGGGGCTCCGCGCGTCTCCCGGCTTCCGGTTCGTCCTGCCGTCGTTCGGCTCTGCCCGAGGTACGGGTTTCGCGCGCTGGATCGCGGTCAGAGCTGCAAAATCCGTATCTCGACGGGGAGGTGAGAGGAGCTCTTCCTCGTGATCGTGAAGACCCTCCCGTGCGTCTCCGGGGTTTTGCCGAGCCTTGTAGTCTGAGGGCGTGCGAGCGGGGCGGGGGTTCTGGGTGACGCGGTCCGCGTCCGCCCCGCGGATCGCCCGTGCCTACTTCGCGCTGCAGGCAGCCGCGGGAGCTCTGTGGTGGCTCGGCGTCGTCACGCTGCCGCCGGTGCGCCGGGCCACGCTCGGCGCCCTCGACCCGGTCACCGTCGCGCTCGCGGACATCCCACTGTTCGTGCTCGCCTCGGCGCTCGCGGCGGTGCTCCCGGAGCCGGGGCGGCGGTGGGCGACGCGGATCGCTGTTCCCTGGACCTTGCTCGTCACGGCGGCTCTGGCGGTCTACGCGACGGCGACCGGCCTCGCGGGCTGGGGAGCGGTCATCATGGCGGCGGCGAGCTGCGGGGGAGTCGCCGCGTGGTCGCTCGTGGAACTCGGGCGGATCCCCGCGGAGCGGCTGCTTCTGGGTCCCCTCTCGTTCGGAGTCGCGCCGGCGGCGCCGCCGCGACGTCAGCTCGGCTCGACGCTGCTGCAGATGCTCGTGTTCTGGGCTCTGTTCCTCGCGGTGCTGCCCGCGGGACTCCGCCTGCTCGAGACCCGGTGGGGGCTGCACGTCGCATTCGCGGCGCCACTCCCGGCACTCGGGGGCGCACTGCTGCTCGGCGCGAGCGCACTGGGGTTGTGGTCGGCGCTCGCGATGTCGCTGCGCGGGGAGGGCACGCCGCTGCCGTCCGCGAGCGCGCGGCGGCTCGTGATCACCGGGCAGTATCGGTGGGTGCGCAACCCGATGGCGGTGGCGGGGATCGCGCAGGCCGTCGGTGTCGGTCTGCTCGCGAGCTCGTGGTTCGTGACCGCCTACGCGTTCTGCGGCGCGGTGTACTGGCACACGCTGGTGCGGCCCTTCGAAGAAGCCGACCTCGAGGCGCGCTTCGGCGAGGAGTTCGCGGCCTACCGCCGGCGGGTGCGCTGCTGGGTGCCGCGGCTCGGGCCGACGCTAGAGCAGACCCGGGCCTTGCGGCGAAGCTGACGCGTTCAGCGAGACCGACTGTTTCAGCGGCGCTGGAACGCTCGGTCTCGCTGAAGCCGTCGGTCTCGACGAGGAGAGGCCGGATCGGATTGGCGCTCGGCGCCACGCCGGAGAAGCGGAAAGCTTCGCTTTCCGCCTAATTCTCCCCGGCTGGTGAGCCGGGCGCCTCCGGCGGACAAACGCTTCGCGTTTCTCCCTAAGCCTCCGGCGCATGCTTCGCCAGGAACTCGTACATCGCGGTGTCATCGACCCCGGGGAACGTTCCCGTCGGCAAAGGCGAGAGCACGTGCTGGTGCATGCGGGCGCTCGGCCACGCCTTGCCCTCCCAGCGGGCGAGCAGCTCGGGGGAGGGAGTGCGGCAGCACGCCTCGTCCGGGCAGGTCGAAACCCGGCGCTCGGGGGTGTCGCGACCGCGGAACCACTTCGCGTCGTCGAAGGCCACACCGCAGGCGATCGCGAAGGGGCCGTGCTCCGCGTCGCCCGTCTGCACGCTCGACCAGTAGGTGCCCGCGGGTGTGTCGGTGTACTGGTAGAACTCGCTCGTGCGGTTGGTGCGGTGGAACGCCGTGCGTCCGCCCCACTTGTGGCACAGGATCTCGCCCTCGATCGATCCCGAGGCATCGCTCGGAAACGGCAGATCGTCGTTCTCGTATCCGCGCACGAGGGTGCCCTCGCCGTCGGCACGGTAGTGGTGCACGCGCAGGTCGAGGTGGCTCGTCGCGAGGTTGGTGAAGCGGTGCGCCGCGGCCTCGTGCGTGACGCCGAACGCGTCGCGCAGATCCTCGATCGCCAGATTGCGATTGCGTTTGGCCTGCTGCAGGAAGTCGACGGCGCGCGCCTCTGGCATGAGGCAGGCCGCCGCGAAGTAGTTGATCTGGAGCCGCTGCTCGAGGAACTCGGCGTAGCTCGCCGGCTCGGAGTGGCCGAGCACGCGGTGCGCCATGGCCTGCAGGGCGAGCGAGCGCAGCCCGTGGCCGCCCGGGATCGACGCGGGCGGGAGGTAGATGCGCCCGTTCTCGAGGTCGGTGATGCTGCGAGTGTTCGACGGCAGATCGTCGACGAAGATGAGGGTGAAGCCCAGCATCTCGGCGAGCATCGCGACGGTGCGGTGGGTGACGGCGCCCGTGGTGTGGCCGACCCGGCGCATGAGGTCGGAGGCGATGAGCTCGATGTCGTGGATGTAGTTGTCGCGCTCGCGCATCTGCATGCGGATGGCGGTGTTCGCGCGGCGCGCTTCCTCGGAGGTCGCTGCCGCGGCTCGGGATCGCCTGGCCAGTTCGCGATGCAGGCCCACGAGCGACTCGAGGGCCTCGTCGCTGAGCGTGCGCGGCGTGCGCACGTGGGGGAGACCGAGGCGGAGGTAGCCCGGGGTGGTCTGCGCGCGCTCGAGCTCGATTTCGAGTGCGCTGCGGTGATCCGGAGCCTCGCGGCGCAGCAGCTCGGAGGGGTCGATCCCGAGTTCCCTGGCGATGCTCTGCAGAAGGCCGAGGCGCGGCTCGCGACGGCCGTTCTCGATGTGGGAGAGCTGACTCGCCACTACGCCGACGCGCTCTCCGAGCTGCTCGAGGGTCAGGCCGGCGCGCGATCTGAAGTGCCGCAGGCGCTTGCCGAGCAGAAGCCGGTCGAGTTCGGTTTCTCCCTGGGTCGGGGTGGTATCCGGGGCCATTCCTTGACTATATGTCAAGAAAGGTCAAAATTTACAGCGAGTTTGGTGAATGGCGGGTGAATCGACTACTGAGAATGGAGTTGTTACCGATTCTTCACCGACGACGTGTGAACCCGAGGAGAACGTATGAGCGCCACCCAGGTTATCGAGGCCGAGACTGCTGCATCGGAGTCCGTGATCGCGGAACTCGTGCGTGCGAATGCGACCACCGCGAACGAAGAGGTGCTGCAGTGGGTGACCGAGGTCGCCGAGCTGACGAAGCCGGTCGACGTGGTGTGGTGCGACGGTTCGCAGGACGAGTGGAATCGCATCACCGCCGAGATGGTGGAAGCGGGATCGCTGATCCCGCTCAACAAGGATCTGCGGCCCGGCAGCTTCCTCGCCCGTTCGCATCCGGCCGACGTGGCTCGCGTCGAGGATCGCACCTTCATCTGCTCCGAGAAGGAGGAGGACGCCGGGCCGACCAATAACTGGGTCGCCCCCACCGAGATGAAGGCGGAGCTCATGCCGCTCTTCGACGGCTCGATGCGCGGCCGCACGATGTACGTCGTGCCGTTCTCGATGGGACCCGTCGGCGGAGCGATCACGCAGCTCGGCATCGAGATCACGGATTCGCCCTACGCGGTGCTCAACATGCGCATCATGACCCGCATGGGTCAGGCCGCGCTCGACGGCATCACCCCCGGCAGCGAGTGGGTGCGCACGGTGCACTCGGTGGGAGCCCCGCTGGAGGAGGGCGCCGAGGATGCGGCGTGGCCCTGCAACGACACCAAGTACATCACTCATTTCCCCGAGACGCTCGAGGTGTGGTCGTACGGCTCGGGATACGGCGGCAACGCCCTGCTCTCGAAGAAGTGCTTCGCGCTGCGCATCGCCTCGGTGATGGGGCGCAACGAGGGGTGGCTCGCCGAGCACATGCTGCTGCTCAAGCTCACCAACGTCGAGACGGGCAAGGCGTACCACCTGTCGGCGGCCTTCCCGTCGGCGTGCGGCAAGACCAATCTCGCGATGCTGCAGCCCACCATCCCCGGTTGGAAGGTCGAGACCATCGGCGACGACATCGCCTGGCTGCGCCCCGGCAAGGACGGCCGCCTCTACGCGATCAACCCCGAGGCGGGCTTCTTCGGCGTCGCGCCCGGCACCGGCGAGTCGACCAACCCGGTCGCCATGGAGACCCTCTGGGGTAACACCATCTTCACCAACGTCGCGCTGACCGACGACGGCGACGTCTGGTGGGAGGGCAAGACCGACGAGGTGCCCGCTCACCTCACCGACTGGCAGGGCAACGACTGGACCCCCGACTCGGAGAGCCCCGCCGCGCACCCCAACTCGCGCTTCACCGTGCCGATCCAGCAGACCCCCTCGCTCGCGGCCGACTGGTACGAGCAGGACGGCGTGCCGCTCGACGCGATCCTCTTCGGCGGCCGTCGCGCCACGAACGTGCCGCTCGTCGCCCGCTCACTGTCGTGGGAGCACGGCGTCTTCATCGGCGCGACCGTCTCCTCCGAGAAGACCGCGGCTCAGGAGGGCACCGTCGGCGAGCTGCGCCGCGATCCCTTCGCGATGCTGCCCTTCTGCGGCTACAACATGGCCGACTACTGGGGCCACTGGCTCGAGATGGGCGAGAAGCTCGGTGACAAGGCGCCCAAGGTGTTCCAGGTCAACTGGTTCCGCAAGGGAGCCGACGGCCGCTTCCTCTGGCCCGGCTTCGGCGACAATTCGCGTGTGATCGACTGGATCATTCGCAGCGTCGAGGGCGAGGTCGAGGGCCGTGAGACCGCGATCGGGACGGTGCCCGCCGAGGGCGAGCTGAACCTCGACGGAATCGAGGTGCCGGCTGAGGACATGGAGGAGCTGTTCTCGATCGATCCCGCCTCGTGGCTCGACGAGGCCGACCTCACCGAGGAGTTCTTCGCCCAGTTCGGCGACCGAGTGCCGGCGGCGCTGCGCGATCAGCTCGCGCAGCTGCGCAATCGACTCGGTGCGTAGCCGCCGGAGTTCCCGAGCCCGAGGCTCCGGATCCCGCCGGCCCGCCCCCCGCCTCCTGACACTGCCGAGGGGGCGCCCACAGACTGTAAGCCCCGCCGTTCTGCCCGACGGCGGGGCTTACTCTTTCCGCTGAGCGCCGATACCACCTGCGGTCGGCTCCTGCAAGGGTGTTCCGCTGCGCTGTGCAGTCGACCACGCTGGAAGCATCGCTTCGAACGGAGAACGGAAGGTGGATGCGATGAGCACACGGAAACAGATCAAGAGGGCCGCGGAAGCGACCGCGTGGAACCCCATGAAGACGCTGAGCCAGTGGGGAGTTCGCAGCTCGCACGCCTACAGCTTGGGGCTGATCTCGGTGGGGATCTCGTTCCTGACCTGGCTGTTCTCGCGCGGAAAGGGCGATGAGAAGTCGCAGTCCGACCGCTGGGGTCTTTTCATCGGCGAGTGGGCGCCCACGTTCTTCGCGCTCGGCGTGGGTCTCAAGCTCGAGGAGGAATCATGAGGGGCGCCTCGACCCGGCCGTCCGGGGACGCACTCCGCCGAGTGCCCCCACTGGGATTCGAACCCAGACTGTGCCGATTCACCCAGTGCGTGGATCGTTGATTTCGCGCCAAATCTGAATACATGGGGATCGCTCGGCCCAGATCGCAGGCAATCGGCCTGTGATCTGGGCTTTCCCATTCAAACGATAGGGATAGCTCGGGATCGATCTGGATAGCACTGCTTGCCATGCTGTCGCGATGCTGTCATTCTCGGCGGTAATCTCGCCTCATGCTGCATACCGCGATCCGTAACGGCGAGTGCCGAGCGTGATCTTCGGCGGCCCTTGCCCGTCCTGCGATCGGGGGACGCTCGTGTGGTGGGAGGCGTGGTGGGAGTGCTCCCGCTGTGATGACGTGGTCTTCCCTGGGATCGTGTACTGCCTCGACCCCGAATGTGGTGTGGTGCGGATCTTGCCGTCGCTTCCCGATCGGCTTCCCTGGGAGCCCGAAAAGTAGCATCAGCGCTGCTTCGGCTGTTTCCGTTCGACGGCGTTTGCCCACACCCACACATCCTGTGGTCCCGTCCAGCCCGGTAGTTCCAGCCTCACGAGAACCGCTTTCGGGGTGTAGGCGATCACCTCGCCGTCGAAGAGTTTGTCGTCAACCCAAGTGCGGATGAGCTGTAGCGAAACAGACACTGGCACTGGTTCGCATTCGCGTGGGAGGCCGGTTTCTTTGGCCTGCCGCTTCGAAAGCCCCAGAGGGATGACTCTCGCTTGCCATCGGTCGATCATGCGATCGATATCGGACTCCTGGACAGAGCTGGGGCGCCCATCCCGTGATCCCATCAGACTGTCTCCGCTTCCCAATGGTCCCCGTGACGACGGAGCTCGAGGAGGGCGGTCTCGGTGCCGCCGTCGCGCCGCACTAGACATTTCCAGCCGGTCTGCAACGCGGGCGAGTGCGTGATGAGGGGGTGCTCGATCGTCTCGATGAGAGGCGTGGGGGTGCCCTCGACCCGCCACCTCGCGCGCCGGTACACGAGCCGGTCAGGGAGGCCGTCTGTGGTCCAGACCACGATGCTCTCCGGCGCGTCCGGGAGGCGAGGTCCGAAGATTGATTCGAACATATGTTCGATTGTAGGCCCCGATTTCGGGAGCGCAAGCCGACAGCGAGAGTCGCTAGATATGCGACGACCGACGCTCACCACACAATGTCAGAGGGGCGGTGTAACCTCCCCGACATGGCGATACGAGACAGCACCGGCCTCGACGCGAGCGCGTCCCGATACGATGCCGCGCACGCCGAAACGGTCATCGCGGAACTCGAAGCCCAATACGCGGCCGGCGAGATCGAGCGACACGCATACCTCGAGAAGAAGCGCGGACTCGTGCGCCTCTTCCTCAAGGCCACTACGCAGCCGAAGAAGCGCCGCCGCTACGTCGAGAACTACGACGGCGACTAGGGGCTACCGCAGTCCCAATGCGCGGCGTAGCCTGAGCGCATGTGCAACTCGTACGGGCTCGGCGGCTACCTCCACGACGGCGAAGAGCCGCGCAGCCCGCTCCGACCTCTGGACCAGCGCGAGTCCGAGCGTGCGATCGCAGAGTGGGCGCAGGGCCGCGGCGGCAGGGCCGCGATCACGGGGTCGAAGGCCCGCAACCTGAACCCCATCATCCGCGCCGGATCCGATGATCGTGAGCTCGTGTTCGCGTGGTGGTGGCTCTGGCTCGACTCGTCGGGGCCTGCGAAGTTCTCGGCGTTCAACGCGCGCGACGACAAGCTCATGCGCTCATGGAAGAAACCGTTCCAGACTCGCGCCCTGCTGCCCGCCGACTGGTATGTCGAGAAAAAGGGCCGCTTCACCCTGCCCGGCGGCGAGCAGTTCGGGATCGCGGCCATCACCTCCACCGTCACCACCGATGACGGAGAGCTTACGACCTACTCGATGGTCACCCGCGACGCCCCCGCTGGCAGCGAGGCGGCCGAGTACTGGCCGCGGATGCCGCTCGTGCTACCCCGTGTCGAGCATGACGATTGGCTCGACCCAGACCGCCCCGGCGATGCAGACCTCGTCGCGCGCGTTCAGCTCGCGAGCGAGGAGATCTCGCGCGCGATGACGACCTCGGCCTGAATACAGAGATAGGGCGCTAGGGACCTCCACCCACCATTTCCGCTGTATGAATCGTCGAGAATATTGGTCCACGTTTCACTCGACACTTTGAGGTACTGTGGGGTAAGACTACGGAGGTTGCGATGAAATACGAATTGCAGACCACGTTGGGTGTCATCCTGGATACGGGCGACTCGATCGATCAGGTAATCGAGCGCTTCAGGAATGCCATGCGCGAGGTGTTGAGCGATGCTCAGTACGCCGGTGTTGCCGCACACCGAGTAGTTCTCGGCGACCGCCCCCTAGAGATCGTCGTTGGCATCCTCTTCAATGACGGCGTACGCGCGGAGTACGCTGACGATATGGCGACTGAGATCTTGGATCAGGCGATCACCCGGTTCCGCGACGAGGAAAAGTTCAGCAGCGAAGATACGCAGGTCAGCGAGGAGTCTGTCCGGCTGCAGTCGGTTTATGCATGACGCCCAACCGGCCTCGCTCTCCCGGTGAAGCTGCTGGCGCCTGGGTAGAGGACAAGTTTCGTCGTTATGGCACCGAGTTCCTCTCAGTCGTCTCGGTTTTCGCCACCGCAGTTGGTTCACTGCCCGGAGCTTTTCTGGGGCCGCTGCCTTGGTTCGGGATCGGACTAGCGCTCGCCCTCTTTGCCGCTGTGCTCCGTGGCAAGTCAACTGAGTCCCTCGATTCGATACGGACAGAGAGGCACGACGCGGTCGAACGCGCCGATGCCAGCACTCAGGCCCTCCGTGATGCGATTCAGCCGCTAGCTCACAACCTCAGTGCGTACCTCGAACTCACCGAATCACATCAGCGCCTCTCCGTGTACTGCCATCACGTGAGCGAGTTTCGGATCCTCGCCCGAGTCGCCAAGAACCCACACTTTCAGTCGGGCGGACGATCGAGCTACCCCGAAACCCAAGGCGTCATCGGCACGGTCTGGACAGGAGGCAATGCTTCCGTACGCGCGGGCAACTCCGAGACATGGCATGACTGGGTGGCTCGATTTGGATTCACTCCAGAAGAAGCCTCAGACCTGAAGATGAAGTCACACTCCATCGCGGCGGTTCGTCTCGAGTACAACCGTGAGCCGGTGGGGATCGTGCTCATCGAGAGCGAGAATCGTAATGGGATCAAGCCCGTGCAATTCGAGAAGTTGCAGAGTTCGTACATCACCAGTTCTCTCGCAGAACTGCTAGCAATTGCTGGCCCCCTCATACTCTCTCCCACAGATCAAAGCGACGACGAATCTGGGTAGCAGCTTCATACGCAGAAGATGCCCCCACCCTCCCGGAGGAGAGTGGGGGCACAGTTCATTGATGGGTCAGTCGGTGGCGTAGCGGGGCACGTAGTGCGGGCGGGCGTCGGATCCGAGCATGATGCGCTCGACGGCCGGCCACCGATCGCCGAGCCACTGCGCGACCTTCTGGTAGGCGAGGATCACGAGCGCGATCACGAGCGCCTGCAGCAGTGCGAGCGCGGGCACCGACGCGATGCCGGCCTCGGCGATCAGGCCATCGACCCATGCGAGGGCGTCGGCGAGTGCGGGGATCTGTGCGACGAGGCGGGCGACGAGGACCGCGACGAGGGCGGCCATGATGGTGCGGCGGTCCTGCTGCCGCTTGTCGGTCGGGGTTTGGGTGATCACGGTTGGTCCTTTCGGGGGTTGAGGGTGGTCTCGAGGTCGTCGACGCGCTTAGTAAGTTCGGCGCGAAGCTCACGGAGTTCTGCGCCGTCTTCGATGTCGCGTCGGTCGAGTCGGCCGATGTCTTTGCGGAGGCCACGCACGTCGTCGGCGACATAGCCGAGCGCTTGTTCGGTGCGGGCGAGAAGAGCGGTGAGCCTGTCGATGTCATCGCGGAGGTTGGTTCCGTGGCTGTTCTGTACCTGCTCGCGCACAACCTCGACTTTCCCGGAGAGCGCCGCGTCGCGTTGCTTCTGCCGCTTCACGTGGACGACGCCGAAGATGCCGCCCACGAGAGCGACGAGCACCGGGCTGCTCGCGAGCGCGACCATGGTCGTTTCGCTCATTCATCCTCCCGGTCTCGCCACTTGCGGTCCTGGTGTCGGCGGTGCCCCATGATCGCGGTGAGCACGCCGAGCACGACGAGGACGACACCGTAGCCGGAGACCACGAGCCAGGCGTGCTCACCGAACATCAGCTGTACTTCTTCTGCAGCTCAAGCCACCGCTTCAGGGTGACTTCCATGGGCTGCCCGAACTGGCTCGCGAGGTTGTTGGCGTACATGCCGCGGGCAGTCGAGTTGTCGAACTCCTCCCACGAGCCCTTCACGCCGGGCTGGTAGATCGCGTACGCGGCCGACCCGTCCTTGCGGGCCTGCTGCTTGAGGATGACGAGATGCACGGCGTCATCTCCTTTCTGGGTGCGCCTGGCGAGGCAGCACGCCTTCGTGGTGGTGGTGGATGGTGCGGGCGCGGCCTGGCCGAGCCGGCCCGGGTTCAAGGTGCGGGGGTCGACCCAGGCACCCCAGGACCAGAGGCGGTCCCGGCGTAGCTCCCAGTGGAGGTGTGCGCCGCCAGGGCCAGGTGGCCACACTGCGCCGGAGTAGCCGGAGAGCACGAGGATCTGCCCTGGGGTGACGCGCTGCCCGACACTGACCCTTGCGCTGCCCCAGGTGAGGTGTCCGAAGCGGTGCAGCATCCCGTCGTCGGCGAGCAGGTCGATGGTGAAACCGCCGAGCCCGTCGTCGCCGACGCGCACGATCGTCCCTGCGGCGGTTGCAGGGACTGGAGTGCCGGCGGGGACGGCGAAGTCGGTGCCCCAGTGCGGCGCCCAACCGACGGGGCGGGTGCCGGGCCACTCCGACACGAGAGCGGTGGAGAACGGGTAGAAGATACTGGCCACGGTCCCTCCTTTCAAGAGACAGGGGCCAGCCCACACCGTGGCGCGGGCCGACCCCGAGAAATAGGTAAGCCCCGCGCGGTGGCGGGGCTTGAGTGTGTAGTGTTTGTCGAATGAGCGACCAGGAAACGCGATCGAAGAATGCGCGATTCAGGCTCAAGCTCTTCGGAGCCACTCTCATCAGCGCAGCGATGTTCGTAGGGGTAATCCGGCTCTATGTCTGGATTGGGACGCCGAGCCCATGGCTCGGGTACATATTGACCACCTGCCTGTTCTTGGTCGCGTTCATCATCTTCCTTGTGGACCTCATGACCATCTCGGAAGCGGACACCCGCGCACGGACGCCGTACCCTCGAGTGAAGGACTTGATCATGTCGCTGCCCTTCATCGGCGCCTCGATCTCTTTTGCCGGCTCCGCGCTCACGGTCATCGAGTGGGCGCTCGAAGCTGCTGCCGCCAACTAGCCCAGTCGTCATGGTGAGATGGGGTGCCACTTCACCCCCCCTAGAAGTGGGTGAGCCCCGCACTGTGGCGGGGGTTCACGGGTCGGCCCACACCGTGGTGCGGGCCGACCCGGAATAGATAAGCCCCGCGGTGGCGGGGCTGGTGATGTCGGGGGTTACGCCGTTTCGAGGCGCATCCAGTCGCCCCATTCGAGGGAGCCACCGATGCGCATCTCGCGCGTCCAGACGCCGGTGTGCATCGTGATGCGCTGCAGCGTCGCGGACTCTGACGAGGAGCCCGAGCGGACTTCGAGCACCCACGCGGTATCGTCGGGCAGGTCCGCGGGCAGGCCGCCGATGGTGCGTCCGAAGCCGCGCCAGTCTGCGAGGTGCTCGTCCCGGTACATCTCGTCCAGCGACGTGATGTTGTCGGGAATGTTGCCGCCCGTGACCGGTTGCAGCCCCCAGGTGTGCGGGATCGGCCCACCCTCGTACTCGAACGCGCGGACGGGCACGAACCGGTTATCGATGAGCCGGCCCGACTTCACCGCCTCCATCAGCTTCGCGACCTCGAGGTTTTTCGAGTTCACGTTGAGGACGGAGCCTTGAATGACGCCGACGTGGATGGTGCCGTCGAAGTGTCGCCACATGAACACGGAGCCGGCGGTGTAGATGCCGGTGCCGTCTTTCGAGGCGATCCATTCCCGCCAGCGCCCGTACACGTTGCCCGAGATGAACGTGTTCTCGATCACCACGGATCTCGCGTTGGGTCCGGTGATGGTGACGGTGTGCGAGATGGAACTCATCAGCGTCATCAGCAGCGGATCCTGAACCGCGTTGAGCATCATCTGCGCCGTGTGTCGCATCGAGATCCGCAACCCTCCGCCTGGGTTGCTCCGGATGGACGCCCCGTAGAACCCCCACGCATCCAGTTGGGCTTGCATCGCGCGAAGGTACTTCACGGTGGGGTCCCCGCTGCCGGGCAGTTGCACCCCCAACGTGCGTGCGACGGTGCGGGGTGCGGTGTTGTTGGAGGGGATCAGCATGGACGCGAGCAGGTCCCGATACGACACCACGTCGCCCGCGGCAAGATGCGGCGGGTTCGGGAGGAACTCGTCCGAGGCGATCACCTCGACCGTCTCGTTGAGCTTTGCTTCCGTGTCGAGGATGCTGCGCGCGACGACCGCGTTGAGGACCTTCGTGATCGACGCCACCGAAGTGGTCATCACGATGTCAGGATCGCCCCACACGACCGTCTCCCGGCCCCGCGAATCGATGTCGTAAGCGCGCACCGTGGGCGCAAACTGGGGCGGCATGTCCTGAATACCAGTCAGGGTGCGCAGCGTCTGCCGCATCCGGTTCGAGGCCCGCTCATCGATGCTGTCGCGGATGACGACCGGCCCGATCGTCCCCTGCCACGGGAACGAAACTGACGTGGGGCTCGTGCGGCGCCCACCACCGAGACGCAACGAGGCGAGCCCTTCCTGCTGGTTCGCGCCCGCGGGCAGGCCACGGTGGAAGAGCTGCCCGTCAATGTTGAGGATCGTGTTCGTCTCCTCGAGGCGCGTCTCCCAGATGTGCGGGCCGGGCTGAATGCCGAGGTTCCCGCGGGTCAGGTACGCGTTCCCGACGTACGCGGTCTCGGACGCGCTCACCCCCATCTGCAACCGGTTCGAGTCCCCATCGGAGCCGAGGAAGCCGCGCTGGAAGCCCCGGTACACGTCATCCCCAGCCACAGCCATCACGGTCAGCGGCTGCGGCATCACCTCCGGGAAAGTGACGGCAAGCTGCCCCATCCCGATACCCGCGAGTTCCCCGAACTCCGCCCGCAGGTACGGGGGCGCGACCGCCCCATCCACCACCAGCGGCGGGAAGTTCCCGAGGCTGTCGCGGATCTCGGTGACGTTGCCGAGCGCATTCACGCTCACGGTTTCGAGGTTCGATGGGTCGTAGAGCGCGGTCCACCCATCACGGCGGGCGCGCTGCAGCAGCGGCCGCTCGGACGGTTCCCCGATGTACTGCCACTTCGACCAGTTGCCCTGCGAGAACGCCTTCCGCCAGTAGAACCCTGCCGCGGTGAAGATCATCTGCACCGCACTGTTCCAGTCGTTGTCGCCACGCCACAGGATGAACACGCCGTCATCAACGATGGGAGCGCCCTCGACGGGATAGGTGCGTGTGTTGCGTAGCCGCCACGTCCCGACAAGCGCGCCCGTCTGGTAGGAGTTGAGGCTCGCACCGGCTGGGATCACGCCACGGTTCCGCTCGAGCAGATTCTTCCCCGCAATCGCGGCGTCGAGTGCGGCGATCGCAGCGGCCTGCACGTCAGGGTCCATGCCCGCAAGCTCCGGGCCGAGCGCCCGGATCCGGTCATCGACCGCGCGCTGCGAGTGCGACTGCGGGCGGTTGATGTTGGCGCCGGTCGTGATATCGCCGGCGGCTTGGATCTCGCCAGCGTTAATCCATCCAGCCATCTAGATTCGGTTCCCTTCGGGTAGATACAGGACCGGGTACTTGCCGGATCTGTCGATGTATGCGGTCGTGCTGGTGTCGTGCGGTTGCGGCGGTCCGTAACCATGGGTGATGCCTGGGGCGAGAAGCGGGCCCGTGCGCATGTCGGCAATTGAGCCGCCACCGACATCGGCGTGGAAAGATGCCCAGACCGTCCACTGCTTGACCCCGTCCTGGAGCCACTCGCAGATGAGGTCGTAGAGCATCGGCGGTGTCACCGACCCCGACGCCTCCAGCCACACCGAGAAGTGCCCACCGTTGTTAAGGTCGACGGTGACGGGGATGCGGTAGTCATGGATCAGGCCGGTCGCGCCGATCCCTGGGCGTTGCGGTTTCACAAACAGCGCCGCGTGCCGCGACTCGAGGAACGTTGCGCGCTGCGCGTTCGTCAGCCGCCCGGTGTACTCGTAGCTGGCCATAAGTAGCCCCTCTCTGGGTAAGTTGGATCGCATGAGCGAAATCGAAAGCACGATCAACGCAGTCAGCGAGAGCGGCCCGCTAATCGGCGTGGGCGTAGGGCTCGCCCTAGCTGCGAAGCGTTTGTTCGGGCCGACAGCAGACGTCGTAGCTGAGGAACTCGCGGAACGTACCCGCGATAGCTTCCGGCGACGGAACGCGCAACGAATTGTTGAGAAGGCTGAACCGCTCGCGTCAGGTGCCGGACTCGCGCCACACCCGCGCACCGTTGTGAAAGTTCTCGACAATGCCACGTTGTACGACGACGACGTGATGCAGTCCTATGTCGCTGGGTTGCTCGCCGGGTCAAGAAACAGTGATGGCAGCGATGATCGACCGATCTACTACCTCAACCTCATCGACGCTCTCACAGCTCGCCAGATGCAGCTGTTCCACGCGCTCTACACAGCAGTCGTTCAAACCGCGAAACGGGAGAAGCTTCGAAGCGAAACCCCAGCGATGTTGAGATTCGCGCTGAAGTGTGACGAGCTCGAAGAGCAACTACAAGCAGCGTTCGGGTCTACCCATGAAGACCCGGCAAAGAACTCGGCACCGTTCTTCGCTCTGATGCAGCAAGGCCTCATAAAAGGCTTCGCCGCGCACGAATATGAAGACGGCGACCAGCTGATCGCGTTCTATATGACGCCGACCGGGATCATCCTCTACGACTGGGCCTACGGCATCGAAGACGAGAACATCCAGAAGTTTCTGCACCGTGAACGGCCCGAGATCAACCTACCCTCATTAACGTTCAAGACTGGACGATTCAGAGAGACAGTCCTTAGCGATCTTGAGAGCCTGCTCTGAGAGCTCAACCTGCCGCGAACGGTGCCGATCGGCCGCTACTGCGTGCCTCTCAGCACGCCACAGCAACCAGTTCGCCCATACGAACTCGCGCCAAACGATGCGAGCCAAGCCTCGATATCTGCTCATTCCCGCTCTCCTTCACAGATTGGTAGGGTCATTCCCATGCGCGCACACCTCACAGCGGCAGCCACCGCCGCACTACTGCTTGGCCTCGTCGGGTGCGGCACTGCACCCGAGAAGGCCCCCGTAGAGGAGCCGGCGGCGAGCGCGGAGACGACCGAAGTCGAACCGCTGAAGGCCGAACCCGTCGAAGAAGAAGCGACAGCGGGGACTCCGGAAGAGGCGTACCTCGCTGCAATGCGTGGCCGGCTTGCTGAGGATCGGCCGCCGATCGAGGCGACGCAGATCCCGAACGCGACCGATGAGCAGCTGCTTGAGGCTGCCGCCGCGGCGTGCGAGCAGCTCGCGTCCGGCACGGTGCACGACGAGGTGCGGGTGATCGAAGGCGAAGAACCGAATCAGCTCGGCCGGTTCATCGACAGCAGCGACATCGCGCTCTACGCCTCCGAACACATCTGCACCGACTATCAGCTGTAGACGCGCTGCAGCAGGCCGGTAGTCGGGTTCATCATCAGGACATCCGGCGGTAGGCCGGTGCCGGTGACCTGGGGCACGCTGGCGGGATTGAATCGGATTCCCGCGCCGGAGACGCCCATTCCGACGCCACCAGATGAAAGCGTCACCTCGTCGTGAGAGACCCTCACGGACGACGTGCCCTGAGCTACCGAGACGCTATCCCCGCTCGATGAGACACGAGCGCCATTCGCGAACCGCACTGAGCCGTTCCCGGTCGGGTCGATGATCATGTCGCCGACGAGGATCTTGCCGTCGCTCGTGACGATCAGATCCGCCTCGAGCGTGGTCTCACCGCGGAGCCTGGTCTTCGCGGTGACGTCGAGATCCTTCTCGATGCTGACATTTGCGCTGAAGGTCGCGTCGCCGGATACGTCGAGCTTGCCGGTGATCTCCACGTCGCCGGAGATCGTGCCATCGCCCTGCATCTCCCAATCGCCGGTCCACCGCAGCATTCCGGACCCATCGACGTCGCCCGTGATCGTGCCCGGCCCCTGCATCGTCCACGGCCCGACCTGGAGCAGGGTGCCAGTGACTTCGAGACTGCCCGACACCAACGCCGTGCCCGTGACGGACAGGCCGCCGTTCTCGATGCGGATCCACCCGCCACCGTAGACGCGGATGCCCGCGCCGCCAATCGACGCGTTCTGGATCGTCTGCACCGCGGTGCGGGCGACCTGGAGGAAGAGATCGTCCATGTCCATGCGGAGGCCGGGATGATGGACCGCCATCAGGCACCTCCTGTCGGTTGAACGCCGATCTTCACGAACTCGCCCAGATCGCCGTTGACCTTCACGACGCGGCATCGCTGCCACCCGTCCGAGATGACGGGGTCACCGTCGAAGTGCAGCCACGTCGTATCGCCCACGTCGATGCCCTCGGAGGCACGGACCTGGAAATTGCGCTGCACGGTGGGGGAGCCGTAGAGGTCGAGGTCGGCGAGCGCCATCGAATCCAACTGCAACGCGTCAGACACCGTTTTCGACGGGGTCATGAGGTCCAACACCGGAAACGGAGAGTCGTCGTTGAAGCGGGACCGGGCGAGCATGTCGACCTCACTGCCTTCTCCGAGGCGGCCCGCGTTGGTCGCGACACGGTCGGCGTCGATATCCTCGGTGAACTCGAACACGTCGGGATCCTGGGTAGTGACAGTGAGGTCGAACTCGCGGCCCGACCGCCACTTCATGCCCGCCCGGTACGCCCAATCGAAGCTCCCGTCCAGCCAGCGCGGCTGCATATACACATCGAGGCCTTCGTCCATGAGCTTGGTGAGGATGTCCCCGATGTACTCGAGCAGGTGACCCTTGACCTTGTGCGTCACCACCTCGCCGCCGCCGACCTCGACTCGAGTGACGGGGAAGCGAGTACGGTCGAGCACGCCAGTGTTACGGCCGCGGCTGATGGCCTGCCAACCGTGCTCGCCCCGCACCCCGGTCACGGTCGTCGACCACGCCGCGGTGTAGGGATGGTTGCGGTCCCAGCCGCCACGCCGATTGAACATTCGCCAGATATCGCGCAGCACAACCTGCCGTGTGGACTTCGCCTGGCTGTAGCCGCCGCCGAGGACGTACCCTCCGTACTCGACTCTCCCGTCCCGGTCGAGCGCGAGGATCCGCCGCCACGGCAGCAGCAGATCGTTCAGGTCGGCGCGGGAGTGGGAACCGTCGAGCGGGATCGTGGCTCGCCCGTTTCCCCGCGCGGACAGCAGTCGCTCCCAACTCATGTCGGACACGGGGAGGACGCCGAGTTTCTCTCCGGTGAATGCGTCGCAGGACCAGAGCTGCAGCATGAACCCTCCTAGAGGTAGGTGTCTCGGATCTCGGTCTTCAGGGACAGCCCAGCCGTGATCGACTGAGAGATGGGGCTGCCGGGTGGGATCGCCCAAGGCTGGAACGTGGGGAGCGCGCGTTGCACCCGGCTCCCGCCGATCGTGAGCCGGCCCGTTGCAAGGTCCAGTCGGTGCGGGTTTCCCGCCGTGAGTGCGCGGGTGCAGACGATGCGGCGCCCGCCCGGCCCGGTGACGGTCCACCCACCACCGTTCGCCCCCGACACGATGAGCACCGGGGTCGCACGCGCATTCCCGCGATGCCACACCGGCTCATCCGTGAACGGGCGGAGTTCGCCGTAGCGGCGAGGATCCACCGCACGGAACGTGAGTCGATAGGTGGCGTACCGTCCGTACTTCGTGATGCGGATGTCGGGCTTATCGCCCAACCGCACCCGAGCCCACGTGGCGCCGGCCGCAGTTTCTACTGACAGGGTTTCGTCCTGCCCGTCCGCACCGATTCCGAGGAGCCGTGCGATGGCTTTCTCCTGGTCGATCTCGTTGCGGGTGTTGATCTGCCCTCGGATGATCACGAGACGCGCGTCGCGGTAGACGGGTAAGTCGAAGTCGCCGTGCTGGTGAGGGATCGGGATCCGCTCATCACGAACCCCGACCCCATCGAGCCAGCCCTTCAGCTCATCCGCGTAGATCGTGTACAGCGACCGCTGGTACTGGTCGAGCCCGTTGAGCTCGACGCCCGCGATCCGTGCGATCACCGTGCACCTCCCAACTCGTCATGGACTGCCGCGACAACGAGCCGTGCCAGCTCCTGCTCGGACTGGCCCGGCGCGCCGTTGATGTTCACGTTCAGATTGATCGCGGCGCTCGAACCGGCCGCGCTGTAGCTCGGCATGGTTCCGGTCGGTCTGCTGGACTGCATGCTGCCGGTAGCGAATGCGGGGACGCCGCGCAGCGCGGATACCGGGATCACCGGATGCCCGAGCCGCTGCAGCGCCTCCATCGCGATTGCGACGTTCCGCATCTCGTATCCCGGCTTCGGGGAGATGTACGCCTCCCACGGCAGCTCACGCTCGGCGAACTTATGGATCGCGTCCATGCCCGGCGGGGCGGAGTAGAACCCCGACGCCAGGCCGCCCGTCGCGAACGCCTGAGGCGCACCGCCGGAGAAGAGGTTCCCCGTGGCGCTCCCGGCCGGCTTGTACGGGATCCCGTGCGTTTCAACGGTTGGTTGACGCACGATCAGGTCGATGAACGCTTGCCGTTTCGTGTTCGCTACCTCGTTGATCGCGTCGCGGGTCGTCTCGAGGTTCGTCGCCTTCACGGAGATGTCGCCGTCCGGCAGCGTCTCCACGGCGATGCCGAGTTCCTCGAGGCGAGCCCGGATCTCGGCCGAGTTCGGGTCGTCGATGATGATCGACTCGCCCTCGCCCAGCTCGCCGAGCTTCAGCAGCAACTCGAGAGCCTGCTGATCGATCTCATCCAGGGTGCCCTCGGTGGTGAGAAGCGTCGCCACGAGTTCGGGTACGTCGAGGTACTTCCCGATGAGCCCGTCGATCTGCTCCTGGGTCAGCCCGGCGTCCGCCATCGTCTGCTGCAGGGTCCCGATGTACGCCTCGCCCGCGTTCCGGGCGGCGTCCACGGCGCCGACGAGGTCGCCGTTGGCGAGTGCCTGATCCGATGCCGCCAGAGCTGCGTCGAGCATCGCATCCCGGGACCGGCCCATCGAGTCAGCGAACGCCAGGCCGGCGCGCGAACTCAGATCGATCGCGCCAGCCCCATCGAGGGTGGACTGCCACAGCTTGGTGCCGTTCTCGTCGGCCTGTGCGAGCCCCTCCGCGAGGGTGAGGTTCGTCTCGGAGAGACGCTTCTCCGCCTCCTCAGCGGTGATCGCGCCGCCCTGCAGCTCGTCGAGAGCCTGCTTGAGCGCCCGCACGCGGGTCTCCGCATCCGCGGTGATATCCCGTGCGACCTGCAGGGCGTCGTTGAAGCGCTGATTACTGAGCGCCGCATCGGTCATCGCGGCCGCCGCGTCACGGTCGGCCTGGATCTGCTGCTGCTTCGCCTGCGCCGCAGCCTCGACCGAGGCGCGATGCTCTTCGAGGATCTCGGAGAAGTCGCGAACGTGCCCCTGGCCCGCCATGAAGGTGGCGTTCCAGGTATCGAGGTTCGCATCCCCGGTCATCATCGAATCCGCGTACTTATCGACCGCGTCGGTGACGCGCGCGTAGGCTTCTTCGTTGCCGAGAACGGCCTGCTGCACGTCGCGGTAGGACACGCCGATCTTCTCGGCCAGCTCGGCCGCCTTGGTGTCGGCGAGCTGCGATTCGACCTGCGCCGCCGTCGCTTCGGTGAGCGCGCCGGTGGTCTCGTTGAGGGTGTCCTTGAGCGACGCAACACGGTTCTGGTGCTCCTGAACCTTCTGCTGCGCACGCGCGTTCTCGGCAGCCCACAGGCCGACCGCGGTCGCGACCACAGTGAGTGCGATCCCGATCGGGTTCGACAAGAACGCCGTCTTGAGTGCGGTGCCCAGTGCTTCCACTGACCCCTTTGCACCCATCGACGCGGTCGACAACGCACCGACAGCGGTGGTGGTGCCCCCGAGTGCGGCCTGTACCTGCGCTCGTTGCCCGAACCTTTGGAAGGTCTCCACGACGGCCGCGAGGGGCCGCTCGAGCGTCTGTGACGCCCGGTGCATCGCGAAGAACGCCGCCGCCCCGGCGAGCACCGGAGTCGGCACGGCCTCGAGGAGACGCACCGCGGGCCGCAGCACCGCGGTGACGAGCTCGACGCCGTCGGCTGCGAGGGGGAGTGCCGCGTTCAGGCTGTTCGAGAGCACTAGCGCGAGATCCCCGACCACGGGAAGCAGAGGCTTCCCCGCGGCGAGGAGATCGGCGAGTGCGCCCCGCAGCTCCGGGGACGCGGCTGCGAGGCCGACAAACGCAGCCAGTACGGGGTTCGCACTGATCCCCAGCGTTGAGAACAGCTTCCCGAGCGGGCCCACGTTCGCCCCCAGGGTGAGAACGGCGCCGGCGGTCGCGGCGATGCCGGGGGCGTGGTCGGCGAGTCGATCGAGGGACACCTCGAGCGAGTCCGCGTTCCACCGCTGTACCGCCGCCTGCGCGGAATCGAGCCCTTGCGTGAGGCTCGCGAAGAACGGCATCGACCGCTGCGTGAGGATCGATACGACGGGGATGGCCTGCTTCTCGATCGCGCGCAGCACGTCGGCGACCTGGTTTGCCCAGGACACGGCCATGCCGCCGCCCTGCGCCGACACGAACGGCTCCGCGAGGTGGGCGCCGAGATCACGCTGTGCGGCCTTGATGCGGTCGACCGCGCCGTCCCAGTTCTCCTTCACACCGTCAGCGGCACCCGCGAACTTCGCGCCCATCTCGGTGACGAGAATGTCGAGCGCTTCGCGGCCGTCGAGGGTGCCCTTGGTGATGGAATCCCGGATCTCGTTGCCGGTCTTGTTCATCCCGGCGCCGATGAGCTCGGCAGCGTCGAGGCCTCGGTAGCCGAGCTGGTTCAGGGTTTCCGCGGTGAGTTTCCCCGTGGACTGCACCTGCGCGAGGATGTTCACGACCTCGGAGATGTCCTGATTCGAGCGGCCCATTGCGGCCATGGCCTGCTGGACGGAGTCGAGGGTGGGGATCACCTTCGACGCTTCCATGCCGAAGCCCAGGAGCTGCTGCTGCGCCTGGATGAACGTCGACTTCGAGAACGGGCTGTTGCGGGCGAAGTCGTCGAGCTTCGCCATCTGCTCGTTCGCCTTCTCGGCACCGCCGAGGATCACACCGAGCGCGGTGCGCGAGTTCTGCTGCAGGCTGTTGTACGCGACGCCCTGCTTCGTGAGGATCGTCAGATACGCGCCAGCCGCGGCGGTGAGCGAGGTAGTGGCGCCGGCGGCGGTGCGCACAGCGGCCTCGGCGGCACGACCGAACGAGGCGCCCTTCTGACCCGTGTCGGCGAGCTTGCGCCCGGCCGCGTCGAGTTGGTTGTGGAACTCGGGGACGCCGTCGAGGGTGAGCGCCGCGGAAAGGCGGCCAACTTCGAAGTTCACTCGTCGTCACCTCCGTTGCGTCGTCGGTGGAGGCGCGCGAACGTGCCGCCAGTCAGGCTGTCCGGGATACCGAAAAGGGAGAGGATCACCTCCCGCAGCGATCGCCACGGCAGCGCGAGTAGTGCGGTCTCGTCGTCGGCCGGCAAGCGCGGGTAGAAGCGCTGAAGATCGGGGAGGACGTAGCCGCGCCAGTGTTCGATCGCGTGTCCCCACAGCTCCCGCGAGTCCACGCCCTCGGGTTCGTCGGTGCGGGCGTTCTCTGCCTCTAGGCGCTGGTATTCGAGGTACCAGTCGGGGTAGTCGTAGGCGCCGTACCAGCCGCCTCCGAGCTCTGTTCCCGGTCGTCCCCACTGAGCCAGGTCTGCAGCGCTTTGAATTGCTCGCCCAGCCCGGAGGATTCCATCACGCGTGCGAGGGCTTTTGGGTAACCACCCGCCTCGTCGAGGAGATCCTGCACGGCTTCGATACCGCCCCCGCCGCAGTTCCACAGGATTGCCGCCTGGGCGACTATGGTCTGTCGGGCGGCTCGGAGGTTGTCGAAGTCGCGGGCGCGTTGCTGTGCGGCCTGCTCGGCCTTGTTGGGGGCCTTCCGCCGCTTCTTGCCGCCCGTCTCGGTGTCGGGGACGCCGAGGGCGAGCTTCGCGACCCGCTCCGTGTTCTCCATGTGCTGGTCGAGGCCCTGCCCGTACATCGTGGCGCCGGTGGCGACGCCTGCGAGGAGGGCCTGGATCTCGATGCCGATCTTGCCGGGGACGGGGTAGACGGTGAAGCCGGTGCCGTCGCCGAAGTCGATGATGAGGTTACCGACGTCTTCGCGTGCGGTGGTGGGCATGGTCGTGCTCCTTGAAGGTCAGTGGGTCGTGCATGAGGGGGCCTCGGGGCGCGGCACGACCAGGCGCGCCCCGAGGAGATGAACACCCCGCGGTTACTGGGTAATGGCGGGGTTGGGGATGACCTTGCGGTCGCCCTTCGCCTGCAGCGTCAGCGAGAAGAACTCGAGATCGCTGTTGCCCGTGTTCGCGCGGCCCCAGGACGCGCTCGCGGTGAACTCGTAGGCGAGGTCGGCGATCCAGTGGTGGTAGACGCGAACCAGGATGACTTCCTTGCTCGGATCTCCACCGTCGAGATGCGCGTTCGCGGAGGCGAACATGAGCGACAGCGCCGGGTGCACCTCGCCGGCCGCGTTCTTGACGGCCTTCCCGTTGAACTGCAGGTCGAAGTTCTCGCCGGTGGTGACCATGTCCTGCTTGCCCTTGTTGGCGTAGGTGCCGGCGTCCTGGCGGGTGAGGTTCGGGTTGGGGACGAGAGCGGTGATATCGGGGTAGTGGATCCAGGTCGGCTCAGCTTCGCCGACGGGCAGGACGGCGACGTCGACCAGCCACTCGTAGCTGACGCCGTTCTGGCCCCGGGTGGGGTTCGATTCGTTGGGGAGAGTCATGGGTGCCTCCTTCTGGGCATGGAAAAGCCCCCAGCGGATGCCAGGGGCCGAGAACAGTGGGTGAGGTTCAGTCGTCCGGGTATCGGTTGCCGCGGAACGTGAGATTCTGCGTCGTCTCCGGTGCTTCCGTCGTGTTTGGCTCACCCCAGGAGGTGGAGCCGGTCTGCCGCACCCGGTCGAACCACAGACCGCCGATGCGTAGGTGCGTGTTGTCGGGGAAGAGTGCGCGGAGGTCGTCGAGCCAGTCGCGCACCTCGAGCGACCCCATGCCGGGGTGGCGGGCCCGGATCTGCACCCGAGTGTGCTCGATGTCGAGTTCTCCCGACTGGGGCAGGTACGGGGTGATGACGCACGTCGCGAGCGTCTCGGCACCGCGCCCGGTCGGGGAGTGGTCGAAGTAGATGCCGCGCACGTCGGCCGGGTAGGGTTCGGTGTCGTGGTCGGGGTTGTAGACCGCGAGGCCCGCGTCGTGGATGCGTTCAGCGATGCCGACCATGAGACGCGCGGTGTAGCGGCGCGGCACATACGGGCTCATGATCCGAGCCCCCGCCCGAGCCGAGATGCGATCGCCTGCACGTACTTCGCCTCATTCTCAACGAGAGGCTGCTCGAGGTACTTCGCCTGCCCCTCGTCGTGGTGCCAGTCGAGTTCTTCGTGCTGACGAGCAGCGTAGGGAGTGTCATAAGAGACGTGCGCCTCGAGATTCTGAGCCGTGGCGGGCGTGACCTGGCCGGTCGCTCGGAGGATGCCGGTGTCGATCGGGGCGAGCGGCTGGGAATCGCCGCGCAGCAGCTCCGCACCGTGATTCAGCGCCTCGGGCGCGTTGGCGTTGATCATCGCCGAGACGATGTCGCCGTGCCACTCGAAACTGGTTCCGCTCATCGCAGCTTCACCTCCAGCAGGTCAGCGATCTCGGGATGCTCATACCGGCCGCACACCTCGACGTGCGCCTGCCGCTCATCCGGGGTGCCGGCCCAGATCGTCACCCGCGTCTCCGGAGTCGGGATCTCTGCCACCGCCTTGCGCTCGATGTAGACCGTAGCGTCGAGCGTGGTCTCCTTGTCGTACTGGTCACCGGAGAGCTTGGCTGCGTCGACGATCAGCGCCCGCTTCACCGGCACCGGATCGCCGTAGATGCGGCGGTTCGCAGCCCCGCCGAGGTAGGGCTCGACGGTGACGAGGCCGCGGTGGACGAGCAGCTTATCGAGTGCACGTTCCACACGGCGCCGGGAGATGGGCCTACGCATCGAGCACCGTCCCGGGGATGAGGCCAGCGACGCGCAGCGCCCGCGTTGCCTTCGGCGCGAACCGGGGCAGGGCCTGCGGGTTCGGCCCCGACGAGAACGCGCCGCCGAACGACAGCGGGCCGAGCTTGACCGACTCCCCGTCATTCAGGCGTTCGAGTTCGTCGCCGTACTCGGCCACGTACTCGGCCTGCGCGCACGTCGCATCCCGCAGCGCCTCCCGCACCTTGGGGTCGACGGGCATGTCGTCTTTGTCGACGCGGTACACCGCGGTGAGGAGCATCTCGTCGACGTCGAGGGAGGCATCGCGGAGGAGACGAGCCGCACCCGCGGGCACGGGATCCGGGGCGAGGTAGTCCCTGAGGTCGTCCTCGGTGGCGTAGGTCCGGCTCATCTCAGCTCCTCTACTTGCGGCGCCTGGGCGCGGGCTTGGGCGGCTCTGACTCTTCGGCCGCTTCGACGTCGGGCTCGGGCTGCTCCGGGGAGATCCCGGCCGCTTCGAAAAGCTCGCGGGCTGCCGAGCCCGGCTCGATGTCGGCGGTCACGCCGTCGACGAACTCGACGCCACCGAACACGGTCCGTCCGGCGGGGGCGCGGGGGTCGCGGTAGCGGGGCATCAGCCCTGCTCCTTGCCCTCACCGTCGGCGGGCTTCTGCTCGCCCTTCGCCTTGTGCTCGGCGATGCGGGCCTCGAGATCGTCCTTCGTGCCCTCCTCGGAGAGCCCGAGCTGCTTCGCCTCGGCCTGAAGCTTCTGCTTCGGCGTCAGCTCGGCTGCCTCGACGGTGTAGCCGTGCCGTTCGAAGTACGCGAGCGCCGCCGGATCCTCGGTCTCGCCGACGCCGTCCGCGAAGCTCACGCCCGCGACCTTGCCGGTAAAGCCCTTCACGGGCGTATGCACCTTGGGTGCCATGATGATTCCCTCCTCAGGGATAGTCGTGGGCGTGCGGGCCGCACAGAGCCTGCACGGCCCGCACACGGGGATCGGGTCAGACCGCGATCTCGCGGAGCACAGCAGCGGCCTTGGTGGCCTTGAGCGCGACGCCGACAGGGCCGAGCTCGACGCCGCCCTCCTGCACCGCCTTCACGTTGGTGAAGTCGGGCAGCCAGGTCTCGACGAGCTGGCCGCCGGCGGTGGAGATTCCGTGGAAGCCGTCGAGCGCGACGCGGTACGCGTAGAGGTCGGTCTTGCCGTCGGTGATCGGGATGATCGGGGTGTTGGTGCCGGCCTTGTTGCCGGGATCCGCGAAGTAGATCCCGCCGTAGGACTCGCGCGTGATGGGGCGTCCGTTGGCGCCCATCAGGCCCTCGATGGGCTCGCGCTGGTACATGGACGAGCGGCGCACGATTGCGCGCACCTTGGCGAGCGCCTTCGTATTGCCGAGGATCACCGTCGGCGTGCCATCGAGCAGCGACAGGAACTCGTCGAACAGATCGAGCGCCTTGTGCGGGGCTGCCGGGTCGGTGTCGAGGTCCTGCCACGACGCGGTCGTGGTCATCTCGGTCGACGAGCCAGTGAGGGCCTTGTCCAGGCCGTCGAAGCCGTGTGCCTCTACCGCGGTGTCGCCGTTGATGACGGCGTCCTGGAACTTCGTGACGGTCGCCTTGATCTTCTGCGACATGTTCAGCGCGACGCCACCGGAGGCGGCGGGGCCGAGCTTCGCGATGACGCGGTCGATCTGGAACGTGCCGCCGAGCACGGCGAGGCCGGTGGTGTGGTGCTCGGTCTCGACGTTCGCGGGCGTGTACTCGGTGTTGAGTTCACGGAACGCGGCGGTGGGCTGCGTCTTCAGTCGACGGTACCCGTAGGTCATCGTCGCGCCGCCGCCGGCGGGGTTGACGACGTCGTCGAAGATCATCGTGTCGAGCACGGCGGATTCCTTGCGGAACTCGTCGATGACGGCGACGTCGAGGTCGGTCTGGGTGTTGCGGTTGCCTTCAGCCAGGGTGATCGGCATGGGCTACTCCTTTCGGTTAGGCGCTCATCGCGGCAGCGACAGCGCCGTCGAGCGTGGTGGGCTTGCTGGTTGTGCTCCCGGCGGGAGTTCCGCCGGACGTGTGGGGAAGCTGCGGCCCGGCAGGCGCGGCAGCGTAGGCCGGGTTCTCCTGCACGAACGTCTCCACCGCGGCGCCGAGCGCGGCCGTGTCGGTGAGGTCGATGTCCTTCACCGCGGCCTGGAACTTCGAGCTGTCGAGGAGGAGGGCGGCGTTCGCCTTGCCGTCGGCGGCCGTCGTGACGGCCTTCTCGCGCTGGAACTCGGCGAGCTGGGCCTGGAACCCGTCGCGTTCCTTCTGAGCTTGCTCAGCGGCGGCACGGGCTTCCTCGGCGGCCTTCTGCGCGGTCTGGTTCTCGGTCATGAGCTTCTGCACCTGCTCCGGGGTGAACCCCTGGATCTGGTGCGGTGCTGTCGGCTGTGCCGGTGCCTGCGGCTGCGCAGGTGCGGCGGCCTTCCCGAGCGCCTGGAGCATCGACGCGACATCGGCAGGCGACGCGGCGGGAACGGGGGCTGCGGGCTGCTGGCCGCCGTTCTCACCAGCCGCGGGGGCAGAACCGCCCTCGCCTTCGATGAGACGGATGCCGCGGAGCGCGAGCGGGGCTCGGCCGATCGACCAGCCGCACTGCGCGGGGTCGCCCTGGCGTCGAAAAGTGGTGTTCATGTGGTCGTGCCTCCTCGGCATGGGTTGAGCCCTCGCGGGCGTGGTGGAACGCCGCGGATCGGCGTACACTGGTGGGCGTAGGGCCTCCCCGGACAATGAAACGGCCGGGCTAGGGCCCTACTTCTTTGCCTCAAGCGGGATCGGGAAGAGAGCGCCGCGCGACCATACCCAGAGCTCTCGGATCTGGTTCAGCGGGTTCCGATGGTTGTACTCGCCGAGCTGCTTCCTCACGAGGTCGTCGAGGTCGTGGTTGCCGAAGTCGAGGATGAACCGATCCTTTGTGAAGCCGTGGTTCTTCCTCGCCCGCTCGACGGCGCGCTGGACGAGTTGCTTGCTCGACGCGTAGCTCGGATTCGCGGGCCGCTTCACCTCGACCTCGACCCCGTCGTGCGAGATCCACCGGAAGTCGTTGGTTGGTTTCCGGTTCGTGCTCTTCGGGATGAGGCGCACATCGTGGCCGGCGTCGGTAAAGCGCTCGTAGAACAGCACCTCGTGTGGTTCGAGATCCCAGCGTGGGCCGGTCTGGAAACCGAGGCGGCGCTGACGCTGCGCCCACGTCTGCTCCTCACGCGGAATGAGCGGAGGCGTGGGTGTTTGTCGGCCGCGGGGGTTGTTGGTGCCGCCGTCGGCGAAGTCGAGCTGTTCGCGGTATTCGCGTCGGATGATGCCGGTCTCGGCGACGTGCTTGCGGAGTGCGGCCTGTGCGGCGCCGATCTCGTCGGGGTCGCCGTCGCGCTTCGCTTGGCGCACGTCGCGCTCGAGTTCGCGGAGCTTCTCACGGTTGGCCTGCTTCTGCGGGTCGTGCGTGGTGAGCTTCGTCGTGTCGGTGCCACCGGGTAGGCCGGGGATGAGCACGCATCGGCAGTTGGGGTGTCCCCATCCGCTGGCGCGCATCTCGGCGAGCGTCGCGTCGACGTACAGCGGGGTCGGCTCGGCGGTGACAGCGTGCGGGACGATGATGTCGCCGACGGGGCCACCGTCGGTGACGATCTTCCCCTGCCAGGCCCCGCACTTCGAGCATGCGGACGCGCCGATCACGGGCGTGAACGTTGTGACCCCGGCCGTCTCCATGCTGGCGACGCTTTGGTCGCGCCAGGCGCGGGCTGCGGCGCTCCTGGTGGCCATCTCGGAGTAGGCGCCGATCGTCCACCGGCGCCCGCTCTTGTCGGTGAAGCCGGTGATGCCGTCGGCGAGGTATTCGTCGAGGATGCGGCGGTGGAGAGCCCGCGACGTCGTGACCCCGGCGAGCAGGGAGCCGACGTGCTTCGAGGTCATCGCCTGGTAGGCGTCCACCGGGGCGCGCAAGATCCGCTCGTTCAGTGCGCGCAGGCTATCGCGCAGGTCCAGCTCCACCGCGGTGACAGCGTAGGCGCCGCCGGCGGTCAGTGCGGAGACGCCCTGTGCGGCGTAGGCGGGGAAGTCGAGCAGCACGCGTGAGATCTCCGCCGACGCCCCCTTGGCGGCCTCTTCGGTCGCCCAGCGCGCTAGTGCCTCGGGGTTGACCGTGCGCACCAGGCGCTCGGCCTGCTCCCGTAGATGCTGGATCGCACGATACCGGGCGAGCGTGTCGTCCGGGGCGTCGAGGTGCTGGTCGGCGAGCCGCTCGAGCGTCTCCCTGAGTGCGTCCTCGATGCGGCGGTAGCGATCTGCGATCGCGTGGCCGATGTCGTCGATCCACGCGGCGGGGGAGTTGCCGGGCCACTGCTCTGCCATGTTGGTCCTCTCGTCTCGGGGAGTGCGAGGTGAGAGGGCCAGGGCCCGGCGAGGTGTGCGCTATTTCTCCGGCTCGTCGGGTTCGTCGTCGACGCGGCCCTCGTTGAACGGGTCGGGCGGCTGCGGCTGAGATGCCTTCTCCTCGCGGATCCGGTCAACCTCGACCTGCACCTGGACGTCGTCCCACTCGGGGTTCGCGCGCTTCACCGCCTGCCACTGCGAGATCGCGCCCGCGAGATTCAGGATGCCGATCGTCTCGGCCTCTGCCTTCGGATCCGTACGCGACAGTTCAGGGAAAGCGACGTTGAGGTCGTACCGTCCGCCGCCCTTGCCAGGGAAGAGGAGGCCGTCGAGCTCGAGCGCCACGCTCCCCATCCTGCTCAGCACGCGCCGGTCGTAGAGGTTCTTCTTCGCCCGGGTACGCTCGGTCTGCTCGGTGCGCTGCTCGATCTCCGTCGCGGTCGCCTGCCCGCCCTTCTGGTCCGGGTCGCCCCAACTCGAGGGGGAGTAGCCGGCCTTGCGGAGGATCTCGCGCATGATGCCCCGCATCGTCTGCTCGTGCTCCTCAACACGGATCGCGAACTGCTGCGCAGAGAGGTCCAGGCCATCCGCAGGCTTGCCGGGGACATTGAGGCCGAGGAACAGCTCCTGGTAGGTGTCGAACGCCGCACCGGCGCCGGGCCCGAGGCTGCGGAGGTACGCCTCGGGCACGATGAGCTTGCCGGCGCCGAGCTTCAGGTCACGAATCCATGACGAGAACGCCTCGTCCATCGCGCCGAAAAGCGGAATGCACTGGTTGAAGTCGGAGCGGCCGGCGTCGGCGAGCACGCCCTTCTTCCTCCACGACCAGGCGGGCGCGTTCGGCAGGTAGCCCGCTGTCAGCCGGTCGATGCCGGTCGGGATGCGGGACTCGGCGTCGACGAGGTCGGCGTACGCGGCGGTCTCGGGGCGGTCCTGGAGCGGCTGGCGCGTGCCGAGGTTCGTCGCGGTGCCGCGGTAGAGGGCGTGCTCGATGTAGCCGGGAGCGTGGTGCTCGAGGTGTCGCCAGTACACGTGCCCGTCGAGGAACTCGGACCAGAGAGTGACCTCGACGAGGCGACGCTGCCGGAACACGGGCACCGCGGCGTCGGCGGCCGCGTAGTCGAGCCACACGTGGTCTTCGACGTCGGTGTCCCAGCGGGGAAGGATCACGGTGGCACCGAGCGCCGCCTTGATCTCGCCCTGGCTGTTGAACATGGCCCGCGCTTCGTCGCTGTTCATGAGGCCCTCGAGGCGCGCCTGCGCCTTCTCGTCCTGCTGCTCGTCGCCCGCGAATGTCGTTTCGGGCGGATCCGAATACTGAAGATCCGACGCGAGTGTCGCGAGGTCGGCGGGGATAGGCACGTGCAGGCGAGTGCGCTGCTGCCCGGCCGGGACGGGACGACCCCAGATGATCGTCGACATGGCGCCGGCGAGGCCACCGCGGCGCGCCTGCCCGTTGCGCACGTGCGTCGCGCCGCCGCCGCGCTGGTAGAGCTTCGTGAGAGCGTCGACGTCACCGGTGAGCCAGGCGTCGTTCTCCGCGTACTGAGCGTACGCGGCCTCCCACGCCTTCGGCGGCCAGGCAGAGTTCGCGGCAGGCATCGGCATAGTGGGAACCTCCCGGTATGGTCGTGAGCTATGGAACTGTGGAATGCTCTCGCTGGTGTTGGAGCGGCTGCTGCCGTGTTGGTGGCTGTCTGGTCAGCGATCGTGGCGCACCGCGCGAACGGCCGGGCGGACAAGGCGAACGACGCTGCCGCCGAAGCGAATCGAATTGCACGTGACGCCAATGACATCGCCATCGCTGCCCTTCCAGTGCCGCGAGTGGTACTCGAATCTCGACGCGTAGAAGGCCGCCCGAACTACTGGGAGATTTTCAACGTCGGTGACGCCGAGCTCCACGAGGCGACCATTACAGCTATCGAGTTCGGCGACTCTAATGATGCGCGCGGGACCATAGGCTCAGGATTCAACTTCTCTCCCAGTGCTGGTGTCGGCTTCTACATCGAGCGGGATCACCCCGCGACGCCCGTCCGTGTGCATTTCAAGGGCACTGAGTTCCGTCGCGGACTGAGGATCAACCGCGGCGCGTACGTGGACCTCGTCTAGGCGGCGAGGCCGTAGATGTCGTAGTGCCACTGCCCGACGGTCGACTGCACCGCGTAGCGTGCGGCGTCCATCGCATGATCGTCGCGCTTCACGACTTCGTCCTTGCCGTCTTCGGCGGCCTTCGAGTCCCACTCGTACTCGGTGACTTCGGCGAGGAACGTGCTGCAGCGGTCGGTGACCAGGAGCTTGCCCTGTGCGAGGAGTGAGCCGAGGGTCTGGATGCCGTCGAGCACGGCGTTGTCGGCCGCCCAGCTCGTGACGTTGTCGTTGTGGAGCTGGGAGCGCATGGACGCGGCGGAGGGGTCGAGGAACACGAACTCGGGCGCCGGGACGTACACCTGGTCGGTGCCGTGGTTCGTGCGCAGCCACTCGCGGAAGCGACGGGAGAGCTCGATATCGGGGAGCGTCTCGCCGTGGTGCTCGGCGCTCGAGTAGTGCCACTCGTCGATGAGAACGAGGCGCGGCTGCTCTTCAGCGGTGAGGCCGAGGAGCAGGGCAACGGTGGCGTTGGTCGTGCCGTAGTCCATGCCGACTGCGAGCGTGCGCGCGATCGGCGGCAGGTCGGCGTGCCGGATGAGGTGGCGTTCCTCCGTCCACATGGGGTAGACGGCGCCCTCTGCGTTGGTCCAGAGGCCCTGGATGAAGCGCTGGTAGAAGACACCGGCATAGCTGGCGCGCATCTCGGCCTTGAACTGTTCGCTCAACGACGGGTTGTCGTCCATGGTGAACGCGAAGTGGACGAGGTTCTTCTCGCGGGCCTTGAGAATCCAGGACTTCCGCAGCCAGTGTGACTTCGAGCCTGGGTTGGTGGTGGCGAGCAGGCGGGCCCCGTCGACGCTGAGGCGGGTGATGAGCATGTCCCAGAACGCCTCGGGGATGATCGTCGCCTCGTCGACGTACGCGAGGCTGACGGTGAGGCCGCGGATCTTCGTCTCGCTCGACGCGTCGTTGGCGCCGTAGAGGTGGACGGTGCGGCCGAGGATGGTCGCGGTCTTAGCGCCGGGGGTGTAACGGATGTGCTTCGTGAGCGGCCCGAAGATCTCGGGGTTCGTGAGCAGCGAGAAGATGTTGCCGTTGATTGTGTCGAGCGTGCGGCCGACGATGATGATGACGCCGGTGCGGGGTGCGCGGAGGATCGCGAAGAGGAACGCGAACAGGCTGATGAACGTCTTGCCCGAGCGCACCGCGCCGGACCAGAGCGCGATCTTCGCTCTCGTGCAGTCCGCCACGCTGAGGAGCTGCGCGCGCGACATGATCGAGGTGAGGCCAGCGAGCGCGTCCAATCAGGCCTCCTCGGTCGTCTCCGTTTCCGGCTGCCTGAGCACCTCCGCCGCGGCGAGGATGCCCGCCTCGAGCGACTGAACCACCGACTGCGCACCCGACACGTCGGGATCCTTCTCCACGATGCGAGTCAGCTTGTCGAACGTGATCCCCGCCGTCGTCACCGCGTTGCGGATCACCTCGACGGGAGGCTTCTTGAGCAGGTGCTCCGAGTACGTGTTGTCGCGGCCGCCGAACGAGTAGACCAGGTACTCGCCGTCGAGCGAATCGAGAAGCTGCTCGGCACGGTGCGCCATCTTCTCCGCAAGCCGCGTACGCGCCGCCGCCAGGTCGATGCTCTTCGCGGCCGTCGCCTCCGCGGTCTTCGAGCGGTCGAAGCTCAGACCCTCAGCCCGAGCCCACCGGGAAACGGTGCTCTTCGCGACCCCGAGCTCACGGGCGATCGCCGAAGCGGAGAGCTCTGCGGCGTGAAGCTTGCGGAACTGGGCGCGTTTCGGATGGGAACGTTCCGCGCTCTGTGCCAAGGTTTTTCCTCCTCGACGCTCATTCGGTCTGCATTTCGTCGGTCAGCGAGAAGTTAGGCTGTGGCTCATGACCGTGGATTATGTAGTTGGCACTGCTCTCGCCGCCTTCTTCGCTTCGCTCGCTGCTGTGCTGGTTTCGATGCTGTTGGACAGGCGTGCTCGGCGGAGGGAATCTAAGAGCGCAATCCTTCGCGCTATTCAGCGGCAGCAAGAACGGCTCTGGGGGTATGAGAATGCTTTTCAGAATTCGTGTCTGCTTGGTGTCGACAATGCGGCAAGGAATAAGGGGCAGTTCGCGCCTTCTAAGCCGCCGGTTTCGATTCTTACGACAGAGGTTCGGAGTGTTGCACATCATTTCAGTGCGGATGCGCAGATCGCTCTTATCGAGACGATACGTTGCATTGATGAGGCGGAGGTAGCTAACGACGACCGATCACGGCTTGCGGACTGGAGCAGAGAGAGCGACGAACTGCGGAAGATCGCTGAACGGGTTGCTTCATGGAATATGAGGTCGCCGAGGCTTCCGCCTTATGCGCCTTCGAGGAGCTGAGCTGCCGTGACGTGCGGCGGGCTGTGGGCGCCCTGACCCGACGCACGCCGCGGTGTTCGGAAGGAATGAGAAAGGGCCGGTGACTCGACGTGGTGTCGTGTTCCGGCCCACTTGCTCGATACTTAAGTTAAGCGGTACCCCCTTCGGGTGCGAAATCTTCGGCACTATGGCGTGTCGCCTGTCGTTTCTTCGATCTCGGTTAGGAAGTCGTCGGCGAACAGGGTGACGTTGGTGATGCCTCGGTTGCGGTTGTCTCGTTCGATGCAGCCCCGCCAGTAGGCCATGAGCGCATGGTGTTCGACGACGCGTCGCCCCTGGTTGTCCCACGACCAGCCGAGGGGCGAGCGCTGCCGCCATTTCTTCATCGTCTGTACGTGCTTTCCGGTTCGCTTGGCGGCTTGCCGGTAGGTGTACCAGGGGCGGTCTTCGGTCATTCGGGGCGTTTCTCCCAGGTCATCGGGCAGCTGTCGCACTTGGCGCCGGCGAGCCCGTCGGGTCCCCAGATAGGGAGGACGGTGGCTTGGCCGCAGCCGGGGCAGGAGCGGGGCCGGTACGCCTTGAACCTGGGCTCGGCACGCGGGTAGCGGCCACGCATTTTGCGGATGGTGGCGGCGAGGTGGTCGGGGGCGTCGCCGAGTTTCCCGTCGTGTGCCAGTTGCTCGAGGTCGGGGAGGAGGTTGATCAACCATGTGCGGATCTCCGCGGCCCACGCGTACGCCTCGTCAGGGTGACAGGAGGGCAGACCCTGGGGTTCGGTCGCTCCTTGCCACATTCCGGCGCGTACGGGGCGCGGGGAGGGCAGTCCGGTGCGGTCTGCGACCTCCCTCGCGAACAACACGAGCTCGACGTACAGGGCGTCCGCGTCGTCGGCCGCTTGGGCGTTGTAGGGGAGGCGGTCTTTCTCCCCGGAGCCGTCGACGACGACCGCGCTCGTGTCCTGCGCGCGGACGGTGTGTTCGGCGAGCTCGCGCATGTGCAGGATCTGGAACGGGGCCTGATCGAGATGCCACTTGAACCACTCAGGCCAGGTGCGATCGTCCGCGCTCATTCCCTGTCCCTTCCGCCCGTTGCGGTAGCGTTCGAAGCATGAGTGATTTTCCGGAGGCGGTGGCAAAGTTCCTTCCGACACTCCTGCCCCTTATCTCGGCAATCGCTGGCGCAGGAGTGGCGTTGCTTGGTGTTCTGCTTTCCGGCCGGATTCAGCGGCAGCGCGAGCTGCGGGACGCGCGAGGAAACGCGGTTGTTGAGCTCATTCGTGCGTGGGGAGAAGCGTATCGGCGCTCCGTGCAACGCGAGTTTGAGGGATTTGAGGTGGAGGTGGAGTCGTCGGTTGCGAGCGCCCGCCTCCTGCTGCTGGTGCGGAAGAAGGATGTGCGTGACATCAGTGCGATTACGGCGATCACCACTAACAACATTAACCAGGAATCCGCGCAAGGCTTGATCGCTTTCGCTCAGGACGCTCTGATGCACTGGCACACCACCGAGTGCAGCGGGAAGGCTGCTCTGAAGCGTTTCAAGGAGACCGCCGAGAGAAACGGACTGGTCCTTCAATAGCATCACTGCTCACCTCCTACCGGCAGCCGCTCCGTAGACTGGCCGGCATGTTCGACGCGATCATGACCTACCTGCCCATCTGGCTCCCCGCCGTCATCATTGGATGCGGCGTGCAGTGGCTCATCGTGCGTAGCGCCTCGCTCTCCGCCCTCAGAAAGCACGACAGGGAGCGCTCCTGACACCCCGACCGGCAGCGGCCCGGGAGTGTAGAGCAGTCGCACCCGCCTGTTTCCCGTGAATATCGGAGGCCAGTCCCGGTCCTCAACGCGCTGGAATCCGCCATCGGTCGACTGCCACTCGTGGCGAGGGCTCTTGAACTGCCAGTCGGGGACACCGCCGAACCGCTGCCACACGCGCTGCTCGTAGACCCCGAACACCTCGGGGTCAGTCTCCGTCATGACGACGCTTCCCACCGGCAGGGTCTGTACCTCTTCGGGCGAGAGATATGGGTTGGATGCCTCGTGGAGGTCGGGTGCAGCAGCGCGAGAGAGCGCGGATGCCGTCGCCTTGTCCCAGAACGCGGGTAGGAGCGCGTCAAGCGCGGACTCCAGCGCTTCATACCAGACCCGCGAGTCGTGGCGCATACGTCCGCGAGCGTCGATTTTTACGCCTTCGATCGCGATTTCGCGCACTTCCCGCGCGTCTCCGTCCGGTACCGTGAGCGCGATGAGGTTCGCGATGCGCTGCTGCTCCACCAGAGCGTGGAGCATATGCAGCAGCGATTCATGCGCTGGGTTGTCCACTGCATCCGGGTGCCCCCGGTCGATAGCGTTCTCCCATGTGCTCCACGCTTCCGTCGCGTGGTCAATGAACTCGGTCACGATTGTTGTTCTCCTGTTACCGTGTCGCGTATGGATATCTGGTTTGTAGTTGGTGGCGTGATCCTCGCCGCAGGAGCGCTTCTGTGGCTTGCCGGCAAGATCGTTGAACGCCAGGTACGCGCAAAGAACGCACGAAAGTACGGGCACCAGCAATAAGCCCCTGAGGGGCGAGACGATCACGCATAGAGCGTTCCGATCCCGAGTAGACGGGCAACCTCAGGGCGCAGCACGCGCTCCACAACCGGCTCCCCAACCATCAGTGACATCTCCGCAGCGCGCGCCACATTCGTACAAGCACGTGGGCTATCCATCAACGCGATCACGTTCGCGATGCGCTGCTGCTCCACCAGTGCGAGCGTCGCATGCACCTGGGCTCGGGCGATCACATCCGCCTTATGCTCGCCAGTCTGCACAGGCCATTCCTCGGATGCCCACTCGTCGGAATGCTCCAGATAATGCCGCGCTTCCGCGGCGTGGTCGGTTCGTTCAGTGGTCATGTTGCTGTCCTTTCTTCAACAAGCCAGCTATGGTCAGGGATGGGCACCGAACCCACCGAGGAGGTGAGAAGATGTCCAAGGATCGCGGCCAGAAGGCCGCTAAGAAGCCCGCTGCACAAACCCTGAAGGAGAAGCGTGCGGCGAAACGGGAGAAGCTAGAGGCAGAAAGCTCTCTGCTGAGCAAACGTAAGTAGGGTGCGGGGGCGCACAGGAGGCCTGTGCGCCCCTCATCCATTCCGGACGTCATGGTCGTGTTCTCCTGTCAGGTCGGTTTCGGTGACGCCGAGACGAGCAAGCACGTCGATCTCGGCGGTAGTGAGGTTGCGGAAGGCGGTCATGCCGCCCAGATGAGGAGTTCGGGCAGGGTGAGTACGTCGCGGCAGTCTCGGCAGACGACGGCGATGTTGCCGCCTTCGATGCGGGGGATGCCGCATCGAAGGCAGGGGATGAGTCGTGCGGCCATCAGCGGTTCGCCTTCACCAGGTCGAGGGCTTGGCCGAGTTCGGTGATGGTGGTGACGTGCCGCTTGAGCGGGGTGATGAAGATGCGGAGGCGGCCGGTGCTGGTGTGGGTGCCTTCTCCGATGGTGGTGCCGTCGGGGCTGGTGATGTGGATGATGGTGCCGGTGCGGGTGCTGCGGTAGCCGGCGGTGGTGATGGTTTCTTCGAGGAGTCGGGTGCTGATCTTCGCCATGGTGGGGGCCTTTCAGAACGGGGTGGTGTCGGGCAACGGCGCCGAGGCTGCGGCGTCGTCGGGGTCGGGGATGGTGATGGCGGTGCCGGGGAGGCGGGCTCCGCATTGGTGGGCGGGGAGGATCTGGTCGGGTGGGCCGCAGTAGTGGTAGCGGTGCCAGTAGCGGTCGCGGAGCGAGAGGTGCGGGGCGCCCTGGCGGGTGTGGAGGTTGTAGACGGGGCGGTCGAGGATCACGCAGGAGCTTTCGACGCCGGGTGTGATGTGGGTGGAGTCGGCGCGCATGAGGGGGACGCCGACGGCGGCGGCGAGGTCGTATTCGGCCTCGATGACGGGGGCGCTGCAGCGGGGACAGGAGGCGGGGAAGGCGTGCCGCTTCATCGGGCACCGCCGAGGGGTGCAGTGCCCAATAGCACCGGAATCTCAGTAGAACGTCTCGTGCGCGCGTATAACCTAGTCACCCTGTTACCTATCAATGAGCTGGGGCAACTGGGAAAGTCGGTCACTATCGGACCCTCTGCTCTGTTCTGTCGCATGATTTCAATGGAGCTGGCAGGGTCTGAAGCCGAAAACCTACTGTCCCTATCGGACCCTTTCGGACCCTGACGGTGAGGGTCCGACGCGGGAGGGAGGGTCCGATAGCCGATCGTGCTCATCGGTCGCTCCAGTGGGGCTGGAACAGGCCACCTTCGTTCTGATCGTTGGCGGGCTCTTCGGGGGCCGCGAGCATGACGCCGGTGTAGTAGCGGCGCCCGTTCGATTTCACGACGTCGATGTCGAACTTCTGGCGGAGCTGCCGCCCGAATGACTGGCCGGAGAGCTCGTGCTCGTTCTCGTCGCGGCACCACTGGTCGTAGACGCGGCGCAGCTCCGACGTTGCGATGCGGGCGTGTTCGCCGCCGCCGAGCAGGCATCGGTCTTCGACGAAGCGGGCGAGGTGGTCTTCCTCTTGCTGGTAGGTGGCGGTTGCGGCGCGCACGCTGGCGGGTTCGTCGAGGCCGTCCTTCACGTAGTCGACGCAGCCTTGGATGAGCCAGGCGAGGATGCCGGGGCCTTCTTCGTCGACGAGGCGCTGTTGGAGGTTTTCGATGCGCTCTGATTCGGGGATGATGCGGGTGAATGGGATGAGGCGGAGGCGGCGCCAGAAGCTGTTGCCGCCGGACTCGACCTTGGGTTGGTTGTTGCCCATGAGCCAGAGCGTGTGGGAGGGGGTGAAGGTGAAGAAGTCTTGGCGCATGAAGCGGGCGGTGATCTTGTCGCCGCCGGTGAGGGCTTTCACTTTGGCTTCGTCGAAGCGGGTGCCTTCGTTGATTTCGGCGGCGACGACGAACCGGCGGCCCTGCAGGCTGGCGAGTTCGGTTTCGTGGCGGTCGCGGCCGGCGAGGAGGAATCCGTGGGGTGCTTCGGTGGCGTAGTCGCCGAGGAGGGTGGTGACGGTTTCGAGGAACACGGTTTTGCCGTTGCCGCCGGCGCCGTGGAGGAAGGGGAGCACGTGCTCGACGACTTGGCCTGCGAGGGAGAGGCCGGCGAGGCGTTGCACGTAGGTGATCATGGGCTGGTCTTCTCCGAAGGTGGTGGTGAGGAAGCGGTCCCAGAGCGGGGTCGCCTGCTCGGTGGGTGCGATGGTGGTCTGTTTCGAGTGGTAGAGGTGTGGGGTGGCGGGGGTGATGGCGCCGGTGGTGAGGTCGACCACCCCGTCGGGGGTGTTGAGTTGCCAGGGGTGGGTGTCGAATTCGGCGGCGGGGGTGCGGAGGTCGGGGAGGGCGCGGGCGAGGCGCACGACGTTGGTGAGCGCACGGGTGCCGAGGGATTTCACGCGGTGTTTGCGGATCTGTTCGTTGTCGGTGGGGAGGCGGTCGGCGATGTCGAGGGCGGCCTGCAGGGCGGGGGCGTCGTCGGGCGCCCACTCCCACTTGGTGCCGGTCCATTCGGCCCAGCGTCCGGCGTCGGGGATGAAGCGGAGGCGGGCGGAGTGCTCGGTGGCGAGGAGTCGGGCGTTGCCGGCGTCGGTGAGGGCGCTGGGGTCGGAGCCGACGAGCGCCGACGCCGTCGGTGCGGGTGCGGGGGTGTCGGTGCCGGTGGGCTCGGCGCCCGCGCCGGTGTCGTTGGGGTTGGGGACGGCGGTGAGGTGGCGGGCGGGGGTGAGGGCGCGGGGTGCGCGGTGCCCGTATCCGTCGGCGGCGAGTTGCTTCGCGGCGGCGGCGTGGTCGCCGCGGTGCTCGAGTAGGGCGTAGGCGCCGAATTTGGTGTACGGGGTTTCCGGGTCGAACTCGGTGGAGCTCGTGAACACGTAGAGGCGGTCGCGGTCTGACGCCTTGCCGGTGGATGCTGAGATGCCGTGCTTTTTGCCGGGGCGGCACCAGTAGCGCAGCTGTCCGCGCTGGTGGATGAGGGTCCACCCGTGCGGGGTGAGGATCTCGGCCCAGTCGGTGCGCTGTTCGTAGTCGTCGCCGGGGGTGATGTCGCCGTCCTGCTGCCGATACGTCTTCCAGAGCTCGGCAACGGGGCCCGCGGGGGCGGGTGCGATGGGTGTGGGGGTTTCGTCGAGGGTGCGGATGAGGGTGTGCAGGGCGTCGCGCTCCGCATCGGTGAGGGTCGGCATGGTGGTGGGGCCGCCGGCGAGGCGCGCCCACGGCTTCCGGGTGGGGTGGGCGGTGCCGCCGGTGGGGGCGAGCACCACGAACCCGCCTTCGCCGCGGGTCTCGGCGAGGGTGGTCTTGTCGGCGTCGCTCGCGAGCTTGGTGTTGCCGGGAACGACGCCACCGTCGATGCGGTAGAACCAGTGCACACCGCCGCTGGGGGAGAGTTCGAGCCAGCCGGTGTTGATGCGCTGCCACAGCTTGCCGAGACCGGAGTGCTCGGCGAGTTGCGCGAGCTCTGGGAGGTGGTGGGCGGCGCGTCCTTCGAGTTCGAGCATTTCCACGCCGCCGGAGACGGCGCCGGTGATCATGCCGACGCCGTGCTGGGTGTCGCGCATGAACCAGGTGTCGAGTTGGTCGACGTCGGCGCGCTGCTGCGTGTACGGCTTCCAGGCGATCGCGGGCCGCTTCGTGCCGTCGGTCGCGACGGGCACGATGGAGATGCCGGCCTGGTAGAGCTGCGCAATGGTTTCGGCGGTGTGCACGGGGTTACTCCTGGTCGCGTCGGGTGACGCGGGTGGCGGGGACGGTGATGTCGATGCGGGGGTAGGCGTGGAGGCTGCTGGCGGTGATCTGGTGGCCGCGGCCGCGGGGGCGGATGGTGTGGATCTTCCAGAGGTCGGGGTCGCCGGTGATGCGGACGATGTCGCCGACCGTGAGGGGGCGGGGTGCAGGCATGGGGGCTCCAGGGGTGGGGCCGGGGCGCCGCGTGGTGGCGGCGCCCCGGGGTGGCGGGTTAGAAGGTGCCGGCGGCGATGTGGCCGACCTGTTCGGCGGTGATGCCGAGCGCGGCGCCGATCTGGGCGTGATCGAGGGCGCCGATCGCGAGGAGCTGCTTCGCCTTGTCGGCCTGCTCCTGGGTGACGCCGGCGGGGAGCGCGTTGAACCCGTCCGCCTGCGGCGCCTGGGCCTGCGGGGCGGCCGGTGTGGTGGGCGCTGCGGCAGGCTGCTGGTACGCCTGCTGCGGCGCCGCCTGGGGAGCCGGGGCAGCGGGCGGTGCCTGCGGTGCGGGAGCCTGCTGCGCGGCCGCCGGGCCGGGCGCTGCGAGGCCGCTCGCGGGCGGCGTGTACTGCGCCTGGTACAGCTTCGCCGGGTTCGCCGGATTCTTGCTGTTGGGGTCGTTGCCGACGTAAGTGACGGTGAGCAGGCCGCCGATCGCGACGTCCTGCTGGCCTGCGGCCTGGATCGCCTGCGCGATCGCGGTGCGCATGTTCTTCGACGACACGTAGATGGTGCGGGCGCCGTCGTCGTTGGCGTCCTCGCGGGGCACGTTCGTGTCCTCGAGGGGCACGACGATGTCCATCTTCGGATCACCGTTGGGCCAGTAATCGAGGTCCTGGGACCCGAACTTCGTGGCCTGCTTCTCGAACGGCATCTGCGCGATCTTCCCGGTGACAGTGGTCCCGGGCTGCAGGAACTTGGCGGCGCGGCCGCCGGAGGGTGCGAACAGAGACATGGGGTGCTTCTTTCTGGTTGTGCAGTACTTCGGTGTCTCGGTGCTGCGGGTTACTGGAAGAGGTTCGACCGCCGCGGTTGCGGGGTCTGGGGGATCTGCCCGAGGCCGGGCAGAGGTTGAAGGGGCGCCGGGCCGGGGTCCGGTGCCGGGGTGAGGGGTCTGGGGGTGACGGGGCCGCGGCCGGCCTCGAATACGTTGCGGCGCTCGGGTTGCGGCTTCTCGCGCGCGCACCAGGGGCACCACTCGTCGTCGCAGAGCGGCTTCGCGCGCAGCGCGGCGTCGAGGCCGACGATCTGCAACAGGCCCCAGAGCGCGTTGAGCCGGTTGAGGGCCTCGACCGCGATGTGCGGGTTGTAGGGCTCGTGCCACCAGTACGCCTTTGACAGTTCGCCATCGCGGGGAAGGAAGCTGATCGCGACCTGCTTCGCGTCACCCCACCCGCCGGTCTCGGTGAAGCCCTTGCCGTAGAGGTGGGCTTGCACCCGGTACTGGCGGGAGGGACCGTGGAGGCGGTACTTCGTGAGCTGCTTCGGGCCGACGACCTTGTGATCGATAACGGTCCCCGTGGGCACGTGGAACAGGTCGGAGTGCCCGGTGATGGGGATCGCGTCGGGGCCGGTGCCGAGCATCCCGACCGTGATCTCCCATTCCGTCACCCAGTCGGAGCGTGCGAGGTCCCCGGACGGGTTCGTCGCGTCGAACCAGCGCTCGAGCTGGTCGTGCACCGCGGTGCCCACGGCGGGCTTCCACGCGGGCGGCCTCGGGGGTTCGGGGATGCCGGCGAGCTTGTACAGGATGCGACGGTCGCATTCGATACCGATCTCGCTGGGCCCGATCCGCTTCTGCAGGCTGCGCGGGTGCGCGGCGATCGCGGCTTCGATCACCCCCAGGTAGAGGGCTTCGACGGTGGGATGCTCGGACACGGGGCGCTACCGGATCGTCACGGACGGCGCCGAGTACGACTTGTACGGTTCGAGCGCGGCCGGCGCGAACTGCTTCTTCATCGCGTCGGTCGAGATCACCGCCTCGTACAGCGTCGGGTAGCTTTCGGCGGGGTAGTCGGCGGCGAGGCGCTTCTTGTCGACGGTGCCGCGTCGGCTGATCGTGACGGTGGCGTGCTCGTGCTTGTGCGTGCCTTCCCCGAGCTTCTCGATGAGTTTCGCGTCGAGGGTTTCCATCTCGTCCTTGATGCGCTCGGTCATAGCCTTGAGCTCGGCGCGGCGCAGGATCCATTCGCCGACGTGCTCGTCGGTGGCCTGGGAGGTGGTGGTGTTCATGCTGGGGTTCCTTCCGTGGTGGGGGTGGGGTCCTGTCCGAGGAGTCGGAGCAGGGTGGGGAGCGTCAGGGTGACGTTCCACGCTTCGGGGGCGGCAGGGTCGATGCCGGCGAGCCCGGTGGGGGCGACCACGACGCCGAGGTCGGCGTCCGCGTCGCCGCGGTTCACTTCGGCGATCTCGAGACGCATGTCCTGATGCGCGGCGGAGCTCACGGGATCCGGGAACACGGTCGCCACGAGGGCGTGGCCGAGGGGCGTGGTGAGGCCGGTGACCGTGCTCGACTCCGTAGTGTCGGCGGGGCTGTCGTCGAGGAGGGAGCGTACGATCGCCGCTGCGCCGACGGCTCGCGCGCTCATGCTGTGGCCTCGCGATCCGCGAACGTGTTCCGGTGCTCACCGCTGTGCCCTTTTCGCAGGGTGCACAACGTCACCGTGATCACGCTGTCGAATGCGTCGAGGACGCCGTCCCACCTGATCTCGAACCGGCACTGCGACTCGCGGAACGCCGCTGCGGCCACGTTCACGCGCTCCTCTGCGGCCTTGTAAGCGGTCACCGCTTCGAGGTAGTCGGCCTCGAGTCGACGGTGCTCGCTATCCAACTGAGAGGTGGTCATGAGGGCGCTCATGCTGCATCACCACCCGCGGGGGCGAGCGGAGACAGCGGCGTCACCGGGGCCGGCTCGGTGTCGTCGTCGACGATCTCGGCGTCCTCGACACCCGCTTCGAGCTCGAGCGGCGCCTCTCCGGCGACGTCGGCGAACTCGTCACCTTCCTCGCCGGAGAGGTCGAGGGTGTCGGGCTTCTTCCCGAGACGCTGCTCGGTGGCCTGCTGCAGGAGGTCGCGGGCGTCGTCCTCGAGGTCGCCGGTTACGGGCTCGACGCGGAGGATCCCGACCTTGGGGATCTGGGCGCCGTCTTCGTGGTTGACGCCGAGCGACTCGAACACCACGATCGCGGTGGTGAGATCGCGCTGGTAGTAGCGCTTCGCGAGGTCGCCTGCGATCGCGGCGAGCCCGTTCTTGTCGTCCTTCGGCAGCGCCGAAGCGAGCTTCACAGTCATGAGCTAGTTCCTTCCGGGTTGGTCGTGCGGTGCGGCCACCGGACGGCAGCCACGGCCTGCACCCGCTGAGGGGTGGAGGGGTCGATGGGGGAGCCCAGGTGCCGGGCGCCCATGCAGGCGAGCGCGAACCCGTCTGCGACGTTGTCGTTGCTGAGCGCGAGGTGCGGGTGCTCGGCGGCGAGCGCAGCCACCACCTCCCGCTTGTCCGGGCCCTTCCGCGAGTTCTTCACGGGCTGGTGGCCGGCGGCGTACTTCGCCCGAGTGCGGGGATAAACCTGCGCGACGTCGTGGCCGCGGGAGTGGAGGTAGGCGGCGGTGCGCCACCACAGGCCCGCCCGCTCGTGCGCCTTCCCGTTCCGGGAGCCGAGCGAGGGTGCCTCCACGACGACCAAGCACCTCGTGATGGGGACGTGCGCGACAATGCCCCCGAGCGCGGCGTGCAGGCGGTCGAGCGTGCCGGACAAGCTCGGATCCTTGCCGGGCTTCGTCTCGACGAGGCCGAGGCGCACATGCCCGGTCTCGAGACCGATCACGGCGACACCCGTGCCCGTGAGTGAGAGGTCCAGGCCGACGCTGTAACGGGGCGCGGTCATTGCTTCACTGCCTGGTCGATGCGGTGGGAGAGGCGGACGAGCCACCCCCACCACCCAGCAGGAGTACGCCCGCGACGACCCACACCGGCACCGCGGCGACGGGCACCAACCCGTACGGGATCAGTCCAGCCAGCGTGCCGAGCACCGACATGATCGCGAGCAGACACAGGCACCGCCAGATCAGCAGCGACCGGGAGAACCTTCGTCTCCGTGTAGCGCGCATTCACTGCTCGCCCCGCTTCTGCTGCTCCGCATGCGCGATCCGGCGCTCTTCCTCGCAGTTCGGGCACTGACAGCCCATGCGGATCTGCTCGAGCAGCGCACGACCGAGCGGCGAGGACGGGTCGACCTCCACCATCCCCGCGACAGGGCCAGGGCGCCGGGCGAGGTCTGCTGTGAGCGCGTCGTTCGCGAGATCGAGCATCTCCGCAAGCGCACGCTCGCGCTTCCGGCGCCGATGCTCAGCGCGGATCGTGAGCACCAGATACGTGCCCGACACGATCACCACCGCGACCGACGCGGCGAGAAGAATGGGATCCATGAGGGTTTCCTTCCGAAATTGGCAATGCTGTAGCTGGCCCTCCCCAGCGAGGGCGCAAAATTTGGACTGGGAGAACGGGGGATCGTTAGACGCTGGCGCCGGCCGGCGAGCGCTCGATCCAGGCGAGAATGTCGGGCTTCAGGTAGCGCACCGCGCCGCCGAACTTCCGCCAGGGCGGGCCGACCATCTCGTCGACCGGCTTGCCCTTGTCCTTGGTGCGCCACTCCGCGAGCGTCGCCTCAGCGATATCGTCCAGAGCACGAGACAGGGTCTTCGCCGACATCACATCGGGTGCGTCAGCGAGCAGCAGCCGCGCGGCCTGGGGCTCAGACTCCGGGGCGGTTGCGACCGCTTCTGTCGGAGCGACCGCGAGCTGCACCACCTCGGCACTCATGCTGCTGCTCCGAGGTCGAGCTGATCCGCCGGCGCGTACTTCTCGATGAAGTACTGCTGCCCCTTCCCGGTGACCTTCGGGGTCTTCGTGAGCATCACGTGCCCGTCGGGGTGCTGCCTCGTCGACTCCTTGATCTCGAACAGGCCCAGCTCCATCGACTTCTGCGTCGGCATGTTCCAATCCGAACCACGACGCCGGATCAGGTACCCATCCGCGCGGAGCTTCTCGAAGAGGCGGTTGGCGCCGAACGGGGCACCGTTCGCGCGGAGGATCTTCGCGAGATCCCCCACGAGGATCGTCGACGGGGACGCGGCCACAGCCTCCGCGAAGTGAACCTTCGGTGCGTCCGCCGTGATCTTCGCCTCGAGCCGTTCGGTCTTCGCGACGAGGATCGTGAGCGCCTGGTGCACGATCTCATCCTCAGAGAGCGCCGGCTGCGCGTTGTAAGCGCCGGTCTTGCGGATCTGGGGGAGCACCTCGCCGGTGATCCAGCGACGGAACGCCGCGGCCTCTGGCTTGTCGGAGCGGATCACCACCTCGTACATGCCGGATTCAGAGACGATGGTCATCATCTGGCGGCCACCAAGGGTATCCGCCTGATGGACACCCTTCATGTCGTAGTCGAGGCGTGCGGAGGCATTGCCGACATTCTTGATGCCGAGCACCTTGCAGAGGTCGGCGAGCACGAACCACGGCTCACCCTCGAGGACGACGACGCGTACGTGGTGCTCGTTGAAATCGAACGGTACGATCTGACTGGACATTGGGCTACTCATTTCTCGGTGTTCGGCCCGGCGTTGCAGCGCCGGGCATTTTTCGTTGAAGAGAAGGAACGGGCGATGTCGGAATTGGTGGTCGGAATCCTCTTGGCGATCCTCGCCAGCACAGTGATCCCGTGGGTAACATCGCTCGCGAGCGCCTGGCTCGAAGCCCGACGCGATATGAAGAACCGCCGTCGCGAACTCTTCGAGAAGGCCTTCGTGGCGAACAAGATGGACGGGTTTCGCACTACCTCGGTCGACGAGCAAGAACGAAATCGCGACATACAAGCGAACTTCGACGAGAAGAACCGCACATCGCTCGCGCTCCGGTCCACCTTCGGGCTGCTCGACAAGAACGTCGCATCCGTGACCGAAGGGCGGGCGATAACTGAGACCGGCACTCCAGAGCATGAGGTTCTGCGGTTGTGGGCCAATGGCCACCTCTGGGTGGCCCGGTGGAAGGCACGCAAACTGGCCAAACAGACAGCGAACATCAGCTCAGAGCCAACCCAACCCCAATAGTCGAAACGATCAGCCCGAGGACCGCTGCGATCACGACCCACGTAAGCGGAGCGAGAACGACACCCAGCAGGGACAGCACAACCCACAGCAGCCCAACCAGAATGGCCGTGACGACCGCTGAGACGATCCACCCGATCAGAGCAATCAGCAGATCCTCCATTACGCTCCCACCGCCTCGCGCTGCTCGAGGGGCGCTGGTTCAGGCTTAACCACGATCTCGCCGAGCGCGAGCCCGAAGGCATCGGCGAGGTTCGCGATCGCACGGAGCGACGGCTCTTCACCGCTTTTGTAGCGCTGAAGGGTTGCCCTGCTGATGCCCATGATGCGGGCGAGGGCTTCGTCAGACTGGATGCCGTTGTTGGTCTTGATGCGGTCCAGGAGGCCGGGGCGGAAGACCCGCGTCGGCTGAACCGTAACCTGTTCGCTTGATTCGATCATGGTTCAACTATCTCTCACGTGAACGAGGCAGTCAACTTCGTGAGTAAAATGATTTGACACCGATTCACTCGTGAGTCATTATTGAGTCATGAATCTCGCGATGAAGTGGATCGACGACCTACGCGGAACTGACTCGATCCGAGAGGTGGCTCGAAAAGCCGAGATACCGCAGCCCACCTTGGCTCGCCAGATCAACAACGCTCAGCTCACCTTTGAAACGGTGCGCGACGTGTCCCGGGCATATGGTCGCTCTGTGCTCGCCGACCTCATCGCACTGGGACATCTCAGCGAGGCCGACGCTGGCATCGAGGGAATTGAGCGCGCGCTCGCTGCTGCGACTGACGAGCAGCTGGTCGTCGAAATCGGGAAGCGGCTCGACGTCACGCCGTCCTCGATGGTGTGGGATGCCCCGGTCTCTGACGCGGTCGAGCGCGCATCCAATGTCACACGTCTGCCGCAGACTGGTGGCAAGCTCTCCGCGATCGACATGCTCGACGACGCAGGCACCGTCGAATACGACGGCCGCAAGGCAGCAGACCGAGGAGAACACCTCGCCGACAGCATCCCCGCCGCCGACGAAGACCCCGAACCCGAAGACGACCCCAAGTAGCAGAAGGAGCACCGTGCACCGCCTGATCGCCATCGCCGCCGACGCGGGCCTCCGCATCGTCATCTCCACCATCACCCCAGGCATCAAGGGCTTCATTGATCTCGCGGAACGCACGATCTACCTCTCCCGCCGCCTCGCGCCGGTCGAACTGCTCTGCACGCTCGCACACGAGCTCGGCCACTACTTCCACGGCCACGAATGCAGCACGCAGCGCGCCGAAGACCAGGCCAACGCCTACGCGTGCCGGCTCGTCATCACCCCCGAGGCGTACGCGGCCGCGGAGAAGCTCTCACCGCACGCACACGACATCGCCGAAGAGCTCGGTGTCACCGTCGACATGGTGCTCCACTATCAGCAGTTCGCCCTGCAGCGCCTCGGCGCCACTACGATCGCCCGATCACCCCTCGGACTTACCGCCTAGAAACAGAAAAAGCCCCCGGACCGCGCCCGTCGCCAAACAGAACGCGGCCCGGAGGCCCGAACACGATCCACCAGGAAGATGAACCGATGAACAACACGATATCCCAGCCTGCCCGGAAGCAGGCCCGCTGATGGCCCGCGCATGGATCACCGACCTCTGGGTGAAAGACGCCGTCGCGCTCATGCCCGACGGCTCCAAGGTGCGGATCTCGCCGACCGCCGCGGAGCGGAAAGCGATCCGCAATCTCCCCGAGCACTTCCGCACCGCGAAGTACGGCACCGGCAGCCGGTGGCGGGCGGGCTGGTACGAGCCAGACGGGCGCGAGCGCGGCAAGCTCTTCGCGTCGAAGGTCGACGCCGAAGCGTTCCTCGCCGAGCTCGAGGACAACCTCCGGTCGGGCCGCTACGCGCCGCCCGAGCTCACAGGGCAGACGTTCGCGCAGCTCGCGACCACCTGGCTCGCGTCGAAGCGGCGCCCCAAGCAGGTCACACTCGACACCTACCGCGCAGACCTCGACACGCACATCCTCCCGAAATGGAGGACGGTGCCCATCAACACGATCCAGAAAACCAACATCGAGGACTGGATCGGCGACCTGCTCGACGGGACCGCGCCGCGCGCATACACCGGCAGAATGTCCGGACGAGAGAAGAAGCCGCTTTCGCCGAGCCGGGTCCGTGATGTCGTCGCGCGCACCTTCGGTAGCGTCCTCAGATATGCCGTCGACGCAGGATGGCTCCCCAGGCACCCGATGGCGCGAGTCGAGTTCCCCCGCACGGACACCATTGAAGACCTCGCGATCCTCGACTACGCCGAGCAAGAGCGTCTCGCGAAAGCCTGCGCCAAGGTCAGCGGCGAGCATCGAGACCGAGCACTGATCCACCTCTTGGCGTCCTCCGGACCGCGGATAGGGGAAGCGACGGCGTTCCAGATCCACGACGTGCGCGCGGCTGCGCGTCGCGCTGACGTGAAGCGCACCTGGACCACGGAGCACGGGAAACGGGTGATCGGCGCGCCGAAGACTTGGGAGGAACGCGCGGTCCCGGTCCACGGCTTCGTCCTCGAAGAACTCGAACCGCTCATGGAGGACCAGCCCGCGGACGCCTGGCTCTTCCGGGTGAAGCGCGGCGGGGGAGCCGTCGACCAGCGCAACTGGCGTAACCGCGTTTGGCTCGAAGCCATCGAGCTCGCGGACCTCGTCGACGAGCGCGTGCTCACGCCGCACAAGCTGCGCCACACTGCTGCGTCGTCGGCGATCGCTGCCGGCGCGGATCCGACCGTCGTGCAGCAGATGCTCGGGCACCGTTCGCTGCGGGAGATCCACCGGACGTATGCGCATCTGTGGCCTGATCGCCTCGACGAAGTGCTCGACTCCGTCGAGGAGCACCGCGCGCGGGTGCTCGAGAAGGCGGGGGCCGCGATCGAGCTGGTGGATCCAGAGGAGGAAGTGCCGGTGCTGCTGTCGGCGGCGTGACAGAGTGTGCCGTGCTGTCAGCGTGCTGTCAAGGCCCTGATTCGTGGTGCGGTCGTGGCTACGCTGAGGGTCGTGGTTGCCAGTCACTGTAAGGGGAGTCTCGGGGAGTCGAGTGCCCCCACTGGGATTCGAACCCAGACTGTGCCGATTTTAAGTCGGCTGCCTCTGCCGGTTGGGCTATGGGGGCAACCCCACCATCTTCCCACGAGCTCCGAGGGCACGTGGATCGGAACCGAATACGAACACGAAGGAGAACCGCCATGTCGATGATCGATGACGCATCCGACGAGACCAAGAACGCGATCAAGGAGGCTCGCAGGCGCGAGCAGGAGCGGCGCGAGCACGACTCGGAAGCCGCCGATGCACCCGCGGGCGGCTCTGACGACGACCGGGACACGAGCGGAGACGTGCCCGTGGCGAATCTCGAGTGAGCCCCCGCAGGCCCGCCGGCGCGGGCGATGACGTCCGCACAGCACACGAGGCGTGTCGCCGCAGCGTAGGCTGGGGCAATGGTCTTCGCCAAAGTGCTGCTCATCATCGCGATCGTCATCGCGATCCTGCTGGCGCTCTACATGAGGTGGAGGGCATGGCATGCTCGACGAGTCCGGGAGCGAGCGGCCTGGCAGGCCGAACTCGAGCGGGATCTGCGCCGCGATTGAGGCCCGGCTCGTCGCTCGCAAGCCCTACACTTCCCCTATGACACTCGATCTGGCCGCCCCGGGGGTACGCACCGCGGCCGCCGCGCGGCCCTGGGAGCAGGCGGATCGGTTCTGGCGAACGATGGATGAAGCGACTCGGGATCGCCCGGGCCCGGTGGTCGCGCTGAGCGTCGAGGCACTCAGCGAAAATGCGCACGATCTGTTGCGCCGGGCCGGGGGCCTGCCGATCCGGGTCGCCAGTAAATCCGTGCGCTCGCGGGCCGTGCTCGAGGCGGTGCTCGCACTGCCCGGTTACCGGGGCGTGCTCGCGTTCACCCTCGCCGAGGCGCTGTGGCTCGCGGATCGCGTCGACGATGTGGTCGTCGGGTACCCGACGGCGGATCGCGCGTCGCTCGAGGTGCTGGGGCGGGACGAGCGGGCCGCGAGCCGCGTCACCCTGATGATCGACGACGAGGAGCAGCTCGACCTCATCGATGCCGTGACCGGCGCGGGGGAGCGGGCGCGGATCCGCGTATGCCTCGACTTCGACGCCTCCTGGCGCACCCGGGCGCTCGGCCACCTGGGTGTCAGGCGGTCGCCGATCCGCCGCCCGGAACGGTTGCGCGCACTCGCCGAGCAGGTCGCGGCGCGCCCCGGGTTCGCGCTGGTGGGGGTGATGGCCTACGAAGCGCAGATCGCGGGGGTGGCCGACGCGCCGCGAAAGCCGGCCGAGGGGGCGATTCTGCGGGCGGTGCAGCGCGCGAGTGCGAAGGAGCTGGCCGAGCGCCGCGCGGCGGCGGTCGCCCAGGTGCGCGAGGTCGCCGAGTTGGAGTTCGTGAACGGCGGCGGAACGGGATCGATCGAGCGCACCGCCGCCGAATCGGCCGTCACCGAGGTCGCTGCCGGCAGCGGACTGTACGGTCCGCACCTGTTCGATCACTATCGCTCGTTCACGCCGGCCCCGGCGCTCGGCTTCGGGCTCGATGTCGTCCGCAAGCCGTCGCGCGATCGCGCGACACTGCTCGGCGGGGGCTGGATCGCCTCCGGGCCTGCGGCACCGGACCGGCTGCCGCTGCCGGTGTGGCCCGGCGGGCTCTCCTTCGAGCCGCGCGAGGGCGCCGGCGAGGTGCAGACGCCGGTGCGCGGGCGCGCCGCCAACGGCCTGCGCCTCGGGGATCGGGTGTGGTTGCGGCACGCCAAGGCCGGCGAGGCCGTGGACCACACGAACGAGATCGTGCCCGTGAGGGCGAACGGGACGGCGCTCGCACCGATCCCGAGCTATCGAGGAGAGGGGCGGTGTTTCCTGTGACGGGACGATCGCGCACACGAGCGGGCGAGGTCGCGGGGCCGAACGCACGCTGGAACACTCGCTGGAGCAACTGGGCGGGCACCGAGCACTCGCGGCCGGAGCTCGAGATCGTGCCCCGCCGGGCCGAGCAGATCGCGCTCGCGGTGCAGCGCGCTCGCGAGACCGGGCGCACCGTCAAGCCGATCGGCGCGTCGCACAGCTTCACCGGGATCGGCGCGACCGACGGCATCCGCATCGACATGAGCCGCATGCGCGGCCTCGTCTCCGCCGATCCGGCGCGCGGCCGCGTCACCCTCTGGGGAGGCACCCACCTGTGGGAGCTGCCGGCGATCCTGAACCCGCTCGGCCTCGCGCTCGCGAACATGGGGGACGTGGATCGCCAGACCGTCACCGGCGCCACGCAGACCGGCACGCACGGCACCGGTGTGCGCCTCGGCGGCCTCGCGACCGGCGTGGTCGGGGCGACGATCGTGACGGGCAGCGGTGAGACGCTCGTGATCGACGAGGATCACCACCCCGAACTGCTGCCAGCCGTCGCACTGGGGCTCGGCGCGCTCGGGGTGCTCGTCACGATCACGCTGCAGTGCGTTCCCCGCTACCTGCTGCGGGCCGTGGAAGCGCCCTTGCCGCTCAACGAGGTGCTCGACGGGTTCGTGGATCGCACGCGCGAGGCAGACCACTTCGAGTTCTTCTGGTTTCCGCACACCCGCCGGGCGCGCACGAAGACCAACACCCGCTTGCCGCTCGAGGCGGGGCGCGACCCGCTGGCGCCCGCCGCCCGCTTCGCCGATGAGGAGCTCGCGAACAACCTCGTGTTCGGCGCCTGCGTGGCGTTCGGCAGTGCCGCCCCTGGCGCGGTGCCGCGCATCAACCGCTTCATCGAGGGCGTGTCGAGCAGGCGGAGCTACGCGGACGAGTCGCACCGCGTCTACGTCACCCACCGCCGCGTCCGCTTCCACGAGATGGAGTACGGCCTGCCGCTCGAGGCCGTGCCCGACGCGATGCGCGAACTGCGGTCGATGATCGAACGGCGCCGGCATCGCGTCTCCTTCCCGGTCGAGGTGCGGTCGGCCGCGGCCGACGAGCTGCTGCTCTCGACGGCGAGCGGCCGCGACACCGGCTACATCGCCGTGCACCGCTATCGCAGGGATCGGGATCGCGGCTATTTCAGCGACGCCGAGGCCATCCTCGCCGCGCACGGCGGGCGGCCGCACTGGGGCAAGATGCACACGCAGACGGCGGCCGTGCTGCGTGAGCGCTACCCGGCATTCGAGGAGTTCGCCGAGATCCGGGATCGCCTCGATCCCGAGCGCCTCTTCGCGAACCCGTACCTCACGCGCGTGCTGGGGGAGTAGGGGCTCTCGAACAGGGGTCCGGATCCGCCGGCCCTCAGCGGTTTCATGGGCTTCTTGGATAGGATGCACCCATGTCTGGTGGATTGATTGCCGCGCTCATCGCAGTCGGCGTGCTCGTGCTGCTGATCGGCTACGTCTGGATCACGTACAACTCCCTCGTCACCCTGCGCGTGCGCGTCGACGAGGCGTGGAGCGATATCACGGTGCAGTTGAAGCGGCGAGCCGACCTGATCCCGTCGCTCGTCGAATCGGTCAAGGGCTACGCTGCGCACGAGCAGGGTGTCTTCGAAGACGTGACGAAGGCCCGCGCCGAGACGATCTCCGCTCAGGGGCCGGCCGAGGCCTCCGCGGCCGAGAACCACATGCAGCAGGCGCTCAAGAGCATCTTCGCCGTCGCGGAGGCGTACCCGCAGCTGCAGGCCAGCCAGAACTTCCTGCAGCTGCAGAGCGAGCTCGTCGACACCGAGAACAAGATCCAGGCCTCGCGCCGCTTCTACAACGGAGGCGTGCGCGAGTACAACACCAAGATCCAGGTCTTCCCCAACACGCTCTTCGCACGCGGCATGGGCTTCACCGAGCGCGAGTTCTTCGAAGTCGAAGACGTCGCCTCGATCTCCGAGCCCCCGCGCATCCAGTTCTGACCGAGGCGGCACGTGTACAGCGCGATTCGCCGCAACAAGATCAACAGCGTCCTCATCATCCTGCTGTTCATCGTCATCATCGGCGGGCTGGGCTGGCTCGCGGCGTACATCTACAACTCGCCCGGCATCGTGATCGCCGTCGTGGTCTTCGCCGCGGCGTACGCGCTGTTCCAGTACTTCGCCGCAGGGCGCCAGGCCATCATGATGAGCGGCGCGCAGCGCATCACCGAGGCCGACAACCCGAGGCTCTATCGCATCGTCGAGAACCTCTCGATCACCACGGGTACCCCGATGCCCGAGGTCTACATCGTGAACGATCCGGCGCCCAACGCGTTCGCCACCGGACGCAACCCCGAGAACGCGATGGTCGCCGCCACCACGGGTCTGCTCGACATCATGACCGACCCCGAACTCGAGGGCGTCATGGCGCACGAGCTGGGGCACGTGCGGAACTACGACATCCGCGTCTCGATGATCGTCTACGGCCTCGTCGTCGCGATCGGCATGCTCGCCGACATGTTCATGCGCATGGCGTTCTTCTCGCGCGGCAATAACAACAACGGCAACCCGGTGATGCTGATCTTCGGCCTCGTCGCGATGGTCGTCGCTCCGCTCATCGCCTCCGTGGTGCAGCTCGCCGTGTCGAGGCAGCGCGAGTACCTGGCGGACGCGACGGGCGCGCTCACCACCCGTCACCCAGAGGCTCTCGCGAGCGCGCTGCACAAGCTCTCGGAGTACGGGCGGCCCCTGCAGAGGCAGCAGTCGAGCATGGCGCATCTCTGGATCGCGGATCCGCTGAAGCCCGGCATCATGGATCGTCTCTTCGCGACGCACCCGCCGATCCCGGATCGCATCCGTCGCCTGCTCGACATGGGCGGAAAATTCTGACGCCCATTTACTTGCCCTGAGGGCAGGGCAAGCGGCATCGGCGCGAAACGCTGGCGCGTTTCTTTGAGCGCCTGGCCGGGGCGGAAAATTCTGACGCCCATTTACTTGCCCTGAGGGCAGGGCGGAGGGCTCGCGGAAAGGCGTAAGGTAGAGAGCACCGAGCCAAGGAGGTCGCCCCCGCCGTGTCGAACATGTTCCGCTCCCTGTCGGTGCGCAGTTACCGCATCTGGTTCATGGGGGCGCTGGTGTCGAACATCGGTGCGTGGATGCAGGCCACGACGCAGAACTGGGTGGTGCTGACCGAACTCACCGACAACAACGCGGCGGCGGTGGGCGCCACGATGGCGCTGCAGTTCGGTCCCCAGCTGCTGCTCGTGCCGTTCAGCGGGGCGGTGGCGGATCGCTTCGACCGCCGCAAGGTGCTGCTCGTCACGCAGTCGCTGCTCATGCTGCTCGCCGCAGGCCTCGGCCTGCTGCTCATCACCGGGCACGCGCAGCTCTGGCACCTCTACGGGTTCGCGCTGGCGCTCGGCATCGTCAACGCCTTCGACACGACTTCGCGTCAGGCCTTCGTCTCCGACCTCGTCGGGTCGGCCCAGCTCTCGAACGCGGTCGCGCTCAACTCGGCCTCGTTCAACTCCGCCCGACTGGTGGGGCCGGCCGTGGCGGGCGTGCTGATCGCGGCCGTCGGATCGGGGTGGGTCTTCCTCATCAACGCGGCCTCCTTCGTCGCGGTGCTGGGTGCGCTGCTGCTCATCGACTCCCATCCGCCGAAGCCGGCGACCGGCCCTCGAGAGTCGCAGCTCCGGCAGCTCTCAGCGGGTTTCCGCTATGTCCGAGCGAGGCACGATCTGCTGGTCATCTTCGTGATGGTGTTCCTCGTGGGGGCGTTCAGCATGAACTTCCCGGTGATCTCGTCGACCATGGCCGTCGAGTTCGGCCGGGGAGCGGGCGACTACGGGCTGCTCTCGTCGATCCTCGCCATCGGTTCGCTCTCGGGGGCGCTGCTCGCTGCTCGTCGACCCGCGGCGCGCATGCGCGTGGTGATCCTCGCCGTGGGAGGCATCGGCGTCGTGAGCCTGATCGCGGCTCTCATGCCCACCTTCTGGACGTTCGCGGCCACGCTCGTCTTCTTCGGCCTCGCGATCTCGACGATGCTCACCACGGCCAACGGTTTCGTGCAGACGACGGCGGATCCCGCGGTGCGCGGTCGAGTGCTGGCGCTCTACATGGCGATCCTCATGGGCGGCACCCCGGTTGGAGCGCCGCTCGTGGGCGCCGCCGCCGACGCGCTGGGTCCCCGGTCCACGCTGTTCATCAGCGCCGCGGCCGGTCTCGCGGCGTTCGGGATCGGCGTCACCTGGTTGTTCACGGAGCGCCGGCTGCGCTTCCACCGGGATCGCGGTCTGCACCTGCGAGTGACGCATGCGGGTCGCCCCGGCCTCGACGACGACCCCGGGCGTCAAGTGGAGACGCTCACGGCGCCGATCACCATCCTGCGCCGCAGCGCGACCGCGGTCGGTGCGGGGGAGTCGGTGCCGCAGGAGGGCTCGGCGGCGGCAGCCACCGGCGCCGTGCCGATCGCCGACCTCGAGACAGTGGTCGGGCCGGCGGGGGAGCCTGACGAGACCCCGAAACGGCGGTTCGGGGATGACGGCGAAGATCCTGCGGTGCAGCCGCGCTAGCACGGGGGTTCCTGCTGAATCGCGAGTAGGCTATGAGTCGTCCCCGCGGCCGTTGCCGCACGCTCTCTGACGATGGAGATTTGATACCTGTGAGTGACTTCTTGTCAGCACAAACCCGCACCGAAACGGACTCGCTCGGCAGCCTCGAGATCCCGGCTTCTGCGTACTGGGGGGTGCACACGGCTCGCGCTCACGAGAACTTCCCCATCGCGCGCCGCCCCATCTCGGTGTACCCCGACTTCATCCGCGCCTTCGCGTGCGTGAAGCAGGCCGCTGCACGGGCCAACCTCGAGATCGGCGCCCTCGACGAGCAGCGCGCGACGCTCATCGACCGGGCGTGCGAGGAGATCAAGACCGGTATGCTGCACGATCAGTTCGTGGTCGGCGTCGTGCAGGGCGGCGCGGGCACCTCGACCAACATGAACGCGAACGAGGTGATCACCAACCGCGCGCTCGAGCTGGCGGGGCATGAGAAGGGCGACTACTCCTTCATCAACCCGAACGATCACACCAACCGCAGCCAGTCGACGAACGACACCTATCCGACCGCGATCAAGATCGCGCTCGCCTTCTCGCTCACCAGCCTGCTCGACGAGCTCGCACTGCTGGCCGACTCGTTCGCCGCGAAGGGCCGCGAGTTCTCGCACATCATCAAGGTCGGCCGCACCCAGCTGCAGGACGCGGTGCCGATGACGCTCGGCCAGGAGTTCAACGCCTTCGCCGTGACTCTTCGCGAGGACATCGATCGACTCACCGAGGCCGTCTCGTTGCTCCGAGAGGTGAACATGGGCGCCACCGCCATCGGAACGGGCATCAACGCGGCCAAGGGGTACAAGGAGGCCGTGATCAAGCACCTCCGCGACATCACCGGCCTCGAGCTCGAGACGGCCGGCGACCTGGTCGAGTCGACCAGCGACACCGGCGTGTTCATCACCTTCTCGGGCGCCCTCAAGCGCAGCGCCCTCAAGCTGTCGAAGATCTCGAACGACCTGCGGCTGCTCTCGTCCGGGCCGCAGGCGGGGCTCGGCGAGATCAACCTGCCCGCTCGCCAGGCCGGCTCGTCGATCATGCCCGGCAAGGTCAACCCCGTGATCCCCGAGGCCGTCTCGCAGGTGGCCTACTCGGTCGCGGGAGCCGACGTCACCGTGTCCATGGCCGTGGAGGCCGGCCAGCTGCAGCTCAACGCTTTCGAGCCCATCATCGCGCACTCCCTGTTCCAGTCGATCACCTGGCTCGAGCGAGCCTGTCAGACGCTGCGCGTCAACTGCGTCGACGGCATCACGGCGAACGAGGATCGTCTCGCCGACACCGTCTCGCGCTCGGTGACCGTGATCACCGCGCTCGCCCCGGTGATCGGCTACGCCGAGGCGGCGAAGCTCGCGAAGGAGGCGCTCAGCACCAACGAGAAGGTCTCCGAGCTCGTGGTCGCCCACGGTCTGCTCGACGAGGCGCAGCTCGCCGATATCCTGCAGCCGCAGAAGCTCGCGGGGCTCGCTCCCGAGACGGGCGTCATCGAGACGGTGCGGGAGGCCGCTCCTGAGAAGACCGAGGACGGCGAGGCTTCCTGAGTCGTTCGAGGGGTGCTGCGCTTCGCGCCCCTCGAACAACGCCGAAAGGCTGATTCCGCATGCAGGATCTGCGATCCTCATGCGGAATCAGCCTTTCGGCCTGTCTAGCAGCCGCCGGCTGGCGCGGGCGGCGAGCCCGCAGCCGCTATGCCTCGACGCAGTGCGAGGTGAGTGAGCCGATGCCCTCGATCGTCACGGTCACATCGGTGCCGGGGCGCAGGTAGAGCGGGGGCTTGCGGGAGCGACCCGCGCCACCGGGCGAACCGGTCGAGATGACCGTGCCCGGCAGCAGCGTGAGCGACTGCGAGATCGACGAGATCAGTTGGGCGACGGAGCGGATCATGAAGCCCGTCGTCGAATCCTGCACGCGCAGACCGTCGACATCGGTCGTGATGTGCAGCGCCTGAGGGTCGGCGATCTGGTCGGCGGTGACCACGACCGGGCCGATCGGAGTGAACCCGTCGAACGACTTGCAGCGCGACCACTGCGGTTCCTGGAACTGCACGTTGCGAGCCGTGATGTCGTTGATCGCGGTGTAGCCGAAGACGTAGTCGAGCGCCTCCTCGGGGGTGACGTTCTTCGCGGGACGGCCGATGATGACGCCGAGCTCGCCCTCGTAATCGACCTCCTCGCTGATGTGCGCGGGAAGCGGCACCTCGCCCTCGTGCGGGCCGAGCGAGTTCGGGAACAGGGAGAAGAGCACCGGACCGGAGTCGTTGTCGAGGCTCAGCTCGCTCGCGTGCTCGTCGTAGTTGAGGCCCACCGCGAGCACGATGGGCGGGCCGATGACGGCCGGGGCGAAGGCCGCCTCGGCGATCCTCGTCCACTCGCTCTCGGGAAGATCGGCTGCGGCCGCGCGCAGCCGATCCAGCTCTTCGGGGCCGGCCTCGATGAGCTGCTGCAGCGTCGGGTGGTCGGCGCCGAGGCGAGCCGCGGGAACGAAGCGTTCGTCGTTCACCACCGAGAGCTCGGGGGTGCCGGCGGGGGAGAGGATCAAGTGCGCGAATCTCACGTATCCAGCGTAGCCGACATGCCGATACCCGATGCGTTTCGAGCGGTTCCCTGACGTGTCGGCACCCGATCTTTGTGGGGAGGGCACTGCCGCGCGCGACTGCGGGGTTCCCTCAGAGCGAACGCGGCCGTGCATGTCTCGGGGATCCGCGACAATGGGGGGATGAGTGAATCACCCATGACCAAGCCCGAGATCGAGTTCCCCGAGGGGCCGGCCCCCACTGAACTGCAGATCGTGGATCTCGTCGAGGGCTCCGGCGCCGAGGCGCAGGCGAGCTCGACCGTCGACGTGCACTACCTCGGCGTCGAGTACGACTCGGGCGAGGAGTTCGACTCGTCCTGGAGCCGCGGCGAGTCGATCAACTTCCCGCTGCGGGCGCTCATCCAGGGCTGGCAGGTCGGGATTCCCGGCATGAAGGTCGGCGGTCGCCGCAAGCTCATCGTTCCCCCTGCGCAGGCGTACGGCGCCTCCGGAGGACACCCGCTCTCGGGCAAGACCCTCATCTTCATCATCGATCTGCTGGGCGTCAGCTGACGCCGAGCCCGTCTCGGGCTCGGGGGAGAGAGAAGCGTCTCCACCGGTAGCTGATCGGCGAAGGCGATTTCTCGCCTTCGCCAGCCGACGATCACCATCCGTCTCAGAGCCCGCCCGGACCTCGGGCGGGCTCTTCTGCTGCCGTGAGCTCGGAGTTCTGCCCAGGTGGTAGCGTTGCTGTGTTCAGCAAACGCCCAGCAAGAACGGAGCGGCCGGTGGCAGAGGCTCGTCAGCAAACCAGTCAGCAGATCGCGGAACCGAAGCAGCCGAGCGGCGGCATCGATCGTTTCTTCCGCATCACGGAACGCGGATCCACCTTCGGAGCCGAGATCCGGGGCGGGCTGGTCACCTTCGTGACGATGGCCTACATCGTGATCCTCAACCCGATCATCCTCTCGGGCAGCCAGGATGTGCTCGGCAACTACATCGACGGCAGCCCCGGCGGAGAGCAGGCCTTCGCTCAGGCGAGTGCCGTCACCGCGCTCACCGCCGGTATCATGACGATCCTCTTCGGCGTGGTGTCGCGGCTTCCCTTCGGCTTCGCGGCGGGGCTCGGGATCAACGCCTTCCTCGCGTTCTCCGTCGTCGGGCAGGTGACCTGGCCCGAGGCGATGGCGATCGTGGTGATCAACGGCGTGCTGATCGTGCTGCTCGCGGCAACGGGCCTGCGCCGCATGATCTTCGACGCGGTCCCCGTCGAGCTGAAGCTCGCGATCACGGTCGGCATCGGGCTCTTCATCGCGTTCATCGGCTTCGTCAACTCGGGCTTCGTCACCTCGACGGGTTCGAACTCGCCGCCCGTCGGGCTCGGGATCGGCGGATCGGTCGTCACGATCCCGACCCTGCTCTTCGTGGTGACCCTCATCGTCACCGGCGTGCTCGTCGCGGCGAAGGTGAAGGGCGGCTTGCTCGTCGGCCTGATCGGCGGCACCGTGATCGCCGTGATCGTCGAGGCGATCGCGCACCTCGGCCCGCGCGCCGGGGCTGACGGGGAGATCGCCAACCCGGGCGGTTGGGGCCTCACCGTGCCCGAGCTCGGCTCCGCGCCCTTCAGCCTGCCCGATCTCGGGCTCGTGGGCGCAGTGAGCTTCGACTTCGGCCGCGTCGGGGTCGTCACGGTCGTGATGCTGGTCTTCACGCTGCTGTTCACGAACTTCTTCGACGCGATGGGCACGATGACGGGCCTCTCGCGCGAGGCCGGTCTCGCGGATGAGAAGGGCAACTTCCCCAACATCAAGTCGGCCCTGGTCGTCGAGGGCGTCGGTGCGATCGCGGGCGGCCTCACCTCGTCGTCGTCGAACACGGTGTTCATCGAGTCGGGCGCCGGTATCGGGGAGGGGGCCCGCACGGGCTTCGCCAATGTCGTCACCGGCCTGATGTTCCTGCTCGCGATGTTCTTCACGCCGCTCACCGGGATCGTGCCCACCGAGGTCGCGGCCGCGGCGCTCGTGATCGTGGGCGCGCTCATGATGGCGCAGATCAAGAACATCGACCTGAGCGACTTCCGGGTGCTGCTGCCCGTCTTCCTGACGGTCGCCGTCATGCCGATGACGTACTCCATCGCCAACGGCATCGGCGCGGGCTTCGTGGCGTGGGTGCTCGTGCACGCCTTCAGCGGTCGCGCCCGCAGCATTCACTGGCTGCTGTGGATCGTGGCCGCGGGCTTCGTGGTCTTCTTCGCCCGCGGTCCCATCGAGGCGCTGCTCGGAGCCTGATCGCGACGGCGCTCCGCACGAGAAAGCCCCCGGTTCCGCACATCGCGGCCCCGGGGGCTTCCTCGTTCACGCTCAGTTGCCCAGGATGCGCTGGAATGCCTGCGAGTAGCGGTTGTCCTCCTCGGCGGTGAGCGAGCGCATGTCGAAGATGCGCTTCGACATCGCCTCGTCGGGGAAGATCAGCGGGTTCTCGGCGAGCGCGGGATTCAGCTTCTCCATCGCCTCCCGCGCGCCGGCGACCGGGGTGACGTACTGCACGTATTCGGCGACCTGCGCCGCCACCTCGGGCTCGTAGTAGTAGTCGATGAGCTCGTGCACCTGCTCGAAGGCCTCCGTCGCCTTCGGCATGCAGAACGAGTCGACGAAGACCGAGGCGCCGGATTCGGGCACCACGAACTTCCAGATCTCCTCGCCGGCGTCCTCGTTGAGGATCGCGATGTCGCCCGACCAGGCCATGCCGGCCCAGACCGTCTCCTGCTCGAGATCCTGCGTGTACGAATTGCCCTTGACGGTGGCGACCTGACCGCTCGAGATGTGCTTCGCCGCTACTTCCAGGGCCGCCTCGAACTCGTCGTCGCCCCAGTCGCCCTCGATGTCCACGCCCTGCTCGAGCATGATGAGCGCCAGCGTGTCGTCCTGCTCGGTGAGCAGGTTCACCTTGCCCTTGAGCTCGGGCGCCCACAGGTCCGAGACCTCGCGCACGCCCTTGGGGTACAGCTGGGTGTTGTAGACGAGGCCCGTCATGCCGGCCTGATAGGGGATCGACCACGTGCGCTCGGGGTCGAAGGACGCGTGCTGCACGAGGTCGATCATCTGGGCGTCGACATTGGGCATGAGAGAACGATCGAAATCGGTGAGCTGCTCCTGCTCGAGCAGCCGCACGAGCGTGGTGTCGGACGGGACCATCACGTCGTAGCCCGTATCCTGCTCGAGCTTCAGCTGATCCTTGATCTTGGCGATGAACGTCTTGTTGTCGTCGATGTCCTCGAAGTACTCGACGCGGATGTCGCTCTGCTCCATGAAGGCGTCGAGCGAGGGCCAGCCGCCGGTCTCGTCGTCGTAGTCGAGGTAGTAGGTCCAGTTCGCCCATCGCACGGTGCCGCGCGAGCCGTCGCCCGGACCGCTCGATCCGGCGCAGGCGGCGAGCGAGCCCATGCCCAGCATGGCTGCGCCGAGCGAGGCGCCTCGCAGCAGCTGACGGCGGTTCATGCGGGCGGCTCGCGCCCGGTTCACCAGATCTCGCACGACGGGGTCCGACGGCTGACGGAGCATGTTCCCTCCTTTGGAAACGGCGTCGCGGGCGCGACGCATCTCCGCTCCATCTTCACACAGGCGGGAGACGAAGTCCACGCGGGTGTCAATTGCGTTGACAGAGGCTTCGCCTCCTGGAGTCGTCCAAACAGCCGGGGGTCGGCTCGCCCGTCTCAGCCGGCGGGGATCCCGCGGATCAGTCCCCGAGCACCGCGCTGCGGAGCTGCTCGACCAGCGCGGGGTCCGCGGCGAACAGGAACGGCGTACCCGGAGCGGTGTCCTCGTCGCGCCCGACCACGGCGGCCCCCGCCTCGCGCGCGATGAGCAGCCCGGCGGCGAAATCCCAGGGCTGCAGCCCGCGCTCGTAGTAGGCGTCGAGACGACCAGCGGCGAAGTTGCAGAGGTCGTATGCCGCCGAGCCGATCCTGCGGATGTCGCGCACCAGCGGTAGCACCCGGGTCAGGGTCTCGGCCTGCTCGATCCGCCGCTCCACCGTGTAGCCGAATCCGGTAGCCACGAGCGCGGTGGTCAGTTCGCGCTTGCCCGAGATCGTGATCGGGGAGCCGTTCAGACGCGATCCACCGCCCTCCCACGCATCGAAGAGCTCGCCGGTGCGGGGGTTGAAGACCGCCCCGGCGATCGCCCTCCGCCCGTCGGCGCTCGCCGACGCGTCGGGCACCGTGGCCGCGATGCTCACCGTGTAAGCGGGCAGGTCGTAGAAGTAGTTGACCGTTCCGTCGATCGGATCCACGACCCAGGTGATCCCGCTGGTGCCCTCGATCCCGGCCCCCTCTTCGCCGAGCACGCCGTCGTCAGGGCGGGCGGTGAGCAGGGCCTCGACGATCAGCCGCTCCGACTCGCGGTCGGCCTCGGTGACGATATCGACCTCGCTCGACTTGCTCGCCGAGACCGAGACACCGCGGGCGCGCAACTCGAAGATGCGTTCACCCGCGGTGACGGCGACGTCCGCGGCGAGGCGGGCGAGGGTCTGAGGATCATGGGCGTTCGAATTCGCAGAGGTCATGCTCCCCAGCCTAGAGGCGTGACGGTTCCGGGCCCGGTCACCGCACCGCGGGCACCTCGTAGGCGTAGGCCTCCTCCCCGTGAGCGCCGGCGTCGATGCCGGCCTCCTCGACCTCCACGGGCACGCGCAGCCCGGTCGCGGCCTTCACCGCCAGTGCGATGATCAGCGAGACGGTGAAGGAGTACACCATCACGGAGACCACCGAGATCGCCTGCACCAGCAGCAGGCCGGCGTCGCCGCCCATGAACAGGCCGTCATCGAAGGCGAAGAACCCGAGGTAGAGCGAACCGATCACGCCCGCCACCAGGTGCAGGCCGACCACGTCGAGGGAGTCGTCGTAGCCGAGGCGGTACTTCCACTCGATCGCGAACGCGCACGCCGCGCCGGCGATGAGCCCGAGGAGCAGTGCCCACACGGGGGAGAGGTTCGCAGCCGACGGCGTGATCGCCACGAGGCCGCCGACGGCGCCGGAGGCGGCTCCGATCACGCCGGGCTTCTTGCCGCGCAGCACGTCGACGATGATCCAGCCCACGATGCCGGCGGCGGGCGCCCCCAGTGTGTTGACGAGGATCAGGCCGGCCTCGCCCGTCTCGGTGGCGAGCCCGGAGTTGAAGCCGATCCACCCGAACCACAGCAGCGCGGCGCCGATCGTCACGAGCGGAATGCTGTGCGGCTTGTGCGATCCCGGTCCGAAGCCGAGGCGCTTGCCCGCGACGAGTGCGAGCGCGAGGGCCGCCGCGCCGGCGTTGATGTGGATCACGGTGCCGCCGGCGAGATCGATCACCTCGGGCGTTCCGAGCACCCCGCCGAGGTTCTGGATCCAACCCCCGCCCCACACCCAGGCCGCGACCGGGAAGTAGACGAGGGTCGCCCACACGCCCGAGAACAGCACCCACGAGCCGAGACCGACGCGATCGGCGATCGCACCCGAGATGAGCGCCGTCGTGATCATCGCGAACACCGCGCCGAACCCGACGCCGATGAAGTCCGCGGGCGCGGTGTCGATCAGCCCGAAGTCCTTGAACGGGCTGCCCGCGAAGCCGCTCTCGCCCTCGGCGAAGTAGTTCATGCTGTAGCCGAAGAGGATCCACAGCACTCCGACCACCCCCATCGCGCTCACGCTGAAGAGCATCATGTTCACCACCGAGCGCACGCGCACGAGCCCGCCGTAGAAGAGGGCGAGTCCGGGTGTCATGATGAGTACGAGCGCGGTGCTCGCGAGCGTCCACACGTCCTGCGGTGTGAGTTCCATGGCTGCCGCCTTTCCCTGTGCCGGCGTCGAGCCGGGATCCATCGTGCGACCAGTGTGCGCCGTCGCTGTTTCATGACGGTCTCAAGGCGGTGACGCGAGGATCACCGGTGTGTTTCGAGAGCGTCACGTCGGGCGGGGAGCGCCGCGGCGGCGAAACGGTGCTAAGATGTACAGGTTGCCGTTAGAACGGCCGCGGATAAAGAGAGCCCCAGCATCCCGCTGACGGCGCCGCGCAGCAACAGAAAGGGGATCCCTATGGCACTGAGTGCAGAAGTCAAGAAGGCGATCATCGACGAATACGCGACCAAGCCCGGTGACACCGGTTCCCCCGAGGTGCAGGTCGCAATGCTCTCGCAGCGGATCAAGGATCTGACCGAGCACCTCAAGGCTCACAAGCACGATCACCATTCGCGCCGTGGCCTGCTGCTGCTCGTCGGCCAGCGCCGTCGTCTCCTGGGCTACCTCCAGAACGTCGACATCAACCGCTACCGTTCGCTCATCGAGCGTCTGGGTCTGCGCCGCTAGTCGATCGCCTTCCCGGGCTTACTGGCGCCCCGTTCCTCCTCGGAGGAGCGGGGCGCTTCTGCGTGTGCGGGCACGGTGCAACGACTTCAGGTCGTCTCGTTCAAGTAGGAGATCTTGCTCCACGCGGGCGAATCTCCGGGGCGGGTTCAGGGGGTCGTGTGAACACCGGTGTGTTGATCGTTGCTGAGTAGCTTAGTCAGGGCTTCTGCTGGGGTGTGCCAGTCCAGGGTTTGTCTGGGGCGTCCGTTGAGTTCCGCGGCGACTTGATCAAGATAGTTCTGGCTGTGTCCGGATAGGACGGTGCCTTTGGGGAAGTACTGCCGGAGGAGTCCGTTCGTGTTCTCGTTCGTGCCGCGC
>NZ_JBVUAC010000009.1:0-135991 GCF_055791005.1 Leucobacter holotrichiae
GGCCAACACCTCCGCTACGCTACCCATGGCGGCATAACCACCTGTAACACCGTGTCCACGATCAAGGGTCAAGGCCCCACATCGAGGTCTTTCGGATAGGCGGTGTAGGAACTCCCATCATCGAAAGACCTCGATCTATTTCCTCATCGCCACTCCGGGCACCACCTCTACACCCTCAATTACGAAGAGCCGGCAAAACTGCTGAGTACTTCGGTCGCGTTCCTGCTCGGCGAAGTTGATTACGATGGAGTCTTGGTGCAGCAAGAAACCCCCGCCCCTATCGCGACGGGGGTTTCAGATCTGTGCGCCCCGAGGGATTCGAACCCCCGACCTTCTGATCCGTAGTCAGATGCTCTATCCAGCTGAGCTAGGGGCGCATTGTCGGCTTCACCAACCAGAAGAACATTACACGAGTCGGGTCTGCTCCTCAAATCAGGGTCGGCGGATCGTGTCGCGCGGGCGTGTCGCGTCTTTCCTGGTGGACCGGGCCTCCCAGTTCGAGTCAGCGACTCGCTCTGCTCGCGCCGACCGGCCGCTCCACCGATTACCCTGGTTCACGTGCCGGAGATCCAGAACGACCATCTCAACATGCCCGCCTTCCCCGATTCGAGCGCCGAGCTCGAACGAGCGGAGTCGCTGATCCTCGAGATCCCCGACTACCCGAGCGCGGGGATCCTCTTCCGCGACATCACGCCGCTGCTGGCCGATGGTGCTGCCTTCCGGGCCACCGTCGATGCCCTCATCGCACCGTTCCGCGGCATGTTCGACGTGGTCGCCGGCCTCGAGGCCCGCGGCTTCCTGCTGGCGAGCGCGGCCGCCTACGCGAGCGGCGCCGGGCTCATGCCGATCCGCAAGGCGGGCAAGCTGCCGCGCCCCGCCGCGAATGTCGGATACTCGCTCGAGTACGGCATCGCAGAGGTCGAGGCGCACGCCGATTTCCCTCGCGGCTACCGCGTGCTCGTGATCGACGATGTGCTCGCGACGGGCGGCACCCTGGCCGCCGCGCACGAGGTGCTCCGCAAGCTCGACTACGAGGTGGCCGGCACGGCGGTGCTGTTCGAGATCGAGGGGCTCGGCGGGCGCGACGCGATCGCCGACCCTCGGCTGCACACGGTCTTCCGCAGCTGAGCCGCGAGCGATGTCGGTGGTCGTCGCTAGGCTCGGATCATGCGCGGAGCACAGGGGCCGAACAGCGAGGGGCCGCATGAGTCCGATCCCTTCGACTTGGAGGGGTCCGATCCCGAGCTGCTGAACACGGGCCGGATCCCCGATCCGCAGCCCGAGCACACCGCGCTGTTCAGATGGCTCGCGGGCGTGCTCACCGCCGTCGAGGCGAGGCTGCGCGCGGTGGGCGGGGTCTCGCTGCGATGGATGATCAGGATCGCCTGCGGGCTGATCGGGGCGGTCGGCGTCTTCCTGCTGGTGGGCCCGGTCATCAACGAGCCCATGGACTTCGACGATGTGATCGCCTCGGCAGAAGTGGACGAGGTCGACTGGATCGCGCGCGACGTCGAGATCGACTACGTCGTCGAGCGGGATGCCGACGGCGCGTTCGCGTCGCGGGTGGAGGAGAGCTACACGGCCGACTTCCGCAACGGACCCGAGGCCGCGGTCGAGCGCACGATCGTCACCGAGTTCCGGGGGCACGACGTCGAGTTCGAACTCGGCGCCGTCACTGTCGATGGCGAGGAGGTCGAAGCCGAGGTCGAGCGCGCCGCGACCACGACCACGGTGCGCATCGAGCCCGCCGACGGCGGTCGCTTCGAGGGGGAGCCGCGGATCGCGATCGCGTATGAGCTGCACCATCTCATCGCGCCGGAGACCGACGAGGCGACCGGTCGCACTGTCGACAGTCTGTCGTGGCCGCTCTTCGCGCCCACCTGGCCGCAGGCGACCAAGGGCATCGACGTCTCGCTCACTCTGGCTCCCGAGCTCGACGACGCGCTCGTGCGCCAGCCTCGCGCGTATGTGGGGTGGCTCCTGGTCAGCGGCACCGCGTGGCTGTCTCCCGAGGGCGAGTCAGCGGCGGGGGTGCGATACTCCTTCAGCAACGACGACTCCCTTCCGCCCAACGCCGACATCTGGATCGACGCGAGCTTCCGCGAGGGCACCTTCGCGCAACCGCCGAAGACGACGCTGTTCTGGGTGCAGAGCTACGGCCCGCTGCTGCCGCTCGCGGTGCTCGGCGTGCTGCTGCTCTTCTCCCTCGCCGCGAGGCGCATCGTCTGGGCCGACAGCGCGGGCGAGGCCTGGTACGTGCCCCGAAGCGAGCCGCCCGACGACCTCTCGCCTGAGCTCGCGGCGCAGCTGCTGGGAAGACCGCGGCACGCGGAACTGGTCGATGCCCTGGCTGAGCGACCGACGGCGCGGCGACGCGGCGGCGGGAAGCGAGCCCCCGGCGCGGAGGAGCGCGCCCGCTGGATCGCGGGAGCGGCTCGGGCCGGCCGACGCGCCGGCAGGTGGGGGAACACCCCGTCGGCATGGCGCTGGACGAGACGGTGGAGGGTCGGCGGCGAGGTCGAGGCGCGGGGCCTGAGATGGGTGCCGGACAGCTACGTGCGCGATGTCTTCCTGCTCGCGCCTGTCGCCATCACGCTTGTGCAGTGGGGGCTCCTGCGGCAGCTGTCGCACCAGGTGATCCTGCTGGTCGTCTGGTGGCCGGTGGCCTTCGTCGTGGGCTCGACGCTGCTGGCCGTCGCGACGGTGGCGGCCGTGCGGCGACCGCGACCGCTCACCCGGGAGGGCGCGCTCAGCGTGCAGCAGCTCAAGGGCATCGAGGCGTACGCCCGCGCGGTGAGGCTGCGGGATCGGGGCCCGCTCGACGACCCTCTGCTGCCGTACGCGCTGCTCTTCGAGAGTCCCCGTGATGCGGGGCGCGCGGTGGTGGACCAGGCCGCGCGCGAGTCGGTCGATCCCGACCCGGCCGGCGGCTGGCGCACGGACCACTTCGTCTCGGTCCCCTCGCTGCTCGCGCTCGCCGCGGCGGTCGCGGTGCTCGCCGGATCCGTCATCGCGGTTTCCACGCAGCCGCCGCCGTACGACAGCTCCGTCGACCCGGTCACCAGGCACGACGAGCTGCCCGGCACCTTCTACTCGGAGGTGCAGGGCTTCGAGATCGAGGCCGAGCTGTCGCGGTCGAGCGACGGCCGTGCCGAGTTGCAGGTCACCGAGACCAGTACCGTGCGCTTCGACGGTTCGGGATCCCGGGTGCCGCAGTTCGCTCGCGAATGGCCGGATAGGAGATTCGGACAGGATCTGGGGCTCGAGGTGGGCGAGGTGCGCGTCGACGGCCGGCCCGCCCCGTTCCGCGAAATGCCGCAGCGCGAGAGCCTGGCCGTGGTCACCCAGTTCGAGGAGGTGCTCGACGGATCGCACGAGGTCGAGGTCGAGTACACGCTGACGAACGCGGCGGTCGATGCCCCCGGAGCGGCGAACTCGAACGAGCAGGTGCGATGGGCCGCCTGGTACTCGTTCTGGGAAGACGAGTTCTACACCACGGCCGGGGAATACTTCGAGGGGCGCTCTCCCGTGAGGCCCGTGCGGGTGCAGCTCACAGTCGCTCCCGATCTGGTCGGCGAGATCGTCGACGCGGGGTGGATCGCCTCCGATCACGAACGACGCAAGCACCCGGGAGAGCACGGCAACTGGATGCGGCCCTGGGTGTACGAGAACCGGGTCTACGACGATCGCGGTGATGCCTTCGACCTGCGGATCGGCTCCGAAGAGCAGCGCGACGACGGCGCCGTCGTGGTGACGCTCGACGTCGACGAGGTCGGCTCTCGCCCGGGAGCGCGGAGTGCGGCTGGGGAATCGGGGGAGCCGTTCGAGGCCGATCCGGAGGTGAACTCCTGGCTCGGCAAGCACGAGCTGAGACTGAGCTCCGACCTCGGGGCGCGGATCGACTTCGCCCCGGGCACCTTCGCGGGACTCGACACGGGCGCGTACGAACGGTATCTCGCCGGATACCGGCTCCCATTCACGACATTGCTGGGTCTCGCGGGCGCCGTCATCGCCGCATCGATCGGGGTCATCGCATACGTCGTGCGCACCTCCCGCCGGGCCGGCCTCTCGCTCGCCGCGGTCGCCGTCGTCGCGATCCCTCTCGCCGCGGTCGCGCAGTGCGTGCTCTTCTTCTGGACGGTGCCCACGATGAGCGGCAGCGATGCGCGAGGCGGGCTCGGGATCGCTGTGGGCGGTCTCATGCTCGCGGCGGTCATCACGCAGGCCATGCTCGTGCTCAGACGCCGAGCCTCGGAAGCCGATGCGCGAGGGCAAGGTGCGGATGTCGGAAGCGGATCCCGTGCCCGCGCGGCTCGGAGGAGGCGCTGACGAGGGGCAGAATAGAGACCATGACTGACATCGACGCCACGCGCGCCTTCTTCTCGGCCCGCGACCAGTTGCTCGACCTCGCGGGAGATCCTGCTCGTGCCCGCTCCGAGTTCCGCTGGCCCGATGTCGGTCAGCGCTTCAACTGGGCGCACGACGTATTCGACGCGATCGCCGAGAACAACGACCGGACGGCGCTCTGGATCTCCGAGGAGGACGGCTCCGAGACGAAGCGGAGCTTCGCCGAGCTGAAGCAGCGCTCGGATCAGGTGGCCAACTGGCTGCGGAGCATCGGCGCGAAATCGGGCGATGTCGCGATGCTCATGCTCGGCAACCGCGTCGAGCTCTGGGAGATCATGCTGGCCGCACTGAAGATCGGCGTCATCATCCTGCCGACTTCCGTGGTGCTCGGCTCGCACGAGCTGCAGGATCGCGTCGAACGGGGCCGAGTGCGGTGGGTCTTCGCCGAGGCGGAGGACGCGGCGAAGTTCACGGAGGTTCCCGGCGAGTATCGCGGAGTGGGTGTCGATCTCGAGAACGCGTCGCGGGATCATCGCGCACTGCTCTTCGACTGGATGCGCTATGAGGAATCGCGATCCGCATCGCTCGCCGCGATCCGCAAGACCACCGCGAGCGACGACCCCGCGCTGCTCTACTTCACGTCGGGCACCACGAGCCTGCCCAAGATCGTCGTGCACTCCCACACCAGCTACCCGCTCGGCCACCTCACCACCATGTCGTGGCTCGGTGTGCGCCCCGGCGACGTCCACTCCGTCATCAGCGCCCCCGGCTGGGCCAAGCATGCCTGGTCGAGCTTCTTCGGGCCGTGGCAGGTCGGGGCGACCGTCTTCGTCGCGAACCAGGCGCGCTTCGACCCCGAGGCGCTCGTCGCCGAACTCGATCGCGCCGGCGTCAACACCTTCTGCGCACCGCCGACGGTGTGGCGCATGCTGATCCAGCATCGCCTCGATCGGAAGCCGCGCGGCCTGCGCGAGGTCATCTCGGCCGGCGAGCCGCTCAACCCCGAGGTCATCGCTCGCATCCGCGAGTGGTGGGGCCTCGACATCCGCGACGGCTACGGCCAGACCGAGACGACCTGCCTCATCGGCAACATGCCGGGTGACCCGATCGTGCCCGGCGCGATGGGGAGCCCGCTCCCCGGAGTGGACGCCGTGCTCGTCGACCCCCTGACCGGCGAGGAGGCCGCCGAGGGCGAGATCTGTCTGCGGCTCGCCTCGGAACCGGTGAACCTCATGCCCGGGTACTTCGGCAACCCCGAGGCCACGGAGAAGGCTACAGCCGGCGGCTTCTTCCACACCGGCGACGTCGCGCAGCGGGATCCCGAGACGGGCGTGCTCACCTTCGTCGGGCGCACGGACGACATCTTCAAGTCGAGCGATTTCAAGGTCTCCCCCTTCGAGGTCGAGAGCGCGCTCATCGAGCACGAGCTCGTCGCCGAGGCCGCCGTCGTGGGCGCCCCTGACAGCACCCGCCTCAACGTCACCAAGGCCTATGTCGCGCTCGCCGCCGGCGCGACCTCCGATGCCGAGACGGCGCGCGCGATCCTCGCCCACGCCCGCGTCGCGATGCCGCCGTACATGCGCGTGCGGCGCGTCGAGTTCTTCGAGCTGCCGAAGACGACCTCGGGCAAGATCAGGCGCGTCGAGCTGCGGCAGCGCGAAGAGGCGGCGCACGCCGCGGGCGAGCGCATCGCGACCGAGTGGCGTGAGGAGGATTTCCCGGGCCTCAAGGGCTGAGGGCTCCGAGTCATCTGTCGTCATACTCGCCCTGAATGTCGGTGGGCTCGTTTAGATTCGGAGCATGAGCACCATCGAGACGACCACCGCGGGCAGCCTGCCCCGCACCCGTGCCCTCATCGAGGCGAACGCCGCCCGCGAGTTCGAAGACGACGGCTTCACCCTGAAAGTCACGCCCGAGTTCGACGCGCTCGTCACCGAAGCGGTGCGCGACGTGGTCGAGCGGCAGCGCGAACTCGGCATCACGCAGCCGGGCGACGGCGAGTTCGGCAAGGCCATGTCGAACGCCGTCGACTACGGCGCCTGGTGGGGCTACTCGTTCCAGCGCGTGAACGGCCTCTCGCTGACCGAGGTCAACGCGTTCAATGAGCCGCCCCGCCGGTCCGAGCCCGGCAGCATCCGGCTCACGTCGTTCCTCGACCGCCGCGACCGGCAGATCTTCGCGGATGCCTACGGCGATCCCGAGAGCGGCATCGCCACCGGCCGCAACGCCACGGCGTTCCCGACCACGACCGGTGAGATCAGCTACCGGGGGCAGCAAGCGGTGGCCGCCGACACCCGCAATCTCCGCTCGGCGCTGGGGGAGGGCGAGATCGGCTTTCTCACGGCGATCGCTCCGGGCTCAGCGGCCCGCGTGCGAAACGACTTCTACGAGACCGAGCAGCAGCACATCGATGCGTGGGTCGAGGCGCTGCGCGAGGAGTACCGCGCCATCACCGACGCGGGGCTGATCGTGCAGCTCGACGACCCCTCGCTCGCCGAGAACTGGGATCAGATCAACCCCGAGCCGAGCGTCGAGGAGTACCAGGCCTTCACGCAGATCCGCATCGACGCGATCAACGAGGCGATCAAGGGCCTGCCCAAGGAGCAGGTGCGCCTGCACCTCTGCTGGGGCTCGTGGCACGGCCCGCACACGACCGATATCGAGCTGAAGCACATCCTGAGGACCGTGCTCGGCGCGAACGTGGGCCAGATCTCGTTCGAGGCGGCCAACGCCCGCCACGAGCACGAATGGTCGGTGTGGGAGGAGAACAGGGACCTGATCCCCGACGATCTGATTCTCGTGCCCGGCGTGGTCGGTCACTCGACCAACCTCGTCGAGCACCCCGACCTGGTGGCGCAGCGCATCGAGCGTTTCGCGAGGATCGTGGGCCCCGAGCGCGTCATCGCAGCGACCGATTGCGGCCTCGGCGGGCGGGTGCACCCGCAGATCGCGTGGGCGAAGCTCGAATCGCTCGGCGAGGGCGCCCGGCGCGCCGCGACTCGCGTCTGAGCGGGTGCTGCCGGCGCGGCGCCCCGTGCTCGCACCCAGGCGCTCTGCTCAGCACCCGTGAGAGGTCGAAAAGGGCCGCGCTTTCTTTGACGATGCGCCCTTATTGACCTCTCACAGGGCGGCGAGGAGCGCGTGGCAGCGCGCCACGCGCTCCCGCCACCAGCGTTCGCGCTCGGGAGGCGCGGCGTGTCGATCGAGCAGCGCGGCATCCAACGCGGGGCGCCGCACTTCGATCGAGCCCTCGCGGGGGATCAGGGGATCGGCGGTCACGTCTCCCTCCAGCAGCGTGACCGTGCCGAGACCGCAGGCGCCGTGCAGCACCCCGGCCGATCCCGAACCCGCCGCGGATCCTGCGCCGCCGGCTGATCCTGCGCCGTCGGCCGATCCCGAGCCGAGCTCCGCTCCCGAGGCTCCCTCGTTCCCCGCAGCGGGCAGCGCCGCCGCGAGATGCAGCCCCATCGAGATGCCGACCGAGGTGTCGAGCGCGCTCGACACGACCACGGGCAGGCCGGCCTGCTCCACGATGTCGAGCGCTTGCCGGATCCCACCCAGCGGTTGCGCCTTCACGATGAGCAGGTCCGCGGCGCCCGATCGGGCCACCGCCAACGGGTCGGCGGCCTTGCGCACGCTCTCGTCGGCGGCGATGCGCACCAGGGGGGCGGGGCAGCGGACTTGTAATCCGTGGGTCGCGGGTACGGTCTCATCGAGGCCGCTCGAACCGTGCACCCGCTGATCAGGAGTCAGCCTGCGCCGCACCTCGACCAGCTCGGTGACGCTCGCGCACGGCTGCTCCGCGTAGTCGAGATCGAACTCGGCGAGGGCCCGCAGCGCGGCCTCGCCCTCCTCGACCGACCAGCCGCCGTTCGCGTCCACCCGCACCAGAGCGTCCGCGCCCATCGCCTCGCGCACGGCGCCCACCCGCGCGACGTCGTCGGCGAGGGACTGGCCGCGCTCGGCCACCTTCACCTTGGCCGTGCGGCAGCCCGGGAAGCGGGCGAGGATTCCGGGAACCTCCCCCGCCGGCACCGCGGGCACGGTGGCGTTCACGTCGATGCGATCCCGCACCGGCGCCGGCTGCTCGGCCCACCCGAAATCGAGAGCGGCCGCCAGCCACGCCGCCGCCTCCGCGTCCCCGTACTCCGGGAACGGCGAGAACTCGCTCGCGCCGAGGGGCGCATCGAGGATCACGGCCTCGCGCACCGAGATGCCCCGGAAACGGGTACGGGTCGGGATCGAGACCACACGCATCGATTCGAGCACCTCGGTGAGGGGCGGAAGAGCGGATCCTGGTCTCGAGAAACTCATGCCTCGATCCTGCCACCGAACCCGGCTACTCTGGCCGCATGAGCACTCGCGCGGAGACCATGGAGTTCCTTCTCGACCAGCTGAGCGCGCTGCCCGGGGTCCGCAGCCGCAAGATGTTCGGCGAGTACTGCGTCTATTACGACGAGAAGCCCGTCGCCTTCGTGTGCGATGACGAGTTGTTCGTGAAGCCCACCGAGGCCGGCCGCGGCTACATCGGCGACCCCGACGAGGCGCCCGCCTACCCCGGCTCGAAGATGTACTTCCGGGTGAGCGGCGACCGCTGGGAGGATCGCGAGTGGCTCGCGGGGCTCATCGACCTCACCGCCGCGCAACTGCCGGCTCCGAAGCCGAAGAAGCCCAAAGCGCCGAAGGCGCGCACCGCTCTTTGAACCTGTCGAGGGGAGCCTGCTGAAGGAGCCCTGGGATGCAGTGCCCATCCACCCCTCGAGATACGGATTTCGCACGCCGATTCGCGGTGCGGCGAGCGAGATTCGTATCTCGGCGAGGTACGAAGCGGGTGGGAAGCGCGCGGGTGACGAGGGCGCTCACGGACGCGAACTCCTATGCTGGATCGCATGACGCAGCAGGATCCGCACCCCGCCCATCCCCGCGAGACCGAGCAGCCCGAGCTGGTCTCCGATCTCTTCGATCCCGCAGAGTGGGAGGCGGCCCCCGGCTCGGCCGACTACACCGACATCACGGCGCATCTCAGCCGCGACGGCCGCATCGCCCGTGTCGCATTCGATCGACCCGAGGTGCGCAACGCCTTCCGCCCCCACACCGTCGATGAGCTCTACGACGCGCTCGAGCGCGTGCGCGTCAACCCGCGCGTGGGCGTGGTGCTGCTGACGGGCAATGGACCCTCGCCGCGCGATGGGGGCTGGGCGTTCTGCTCGGGCGGCGACCAGCGCATCCGGGGGCGCGACGGCTACAAGTACAGCGACTCGGAGACGCAGGTCGGGCCCGATGCGGCCGCGCGAGCCGGGCGCCTGCACATCCTCGAGGTGCAGCGTCTCATCCGCTTCATGCCGAAGGTCGTCATCGCGCTCGTGCCCGGGTGGGCCGCGGGCGGCGGGCACTCGCTCAACGTGGTCTGCGACCTCACGATCGCAAGCCGTGAGCACGCGAGGTTCAAGCAGACCGACGCCGATGTCGGATCGTTCGACGCCGGTTACGGCAGCGCGTACTTCGCACGCCAGGTCGGGCAGAAGAACGCCCGTGAGATCTTCTTCCTCGCCCGCGAGTACTCGGCGGATCGTGCGCGCGAGATCGGGGCGGTGAACGAGGTGGTGCCGCACGCGGAGCTCGAGCGCACCGGCATCGAGTGGGCGCGCGAGATCCTCGGCAAGTCGCCGACGGCGATCCGCATGCTGAAGTACGCCATGAACGCGGTCGACGACGGGCTCGTAGGGCAGCAGCTCTTCGCCGGCGAGACCACGCGCCTCGCGTACGGCACCGACGAGGCCGTCGAGGGGCGGGACTCGTTCCTCGAGAAGCGCGACCCCGACTGGGCGCCGTTCCCGTACTACTACTAGGGGTTTCGCTCCCCGCGCGAGGGCGGGCCGGCGTTCCGGCCTGCCTCGCGCCCGTACACCACGTCTGCCTCGCACTCCGCACACCACGCTTGCCGCACCGATCGACGTTCATGCACCGCATTCAGGTGGATCGGGGTGCGTGAACGTCGATCGGTGCGCTTGGGGCGGGGAGGTCAGGCTGCAGGCACCAGGCACCAGGCACCAGGCACCAGGCACCAGGCACCAGGCACCAGGCACCCGGCACCCGGCGGCACCCGGCTTCGCGCCGCGGGAACCGCACGGGTGTAGCATCGCAGGTGATGACGAGGCTCAACAGACGACCACCTGGCTGGGCGACTGTCGCCGCACTCGCGTTCGCGGGGCTCACCTCCGCCTTCATGTTCACGCTGGTCGTGCCGCTCCAGGGCGAGTTGCCCGAACTGCTCGACGCATCGCGCGAGGACACCACCTGGGTCGTGACGGTCACGCTGCTCGTGGCCGCGGTCGCGACGCCCATCTCGGGTCGGCTCGGTGATATGTACGGCAAGCGGCGGGTGGTGTTCGTGCTGCTCATCGCGTTGATCGTGGGTTCGCTCGTCGCCGCCCTCTCGTCCTCGATCGTCGGGGTGATCATCGGGAGGGGCCTGCAGGGCATGACGACCGGGGTGATCCCGCTCGGTATCGCGATCATGCGCGACGTGCTGCCTCCGGCGAGACTCGGCACGGCGGTCGCGCTCATGAGCGCGACGATGGGCGTCGGCGGAGCGGTCGGTATGCCGCTCGCCGCATTCATCGCGGAGACCTCCGACTGGCACGCGCTGTTCTGGATGTCAGCCGGCCTGGGCATGATCTGCATCGTGGCGGTGGTGTTCGCGGTTCCCGAGGACACGATGATCTCGGGCGGTCGCCTCGATGTCCTCGGGGCGATCGGGCTCGCCGTCGCCCTCACGGGCCTGCTGCTCTTCGTCTCCCGCGGCGCTGAGTGGGGGTGGGGTTCCCCGCTCGCCCTCGGGTCGGTCTCGGTGGGTGTGATCGTGCTGCTGGTCTGGGGCGCCTATCAGTTGCGCGCGAAGGATCCGCTCGTCGACCTGCGGGTAGCCGCGCGCCCGACGGTGCTGCTGACGAACCTCGCGGCGATCGGCATGGGTTTCTCGCTCTTCGGATCCAACGTCACCTTCCCGCAGCTGCTCGAGATGCCGCCCGAGACGGGGGCCGGCTTCGGCCTCACCATGATCGAGGCGGCGATCTGCATCATGCCGTCGGGCCTCATCATGATGGTGCTGTCGCCCCTCTCGGGCAAGCTCGAGCGGGTCTTCGGGCCCCGCCCGCTCTTCACCATCGGTACGTCGTCGATCGTGGTGGCCTACGTGTTCGTGCTGCTCTGGTCGAGCGAAGTGTGGCACATCGTGGTGGCGAACGCGATCATCGGTGTCGGGATCGCTTTCTCGTTCGCGGCGATGCCGATGATCATCATGGGTGCGGTCCCCGCGCACGAGACCGGGGTGTCGAACGGGCTGAATGCGCTGTTCCGCTCGGTCGGCACCTCGGGAGCGTCGGCGGTCATGGGCGGCGTACTGGCGGCGATGAGTTCGGAGCATGCGGGACGGGTCGTGCCCACCGCGGACGCCTACGCGGTCTGCTTCTGGATCGCGATCGCGGCGGCGGCCGTCGCGACGGTGCTCACGCTCTTCATCCCGCGAGGTCCGTGCTCGGAGCCGCGCCCCTCTCTGCCTCCGTCCCGCTGAGCCGGGCCGGATCCGCTCGTCAGACCCGGGTAGTAACCTGGACCGGTGACTGCGTCTCATGGACTCCGCGCCATCCCCACCGAGGATCGAGCCTGGCTCATGGCCGCGCTCGGCGACGCGCTGAACGGCGGTACGCCCGTTCTGCCGGTCCCCGGCGGGCAGTTCGAGGACGAGGCCGTGCTCGCCCTGCAGCAGGCCGAGCTGCCCGAGGGCACCGCGGTGGTGGTGCGCACCTCGGGGTCGAGCGGCGTGCCCAAGTCGGTCGCCCTGTCGGCCGCGGCACTGCGAGCCGGGGCGGAGGCGACGCATGTGCGGTTGGGCGGAGCGGGGCAGTGGCTCGTGGCGCTTCCCGCGCACCTGATCTCCGGGCTGCAGATGCTGGTTCGCAGCGAGGTGGCCGGCATCGCGCCGCGCTTCTTCCCGACTGCCGAGGGATTCGATCCCGGTCGACTGCTCGAGGAGGCCGAGCATCTCGAGGCCGAGCGGCGGTATGTCTCGCTGGTGCCGGTGCAGTTCTCGAGGCTGCTCGATCTGGCCGAGCAGGATCGCGACGCCGCCGACGCGCTGCGACGGTTCGATGCGGTGCTCGTCGGCGGGCAGGCAGTGCCGCTGCAGATGCGGCGGCGCGCGTTCGAGCTCGGGGTTCCGCTGAAGCGCACCTACGGCATGACCGAGACCGCGGGCGGTTGCGTCTACGACGGGGTCGAGATCGGCGACACCCGGGTGCGCATTCGCGAGGGCGAGGTGCAGCTCGCCGGGCCGTCGCTGGCGCTCGGCTACGTCGGCGATCCCGAGCTCACCGCGGAGCGTTTCATCGAGGACCGCGACCGCGACGGCACCGCGACCCGCTGGTACCGCACGGGCGATGCCGGTGAGCTGCTCGGCGGAATGCTGACCGTGACCGGGCGTCTCGACCGGGTCGTCATCTCGGGCGGGATCAACGTGTCGCTCGACGAGGTCGAGCGCGTCGTGCGTGATTTCGACGGCTGGTCGAGTGCCGTCGCGGTGGGAGCGCAGCACCCCGAGTGGGGGGAGCGGGTGAGCCTCGTCGTCGAGGCGGATCCGGGTGCGGTCGCATCCCCCGAACGTGTCGAAGGGGGCGAGCGCCCCGCGCGGGGCCGGGCCGCCACCCGGGCGAGCTTCGACGAGGTGAGCGCCGCGGTGCGGGATCGCCTCGGCGTCGCGGCGGAGCCCGTGTGGGCCACCGAGACCGACAGCATCCCGAGACTCGCGGGCGGCAAGCCCGATCTGCGAGCGGTCGAGGAGTGGTTGGAGCGTCTGCGGGCGAGCTTCCGCGAGACGCGGATCGCTGCGGGGGAGGAGCAGGAGTGAGCGCGAAGGACCGGCGAAGGTCAGGCAACCCGGCCGTGCGGGCCGCGGCCGAGCGGCAAGTCCAGGCCGGTGAGACGCCGAGGATCACCTGGCGCAGCTGGGTCGGCGGAGCGCGCCTGCGCACGCTGCCGCTCGCGGTCGCCCCGGTCGCCGCCGGATCCGGGATCGCGCATATGGTGCAGGGCTTCTCGCTGCCGCTCGCACTGCTCGCGCTCGCGGTCGCCGTCTTCCTACAGATTGGCGTCAACTACGCCAACGACTACTCCGACGGCATTCGTGGTACCGACGAGTTCAGGGTCGGACCGGCCCGGCTCACGGGTTCCGGCCTCGTGAACCCCAAGAAGGTGCTCGCGACCGCCCTGGTGTTCTTCGCGCTCGCCGCCGTGGCCGGGCTCGTGGCCGTGGTCATGAGCGGACGCTGGTGGTTCCTCGCGCTCGGAGTGCTCGCGATCATCGCCGCCTGGTTCTACACGGGCGGCAAGCGCCCCTACGGGTACGCCGGCCTGGGCGAGGTGATGGTGTTCATCTTCTTCGGGCTTGTCGCGACCGTCGGCACGGTCTACCTGCAGACGGAGATCGAGACCCAGGAGGCCTGGGTGACCGGTGCCGCGGTCGGGTTCTTCGCGGTCGCCGTGCTCGTCGTCAACAACCTGCGAGACATCCCCACGGACCGCCTCGCGGGCAAGAAGACGCTCGCGGTGAGGATGGGGAATCGCGCCTCCCGCGCTCTCTACATCGTGTGCGTGCTGCTGCCGTTCGCGGTGCCGGCGCTGTACGGGCTCGTGAACCCCGGCATGGTGCTCGTGTGGTTCGTGCTGCTGATTGTGGCGCCCTGCGTGCTCATCGTCATCACCGCGAAGACGCCGCGCGAGCTGATCCTCGTGCTGCAGCTCACCAGCCTCGCCGCGCTCGCCTACGGAGTGCTCGTCGGTATCGCCTTCGCGTTCTAGCCGGGGCGCCGTCCCGCTATTCGGAGCTCACCCGTCTTTCGGATCGATCCGCGGGTTCTCATCCGAGATACGGGTGAGCTCCGAAGTTGTGGCCGGCTCGGCGGGCCCTCCCCCGGGTGAAGCCCGGCCCGCGGGGGTCACTCCTTCGTCGCCCGCTCGGAGATGCGCACATCGAGCGGGAAGTCGACCGGGGCGCCGCCGAAGAGCAGTCGCCCCGCAGCCTCGGCCGAAGCCCTGACCGCGTCAGCGACGGTTTCCGCCTGAGACGCCGGCGCGTGCACGATGACCTCGTCGTGCAGGAAGAACACGAGATGCGGGCGGCGTTCGAAGGCGGGGCCGGAGGCGGAGGCGGGATCGACGCGCTCATCGAGCGGCAGCGCGGCGAGCCGCAGGCGCAGTTCGGCCAGCCAGGCCAGAGCCCACTCGGCTGCGGTGCCCTGGACCACGAAGTTGCGGGTGAATCTGCCGAACTCGCGGGCCGCGCGCCGCGCCGCGCCCTCGTCGCGCGAGGTGGCCCCGGGAAGGCTCGCGCGCGATTGCAGTTCCGCCCACTCGGAGCTCGGCGCGGGGGAGGACCGGCCGAGCCAGGTCGACACGATGCCGCCCTGCTCGCCGACCTCGGCGGCGCGATCCACGAGCCGCATGGCGGCGGGAAACCCCTGTCTCAGCCGGGGCACCAGGCGGCCGCTGTCGCCGGTCGTGGAGCCGTACATCGCCCCGAGCACGGCGATCTTCGCCTCCTGCCTGGTGGCGACGATGCCGCTCTCCATGATGCCCGAGTAGAGATCCTTCCCGTATCCGGCCGCGGCCATCGCGCGGTCTCCGGCCATGGCCGCGAGTACCCGAGGCTCGAGCTGCGCGACGTCGGCCGAGACGAGCATCCAGCCCGGGTCGGCCCTGAGCGCCGGACGCAGCGCGCGGGGCAGCTGCAGCGCGCCCCCGCCGCTCGACGCCCACCGGCCGGTGACCACCCCTCCCGGCACGTACACGGGGCGGTACCGGCCCTCGTGCACCCACTCGTCGATCCAGCTCCAGCCGTTCGCGTTCAGCAGCCGCGACAGCTTCTTGTAGCGCAGCAGCGGTTCGATGGCGGGGTGCTCGAACTCCGCGAGTTCCCAGCGCGAGGTCGAACCGGCGTCGATGCCCGCCCGCCTCAGGGCGCGAAGCAGCTTCGGCGGAGAATCGAGGCTCGCCTCGCGATCCCCGAGCGCCGTGCGCACCTCGTCGGCCACGGCCTGCATCTTCGCGGGCTTGAAGTCGCCCGGCGGCCGCGGGCCGAGGGCCTCGGTGAGCAGGCGATCGTGCTCGGCGGCATCCCACGGCACGCCCGCCGCCCGTAGTTCGACCGCGACGAGCGCGCCGGCCGATTCTGCGGCGAGCAGCAATCGCAGGCGCCCCGGATCGGTGCTCGCCGCGATCGCCTCGAGCTGCCGGTCGAACTCGGCGCTCACGGACGCGGTGCCGTGCGGCGCTGTGCTGGCAGGCCCGCTGGGTTCGTCGAGATCGAAGAGCGCGGTATCGGCCGACGGGCCCTCCGGCTCGGCCGTCGGTGCGGCATCCCACTCATGGGCGGCGAGCAGTGGGCCCCGATCCCGCACCAGCTCCGACTGCCGCAGGATCGCGTGCCCGAGCCGCAGATCGTGGCAGCGCTTCACGCGCACCCCGGCCGCGAGCAACTGCGGATACCAGCTCGGTGCGTCGCTCCACACCCAGCGCGGGGCAGATCCGCCTCGCTCCCGCTCCTCGACGAAGTCGGGCAGCGCCTCGCTCGCGAGACCCACCGTTTCGCCGCGGGTGCCATCGGCGCGCACGTCGACGGCGGTCACTGCCCCGGTCCCATCGCGCCCCAGCAAGCACCACCGGGGTGCTGCGGTCGCGGTCGTCTCAGTCACAGCTCAACGGTACTGCGACCGCCGGCATTCCCGCCCCGGCGGTCGCAGCGGCCGGGCCTCACCCCGAGAGGTCGAAAAGGGCTCCGGATCGCGAGAACCCGAGCCCTTTTCGACCTCTCGGCGGCTCGGGGTCCGCCCCGATCCCGATCAGCCGCGGATCACTCCGAGCGGGTGCGAGGGGAGTGCTCGGATCCTGCCGGTCGATCCCGAACCGCCTCGGCACTCTCGTCAGCGAGATCCTCGTCAGCGACTGCCTCGACCGCGTCGACGGACTCGTCCTCGACGATGTCGTCGGCCGTGCGATCCCGATTGCGCCACTCGTAGATGCTCTCCGAGGCCGCCTCGCGCGGTTTCGCCAGCAGCAGCACCGAGAGCGACACGCTGATGAGCGCCGCGAGCACCGCCGCGATGAGCGCCGAGAGCATCATCGAGAACCGCAGCGACAGGCCCAGCACGTAGATGAGCGCGAACGGCACGGCGAAGAAGAGCAGACGCAGTGCGGTGTAGGTGATCCAGGCGGAGCGGGGGGTCTTCACCCGCCCGAGTGTACCGAGGCAGTCTGAACCGCTCCTGGCCGCAGATCCGCTGTCTGCCTCTCAAACGCGGAGTGCCGAACTGCTGCAACCCCGACGGGTGATGTAGCAGTTCGGCACTCCAGGTTTGAAAGGACTCGATCTTGCAAGGCCCTGATCCTGCGGACTTCGGAGCACCGGGCCGGGAGACGGCCGGGATTGGTCCAGTTGGAATCGGTACGATGGGTATATGGTGCGGTTCGTGATTATCGGGGTCGTCATCGCCGTCGCGTTCACGCTGTACGCGCTGGTCGATGCGGCGATGACCGACGGATCGCGCGCCCGCGGCGTTTCGAAGCCCGTATGGGTGGTGCTCGTGGTGCTGCTGCCCGTGATCGGCGGCGTGCTCTGGTTCCTGATCGGCAAGGGCGCCACGCCCGCGAAGCGCCCGGTCGCTCCCGACGACGATCCTCGGTTCTCGGGAACCCGCATGTCCAAGGACGATCTCGACCTGCACATGCGCGACCTCGAGCAGCGCCTGCGCGAACTCGACGACGAGAGGTTCCCGGGCGAGGATCAGCCGCGCTCCGACACCGATCCCGACTCCACGGGCGAGGAGCAGGCGGGCCCCGACGACGACCCGGCTCAGAAGTGAGCGCGGCACCCTCCTCGGTCTTCGCGGTCGAGCTGCTCGGCGAGCTGATCCGCCGCGGCGTGCGAGACGTCGTCGTGTGCCCGGGATCGCGTTCTCAGGCGCTCGCGCTCGCCGCTGCAGCAGCGGAGCAGGCCGAGGCGATCCGCTTGCACGTGCGTCTCGACGAGCGCTCCGCCGCGTTCTTCGCGCTCGGGGTTGCACGTGAAACCGGTCTGCCGGCCCCCGTGATCGTGACGAGCGGCACGGCGGTCGCGAACCTGCTCCCGGCCGCGCTCGAGGCTCATGAGTCGCGGGTTCCGCTGCTGCTCCTCACCGCAGACCGGCCGGATGAACTGCGCGGTATCCGCAGCAACCAGACCACCCGTCAAGCGGGACTCCTCGGGGCTGCCGCACGTCTCGCGCTCGATGTTGCCGCGCCCGAGTTCGGTGCGGACGGAGATCTCGCCCGGGATCCGGATCGGGATCCCGCCGCCCTCGCCCGCCGTGCGCTGAATGCGGCCCTCGGTGAGCCCGGCGCCGCTCCGGCGGGGCCGGTGCAGCTCAATCTCGCGTTCCGCGAGCCGCTGTCGGGCACCCGGGGGTTCGAGGCGATGATCGGCCGCGGGTTCGAGGCCGCGGCCGAGGAGGGGGCGAAAGCGCGGGCGGATCGCGCGGAGAGCCGACGCGATGCCGGCCGGGGCGGCGATCGCGGCCCGAGCAGCGACACCCACGTGCACCGCGGCGACGCCCTCGCCGTGGTCATCGCGGGCGAGGGCGCCGGTCTCGAGGCCGAGGCGTTCGCCCACGCGGCAGGTCTGCCGCTGCTCGCCGAGGTCGTGAGCGGAGTGCGTTTCGGGCGGGAGGCGATCTCGGGTTACGCGACGCTGCTCGACGCGCCGCGATCCGACGGTCCGCCGCTCGGCGAACTCGTCGAGCAGGCCATCGTGTTCGGGCACCCCACGCTCACCCGGCAGGTGCCGGCCCTGCTGCGCCGCGACGACGTCGAGGTGGTCGTGGTCGATCCTCACCCCCTCGCCGAGCACTACGATCCGGGCCGCGATGCTCGCGTCGTGAGGGCGGCCGTCGTGGCCGAGGATCACGAGCCTCGGGCGCTGCGGCGCTGGCTCGGGGCCTGGGTCGTCGCAGACCGAGAGCTGCTGCGCGAGCGCACCACGGTGCACGAACCCGACCTCGACGCCGCCCTCGCGACGGGCTACAAGGAGCGCAGCGCCTACGCGCGCGCCGAGGTCGCGGTGATGCGCGAGCCGGTCTCGCGCGATCTGCTCGTCGAGAGCGTCTGGCGCGCGACCTGGCCGCACGACCGCCTGGTGGTCGCGGCCTCGCGGCTGGTGCGGGTGCTCGACGGGCTCGCCGCGCCGCGCCGCGTCGACGTGCACGCGAATCGAGGGCTCGCCGGTATCGACGGAACGATCGCGACCGCACTCGGGATCGCCGCTGCGAGCCAGGGCGACGACGACCCGGCGCGCGCCGCGGGTACTACCCGGGTACTCATCGGCGACCTCGCTCTGCTCCACGACGCCGGCTCGCTGCTGCTGCCCGAGGGCGAGGAGCACCCGCGGATCCAGCTGTTCGTCGGCAACGACGGCGGCGGAACGATCTTCGACGGGCTCGAGGTCGCGGGGGCCTCCGATCCCGAGCACTTCGCCCGCGTGATGCGCACCCCGCAGCGCGTCGATCTCGAGTCGCTCGCCGGTGCTTACGGGTGGGAGTACCGGAGCGTGGTCAACCGCGGCGAGCTCGAGAGACTGCTCACGGAGCCCGTCGCGGGACCGACCCTCGTCGAGGTGCCGCTCGCGGGGTAGGGCCCGCAACGGCTACAGCGGGCATCGATCTTTCGGGGCGGACTACCCTACAGTTGGTGAGAGACCGACGGAGGGAACGGCATGCCCAGCGAATTCTGGATCGAGGATCCGTCCCGCCTGCTGCGGGTCGGCGCCGGCTTCGACCTGCGCGCGGTGGACCCCGACGCGAAACCGGGCACCGCGGCCCGCAAGGCCGAGGGCGCCGCCGAGCTGGCTCGCGCGGCGCAGGAGCTGCGCGGCCTGCAGGAGAAGCTCTTCGCGCAGAGCCGGCTCGGGGCTCCGGACCGCCTGCTCGTGGTGCTGCAGGCCATGGACGCCGCGGGCAAGGGCGGGATCGTCAACCACGTCTTCAGCCAGGTCGAACCGTACGGTCTCGCGCTCTCGGCGTTCAAGGCGCCGACCGAGGAGGAACGGACGCACGATTTCCTGTGGCGAGTCGAGCCTCGGGTGCCGACGCCGGGGATGATCGGCGTGTTCGACCGTTCGCACTACGAGGACGTGCTGATCCAGCGGGTGCGCGGTTTCGCCCCGCCCGAGGAGATCGAGCGTCGCTACGGGGCGATCGTGGACTTCGAGCGCCGATTGGCGGAGGACGGCGTGCGGGTCGTCAAGATCATGCTGCACATCTCACCCGAGGAGCAGGCCGAGCGCCTGCTCTCCCGCCTCGACGACCCCGAGAAGCACTGGAAGTACAACACGGGCGACGTCGATGAGCGCGAGCTCTGGGCCGAGTACATGGAGGCGTTCAGCATCGCGATCGAGCGAACCGCCGCCGAGCACGCACCCTGGTACGTGGTGCCCGCGAACGCCAAGTGGTACGCGCGGGCGGCCGTGCAGCGCATCGTGATCTCGGAGCTGCAGCGGATCGACCCGCAGTGGCCCGAGGCCGACTTCGATGTGGCGGTCGAGCGATCCCGCATCGAACGGACGTCCGATCTGAGCTGGCCCTGAGGCGCGGGCTCCGTCCGCCCCTTCGACAGGCACAGGGGGCGACCCCGCGGGCTCCCGTCCGCTATGCGGCGAACGCCTCGGTGATGGGGCGCAGCTTCGACACCGTCTCGCCGAGTTCGTGCTCCGGATCGGATCCGGCCACGATCCCGCCGCCGGCGCTCGCGATCACGGCCCGCGATCCCGACCCGTCCTCGGCGTCTTCGAGCTGCGCGCAGCGCAGCGCGATCACCCACTCGCCGTCGCCGGCCGCGTCGATCCAGCCGACGGCTCCCGAGTAGCGCCCCCGATCGAACGGTTCGAGTTCGGCGATGAATGCCACGGCGGCCGAGGTCGGCGTGCCCGCGACGGCGGCGGTCGGGTGCAGCGCGCCGACCAGCTCGATCGCGGAGCTGCGCTCGTCGAGTGCGGCACCGAGGTCGGTCGCGAGATGCCAGACGTTGGGCAGACGCAGCGGGAAGGGCTCCTCGCTGGTGCTCAGATCCCGCACGTGCGGCGAAAGCGCCGTGACCACGCTCTGCACCGCGAAGGCGTGCTCGTGCTGCTCCTTGGCGCTCGTCAGCAACTCTGCGCGGGCGCGGGCGTCGCGCTGCGGGTCCTCGGGGTGCCGGGCCCGAGTGCCGGCGAGCACGCGTGCCGACACCGCGCCGCCCGTCGAGCGGATCAGCGTCTCGGGGCTCGCGCCCACGAGGCCGTCGACCGCGAACGTCCAGCAGTCGAGGTAGTGCTCGGCGAGGCGCCGCAACGGCACCCGCAGATCGGCGTCCGCGTCGATCCGCCCCTCCACCTGCCGGGAGAGCACGATCTTCTCGGCGTCGCCCCGAGCGATGCGGCGACCCGCCTCGCGCACGCCGGAGATGTAGGCCTCGACTGATCCGCGTGTCGCACCCGTGCCGCCCTGGGCGGGATCATGCGGCTCGAATGCGGTGCCGAGCCATCGCCCCGGTTCGGCCGGGGCCGGCGCCGAAGGATCCGCAGGTGCCTCGTCGAGCGGTGAGATCTCGGTGACCCAGGAGATGCCGCGGTGGCGCGCGACGATGGTGCGCGGCACGATCAGTACGCTCTCGGCGGCACTGCGGTCGTCGAACGCGAACGTTCCGAGCGCCACGAGGCCCGTGCCCGGCATAAGCACGGGATCGTCGACCTCCGCCGCTTCGGCGATGCGGCGCCAGTGCTCGGCGGCGTCGCGGAAGCGGTGCGGGCCGCGGAAGCTCAGTCGGAGCACCTCGCCGACTCCCACCAGGCCGCGGTCGTCGCGGTGCCAGAGCATGGGATGTCGGGGATCCGCGAGCGCGAGCAGATCCAGCGGCTCCGCGAGGCTGCGCGTCACCGCGCGCAGCCGGGGCACCTCGGGCTCGTTCGTCACCCGCACCAATCTACCGGCTCGGCCTGTGCGCCGTCGCGACGCTCCCGTCTCCCTGGCCTGCACCCCGCCCCACCCGTCGTCGAGACCGACTGTTTCAGCGAGCACTGTTTCAGGGCCCCTGAAACGCTCGGTTTCGCTGGAACAGTCGGTCTCGGCGCGGGAACGCGGCGGCCCACGGGTGCCATGCGAGCTCTGAGGAACGAAGAGCTAGCATGGAGGGGTGACCCGACCCGACACCGAGACCAAGCGCGCCGCCGACGTTTCCACCATGTTCGACGAGGTGTCCCCTCGCTACGATCTGATCAACGACGTGCTGACCGTGGGCAACGATCGCCTGTGGCGCATCGCCACCACGCGAGCGGTCGCACCGCGCAAGGGCATGCGGATCCTCGACCTCGCGGCGGGCACCGGCACCTCGTCGGCCGCCCTCGCGGCGCACGGCGCCCACGTGACCGCCGCCGACTTCTCGGAGGGCATGCTGGCGGAGGGGCGCAAGCGGCACGCGGGCAACGAGCTGATCGACTTCGTCTGGGCCGATGCGACGCAGCTGCCCTTCGAAGACGACAGCTTCGACGCCGCCACCATCTCCTACGGGCTGCGCAACGTGAGCGATCCGCGCAAGGCGCTCGCCGAGATGCACCGCGTCGTGAAGCCCGGCGGCCGGGTCGTGATCGCGGAGTTCTCGACGCCGCCTTCGACGCTGATCCGCCGCCCCTATCAGCTGTACGGCCGTCACGTGCTGCCTCGCATCGCGGGGCTCATCAACCGCGAGGCGGCCGAGGCGTACCGCTACCTCAACGATTCGATCGAGGCGTGGCCGGATCAGGATGAGCTCTGCCGCTGGATGCGCGGGGCCGGGTTCGAGCGGGTCGCGTACCGCAACCTCACCTTCGGCATCGTCGCGCTGCATCGCGGCTTCGTCTCGAAGCCGGCGACCGCTGACGCGAAGCGGGGTTCGAAGCCGGCGGGCGCTGCTTCACAGACCCGGGGATCGAAACCGGGTACCTCGAAGACTGATACCTCGAAGACCGACACTCCGAAGACCGACACCTCGAAGGGCGGAGCCACCCAGTGAGCCGTTCCATTGCCGAAGACACGGCCACCCAGGCGTTGCCCATGCGCCTGTTCAGGGGGGCGCAGGATCGTCGTCACGCGAAGGAGCTGCAGGAGCAGCTCGAGCAGATCGAGGTCGAGCTGACGGAGCACCTGCGCTTCGCCTCGCCCGTGGCCGACGCCCCCGCTCGCTATCTGATGGAGGCGGGCGGCAAGCGGATCCGCCCTATGCTCACCCTGCTCACGAGCGAGCTCGGCAGCGGCCCGAACGATCAGGTGCGCCGCGCCGCGCAGGCGATCGAGATGACGCATCTCGCGTCGCTGTACCACGACGACGTGATGGACGACGCGAAGCTGCGCCGCGGTGTGCCTGCCACGCAGACGGTGTGGTCGAACTCGGTGGCGATCCTCGCCGGCGACCTGCTCTTCGCGCGCGCGTCCTCGCTCGTGTCGGGGATGGGCGAGGAGGCGATCCTGCTGCAGGCCCGCACCTTCGAGCGCCTCTGCCTGGGCCAGCTGCACGAGACGGTGGGCCCGCAGGAGGGCGATGAGCCGATCGCCCACTACATCCAGGTGCTCGCCGACAAGACCGGCGCGCTCATCGCGACCGCGGCCCGTATGGGGGTGATGTTCGGCGGGGCTCCCTCCGAGTACGCCGATCCGGTGATGGAGTACGGCGAGCGCATCGGTGTGGCCTTCCAGCTCATCGACGACGTGATCGACCTGTCGCCCAAGAAGGAGCAGACGGGCAAGCGCGCGGGCACGGACCTGCGGGCCGGCGTGGCGACGCTGCCGCTGCTGCTGCTGCAGCAGAGCGCCGCCGCGGGCAATCCCGCCGATGCCGAGCTGCTCGGGCGGATCGACGCCGGAGTCGCGGCGATCCGCGAGGGGGCGGATCCCGGCGTGCTCGATCCCGAGGTCGAGCAGCTCCGCGCGCACGAGGCGACGCGCGAGACCGAGGCCACCGCGCACCGCTGGGCCGAGGAAGCGAAGTCGGTGCTCGGCGTGCTGCCGAAGTCGTCGGTGCGGCGCGCACTCGAGCGCATGGCGGATTCGATCGTGAACAGGGAAGGCTGAGAATGAGCAAGATGCGACTGGCGATCGTGGGGGCGGGCCCGGCCGGGATCTACGCGGCCGATCTGCTGCTGAAGGCGGAGCGCGACTTCGAGGTGGAGATCGACCTCTTCGAGCAGCTGCCCGCGCCCTACGGTCTGGTGCGTTACGGCGTCTCGCCCGACCACCCGCGCATCAAGGGCATCATCACGGCTCTCCGAGAGGTGCTCGACAGCGGCGACATCCGCTACTTCGGCAACGTGCGGTACGGGCAGGACATCACCCTGGAGGATCTCAAGCGGCACTACAACGCGGTGATCTTCGCGACGGGGGCGATCCGCGACGCCTCGCTGAACATCCCCGGGATCGACGCCGAGGGTTCCTACGGCGCCGCCGACTTCGTGAGCTGGTTCGACGGGCACCCCGATGTGCCGCGCACCTGGCCGCTCGAGGCGCAGTCGGTCGGTGTGGTCGGCAACGGCAACGTGGCGCTCGACATCTCGCGCATGCTGATCAAGCACGCCGACGATCTGCTGTCGACCGAGATCCCCGACAACGTCTACCAGGGGCTCAAGCAGAACCCCATCGAGGAGCTGCATCTCTTCGGCCGTCGCGGCCCGAAGTACGTGAAGTTCACCCCGCTCGAGCTGCGCGAGCTCGGCGAGGTACGGGACGTCGACATGGTGATCGACGAGCGCGACTTCGACGTCGACGACGCCTACGCCGACGAGACTCTGTCGAAGAACAAGCAGGTCGTGGTGATGACCCGCATCATGGACAAGTGGCGCGCTGAGCAGCGGCAGCGCGAGGCCGGGGAGACCGAGGCCTCGTCGCGCCGCCTGCACCTGCATTTCTGGTCGAAGCCCGTCGAGGTGGTCGTCGAGGACGGTCGCGTGGCGGGGCTCAAGATCGAGCGCACCGCGCCCGACGGGCAGGGTGGGATCGTCGACACGGGCGAGTTCGAGGTGATCCCCATGCAGTCGCTCTACCGGGCCGTCGGTTACTTCGGATCGCCGCTCGACGAGATCCCCTTCGACGACGCCCGCGGCGTGATCCCGAACTCGCAGGGGCGGGTGCAGGATCTCGAGGGCGAGCAGATCCCGGGCGTCTACGCGACGGGCTGGATCAAGCGCGGCCCCGTGGGGCTCATCGGTCACACCAAGAGCGATGCGATGGAGACGCTCGAGTGCCTCATGGAGGACCGTGAGAGCTGGTGGCAGCCGGAGGCCCCCGAGATCGAGGCGATCCCCGAGCTGCTGCACGCGCGCGAGGTGCCCTACACCACGATCGAGGGCTGGCACCGGCTCGACGAGCACGAGCTGGGGCTCGGCGAGCAAGTGGGCCGCACTCGCATCAAGGTCGTGCCTCGCGACGAGATGACCCGCATCGCCCGCGCGGAGTAGGGCGCGTCCGGGGGCTCAGCGCTGCTGGAGCCCGACGAACATCTCCCGCCGCAGCGAGCCGACGTGCGCCCGGGTCACCGCCACCGCGGCCACCGGATCGCGGTCCCGGAACGCGGCGACGAGCGCGCGGTGCTCATCGCGGCCGGTTTCGAGCTGCTCCTGAGGGTAGGGGACGAAGTATCGGAGAAGCGCCTCATACACGGCGAGGTAGGCCGGCACCTCCTGGATTCCGCTCATCTCCGCGACGAGATGGTGGAATCGGACGTCGGGCACGTGGTGCTCCATCCAGTCGGCGGCCCGCTGCGACTGGTCGATCAGGGCCTCGAGCTCATCGCACTGCTCGTCTGCGGCGCGCAGTGCGGCCTCGTGCGCGATGGCGCTCTCCATGAGGCTCCGCTGGTCGATGAGACTCCGGATCGCTTGCTCGTCGGCCCGATACGCCGAGACGGACGAGTCCTGCAGGCGCGGGGGGGCATCCGAGACGAAGGTGCCGCCACCGCGCCCTGGGCGACGCACGAGTACGCCGTCCGTGACGAGGCTTTCGAGCGCGCGCCTCGCCGTGATCGAGCTGACTTCGAGACCTGCGGCGATCAGCTCCGTGCGGGGAAGCCGGCTTCCCGGAGCGAGCAGCGCGTGCTCGATCGAGAGCAGAATCCGCGCGCGGACGGTCTCCACCGCCGACAAACGCGTGACGGCGGCCGCGCCGGGCGCCGTGAAGAGCGCGAGGTCGACGGCATCGTCGTTGGAAGCGGAAGGGGCAACGGGCATGGCTTGAGTCTACCGAGCCGGCCACATATACTGATCAAACTGATCAAGTTCAAGTTGATCAATTCACATATCAGGGAGGCCGGCGATGGATCGCGGAGTGCTTGTGATCGGGCTCGCTCAGCGGGCACCGCTCCCCGTCGGTCGGAGCCTCGATGCTTTCCGTGACGATGTCGCGCGCACGCTCGGGGCCCATCCGGAGATCGAGATGCTCGTCTACCCGGAGATGCACCTGCACGACGCGGGGCACCTCCCAGGGGCCGAGCGCGCCGAGGTGCTCGAGGCCGCCGCAGTAGCCCTCGATGACCCGTTCGTCACGGAACTCGGGTCCGTCGCCGCCGAGCATGGCATCTGGCTCGTCCCGGGCAGCATCGGCGAGCGCGCGGGGGACGGATACTTCAACACCGAGCTGCTCTTCGACCCAGAGGGGGCGCTTCGGGCTCACTATCGCAAGATGTTCCCCTGGCGTCCTTTCGAGCCCCACCGGCCCGGTACGGACTTCGTGGTGGCCGAGCTCGACGGCGGCGGCTGCCACGGGTCGATCGGGCTCTCCAACTGCTATGACGCCTGGTTCCCAGAGCACAGCAGACAGCTCGCCTGGCTCGGGGCCGACGCCATCGTCAACGTCGTGAAGACGACGAGCCAGGACCGCGAGCAGGAGCTGGTGCTCGCCAGGGCGAACGCCATCGTCAACCAGGTGTACGTGTTTAGCGTGAACTGTGCGGAGCCCGTGGGCCGAGGCCGCAGCATCGCGGTGGATCCTGAGGGCTGGGTCATCGGCGAGGCCGGCCTGGGGGAGGACACCCTCGTCGTCCGCTTCGACCCCGACCGTGTGATCGGCGTGCGTCGCGACGGCACGAGCGGCACGAACCGACCGTGGGCGCAGTTCCTGCCCGGCGACGATCCCGTCCCGCTGCCGATGTACGAAGGACGGATCGATCCCGCGCGCTGGGCGCCCGGATCCGGGCCCGCATCGCATTGACCTCTCCCGGCCGTCCAGGCCAGGGAGCCACCCCCCGATTGGAACAACGGAGTACCCATGTCGACATCCGCCGCTGCACCGCCGAGCCTCAGCCGCACCCTGCGATTGCCCTCGCTCGTCATTTTCGGACTGGCCTACCTCACCCCACTCATCGTGCTGGGCATCTTCGGCGTCATCGCCTCGGAGACCGGAGGCGCGAGCGCGAGCGCCTACCTGCTCGCACTCGTCGCCATGCTCTTCACCGCGAACAGCTACGGCCGGATGGCCGCGGCATTCCCCGTGGCGGGCTCGGCGTACACCTACGTCCGACGCACGATTGACGGCCGCGTCGGATTCCTCGTCGGCTGGGCGACCATGCTCGACTACCTGTTCCTGCCGATGGTGATCTGGCTGATCGGCGGCTCCTACCTCCAGGCGCAGTTCCCGGCCGTGCCGATGCCGGTCTGGATCATCGCCTTCATCATGATCACGACGGTGCTCAACGTGATCGGTATCAAGGTGGCCGACCGGGTGAACCTCGTGCTCATGAGCTTCCAGATCCTCGTCATCGTCTTCTTCGTGGTGCTCGCGTTCGCGGATGTCGCGCGCACCGACGGCGCGGCGGGGCTCGTGAGTGCTACGCCGTTCACGGGCATCGACGCCGGCGCGGCCGGAATCGCGGGCGGCGCGGCGATCGCAGCCTACTCCTTCCTGGGCTTCGACGCCGTGACCACGCTGACGGAGGAGGCGATCGAGCCCCGGCGCACTGTGCCGAAGGCGATCATGCTCATCGCGCTCATCGGAGGCGGTATCTTCGTGGTCGTCTCGTACGCCGTGCAATTGGTCCACCCGGGGGGCGTGTTCGAGAACGCCGACGCCGCCGCGTTCGAGATCGCGAACCGCATCGGCGGCGCCTTCTTCGGAGCGGTGTTCCTCGCGGCTCTCGTGATCGCGCAGTTCACCTCCGGCATCGCCGCGCAGGCTGCGGGGAGCCGCCTGCTCTACGCCATGGGCCGCGACGGCGTGATCCCTCGCTCGTTCTTCGGTCGGTTGCACCCGCGCTTCCGCACCCCCGTGCTCAGCATCCTCGCCATCGCCGCGGTCGGGCTCATCGCCATCTTCATGGACGTCGCCACCTCTACCTCGTTCATCAACTTCGGGGCGTTCCTCGCCTTCATCATGGTGAACCTCTCGGTCATCGCCTATTGGATGCGGGAGCGGCGCGAGGGCCGCGCGCACAGCGCGCTGCTCTACGTCGTGTGCCCCGCGATCGGCATGATCGTGATCGCATATCTGCTGACGCAGCTCGACGTGCACGCGATCATGCTCGGCTCGGCCTGGCTGGGGGTCGGGATCGTGATCCTCGCGATCGCGACCCGAGGGTTCCGTCGGCAGCCGCCCGAGCTCGCGGTCGACGCCGCGGATGCCTCCGAATAGCGGCCGGGCGGCATGGTTGAGGGCTCGGCCGTGCCGGTCGACGACGACTGTTCACACGTCGGAGCCGTCGTACGCAGCCGCGATCGCGACGAGCTCGCGCCTGACGCCTGAGAGGTCGCGGCGGGATCCACGCCAGATCGCGGTGAACGGTCGCCGGATCGGCCCCGGCGCGATAGGAATGGCGCGGATGCGCCCCAGCCTGACATCGTCGTGCACGGTGAGCTCGCTGAGCACGGCGGGCGCGACCCCTCGGGCGACGGCCGAGCGCACCGCCGCCTCCGTCGCGAGCGTGACGAGCGGGGGATTCGGTTCGCGGCCGAGTGCGCGCACGACCGCCTCCTCGAACGCCGCGCGGGTGCCGCTGCCGGATTCGCGCGCGACGAGCGCGATCGTCGCGAGGTCGGAGAGAGGGATCGAGGCGCGCTCCGCCCACGGGTGCTCGGGGGCGACCGCGGCGACCATACGATCGTGCCGCACGGCGACCGCCCCGAGGTCCGCGGGCGCTTCAGGTGACTCGATGAAGCCGAGGTCGGCCTCGCCGCCGCGCACGAGCGCGACGACATCGCTGCTGTTCGCCGTGCGCAGCGCGGTTTCCGCGGGGGTCCGACCCGCAATGCTCTGCGCGTTCCTCAGCTCGACGAGCCACCCGGGGAGCAGGTGCGCGGCGATCGTCTGACTCGCCGCGACCCGCAGCGTGCGGCCCGGTGCGCCGCGGAGCCCCGCGAGGCCCTCGTCGAGCCGATCGGCGGCCGCCAGCACGTCCCGCGCCCAAGCGAGCACGGCGTCCCCGTCGGCGGTCGGCACGACACCGGCGGGGGAGCGTCGCACGAGCTCGACACCCGCGAGCCGCTCGAGCCCCCGGATCCTCGAGGAGACCGCCTGCTGGGATATGCCGAGCTCACGGGCGGCCGCCGAGAAGCTGCCGAGCCGCACGGCGCTGTCGAGGAGGCGGAGCTCGGCGAGTGTGGGGCTGGGCATGATACCTCAGGGTACAACCTCAGATTGTGGCCGGCAAGCGGCTGTCGGCTACCCGCAGGCACCCGGTGCGGGCAGGCTGGAGGCATGCAGCTCACTCCCGTCTCGACACTCCCGGTCCGGCTCGTAGCGCGTGGGCGCGAGGTGCTCCCGGGCGCGCTCGTCTGCGCCGCGATCGCGGTCGTCGCGACCGTCATCGGGCAGGCCGTTCCTCTCCTCGGCTCGGCCATTCCCGCTGTCGTGATCGGCGTCGCGGTCGCGTGCGTGCGCCGGCCATCGGCTCGTTTCGCGCCGGGAGTCGGCTACGCGGGCAAGTTCGTGCTGCAGTGCGCGGTCGTGCTGCTGGGCGCGCAGCTCTCGCTCGCGAGCATCGTCAGGGTCGGCGCCGAATCGCTGCCGGTGATGCTGAGCTCGCTCGTCGTGTGCCTCGCCGCGGCGTGGGGAATCGGCCGAGCCATGCGGGTCGACCGGGACCTGCGGATCCTCATCGGCGTCGGCACCGGGATCTGCGGTGCCTCGGCCATCGCGGCCGTGTCGCCCGTGATCCGGGCGCGCAGCTCCGACATCTCCTATGCGATCTCGACGGTCTTCCTCTTCAACGTCATCGCCGTCGGAGCCTTTCCCGCGATCGGCCGGGCCTTCGGCATGACGCCGCACGCATTCGGGCTCTTCGCGGGCACGGCGGTCAACGACACGAGCTCCGTGGTGGCGGCCGCGAGCGTGTTCAGCGCCTCGGCGCTCGGCTTCGCCGTGGTCGTGAAGCTCGTGCGCACCCTGATGATCATCCCGATCAGCGTAGGGCTCGCGGTCGTGGAGGGGCGCCGCGGCGATGAGGGAGGCCGGCGGATGACGCCGGGCCGTGCCTTGCGGCTCGTGCCCTGGTTCCTCGTCGGCTTCCTGGCCGTCGCCGCCGTCTCCTCGACGGGCGTCGTCCCGCCGTCCGTCGTCGACGCCCTGACGACGGTCAGTGTGTTCCTCGTCGCGACGGCGCTCGCGGGCATCGGCCTGTCGACGGATCTGCGCGCGATCCGGACCGCCGGCATCAGGCCGCTCCTGCTCGGCGCCGCGCTCTCCCTGCTCGTCACGGCGACGACGCTCGTCGCGATGACGTTCACCGGCTCTCTGGGGTGAGGGCCCCGAGTCGCTCCTCGGCGAAGTCGAGCAGGGACGATGCGCGCGGCGTGAGGTTCATGTCCTCGGGCCAGATGCCCACCACGTGGGTGACGGTGACGGGCGGGTCGAGCGGTCGCACGACCACCGGTCGGCCCTCCGGGCTCATCGGAAGCGTGTTGGGTCGCCACATGAGCAGCCCGTACCCGACTCCGCGGCCGACGAGCGCCTCGACGAGGCCCATCTCCGTGACCCGGGCCTCGATCGTGGGCTCGAGCCCGCGGGCGGCGAAGGCATCCGTGACGTTGACGGTGCCCGGGGTCGCATCGAACTGGATGTATGGTTCGGCGGCGAGATCCGGGAGATCCACGGTGTCGGCGGATGCGAGCGGATGTTCCGGATGCAGGTGGACCTCGAGCTCGGTCGGGTAGATTCGGCGGCGCCGGTATCCGACCGGCAGGGACACGTCGTAGACGAGCGCCACGTCCAGGCGGCCCGCCTCGAGGGCGGAGAGCAGTTCTTCATTGGTGCCGACCATGACGTCGACGTGCACCCCGGGGTGCCGCTTGGGGAAACCCTCGAGGAGCTCCGGCACCACGTTCGTGGCGAAGGTGTAGTAGCAGCCGAGCTTCACCGGCCCCCGTAACTCCTGACCGCGCCCCGCGCCCAGCACCAGTTCCTGCGTGTCGGCGACGATCCGGCGAGCCTGCTGGGCGAACTGCTGACCCGTCGGGGTGAGGGTGAGGCCGCGCGCCTTGCGGCGCACGCACAGCTGCTCTCCCACCGCTCGCTCGAGGCTCGTGATGGCCTGCGACAGCGCGGACTCCGAGATGTGCAGATGCGATGCCGCAGCGCTGAGGGTGGGGAAGTTGGGGAGGGCAGCGAACAGCTCCAGCTGCCGCAGGCTCACGTCGACCATATGCCTCTCACCGTCGTGATGAATTCTTCAGTCAAACCAAATTTGTTCCTCATATTACCGTGATTTACACGCAGTGCGAGGCGCTTCAGGATAGGAGGAGCAGCTTTCCCGTCCTTCTGAGCGAAGGCGACAATGACGTTTAGGGACAACACGATGACCTCCTCTCTTACCGCCGCGAGGCCGGCCTCGCAACGCCGGATCGCCCTCGCGACGATCATCGGCACCACTATCGAGTGGTACGACTTCTTCATCTACGCGACGAGCGCGGGCCTGGTGTTCGCGCAGCTCTTCTTCCAGCCGGCCGGGGCGGAGATCGGGCTGCTGCTCTCCTTCGCCACCGTGGGCATCTCATTCCTCTTCCGTCCCCTCGGCGCATTCCTCGCGGGGCATTTCGGCGACATCGTCGGACGGCGCGCGATGCTCGTCATCACGCTCGTGCTCATGGGCGCCGCGACGACGCTCATCGGCCTGCTGCCGACCTACGCTCAGATCGGCGTTACGGCACCGATCCTGCTGCTCATCCTGCGCATCCTGCAGGGCCTCTCCGCCGGCGGGGAATGGGGCGGCGCGGTGCTCATGGCCGTCGAGCACGCGCCCGCGAATCGCCGCGGCCGGGCCGGGTCGTGGCCGCAACTCGGGGTTCCGCTCGGCTTCCTCCTCGCGTCGGGCATGACAGCTCTCATGACGGGCCTCGTCTCCCCGGGCGAAGCGTACCTCCAGTGGGGGTGGCGAGTGCCGTTCCTCGTGAGCATCGTGCTCATCGTCGTCGGTTTCGTCATTCGCCGCTCGGTCGATGAGAGCCCCGTCTTCGCCGAGATCGCGGAGCGCGGCAAGCAGACTCGGGTTCCGATCCTGACGCTGTTCAAGCACCACTGGCACCTCGTGATCCTCGCTGCGCTGGTGTTCGCGGGCAACGGCACCCTCGGCTACATGACGACGGGCGGGTTTCTCAACAACTACGCGATCAACGCGCAGAGCCTCGACACCACCTCCGTGCTCGTCGCGGCAGCGGTCGCGGCCGCCGTGTGGTTCTTCTCGACGCTCATCGCCGGACGCCTCTCCGATGCGATCGGCCGGCGGGCCACGTTCCTCATCGGCTTCGCGCTGCAGGCCCTTGTCGTCTTCCCGGTCTTCTGGCTCGTCGACCACGGGGGTTTGCCCGGCCTCTACGCCGCGCTGATCCTCATCTCGACCAGTCTCGGTCTCACGTACGGTCCGCTGGCCTCCTGGTACTCCGAGATATTCCCCGCCTCCATCCGCTTCTCGGGCGTCTCGATCACCTACGCGATCGGGGCGATCCTGGGCGGTGCGTTCGCACCGATGATTGCGCAGATGCTGCTCGACGCCACCGGCACGACCGCCGCGGTCTCGGGGTATCTCCTCGCGGCCTCCCTTCTCGGCGGCGCGGCGACGCTGTGCCTGCGGGATCGCTCGGGGATTCCACTGGGTCCCGATCACGAGGCCGAGCAGGCGAGCGGAGCCACCGTGTTCGCGTCGCGCACCCCGGTCCCCGAGTTCGCAGGAGCCCGATAGGGATCGTGCGTGCTGCGCAGTCCAGACAAGGAGAAGCAATGGTAAGTCAGGCCACCAGAATCGCGATGATCGGCGGGGGGATGGGCGGGCTCACCGCCGCGATCGCTCTGACGAGGATCGCCAGCGTCCAGGTCACCGTCTTCGAGCAAGCCAGCAGGCTCGGTGAGGTCGGGGCCGGCGTCACGGTCGCCCCGAACGCGGCGCGCGTGCTTGACAGGCTCGGCGTGCTCGAGAAGATCAGGCGGGTGGGAGCGGTCCCGGACGGGCACGGCGTCTATCTGGACGCGATGGGCAACCTCGTCACGGATGCGGCCTGGGAGGATTCGGGTCGGCAGTACCGGAACATCGGCATGTACCGGCCGGACCTCATCGATGCCCTCGCCGGCGAGGTCGACCCCGACACGGTCCGCCTCGGCCACCGGCTGACGTCGGTGGAGACGCTGGACTCGGGCGTTCGCGTCGAGTTCGACAACGGTGTGCAGGAGGTCTTCGACGCGGTAGTCGGAGCAGACGGCATCCACTCGGTGGTGCGGAAGGCCGTGGGACAGCATCCGGAGCCCGTCTACTCGGGATACCTCGTCTACCGCGGCGTGGTCGACGCGTCCCGCCTGCCCGACGACTGGCCCATGATCAGCCAGGTCTGGATGGGGAACAGCCGGCACTTCATGTGCTACCCCCTGCAGCAGCGCAAGCTGTTCAACTTCGTCGCCGGCATTCCGAGCGACAGGCCGCTCCACGGACCCTGGTCGGGGCCCGCGGAAGTGAGCGAACTCGCCGCCGAATTCGCGGGTGATGGCTGGGATCCGAGGCTCCAGCGCTTCATCGGAGCGATCGAGAAGACCTTCTGGTGGGGTCTCTTCGATCACGAACCCCTCACCAACTGGTCGCGCGGACCCATCACCCTGCTCGGTGACGCGGCGCACACCATGCTGCCGCACCAGGGCCAGGGCGTGAACCAGGCGATCGAGGACAGCATGGCCCTTGCCACCTTCCTCGCGGCCGCCGAAACCACCGCTGATATCCCGGAGGCGTTCCGGCGCTACACCGCGGTGCGTATGCAGCGCACGGCGATTCTGCAGAACGGCTCCCGCAGGGCCGGGGCCATGTTCGACGCGCAGTACGAGTTCGCGAACCTCGAGAAGCGCGACGCCGACATCCGCGTCGGCCGAGATTTCCGCCGGAGCGCGGTGTTCGACTACGACGCCCAGAAGGTCGCAGAGCAGGCACTCAACCGATTCAGGAGGACTCCGGTCGCATGACATCGATCAGCATCATCGGCAGCGGCAAGATGGGCGCGGCGATCGCCGAAGTCGCCGCACGAGCCGGTTCGAACATCCAGATCATCAAGCGCAGCGCCGCGAGTCCGTCGGCCGCGCGCCCCGGGTTCGAGTACGGGGTCATGGGCGACGACCTGACCGGCGATCTCGTCGTGCTCGCCGTCCCCTATTCGGCGTATCCGAGCATCCTCGAGCTTTACCGGGATCAGATCGGTGAGAGGGTCGTCATCGACATCAGCAACCCGATCGACTTCTCCACGTACGACGCGCTGAAGTCGCCGCCCGACTCCTCGACCGCCGCCGAGCTCGCTCGTCAACTCCCCGAGGGCGCGGCTGTCGTGAAGGCGTTCAACGTCAACCTCGGCGACACGCTCGTCTCCGGTACGAACGGCACCACGACCACCACCGTTCTGTTCGCCGGCGACTACGCCGACGCGAAGGAGGCCGTCAGGGAGCTCATCGAGGCGGCGGGAATGCGGGCGGTCGACGCCGGCCCGCTGACGCGCGCACGCGAACTCGAAGCGATGGGCTTTCTGCAGATCATCATGGCCGCGCTCGGCAAGACGCGTTACGAATCGGGATTCACCCTGCTGCCGTGAGTGCTGCGCAACTGCAGCCACGCGACGAGCAGCTCGTCGGAATCCTCGAGGGCGACGCCGTAGTGCTCGCGCGCGCGGCCGAGCCGGTAGCGCACGGTGTTCTCGTGGATCCCGAGCTCTCGCGCCGTGCGCGCGACGTTGCCGAAGCAGCCGCACCAGACCGCGAGCGTCTCGGTCACTGACGGATCCTCGGTGCGCATGCGCTCGAGCTCGGGCGAGCACAGCTCGGGCGCCTCCTGGAGGAGCGCGGATACGCGCTCGAAGACGAGTTCGGGGCGCAGCGCCTCGACCGTGAGAATTCGGCCGACGGCTCCCTTCGGCGGGCTCGGGCGTGCAGGCGAATCGGCTCTCGCGTCGGAGCGCGCGGGATCGACGGCGAAGAGGCGATCCGCGAGTGTCCGCAGTGGCGCGACCTCGGCCGGGCGATGAGCGATCCCCGGGAGCGCGACGCGCACGCCGTCGCCGAGCAGGCGACCGATGACCGGCAGCATGGGTTCGACGACTTCGTGCACCCGGCGCGAGAGCTCGAGCTCGAAGAGCGCGTACACGCGTCCGCCGCGAACCGCAGTGACGACCTCGGGACGCTGCAGCGCGAAATGGCGCTGCACGAGCGAACGCAGCTGAGCGGGCACGGAGACGTGCTCCTCCCGCTGCGGAGAGAAGACCACCAGCACGGCCCCGCGCTCCTCGGACACCCCGAGCTCGGCGAACTCCGACCCCACGACGTCGTTTCCGTCGAGCATGGTGCGGAGACGGTCCTCGCGCGGTTGCTGGGTGGCGCGCCGCACGCGGAGGTCATCGAGCATATGCGAAGCGGCGAGGGCCGAGGCGCCGCGCATGCGCTCCTCCTGCTGCGGTGTGAGTTCGCCTTCTCCGGAAGCGTCGATCGCCCAGATCGTGCCGAGCGGGAGGGTGCCTGCGCGAATGGCGAAGGTCACGCGCGGCTCCTCGTCGTCGAGGCGCGGGTACTTCAGCGGTCGCTCCGATCGGAGCACGGTGCGGTACTGGTCGTCGTTGAACGGCGAGTCCGGTACCCGGCGGGTGAGGATGCCCTGGGTGCGCAACCGGTCGATGAGCTGACCGGGCACGGATGAGTAGGCGACGATCCGACGCCCGAGATCCTCGATCGCGACAGAACCGCCGAAGAACTCCGCGAGTTCGTTCGCGAGTGAGAAGAGCGGTTCCGCCCCGCGATCGCGATGCGTGTCCTCGCTGAAACGATGCTCTCCGAGGAGTTGCGCGAGAAGCGCATCGAATATGCGCCAGCTCACGCGTTCGTTCAGTCTGACGAATGGGATGCCGATCGCGAGCGAGAGCGCGGTGAGGCGCTCGACATCGCGGTCGTGGCACTTCACTGCGATCGCGGCATAGCCGAGGCGCGCCGCCTCTCGAGCGAGAAGCTCGAGTGCCGCTCCGATCTCGTGGGCTGCAGAGGGAGCCAGCAGCAGCGTATCCGGTTCGTCGGGAAGCTCCTCGAGCGCATCGTGGAACTCCGTGTCCCGTACTGCTCGGCCTTCCGGCGGCGCGCCGAGCAGAGTCGCGGAGTGAGGTCCCAGTTCGGCGATGAGCTCGGTGAGTGTGACGGATACCTCAGGAGTGATTGTAGAAAATGCTCTTCTCATTCGTTAAAAATATAGGAAAAACACAAAACGGAGAAGAGTTCCCGCCCATATGGTGGTCACGCAACGATGTGTACGGAGGAACTCTTGGCAAACGATCAGACTCTCGCCCAGCCGGCAACCGAGGGGACCCGCCTCGGCGAACTGTGGAGCATCCTGCCCGAGGAGTCGTCTCGCATCGACGGACCCGCCGGCGGCGAACTGGCCATCGGAGGAGTGGGCGTCACCGAACTCGCCGAGCGGTACGGCACCCCGCTGCACATCATGGACGAGGCCGGCCTGCGCAGGCAGATCCGCCGGTTCGTCGACGGAATGCGGGATCGCTGGCCGGAATCGGAGGTGCTGTTCGCATCGAAGTCGCTGCCGGTGCCCGGCATGTACCGCATCGCGCATGAGGAGGGTCTGTCGGTCGACGTGGCGGGCGGAGGAGAGCTGCAGCTGGCGCTCGCCGCCGGGGTGCGCCCCGAAAAGCTGCACTTCCACGGCAACGCCAAGACCGACGCCGAGCTGCGGATGGCGCTCGACGCCGGCGTCGGCGCGATCATCGTCGACAACGAAGACGAGATCGACCGCCTCGAGCGTCTGCTCGAGCGGCCTCAGAAGCTGCTGCTGCGCGTGATCCCCGGTGTGGACGCCGAGACGCACGCCTCGCAGGCGACCGGCGGTGCGAAGTCGAAGTTCGGGCTGCCGGTCGAGCAGGCGGTGCGCGCGATCGAGCGCATGCGTGCGCACCCGCTCATGGAGTTCGAGGGCGTGCACCTGCACATCGGATCCCAGATCCTCAACACGCATCAGTTCGCCGAGGCGGTGGCCAAGATCTCGACGGTCGGGGAATTCGGCACCTACGACGTCGGCGGCGGCCTCGGGGTCAAGTACACCTACGACGAGACGCCTCCGACCGTGGACGAGTACCTCGACGCGATCGTCGCCGCCGCGCGCGAGCACCTGCCCGCAGGAGCCCGCATCATGATCGAACCCGGGCGCTCGATCGTGGCCCGCGCCGGAGTCACGCTCTACCGCGTGGTGACGGTGAAGCGCACGGGCGACGTGTTCGTCGCCGTCGACGGCGGCCTCGCCGACAACCTCGACATCGCGCTCACGGATCAGCGTTACGAAGCGCTGCTGGCCGATCGCATCGACGAGCCCTGGACCGAGACGGTGCAACTCGTGGGCCGCCAGTGCGAGTCGGGCGACCTGTTCATCGACGGCGCTCCCATGCCGCCGGCGAAGCCCGGCGATCTCGTGGTGATGCCCGGCACCGGCGCCTACAACTACACGCTCGCGAACAACTACAACGGTGCGCTCAAGCCCGCCATCGTGTTCGTTCGCGACGGAGAGGCGCGGCTCGTCACGCGGCGGGAGACCTACGAGGATCTGCTCCGGCTGCACGCCCCGCTGCTCGACGAACTGAACTAGTCCACGGCGGGCGGCGAGGCCCCTTGCCGCCCACCCCGACCCCCACGCAATCCTCCAACGACGAAGGAGCACTCATGAAGAAGACCACACTCGCACTGATAGCTGCTTCGGCTGTTCTCGCGCTGGCCGCCACAGGCTGCGCGAACGGCGGCGGCGATTCGGGCGGCGCAGAACCCGCGAAGAGCTCCGAGGGTTCGAACCTGCCCGTGGGCGACGAGATCAGCACGACCGTCGATCCGGAACTCACGGAGATGCTTCCCCAGAGCGTCGTCGACAAGGGGCGGATCGACGTGGCTGTGGATATCCCCTTCCCGCCGATGGCCATGTACGACGAGAACAACCGGGAGATCGGATTCGATCCCGAGCTCGGCCGTCTCATCGGGCAGAAGCTCGGCATCGATGTCTCCCTGAACAAGCAGGCCTTCGACTCGGTGATTCCTTCGCTGCAAGCCGGCAGGAACGACATCATCATGAGCGGCATGAACGATACCCCCGAGCGCCAGGAGACGCTGAGCTTCGTCGACTACACGTATGGCGGGTTCGCCATCGCCGTGAAGAAGGGCAACCCCGAGGGGATCACCACGCAGAAGGACCTGTGCGGACTCACCGTCTCCGTGCAGAAGGCGACCGTGCAGGGAGACCTGCTGCGTGCGATGGACTGCGGCATCAACGTGATGGAACTCCCCTCGGACCTCGATGCGCAGACGGCCCTCCGTGCCGGCAAGAGTCAGGCCTATACGGCAGACGCCGTCGTGGCGGAGTACGTCGTCGCCACCACCGACGACGGCAACGCGTTCGAGATCGTGCGCGACCCGGAAAATCCTTCCGGCTTCAACCCGGTCTACAGCGGCATCGGCATGCTCAAGAGCGAGACCGAGCTCATCGAGGCGGTACAGGCCGCGCTGCAGGCGCTCATCGACGAGGGCACGTACCAGGAGGTGCTCGACCGCAACAACATCGGCGCCTACGCCGTCGAATCCGCCGAGGTGAACCAGGGGGCCGACGCCTCGTGAACGCTTCGACCGTCCTCCCCGCTCACACAGAGCCGAACCGGGTCTTCTCGACCGAGGATGATGTCGAGGCGATCCCTCTGCGCCGCCCCTGGCGGTGGATCAGCGCCGTCATCGTGCTCGCCATCGTCGTGTGGTTCGTCACGGTCATCGCGACGAACCCGAATCTCGACTTCGACGCGGTCGGCGAGTTCATCTTCGACGCCCGTATCCTCGAGGGCGTCTGGCTCACCATCCTCATCACGGTCATCTCGATGGTGGTGTCGACCGTGCTGGCGATCATCATCGCCGCGATGCGCCTGTCCTCCAACCCCGTTCTCGTGAGCGTCGCCTGGTTCTACGTGTGGGCGTTCCGCGGTACGCCGGTGCTCGTCCAGATCGTGCTCTGGGGCTATCTCGGGCTGCTCTTCGATCAGATCCGCCTGGGCATCCCCCTCACCGACGTGGTCTTCTGGTCGATGGATACGAACGCCCTGGTCACCCCGTTCGTCGCCGGTCTGCTCGCGCTCACGCTCAATCAGGCAGCCTACTCGTCCGAGATCGTGCGAGCCGGCATGATGTCGGTGGACGAGGGGCAGCGCGAGGCCTCGTACTCGCTCGGGATGGCGCCGCTCTACACCTTCCGGAGAATTCTTCTGCCGCAGGCGATGCGAGTCATCATTCCGCCGATGGGCAACGAACTCATCTCGATGCTGAAGAACACGTCGCTGCTCTCGGTGATCGCGGTGATGGAGCTGTATACGCAGGCCTCCGTTATCTCCTCGTCGAACCTCAAGCAGGTCGAACTGCTCATCGTCGTGAGCATCTGGTATCTCTTCATGACGAGCGTCCTTTCGGTGCCGCAGTACTATCTCGAACGTCGCTTCGGGCGCGGGAGTTCGCGCAATCTGCCGCCCACGCCGCTCCAGCGGGTCAAGGCTGCTCTGGGGAACCGCAAACCGGGTCCGGCCCCGGCCCCGCCGACCAACGTCGTAGAGGTGATTGGAGAATGAGCGTGACCGAGATCAATGCGCCCGCGGAGCCCTCGACCGCGCCCTCGCCCGACGCCCTCGTGCAGATCCGCCGGGTGCGCAAGAGCTTCGGCGCGCACCAGGTGCTGCGCGACATCTCGCTCTCCGTTCCAGCGGGGTCGGTGACGGTTCTGCTCGGGCCGTCAGGGTCGGGCAAGTCGACGCTGCTTCGTTGCGTGAACCACCTGGAAACCATCGACGGCGGTCGAATCATCGTCGACGGTGACCTCATCGGCTACCGGCAGAACGGGCAGAAGACCCACGAGATGACGCCCCGCCAGATCGCGAAGCAGCGGCGGAACATCGGGATGGTCTTCCAGCGTTTCAACCTGTTTCCGCACCTCACCGCCCTCGAGAACATCATGGAGGCTCCGGTCGGCGTGGCCAAGCGGAGCCGCGAGGCCGTGAAGAAGCAGGCGTTCGAACTGCTCGAGCGCGTCGGACTCTCCGAGTTCGCGAAGCACTATCCTGCCCAGCTCTCGGGCGGTCAGCAGCAGCGCGTCGCCATCGCCCGGGCGCTCGCGATGGATCCGAAGCTCATGCTCTTCGACGAGCCGACCTCGGCGCTCGACCCAGAACTCGTGGGGGATGTGCTCGACGTGATGAAGGAGCTCGCCCGTGACGGCATGACGATGATCGTGGTGACGCACGAGATCGGTTTCGCGCGAGGGGTGGCGGATCAGGTCGTGTTCATGGACGGGGGAGTGGTCGTCGAGGCCGGACCGCCGAGCGAAGTGCTCGACAACCCGCAGCGGCAGCGCACGCGCAACTTCCTCGAGAGCGTGAAGTAGTCGCGCGACTTCAGCCGAGTGCGGCGGTGAGGGCGGTGAGCGTCTCGCTCGTGCCGCCCTCGATTCGCACCCGCGTCGATTCGCGGTGATCCGCCGATGTCGGGCCCCGGTTGATCACCGCGACCGGGATCCCGCGCCGCTCCGCCCGGTGCACGAGCCGCACGCCGGTGTTCACCGCGAGCGAGGTGCCGACGAGCAGCAGGGCGCTCGCGTCGCGCACGAGAGTCTCCGCCACGGCGAAGACCTCGGGCGGCACGGTCTCGCCGAAGTAGACCACGTCGGGGCGCAGGATCCCGCCGCACACGGCGCAGCTCGGCACCTCCACGCGATCCGTGTCCGAGACCCTGGCGTCGCCGTCGGGAGCGATCTCGGCCCCCGCGTGCTCCTCCGCGAAGCCGGGGTTGAGATCGTCGAACCAGCTGAGCACCTCGGCGCGGCTCCACCGGTTGCCGCAGTCCACGCAGCGGATCACGCTGCCGTTGCCGTGCAACTCGACGACGGTGCGCGATCCCGCCCTCCGATGCAGGTTGTCGACGTTCTGGGTGATGACGCCGTCGATGCGTCCCGCGGCCTCGAGCCGTGCGAGCGCGAGGTGCCCGGCGTTCGGCGCGACGTTCGCCGAGCGCAGGAACCCGACGCGCGCACCCGCCCAGAACCTGCGGCGGTAGGCCTCGTCGTGCATGAACTGCGAGATGCTCATCGGCGTGCGCGGCGGCGTGCCGGCGCCGCGGTAGTCGGGGATGCCGGAGTCGGTGCTGACCCCCGCCCCCGTCAGCACGGCGGCTGGGCCATGCTCGAAGAGCGCGGCGAGCGCGGCGAGCGCGTCGATCGGATCCTGCGGCCCCTTGGTCCCCATGGCCCCCACGGTACCTCAGCGCCGGCATCCGGCCGTGCGGCAGCCGGCATCCGCCATCCGCCATCCGTCATCCGCCATCCGTCATCCGTCATCCACCATCCGTCATCCACCATCCGCCAGGGAGGCGATCGTCTCCCATGCGGTCCGTTCCCGGCAGATTCGCCCGCCTGAAACGCGATCTCCTCCCTGGCGGCGGGTGGGTTGGCGACGGATGGGTGGGTGTCTGCTGGGGTGGCGGCGGGTGGGTTAGCGATGGGTTGGCGGCGGGTGGCTGGGCTGGCGGGTAGGGAATGGGCTGGGCCGTCTGGCTGGGCCGGCGGCGGATAGAATCGATCCCATGACGACTGCGCGCGAACAGCTCATCGACCTCATCACGAGCGAGGCCGTGTTCCACGGCGACTTCACCCTCACGAGCGGCAAGAAGGCCACCTACTACATCGATCTGCGCAAGCTGAGCCTCGACCACCGTGCGGCTCCGCTCATCGGACAGGTGATGCTCGATCTCATCGACGACATCGACGGTGTGGTCGCGGTCGGCGGCCTCACCATGGGGGCCGACCCCATCGCCTCAGCGATCATGCACCAGGGCGTCGCGCGCGGCAAGGTACACGACTCGTTCGTGGTGCGCAAGGAGCCGAAGGACCACGGCCGCGGGCGTCAGGTCGAGGGCCCCGACCTCGAGGGCAAGCGCGTCGTCGTGGTCGAGGACACCTCGACCACCGGCGGGTCGCCGCTGAAGGCCATCGAGGCGCTGAAGAAGGTGGGTGCCGAGATCGCGGCGGTGGCCGTGGTGGTGGATCGCCAGGCCCCGGCGAAGGCCCGCATCGAAGAAGCGGGCTACGAGTACCGCTACGCCATCGGCCTCGACGACCTGGGGCTGCAGCCGCAGTAGCAGCCTTGGCGGCGGCCCGTCGTAGTACGGCCGCCGACCCTCACTCCTCCAGCGGCTCGAGCACGCGGCTACGCGCTGACTGATAATTCTCGAGCTGATCATTATCACTTACGGGCTTAAGTGATAATGCCCGAAAGGCGGAAATCGCATGACGTGCGCACGCACGTCATGCGATTTCCGCCTTTCGCGTATGGGTGCCGTTCGGATCCGCCGCACCCGGGCCGAGGCACCCGCCGTGTATCGATCTTGTTGCGGGCTCGAAAAATATCCGGCCGCGGGGTTTTGCTCTTTCTCCGATCGCTGTAGCATCATCAACAGTCGGTCATTTGGTCTGACCAATAATCCGACTATTCCGATGTATCAATGACGATCAGAAGGAGAAACATAGTGACTGTTTCATATGAAGCACGCGTGGCGGAGCTGGGCCTTGATATCCCTGATTACAGCAACGGCGGCTACCACGGGACCCATTACGGCTCGATGAAGGCGTTTCACAAGACCGGAAATCTGCTTTTCCTCTCGGGCCATGTGGCCGATATCGTCGGGCACAACGGCCAGCCGACGCACGCCGGTCGTCTCGGAGCCGAGGTGACCATCGAGCAGGGCTACGCCGAGGCGCGCCAAACCGCGTTGAACTGCCTGGGAACTATGCGCCTCGCACTCGGCTCTCTCGACAAAGTGAAGTGCTTGGTGAACTCGCTGAACTTCGTCGTCGCTGCGCCGGACTTCGTGGACGTGAACCTGGTCTCCTCGGGTGCCACCGATCTCTTCCGAGACGTGTTCGGCGAGGAGAACGGCCTTGGTGGCCGCGCTACGATCGGCGTCACCTCACTCGCAGCGAATCACTGCTTTGAAAACTGGATGACGATCGAGACGATCGACTGACCTCCGAACCGACGGAAGTGATGAGAATGTTGAGCAAGAGAACAGCCAAGCTGGCGGCCGTCGCGGGGATCGCGGTGCTCGCGCTGAGCGCGTGCTCCTCCGGAGGCTCGGATGGCTCGGGCGACGGGGGAAACTCGGAGGGTGCCATCCCCATCGGGTACACCGCCACTCTGTCGGGTGACTTCGCCAGCTACGGCCTTGAGATGCGCGAGGGCATCGACCTCGCGATCGAGGAGATCAATGCGGGTGGCGGGGTGCTGGGTCGCGATCTCGCTCTCGACGGCGTGGATGACGAGGGCAAACCCGCCAACGGTCCCGTGATTGCGCAGGAGTTCTGCGACGACGCCGAGGTTCCGGTAGTTCTCGGTTTCAGCTTCTCGAGCGTCGCGTTGTCCGGGCTGCCGATCTACACCCAGTGCGGCTTGCCGATCATCGCGTCGGCGGTAACGTCTCCCGAGTTGAGCGGAGCTAGCGACATCTTCTTCCGTACCGTGTTCACTGACGCCTATCAGGGTGCAGAAGCGGCGAAGTTCATCTCCGAGAACCGAGGTGTGAAGAAGGTCGCGGTGCTGTATCAGCAAGACGACTACGGGAAGGGTGTCGCCGATGCCTTCTCGGAGGGCATCGAGGAGGCCGGAGGAACGGTCACGAGTTCGCAGGCCTACCAACTGGGCACCGTGAACTTCGCCAGCACGGTAGACGCGGCGCTGAAGGACGACCCCGATGCGGTCTTCATCGGCGGCTTCTACACGGAGGCGGGCAAGATCGTGAATCAGATCCGCGACGCCGGATCCGAGTTGCCGATCTTCGCTTCGGACGGTGCGGCCAGCCCGCTCTTCCTGGATCTCGCAGGTGCTAACGGGGAAGGCGTGGAAGTCTACTCGGCCTTCTCCGCCAGCGATGACAGTCCAGAAGCCAGCGCCTTCGTCGAAGCATTCAAGGCGAAGTACGACAAGGAGCCGAGTTCCTGGGCCGCACTCGCGTACGACGCCACCAACATCGCCGCCCAGGCGATGGAGAGCGCGGGATCGACTGATCGCGCAGCTGTCGCCGAGGCCATTGCAGCAACGGAGGGGTTCGCGGGAGTGTCGGGTGAGATCAGTTTCGACGAAGGCGGTGATCGCGTCGGTGACCTCACCTTCCAACGCGTCGAGGACGGAGAGTTCGTAGTCATCAAGGAATAGGCGCCTCGGTGGGTACCTGATCGTGTTTCAGGTGCCCACCGGGAACCTTAACCCGTTCCCGAGCATGCTACGGAGATAGGCAATGCAAGAAATTATCAACGGACTCGCGGTCGGCGGCATCTATGGGCTCCTCGCCGTTGCATTCAGCGTGGTCTACGGAGTTCTCGGCATGGTGAACTTCGCCTTCGGCGAGATATTCATGTTCGGGGCCGTCGGCGCTCTTGTCGCTGGCCAGACCAACATCGTCATCGCGGACGCGAATGTCGCCGGGCCGGCTCTGCCAGGTTGGGCGGCGATTCTCTTCGGACTCGTCGTCGGTTCACTCATAGGGTGGCTCATCGAAAGGGTTGCCTACAGACCGTTGCGCAACGCACCGATCCTATCCATGTTGATCACCGCGATCGCGGTATCGATGCTGCTGCGGGCCGTGGCGACCTTCCTCTTCGGCGCGGCTCAGCTTCCAGTACCCCGTCCTGAGTTGGGAGACCCGCTCAACATCCTCGGCGCGAGGGTGCAGCGTATAGACGTCATCGTGCTCGCGGTAGCCGTGGTCGTGACGCTTGCCTTCTGGGCGGTGATCCGATTCACCCCGATCGGACGTGCCATTCGCGCGACCGCCGAGGATAAAGATGCGGCGCGGCTCATGGGAATCGGGGTCGACAGGGTCATCTCGACGACGTTCGTGCTCGGCTCCGCACTCGCGGCTGTGGCGGGTTTGCTCTACTCGCAGCGCTACGGCTTCGCAGCCGCGACGATGGGTTTCCTGCCGGGTCTCAAAGCCCTGGTCGCCGCGGTGCTCGGAGGAATCGGGAGCATTCCCGGCGCCTTCGTGGGCGGCCTGGTACTCGGCGTCAGTGAAGAGCTCGCCGCCGCCTACGTTCCCCAGGGATCCGCCTACCGCGACGTGATCGCTTTCGGAATCCTCGTGATCATCCTCTGGCTCCGCCCGCAGGGACTGCTCGGCCGTCGAGAAGTACAGAAGGTCTAACGATGTCGAACACCTACACCGCCCCCATCGTCGTCCTCAAGCAGGATCACGGCCTCAAACGCTGGGTCTGGCCCGGGATCTTCCTGCTCGTGGGGCTTCTCGCCCCGCTCGCTCTGCCCGGAGACAAGTGGATCCGCGTCGCGGCCCTCGCACTCGTCTACGTCGCGCTCGCCTCGGGATTGAACATCCTGGTCGGCATCACCGGCCTCCTCGATCTCGGCTACATCGCCTTCTTCATCGTGGGTGCATACACGACGGCGATATTCTGCACTCGAACCTTCGGCGCAGATCTCGCCGACAACCCCGCGGCGCTCGCCTGGATACTCCCGGTCAGTATCGTGGCGGCGATCATCTTCGCGGGCATCGCGGGCTCGATCATCGGATATCCGACGCTCCGCGCCCGCGGCGACTATCTCGCCATCATGACCCTCGCCTTCGGAGAGATCGTCCGCATCGTGTCGATCAACTGGACAGATTTCACCGGCGGCGCGGTCGGCATTCGGAACATCCCCGCGCTCACCTTCACCGGCGAGATCGTGCCACCGCTGACGACTTACTACATCGTCTTCCTCGTCGTGGTCATCCTCGTGGTGGCGCTGGCCTCGCTCATCGCGTCTCCTGTCGGCCGGGCATGGGTGGCCATCCGCGAGGACGAACTCGTGGCATCTTCGATGGGGATCCGCACGCGCCGCTACAAGCTGCTCGCATACGTGGTCGGAGCTTCCACGGCCGGTGTCATCGGAGTGTTCTTCGCCCATATGAATCAGTTCGTGAACCCCGATAGCTTCACACTCGAGGACAATTTCATCGTGCTGAGCCTGGTCATTCTCGGCGGAGCGGGCACGCTCTGGGGGCCGGTCACCGGGGCGGTGCTGTGGATCTTCTTCCAGGCGGTCGCGAAGGACATCCCCCTCATCCAGGCCCACCCCGAGTTCCGCACCGGCTTCCTGGCACTCATCGTCGTGATCCTCATGATCCTGCGCCCCGGCGGGATCATCTCGAAGCGACTCGAACTCACCCGGGCTCGCGGCAGGAAGGAAGAGCCCGTCGGCAAGCTCGTCGTGAACGAGTCGGCGGCTCCAGAGGCCACAGGCGAGCCGGTGCTGCGGGTGGAGAACGTCAAGCAGGTCTTCGGCGGGCTCGTCGCGCTCGAGGCGGTGACATTCGAGCTGAGACACGGGGAAGTTCTCGGCCTCATGGGGCCGAACGGGGCCGGTAAATCCACCCTGCTCAACGCGATCTCCGGGGTCACCAGAGCGACTTCGGGCACTATCGAACTGCGCGGGGAACAGACGCAGAGCCTCGAATCCAGTGCGGTCTCCATGCGCGGCATCGCGCGGACATTCCAGACGGTACGACTGTTCTGGGACATGACGGTGCTCGAGAATCTCCTGGTCGGCGGCCACTCCCGACTCGCCGGCTTCGCGCCGAAGTTCCTCTCCCCCTTCCCATTCGTGCGCCGCCCCGAGCGTGTAACGGTGGAGGAGGCCGAGCAGGTGCTCGCGTTCATGGATGCCTGGGACAGCCGAGACAAGCGCGCCTCCTCGCTTGACGCCTATCAGCAGCGTCGCGTGGAGATCGCGCGGGCGCTCATGACCCGGCCGAACGTGCTGCTGCTCGACGAGCCGGCGGCTGGCCTGAACGAGAGCGAAACGCGGGATCTCGCCCGCCATATCGAGCGGATTCGAGAACGCGGGATCGACGTCATCCTCATCGAGCACGATATGGATCTGCTCATGGGCGTCTCTGATCGGATCATCGTCCTCGACCACGGCGTGATCATCGCGGATGGTACACCTGCTGAGATCCGAGTGAATCCCGAAGTGCTCGAAGCCTACCTTGGGAGTGATGCGAAGTGAGGATCCTCGATATCGAAGACCTGAATGTCCGATACGGCGTAGTCAGGGCAGTCACCGATGTCGACATGCATGTGGACGATGGTGAGCTGGTGGTTGTGGTAGGAGCGAACGGGGCGGGCAAGAGCAGTCTGTTGCGTTCGATTGCCGGACTCTGCAAGAGCCGAGGCAGGATCGGTTTCCTGGGAACGGACGTCTCGGCGCAACGCGCGGAGCAGCACGTGCGGTCCGGGCTCTCGCTCGTGCCCGAAGGCCGGCATATCTTCGGCAGGATGTCGGTGTATGAGAACCTGCAGATCGCTCACTGGGGTGCGTCGTCCGATTTCTCCGCAGAGATCGGGAGCGTTTTTGAGCTCTTTCCACGCCTCGAGGAGCGCCGGAACCAGATCGCCGCGACGCTTTCAGGAGGGGAGCAGCAGATGCTCGCACTTTCTCGGGCACTCATCAGACGTCCGCGATTGCTTATGCTGGATGAGCCGTCGATGGGTCTGGCCCCGAAGGTGGTTGCGCAAATGTTCGAAGTGATTGCTGAAATCAACCGATCGGGCACGAGTGTGCTGCTGATCGAGCAGAACGCCAGAATGGCGCTCGCAATCGCGGACAGGGGCTACCTCATGGAAACCGGGAGGATCTCAGGTGGAGGTGATGCGAAGGCCATGCTCGAGGACGAGCAGCTGCACGAAGCCTACTTCGGCAAGAGCACGGAAACGTGACGTCGGGAGGGGACGAGAGCGGCCATCGGGCCTGCATGGAGGCAAACGAAGCGAGAATGGAAGTGCACAATGGATTGGGAATCGATCAGCAGAGGGGAGACTCTCTCGGTACCCGACCGGCTCTCGGTCGATCTCGAGCGTCTGATTCTCGAGGGTGATCTCACCCCCGGAGAGAAGCTTCCCGCCGAACGGGAACTCGCGCAGCATCTCGGAGTCTCCCGGGTCTCGATCCGAGAGGCACTGCGTGAACTCGAGAACCGTGGTCTCATCGATCGCAAGCCCGGACGAGGCACCATCGTGCTCCGGCCGGGGGAACGGGCCGCGATCTCCGACGATCTGCTCGACACGGTTGCCGCGTTGCAGCCGGCTCTCCAGGACATCATGGAGCTGCGTGCGATCGTGGAGCCGCCGATCGCCCGACTTACCGCGAGCCGGGCGACGCCTCGCGACCTGGCGCAGCTGCGTGAGCTCGTCGAGGCGATGGAAAAGGACGTCACTAAGGAGCGTTACGCGGAGCTCGATCGGGCTTTCCATCAGTCCATTTCCCAGTACACCCACAACCCGTTGCTCGCGCTCATCAACGAGCAGATCGCGCAGCAGATTGCCCCGAGTCGTGCGAATCGATATCAGACGAAGGAACGGCGGGAAGCATCGAGCGCGGCCCACCGGCGCATCTTCGAGGCGATCGCCGCGCGCGACGGTGCTCTCGCAGAGCGCGAGGCCCGCGAGCACGTACTCGATATCGCGCAGCAAATCGCCCTCGCCGGGCGGGAGAAGGAGACGAAGCTGCCATGAATCATCCACGCGGAGCGATCTCGACCTCGCATCACCTCGCCACCGAGGCGGGAGCGGCGGAGCTCGAGGCCGGCGGCAACGCGATCGACGCGGCGCTCGCCGCAGCGGCGGCGCTGTGCGTCGTGTATCCGAACAACGTGGCGCTCGGCGGGGACCTGGTCGCGCTCGTTCGCAGCCCCGAGGGAGAGATCCGCTTCCTGAACGCGACGGGCACTGCGCCGGCTGCGCAGTCGCTCGACGCGCTTCGCGAGGCCTACGGAGAGATGCTTCCGCTGCGGGGGATCGACACCGTGACCGTGCCCGGGGGCGTGCGCGGTTGGGCGGCGCTGCACGAGTTCGGCGCCACTCGCAGCTGGGCCCAGCACTTGGAGGCCGCGATCCGCTACGCCGACGAGGGGGTGCCGACCGCCCGATCGGTGGCTGCTGCCATCGTCGCGGAGCGCGAGGTGCTCGACCTCGATCCGGGGTGCCGCAGCGTGTTCATCCCCGACGGCCTCCCGCTCGTGCAGGGGCAGCCCCTCGTGCAGCCGGCGCTCGCAGCCTCCCTGCGCCGCCTGGCGGAGCGCGGAGCCGACGAGTTCTACGAGGGCGAGCTCGCGCAGCGCTGGGTGGCGGGGCTGCAGGCGCTCGGCTCGAAGATCTCCCTCGAGGACGCGGCCGGGTACACCGCCTTCTGGGACGACCCGCTCGAGGGCGACTTCGACGGACATCGCGTCATCACGGGTCCGCCGAACACCTCCGGGTTCATCCTGCTGCGCGCGCTGCAGGACATCGCGGGCGGTATCGGCGACCCGCTGGGCGCGGGCGCCGGGGCGCTCGCCGATTCGTTCAGGGGCGGCAACGCGGTGCGCGCGGCGTACCTCGCCGATCCCGCCGCCGGCGGCCCGACCGGAGCCGAACTCATCGCGATGCGGCGGCCCGAGCACCCGCCGCCGCGCGAGGCGAAGCCGAGCGGCGACACGGTCGGGCTGAGCGCCGTCAGCGCCGACGGCTGGGCGGTGTCGCTCATCAACTCGGTGTACTTCGGCTTCGGGGCGGCGGTGCTCGAACCCGAGACCGGCATCCTGTTCCAGAACCGCGGCACGTCGTTCTCGCTCGACCCCGCCTCGCCGAACGCGTTCGCCCCCGGTAGGCGCCCGCGGCACACGCTGATGCCCGTGCTGATCCTGCGCGGCGACGAGCTCGCGTGGGTGTCCGCGACGATGGGCGGATCGGCGCAGCCGCAGATCCACACCCAGCTTCTGCTGCGCTCTCTCGCGGGCGCCACGCCGCACGACGCCACCCACGCGCCGCGCTGGATCGTGGAGGAGCCCGGCGCCGACGGTGTAGTGCGGGTGCTCATCGAGGACGACGTCCCCGACGCCGCTCGCGAGGCCATCGCCGCCCGGTTCGAGCTCAAGACGGTCCCCGCGTACACGGAGGATCTGGGGCATTCGAACCTGATCCGCGTCACCTCGGAGGGGTACGAAGCGGCGAGCGATCCGAGGTCGGACGGCTCGGCGATCGTGGTCGACGGCGCGGGTTGAACGGCGCCGCCGCCTCCGCTCAGCCGAACCGCCCTCTCCTAGAAACGATCTCCATGACTCAATCCATCCGTCCCAGCATCATCGTCCTCGCGCTGCTCGGCGCAGCCACAGGCCTGCTCTCAGGTCTCTTCGGCATAGGAGGCGGTGTGGTGCTCGTGCCGATGCTCGTGATGTTCCTCGGCTTCGAGCAGCGTCTCGCCGCCGGAACGTCGGTCGCCGCGATCCTCCCCGCTGCCGTCGTCGGCGGCATCGGATACTCGCTCCAGGGCAATGTCGACTGGATCGCGGCCGTGCTGCTCGCCGTCGGTGTTGTGATCGGCGCGCAGATCGGCAGCTACCTGCTCTCGAGGGTGCCCACCGGCTTCCTGCGCTGGATGTTCATGGCCTTCCTGCTCGGAGTCGTGATCAGTCTGTGGTTCGTGATCCCGCAGCGAGACGCCGAGATCGACATCACGCTGCTCACCGGATCGCTGCTGGTGCTGACCGGTCTGATCACCGGTGTGCTCTCGGGGTTGCTGGGCGTGGGCGGCGGTGTGATCGTCGTGCCGGTGCTGATGTTCTTCTTCGGATCGAGCGACCTCATCGCGAAGGGCACGTCGCTGATCATGCTCATCCCGGGATCGATCTCGGGCACACTCGGCAATGTGCGCCGCCGCAACGTCGACCTCAGGTCCGCCGCAGTGCTGGGCATCGCCGCGAGCGTGCTCTCCCCCCTCGGCTCGGTGATCGCGACGCACATCCCGCCATTCTGGTCGAACGTCGCGTTCTCGATCCTGCTCGCCTTCATCCTGGGTCAGATGCTCTTCAAGGCGCTGCGCAAGAGGTAGCCGACCGCGCGAGGTTCAAGAGCTCCGGGTCGCAGGAGGCAGCACGACGTCGCTGCGCTTGTGCATGGTGAGCAACCGCTCGGTCTCGACCGTGAGCCGGTCGTCGGCGAACCGGGCCGCGAGGTCGGACACGGCGGACGGCACCTCGCCGCTGTTCCGGCAGGCGAGCATCGCACGCACCGACCCGTCGGCAGTGGTCTCGGCCACCCATCGGGCGCGGGAGTCGGCTGCGATCAGCTCGGCGAGCTCGTCGAGTCGTGAGAGCGGCGCACGCGCGGTGAGGAAGATCTCGTGCGGGAACCCGAGCAGTGCCGGCTCGAGCACCGCCCGGATGCTCACGCGGTCCGAGTGCTGCATGAACTGGATGCGGCGGCGCACCGTCGCCTTCGCGAGGCCGAGCTCGGAGGATATGGCGTCGATGCTCATGCGGCCGTCGCGGATGAGGAGGTCGAGGATCTCGCGATCGACCTGATCGAACTCGTCGAGGGGCCCCTCGGAAGCGTTCAGCGCCGAGGTCTCGTCCTCGCCGAGCACGGCGAGCTGGCCCCGGTCGAGGATGTCGGGCTGCCAGCCGCGCACCGTGCGCCGGTAGTGGTGCAGCGGCGCGAAGGAGTAATCGGTCACCTCCTGAAACGGCAGCTCGCGCTCGATGAAGGCCGCCTGTTCCTCGGGACGTATGAAGCACTCCGCCAGCACGGCGCTCTGCGACATGAGCGTGGAGACCCACAGGGTCTCAGGCCGGTGCGCCAGCCACCGGGCGACGTGCGGCATTTGCCCGGGGCGGCAGCTGAACCGGGCGAGGAACGCGTCGCCACGGCCCGCGAGCAGCGGGTGGGCGAAGGCGGTCACCCGCACGAGACCCTGCTCGAACAACCGGGTCGCCCGTCGTGAGACGGTGCGCTCCTGCAGCCCCGTCGCCTGGGCGATGAGCCGCCAGGGCGCGCGGCCGTTGCGCAGCAGCGCCGCGCAGATGCTCCGGTCGGCCTGGTCCAGCGTTTCGGTCATGAGGGTCATGCGCGCTCGCTCTCACTGTTTCGGTCGCGGATCAACGCCGTGGTGACCGTCGACTTCGAAGCGGCCGAGCGCGCGGCTCGCGCTTCGGACGCGCGCCGGGAACAGGGGCTCGCGCCGCGGCCGCTCGAGGGCCTGCCCGTCGCCGTCAAGGATCTCGAGGACACCGCGGGGCTGCGCACGACCTACGGATCCCTGCTGTACGCGGACCACGTTCCCGAGCAGGACGCGCTCATCGTGCAGCGCATGCGCGACGCGGGTGCCGTGATCTACGGGAAGACCAATACCCCCGAGCAGGGCACCGGATCCCACACCTACAATCGTGTGTTCGGCACCACGACCAACCCGTACGCGACCGACCGCAGCGCCGGCGGATCGAGCGGCGGGGCCGCATCCGCGCTCGCCGCGGGGCTCACCTCGGTGGCCGACGGCTCCGACATGGGCGGATCGCTGCGCAACCCCGCAGCGTTCTGCAACGTGGTCGGTATCCGTCCGACCATCGGGCGCGTGCCCGACCGGCCCGTCTCGGACAGCTGGGACACCCTCGTGACGGGCGGGCCCATGGGCCGCACCGTCGCCGATACCGCTCTGCTGCTCTCGGCGCTCTCGGGAGAGGATCCACGCTCGCCGCTGTCGATCCCTGAGGTCTTTCCCGGAGAGGTGCCGCAGTCGGAGGGTCCGCTCAGGGTGGGGTGGAGCCGCACGCTCGGAGGCCTCGAGATCGAGCGGGGGATATCCGAGGTGCTCGACGGCTCCGGGCTCCCCGCGCTGCGTGAGCTGGGCCACCTCATCACCGAGGTCGAGCCGGATCTCGCCGAGGCCGATCCCGCCTTCCGCACGCTCAGAGCGTTCGGCTACGCGCGGAGTTTCGGCGCTGCGCTGCGGAGCGACCGGGATCGCCTGGGTGTCGAACTCATCGAGAACACCGAGGCGGGCCTGCGCCTCGGGATCGACGACCTGCAGCTGGCGATGGCGCAGCGCGAGCGCATGCTCCAGCGCATGATGAGCCTGTTCGACGACATCGACGTGCTCGCCGCCCCGGTCACCACCGCGCTCCCGTTCCCCGCCGAGAGCTCCTGGCCGCGCGAGATCAACGGCGTGAGCCAGCCCGATTACCTCGAGTGGATGCGGGCCGCGACCCGCATCTCGATCACCGGCTTCACGGCGCTGAGCGTGCCCTGCGGGTTCACGCCAGAGGGGCTCCCCGTCGGGCTGCAGCTGATCGCCCCGCCCCGTCGCGAGGGCAGGATCCTCGCGCTCGCAGCCCAGATCGAACGGCTGCAGCCGCACTGGCTCCGCACGCCCGCGGTCCTCGTCGACTGACCTCCGCTCTATCCAAAACCTGACACCAGATGTGAAGTGCAAAGGAGCATCATGAAACCGAAATTGTTGACGCCGGGAAGGGCCGTGATCGCGGCCATCCCGGTGGCGGGGTTCTTCGCGACCCCGTTCCTCCCGTTCGCGAACGAGCCCACCCTGTGGTTCGGGATCCCGGCGGTGCTCGTCTGGACCGCGGCTCTCGTCCTGCTGACGGTGCTCAGCCTGCAGCTCGTCGAGTCGCTCTACCTGCGTAACGGCGGGCGCGAGCACGACCGGTCGGAGCGCGAGCGCCTCGCCACCGAGCAGATCGAGGCGCTCCGAGCCGAGCGTATCGCCGCCGAGAAGGAAGAGGGTCTGCGATGACCGTCACCGTCATCATCGTTCTCGGGCTCCTCGTCATCGGGGCACTCGACATCGCCAGCCGGCGGCGCCAGAAGAGCATGAGCAACTGGACCGTCGGCAAGCGCGACATCCCCAAGTGGACGTCGTGGTTCCTGCAGGCAGGGGAGTCCCTCACCACCTTCAGCTTCCTGGGGCTCGCCGGATCGCGGGCGCGGTCGCCGCGCACCAGGCCGAGGGCCTGCCGTACCTCACCTACCTGCGGCATCCGTCGACCGGCGGCGTGCTCGCCTCGTTCGGATCGCTCGGGTAGGTCTCGGTGGCGGAGCCGGGCGCGCTGGTCGGCTTCCTCGGCCCGCGCGTCTACGAGGCGCTGTACGGTGAGAAGTTCCCCGAGGGGGTGCAGTCGGCCGAGAACCTCGCGAAGCACGGCGTCATCGATGGCGTCCTGCCGCCCGAGGAGCTGCGCGACATGATCCAGCGGGTGCTGCGCCTGCTCGACCCGCCTACCCGCGCCGAGATCATCGCCCGGGCGGCCGACCCGGGGCGGGCAGGGGAGGAGTCGGCGGGCTCGAGCGAGACGTGGGCCTCGGTGCTGCGCACGCGGGACCGTCGCAGGCCCGGGCTGCGGGAGCTGCTGCGGTACGCGGCGACCGACGTCGTGCCCCTGTCGGGCACGGGGCAGGGAGAGCGGGATCCCGGACTGTCGCTGTGCCTGGCGCGCTTCGGTGGGATCCCCGCCGTCGTGGTGGGGCAGGATCGCCGGATCCAGCGCTCGCACGCGCCCCTCGGGCCGGGCGGGTTGCGCGCGGCCAGGCGCGCGATGCACCTGGCGGAGGAGCTCAAGCTGCCGCTGGTGACCGTGATCGATACGCCGGGCGCGGCACTCTCCCAGACCGCGGAGGAGGGCGGGCTCGCGAGCGAGATCGCGCACTGCCTCGCCGACCTCGCGACGCATCGCGGAGCGACGCTGTCGGTGCTGCTGGGCGAGGGTACCGGGGGCGGGGCCCTCGCGATCCTGCCCGCCGACCGCACGCTCGCCGCCGAGCACGCGTGGCTCTCGCCGCTGCCGCCGGAGGGCGCCTCCGCGATCGTGCACCGCGACACGGAGCACGCACCCGAGCTCGCCGAGCAGCAGGGCGTCGCGTCGGCGAACCTGCTGGCCAACGGCATCGTCGACCGGGTCGTGCCCGAGCTGCCCGATGCGTCGACCGAGATCGAAGCGTTCTGCGCGCGCATGGGCGATGCCATCACCCAGGAGCTCGCCGCGCTCAGCCTGCAGCACCCGGACCGACGCCGGATCGCGCGCCACGACCGATACCGCAGAATCGGGCTGTAGGCGGGGCGGGGCGCCGCGCCGGGGCTCCGGCGCAGACCTCCCGCACCGATGTAGACCTCGCGCACCGTATCGCGGGTCTGCATCGGTGCGGGAGGTCTACGCCCGCGGCACGCCAGCGTTCGCTTCGACGACGCTGGAATTCACCCGGAAAGCGAACGCCCGCGCGGCAGGCGGGGCTCGGCCCGGGCTCACAGCGGGCCGGGCCTGCCCGCCGGGCTCGGCCCGAGCGCCCTGGCGGCCCGGAGCCGACGGCACCCTACCGGGCTAGACCCGAGCACTTGCCTGGTTACTCGCCGAAGACCCGCTTCGCGATGGCCTGCACGTCGCGATCGAGGTTATCGACGCGGGCCTCGAGGCGCTCGAAGCGCGCTTCGAGCTTGGTTTCGACGATCTCGATCTTGCTCGTGATCTGCGCGACGTGCCCGGCCAGCGCGCGCATGAACGAGTAGCCCATGAAGGTGAGCATGCCGAAGAGCGCGGCGGCGAAGACACCGATGATGGTCCACATCTGAGGATCATTCAAGCTGCTCACATTCCCATCTTGTCGTGGAATCGGTCTGGGGTACAGCCGATCCTGACAGAGGGCAGACCCTTGCCGGCCCTGGATCCGGAATCTGTGGACAACTCGTTGAGAACCGGGCCTAAGCCGCGATTGTGAGCGAAGTTCGGGGCGCGCCCTACTCGCCGGGCAGCAGCTCGGCGACCGAGGAGAGGATCTCGTCGGGCCGAAACGGGAACTTCTCGATCTCGCGGCGATCCGAGATCCCCGTCATCACGAGGACCGTGTGCAGCCCCGCCTCCATGCCGGCCACAACGTCGGTGTCCATGCGGTCGCCGATCATGCCGGTGTTGTGGGAGTGCGCGCCGATCTGGTTGAGCGCGGAGCGGAACATCATAGGGTTCGGCTTGCCCACGATGTAGGGCACCTTGCCGGTCACCTTCGTGATGAGCGCGTTGATCGCCCCGGTCGCGGGGAGCGGACCGTCGGCGCTGGGGCCGGTCGCGTCAGGGTTCGTCGAGATGAACCGCGCGCCGTTCATGATGAGCCGCACCGCCTTGGTGATCGCCTCGAACGAGTAATTGCGGGTCTCGCCGACCACCACGAAGTCGGGATTCGACTCGGTCATCACGTAGCCGGCGTCGTGCAGGGCGGTGAGGATGCCAGCCTCGCCGATCACGAACGCGGAGCCGCCCGGCTTCTGCTGCTTGAGGAAGGCGGCGGTGGCGAGCGCGCTCGTCCAGATCCGCTCCTCGGGCACGTCGATGCCCGAGGCGGCGAGCCGGGCGCTGAGGTCGCGCGCCGTGAAGATCGAGTTGTTGGTGAGCACGAGGTAGGGGATCTCCTCGGTGCGCCAGTGCTGGATCAACTCGGCGGCGCCCGGGATCGCGCGCTCCTCGTGCACCAGCACCCCGTCCATGTCGGTGAGCCAGCACTCGATCTCGTCGCGCCTGGTGGTGATCACGCTCTCGTCCATGCCTCCAGCGTAGCCCCGCTCTGTGAACGAGCGGTATCGCCTCTTCCCTCTCGCGGCGGAGCCCTCCGCCGCCCCAAACGCACAGATCGGCGTTCAAACACACCGAATCGGGCGATCGATGTGTTTGAACGCCGATCTGTGCGCGGGAGAAGACGGCAGGGGTGAAGCGGAATGGAAACGGAGCGGTAGCGGAGAGGGGCAGAGCGGTAGCGGAGAGAGGCGGAGCGGTAGCGGGGAGTGCGGGCGGGGATCGGGGCTGGCACACTGGAGACATGCATGAGAGAGCAGGGCAGCCCGCGCAGCAGCAGGATCTCATCGATGTCGAGGCGCTTCTCGCCGCGTACTCGGAGGTGATGCCGGATCCCGCCGATCCCGCCCAGCGAGTCGTGTTCGGCACCTCGGGGCACCGCGGGTCCTCGCTCAAGGGATCCTTCAACGAGGCCCACATCGTCGCGATCAGCGCCGCGATCGCCGAGTACCGCGCCGCGCAGGGCATCGAGGGGCCCCTCTTCATCGGCTCCGACACGCATCCGCTGTCGGCTCCGGCCGAGCACACGGCGCGCGAGGTGCTCTCCGCGGCCGGGGTGCACGTGCTCGCGAAGGCCGGTACGGGCGACGAGGTCTTCGTGCCGACCCCCGCGGTGAGCCACGCGATCCTCACCCACAACCGCGATCGCGCCGTCGATGACCCCGGCCGTGCCGACGGCATCGTGGTCACGCCGAGCCACAACCCGCCCGCGGACGGCGGGTTCAAGTACAATCCTCCCCACGGCGGCCCCGCCGACACCGACGCGACCGATTGGATCGCCGCCCGAGCCAACGAGCTGCTGGAGGGCGGGATCGACGCGATTCCCCGCGCAAGCGAGGACGGGATCGGCGGTGAGCCGGTCGGCCGCTACGACTTCCTCGGAGAGTACGTCGAGGCGCTCGGCGAGGTCATCGACGTCGACGCGATCCGCGAGGCCGGTGTGCGTTTGGCCGCGCACCCGCTGGGAGGCGCGAGCGTGGCCTACTGGGCAGCGATCCGCGACCGCTACGAACTCGATCTGACCGTGCTCGGCCCGGGAGTCGATCCGCAGTGGGGCTTCATGCACCTCGACTGGGACGGGAAGATCCGCATGGATCCCTCCTCTCGTCACGTCATGTCCACCATCGCGGACTCGCAGTCCCTCTACGACCTCGTGACGGGCAACGACGCCGACGCTGACCGCCACGGCATCGTGACCCGCGAGGGCGGGCTCATGAACCCGAACCACTATCTCACGGTCGCCATCGACTACCTGCTGACGCACCGGCCGGACTGGCCCGCGACCGCGAAGATCGGAAAGACGCTCGTCTCGTCGGCGCTCATCGACCGGGTGGTCGCCTCGCACGGGCGCGAGCTGCTCGAGGTGCCCGTGGGTTTCAAGTGGTTCGTGCCCGGACTCTCGTCGGGCGAGGTCGTGTTCGGCGGCGAGGAGAGCGCGGGGGCCTCGTTCCAGCGCTTCGACGGCACGGCCTGGAGCACGGACAAGGACGGGATCCTGCTCTGCCTGCTCGCCGCCGAGATCCAGGCGGTCACCGGCCAGTCCCCCTCCGAGCGCTATGGCGAGCTCGTCGGGCGCTTCGGCGAGCCCGCGTACGCCCGCGTCGACGCGGCGGCGACCCCCGAGCAGAAGCGCCGCCTCGGAGCGCTGGCCCCCGACGACGTGACCGACACCGAGCTCGCCGGCGACCCGATCACCGCGATCCTCACCACCGCCCCGGGTAACGGCGCCCCCATCGGCGGGCTCAAGGTGCAGACCGAGCACGCCTGGTTCGCGGCGCGGCCCTCCGGCACCGAGGACGTCATGAAGATCTACGCCGAGTCGTTCCGCGGCCCCGAGCACCTCGCCCTCGTGCAAGAAGCAGCCCAGGCGCTCGTGGCGCGCGTGCTCGGCTGAGAGCGAATACCCGGCTCGGCAAGTCTCTGCGGCGCGGTACTCTGGACATCATGTCGCAGAGCCCCGCACCCGTCCGCCGTTACTCCTATCTGGGGCCGGCGGGGACGTTCACGGAGGCCGCGCTCAAGCAGGTGCCCGAAGCCGCCGATCAGGAGTGGAACCCCGTCGCGAACCTCGGCGAGGCCCTGAACGACGTCGTCACCGGCTACAGCGATGCGGCGATGATCGCGATCGAGAACTCGATCGACGGCGGGGTCACGGTCGCGCAGGATGCGCTGGCGACGATCCCGGGTCTGCGCATCGTGGGCGAGTACCTGGTGCCGGTGCGCTTCGTGCTCGTCGCGCGCCCGGGCACCGGTCTCGAGGACATCGCGGTCGTGTCGGGCCACCCGGTCGCTTACGGGCAGTGCCGGGCCTGGCTCGACGACCAGGTGCCGAGGCACCGTCACCTTCCCGCGACGTCGAACGTGCAGGCGGCCGCCGACCTCTTCGACCTCGAGAAGGGTATCGACGCCGCGATCGCTCCCCCCGGCATCGAGGATCACTACGACGTCGAGGTGCTCGCCGAGGGCATCGCCGAGAACCCCGATGCGGTGACCCGGTTCGTGCTCGTCAGCCGCACCGCGCCCGTCGGCGAACCGACCGGGGCCGACAAGACCAGCCTCATCGCGGAGCTGCCCGAGGATCGCGCGGGTGCCCTGCTCGAACTGCTCGAGCAGTTCGCGACCCGCGGGGTGAACCTCACGCTGCTGGCGTCGCGGCCGATCGGTGACCGCATGGGTCGATACCGCTTCGTCATCGACGCCGAGGGACATGTGAAGGACGAGCGGGTGGCCGACGCTCTGCTGGGTGTGAAGCGGTTCAGCCCGCGCGTGGTCTTCCTGGGGTCGTACCCGCGAGCGGATCGTGTGGCCGCGAGCATCCGCACCTCTTACGACGACGAGGCGTTCAGGGACGCCCGCGACTGGCTGCGCAAGATTTGCTCAGGCGAAGACGCGTAGCGTCTGAGTGCAAATCTTGGTGACGCCACTGCGTCAGCATCGAGGGCACGCCCGATGGCGAGGACGCGTAGCGGACGACCGGTTCAGCGTGTCGAGCCCGAGGTTCTCGGCGGTGCGCCCGAGGCGCGATTCGCAGGCGAGCGGAAGCAGAGTTCACAGGGAGAAGGACGTATGCGGGGACTAGCAGAGAAGGTCGTCGTGATCACCGGTGCAGCCGGGGCGATCGGCGAGGCCGCCGCGACGAGGTTCATCGAGGAGGGCGCGAGAGTCGTCGCCGTCGACTTCGACGCACAGGGGCTCGGAGGGCTCGCCGGGCGGCACCCCGAGATCGAGGCGACGTTCCAGCTCGACGTCACCGTGCCGGAGGCCGTCACCCGTGTCTTCGACGAGATCGCCGAGCACTGCGGCAGGATCGATGTGCTCATCAACAACGCCGGTATCAACGCTCGGTTCCCCTTCGAGGAGATTCCCTTCGAGAGCTGGCGCCGGGTCATGGGCACGAACCTCGACGGCGCCTTTCTCGTGGCTCAGGCCGCCGCACGTCACATGCTCGCCGGGGCGGGCGGAGCCATCGTGCACACGGCCTCGACCAACGGTCTCGTCGGCTACCGCAACCACGCCCTTTACAGCACAGGCAAGGGTGCCCTCGTCGAGCTCACGCGCTGCATGGCACTGGATCTCTCGCCCACCATCCGGGTCAACGCGGTCGCGCCCGGGTACATCCGCACCCCGCTCATGACAGCCGGGGACGAGCAAGCCGCGAGCATCCCGCTCGGCCGCTTCGGCACTCCCGATGAGGTCGCCGGTCTGTTCGCCTTCCTCTCCTCCAATGATGCCTCGTACATCACCGGCCAGACCTATGTCGTAGACGGGGGCGAGACCGCCGGCGGCCTGCTCAGCGGCTTCTGAACGGTCGATCACGAAACGGATCATCATGGAGCACCTCGTCTCAGCGCCGATGACGACCGTCACCACACCGCTGCCCGTGGGCAGATACCGCAGAGCCCAGCCGAAGCACTTCTGGAACCTCGCATTCACCGAGATGTGGGAGCGCTTCAGCTACTACGGTCTGAACGCGGTGCTCACCTACTACCTCATCTACACGGTCGCCGAGGGCGGCCTCGGAATGAACGAGACCGTCGCCGTCAGCATCGTCGGCGCCTACGGCGGCGCCCTGTATCTCGCACAACTGCTCGGGGCGTGGCTCGCTGATCGGGTCGTGTCGGCCCGCCGTCTCGTGTTCTGGGGCGCGGTGATCATCACCGCCGGGCACGTCTCGCTGGCGTTGCTTCCCGGCCTTGCCGGACTCGCGCTCGGGATCGTGCTCATCGCCGTCGGAACGGGTCTGCTGAAGACGAACATCACCTCGATCATCGGGGTGCTCTTCGGCGGCTGGTCCCGAGAGGCCCGCGACTCCGGTTTCTCGTACTTCTACCTCTCGATCAACCTGGGGGCGATCCTCGGCCCGCTCGCCACCGGCTGGCTCCAGTCGAACCTCGGTTTCCACTGGGCGTTCGGGATCGCAGCAGTCGGCATGACCGCGGCGCTCATCCAGTACTCGATGCGCATGCGCGCCCTGCCTGCGGAGACCGACGTCGTGCCGAACCCGATCGCGAAGCCGGGCCTGTTCAAGGCCGCCGCCTGGGCGCTGCTCGGCCTCGTGGTGGTGGCGCTGCTCGCGGTCTTCGGCGTGATCCGCGCCGACAACCTCAATTACGTGGTCGGCATCATGATCGCGGCCGCGGCGATCTCGTACTTCGCAGTGATCCTCTCCTCGAAGCACATCGACGGGAACGCCCGGAAGCGCGTGCGCGGCTACATCCCGCTCTGGCTCGCCGAGACCCTCTACTACGGCTTCTACCTGCAGCTGTTCACGACCGTGCCCCTCATCGTGACCGCGCGGGTGGACCTCGACCTCGACGGGTGGATCTTCCCCGAGGGTTGGTTCTCGGTCGTCGGCACCATCGCGCTCGTGCTCATCATCCCGCTGATCGCGACCGTGTGGAAGGACAGCTGGATCGGCCGTCTGCTGCCCGCTCAGAAGTTCCCGCTGGGATTCCTGTTCATCGGCGCGGCCTACCTGCTCCTCATCACGACCGCTTTCTCGACGGGGAAGACGGTGCCGGTGTGGCTCATCATCGTCGCGCTCGTACTCGCCGGCATCTCCGAGGTCTTCGTCGGCCCCATCGGCTTCTCCGTCGTCACGCGCATCGCACCCGGCCGCTTCAAGACTCAGCTCGTCGCCCTGAAGATCCTCACACTCGGGGCGGGTTCGACGCTCGCCGCGCTCTTCGCGACGCTCTACACCGTCGTTCCCGAGCTCACGTTCTTCGTGCTCATCGGCGGGGTGGCGGTGGTCGCAGGGATCGCCGTGCTCGTCGGCGCCCGTTCGATCCACCGCGCTCTCGATACGGGCATCGATGAGACCGGCGAGCCGCTCGAGGCCCCCTGACTCAGCTCTGCGCGTTCCACTCCGGCAGCACGCGCACGATGAGAGCACCGGGATCCACCGTGCCGCTCACGGCGAGCGCGAGACCGAAATCGTCGCCGTCGAGCTGCACCGGCTCGGGGTCGGAGACCCCGAGGGCGTAGCGCCTGGCCTTGAGGTAGTTGACGCTCTTCGTGTCGTGCACGAGGTCGATGATCCTGCGCCCCGTCTTGGTCCTGCGCAGCACCCCGTTCTCCCAGCCGATCTTGTTCCAGATGCGCAGCCACGAGAACGGCCCGAGGGGCCGCAGCGCCACGACGTCGAGCAGGCCGTCGTCGAGTTTCGCGTCGGGGATCAGCAGCACGCCGCCCGGCATCAGCCCGCAGTTGCCGATCATCACGGTGTACACCGAGAGCGACTTCACGGGCGCGCGGTCGACGGAGTAGTGGATCTGCAGCGGCCGATCCTTCAGCATCGTGCGCACGCCCGCGTCGACGTAGGCGAGCCAGCCCAGGCGTTTCTTGAGCGTCGCCCGGGTGGCGGAGATCGCGCGAGCGTCGAGGCCCATGCCCGCCAGCACGAGGAAGGTGTGCTCGTCTTCACTGTCGTCCTCGCGCACGATGCGCAGCACCCCCAGGTCGATGGCGCGCTCGCGGCCGTAGAAGGCGGCGCGCACCGCGGCCTCGGGCCTGCCGAGCGGCATGCCGAGGTTGCGTGCGAGCAGGTTGCCGGTGCCCTGCGGAACGATCGCGACCGGGATCCCCGATCCTCTCAGAGCTTCGGCCACCGCGCGCACCGTGCCGTCCCCGCCGCTCGCGAGCACCACACTCGCCCCCTCGGCCATGGCGCGCCGCGTCGCCGCGATCCCGGCATCCTCGGCATCGGTCTCGTACCAGCGGGTGGGTCCCCACCCCGCCTGGTGCTCGTGATGCGCGATGGCGGTGCGGAGCGCGGGGAGATCGGTCTTGAGCGGGTGATAGACCACGGCGGCGACGGGCAGGCTGCGCGCGGGGGTCTGGGACATGCAACCAGGGTAGCGGTGCGACGCGGGTGTGCGGCCGCGCCCGCGGGTGCGCCGCGGCCGCACCTGGGAACCGGGGCCCTGCGCGGGCCATCCGCACGGGTAAGCTGGGGGAGTGATCGATCCAGTCCTGCTCCGCACCGATCCTGAGGCCGTCAAGCGCTCGCAGCGCGCACGAGGAAACGATGAGGCGGTGGTGGATCAGGCGCTCGCCGCAGACGCGGCCCGTCGATCGGCCCTCACCGAGTTCGAGGGGCTGCGCGCCGAGCAGAAGGAGTTCGGCGGTCGCGTGAAGGCGGCGTCGAAGGACGAGAAGCCCGCCCTCATCGCGCAGGCGCAGCAGCTCGCAGCGAGCGTGAAGGCCGCCGAGGCCCGCGCCAAGGAGGCGGAGGCCGAGTTCGAGGCGATCGCGATGCGCATCGAGAACCTGGTGCTCGAGGGCGTGCCCGTCGGCGGTGAGGAGAACTTCGTCACGCTGCGCGAGGTGGGTGAGAAGCCCGAGTTCGAGTTCGAGGCGCGGGATCACCTGGAACTCGGCGAGATGCTGGGCGCGATCGATATGGAGCGCGGCGCGAAGGTGTCGGGCGCGCGCTTCTACTTCCTGCGCGGCGTCGGGGCGCGGCTCGAGCTGGCGCTCATGAACATGGCGCTGGATCGCGCGCTGTCGCACGGCTTCACGCCGCTCATCACGCCGACGCTCGTGAAGCCCGAGGTCATGCAGGGCACCGGCTTCCTCGGCGAGCACGCCGACGAGGTCTACCATCTGCCGGCGCAGGATCTGTTCCTCACCGGCACCAGCGAGGTCGCCCTCGCCGGCTACCACGCCGACGAGATCATCGACCTCTCGGGCGGCCCGCTGCGCTACGCCGGCTGGTCGACCTGCTACCGCAGCGAGGCCGGCTCGCACGGCAAGGACACCCGCGGCATCCTGCGCGTGCACCAGTTCAACAAACTCGAGATGTTCGTCTACACCTCGCCCGAGGAGGCGGAGGCGGAGCACGACCGGCTCGTCGGCTGGCAGGAGGACATGCTGCAGTCGCTGGGCCTGCACTACCGCGTCATCGATGTGGCGGCGGGGGACCTCGGTTCGAGCGCGGCCCGCAAGTTCGACATCGAGGCCTGGGTGCCCACGCAGAACGCGTACCGGGAGCTCACCTCGACCTCCAACTGCACCACCTACCAGTCGCGCCGGCTCGCGACCCGGTTCCGCGGTGAGAACGGCAAGACGACTCCCGTCGCCACCCTCAACGGCACGCTCGCGACGACCCGCTGGCTCGTGGCGATCCTCGAGACCCACCAGCGGGCCGACGGCAGCGTGGTGGTGCCCGAGGCGCTGAGGCCGTACATGGGCGGGCTCGAGATGCTCTCTCCGGCGGGAGTCTGAGATGGGTGCCGCATCCGCAGCAGCCGTGTCCGTGACGGGGGATCGGCGCCACCTCATCGCCCTCGACCTCGACGGCACCGTGCTCGACCACGGCTCCGGCGGACCGGGCGATGAGCCGGAGGGCGGGCACATCGATCCCGAGCTCGGCGATGCGATCCGCTCCCTCCACGACGCCGGCCACGAGGTCGTCATCGCGACGGGCCGCTCGGTCGATGCGACGCTCCCCGTCGTCGAGCGGCTGAGGATCCGCCCCGCCTGGGTGGTCGCCGCCAACGGCGCGGTAACGCTGCGACGCGACCCGCTCGCGCCCAGATCCTACCGACGCGAGTACGTCGAGGCCTTCGACCCGAGCGACGCGCTGCGCAAGATCCGCACCCAGCTGGTGACCGCGCGCTTCGCGGTCGAGCTCGCCGACGGCACGTTCCTCTACACCGCGCCGATCCCCACGGGCACGCTGCCCGCGGAGCAGCGCATGGTGCCGTTCGATGAGCTGCTCGGCGTGCAGGCCTGCCGCGTGGTGGTGGTGTCGCCGGATCACCGGCTCGAGGAGTTCCTCGGTGCCGTCGAGACGCTCGGCCTCACCCACGTCTCCTACGCCGTCGGAAGCACCTCGTGGCTCGACATCGCGCCCGACGGCGTGACGAAGGCGAGCGCGCTCGAGGTGGTGGCGGCGCACCTCGGCATCGACCGCTCGCGCGTGTTCGCGGCCGGTGACGGGCGCAACGACATCGACATGCTGCGCTGGGCCGCGCACTCGGGCGACTCCGTCGCGATGGGGCAGGCCGTGCCCGAGGTGCAGGCCGTCGCCGGGCGCGTGACGGGCTCGGTCGAAGAGAGCGGGTTGCTGAGCGCGCTGCGCGACCGCTTCCCCGAGGTGCTCGGCGGCTGAGGCGCGTGGGGCGGGGCCCGGGGGCGCGGTTTCTGGCGCGCTCCCGGCTTTGCTAAGCTCGTCGGCGGAGGGTTGTCCGAGCGGCCGAAGGAACTTGTCTTGAAAACAAGCAGGCGGTAACCCCGTCTCAGGGGTTCAAATCCCCTACCCTCCGCGGATAGGAAATAGCCCCTGACCGGGCGTTACGACGCCTGGTCGGGGGCTGTTCTGCGATCGTCCCGTGTTTCGATGGAGAACACGGGAAGGCCCCCGCCGACGGCGAGGGCCTTCCCAGTACTGCGCAGACGGGTCAGTCCGCTGCTCCCTTGCGACCCACGATGAGGCCCCAGATCAGCAGCACCACGATCGAACCGCCGATCGCGAGCAACCAGGTCTGCAGCGACCAGAAGTTCTCAAGGCTGGCGTCGAAGATCACCGAACCCAGCCAACCGCCGAGCATCGCTCCCACGACGCCGAGAAGCAGCGTCACGAACCAGCCGCCTCCCTGCCGTCCCGGAAGGATCGCCTTTGCGATCGCACCGGCGATCAGACCGAGCACGAGAAAAGCAATGAAACCCATGTCCTGCTCCTTTCCATGAGGCGGCCCGCCTGGAGGCAGAACCGCTCGGGTAATGACGACGCTACTCTCACCGCCCCTGACGCTGCAGGGGCTTGCGCGACGCCTTGCCGATGCGGTAGAAGCCGAAGCGCAGAGGCCGAGCCAGGAGCACTGCCGACCCGTGGTCCCCAACGCGTGCGCGAAGACTCGATGGGCCGAGCGATCAGCTCGGGTGGGGCGGCTCCTCGACCAGCCGCAGGCCCCCCTGCGAGTTGGCGTGCGCGAGAAGCTGCTCGATCCACGCGGGGTTCAGCTCGTCCGTGGTGCGCTGGTCGAACTCGAAGTGCACGGGCATGGAGGGGTGCAGCCAGATGCTGTGCTGGCGCTCGTCGCTCCAGGTGAACACGAGGCTCTCCTGCAGGTTCAGCTTCGCGAGGATCACCGTGCGCAGGTGGGTGAGTAGCCGATCGTCGAATGCGAATCGTTCACCGTGCCCATAGATGAGATGTCCCATCGAGTCCCCCTACTTCTGTTCTGTCTGATGCTGTTGCGCCTCCTGCTCGGAGACGACGATGAGTCCCCGAGGTGTGTGCGCAAGCTCGTTCAGCACGGCGAGCCAGTGCCTGTTGAGCTGCGGTGCGCGGCTTCCGGCGAACCGGAAGGAGAGAGGGATGGAGGGGGTCAGCCAGATCGAAACCCGTCCGCCTCCTCGTTCGGCCGGCACAGTCCAGCTCATGAGGAAGCTCTCCTGTCTGCGCATCTTGATAGTGATCGCGACCTTGAGGTGCGCGAGGGTGCGGTCGTCGAATTCGTATTCTTGCACGCCGCCATAAGTAAGGAAGCCCATGGGCCTATGCTCCCACCTTTTCATCGCGCCGTGTGGGGCGCGCCGTAACGAATACAGAAATGAACTGGGAAAAGCTGCGGCGCGGGGTCACTCGAGGGGATGGCGCACCATTTCGCCCGCGCCCGGATACTCGTCCTCCTCGGGTTTCGGATCGCGCGCGTCGGCGTACGCGAAGGCGATCGAGGCGATGACGAGTGCGAACGCGAGGATGCCGAGGGGATTGCAGAGCGCGATCGACATCTCGCCCGAGAACGCGGATCCGGCGGCGAGACTCAGCACCGAGACCAGTTCGTCGCCGACGAGATCCGGTACGGTGAGACCGAAGCCGACCGCGCATGCCCACGCGAGCGAGAGAGCGACGATTGTGCTGCGGCCGGTGCGCTTGCCCCGTGCTCGGGTGACGCCGACGCGGCGGGCGAGCCAGAGGTGGAGGGCGACGAACACGAGCCCGATCGTCGGTGCATACCACCAGGTGAGCGGCCCGCCGATCCCGAACAGCCAGCGCCCCGCGCACATCCAGAGCGCGAGTATCGTCCCGACCAGCACGATGAAGCGTCCCATCAGACTGCCGCCTCCTTCGCGCCGCCGAGCGCGCGCAGCCGCTCGACGGCGGTGCGCAGGGTCTGTTCGTCCTTGACGAAGGTGAACCGCAGCCAGGGGTCGAGCGCACGCGCCGTGGCGGACCCCTCGCGGCAGAACGCGCTGATCGGCACAGCGGCGACTCCGACGAGTTCTGGCAGCGCACGGGCGAAAGCGGCTCCGGCCCCGACATCGACCGGCTGCTCGCCGGAGCCGAGCAGCGGTGCGGCGTCGGCGCAGACGAAATACGTGCCGTTCGGCACGATCACCTGAAAGCCGGCCTCGCGCAGCCCGTCGACGAGCAGATCGCGGCGGGCGGAGAGCGAGTCGCGCAGCACCGCGATGTCGGTGTCCCCGTCGACGAGGGCTCGGGCGATCGCGGGCTGGAAGGGGGCGCCACCGGTGTAGGTGAGGAACTGCTTGATGGCGGTGACGGCCTCGATCAGCTCGGCGGGGCCGGCGATCCAGCCGATCTTCCATCCGGTCAGCGAGAACGTCTTGCCCGCCGAAGAGACTGTGAGCGTGCGCTCAGCCATGCCGGGCAGGGTCGCGATCGGGGTGTGGGAGAGGCCGTCGAAGGTGAGGTGCTCGTAGACCTCGTCGGTGACGACCAGCGCGTCGACTCGCTGCGCCGCCGCGGCCACCGCCCGCAGCTCTTCTGCGGAGAGCACGGTGCCGGTGGGGTTGTGCGGGGTGTTGAGCAGGATCAGGCGCGTTCGCTCGGACACCGCGGCGTCGAGTGCGGCCGCGTCGAGTCTGAAACCGTCGGCTCCCGCGACGAGGGGGACGGTGACGTGGGTCGCACCGGCCATCTCGATCGCTGCCGCGTAGGAGTCGTAGAAGGGCTCGAGTGTCATCACCTCGTCCCCGGGCCCTGCGAAGGCCAGCACGGCGGCGGCGATCGCCTCGGTGGCTCCGGCGGTGACGAGCACGTCGCGGTCGGGGTCGAGCTCGATCCCGTAGTGCCGCGACTGGTGGGCGGCGATCGCCCGCCGCAGGTCGGGAATGCCGCGTCCGGGAGGATACTGGTTGGCGCCGTCGCGGATCGCTGCCATGGCGATCTCGCGGATCCACTCCGGGCCGTCGGCGTCGGGGAAACCCTGACCGAGGTTCGCGGCGCCGGTGCGCTGAGCCAGCGCCGTCATCTCGGCGAAGATCGTCGGTCTTGTCGAGCCGTCGGGGGAGGCGAGACCGCTCGCCCGGGCCACGTCACGCCATCTCTGCACCACGTCTCCCAGTCTAGGCGCCCGCTGCACGGCGCTGGTCTCGCCGCGTGGCCGGCGACGCCCCGCCGCCGCGGAGCCGCTATGGTTCAGGCTGCTGCGGGCGCCGTGAGCCGGATCGACTTGAGCTGCTCCGCGCGGGTCGGCGCCGGGTGCAGGGTGACGAGCTCGTCCACGTCGGCGAATCGGGCGAAGGCCTCGAGCTCCGCGCGCACCCTCTCGGGCCCGCCGACCGCGGTGTACTTCAGCATGCCGCGGATCTCGGTGCCGGCGGGGGTGTCGAGCAGGGCCGAAGCCTCATCGGCGGTGAGCTCACGTTCCCGGCCGCGCGACAGGAAATTGCGCACGCGTTCGACCTCCGTGCGCACGAAGAGCGCCTCCGCCTGCTCGTCGGTCTCGGCGGCGACCACGTTGATGCCCGCGCTCACGTAGGGCTCGGGGTGAGCCTCGCTCGGCACGTAGTGGGCACGATAGTGCTGCACGGCCGAGGTGAGGTGCTGCGGCGCGAAGTGCGAGGCGAAAGAGTAGGGGAGGCCGAGCTGGGCCGCGAGACTCGCGCCGAACATGCTGGACCCGAGGATCGTGAGCGGCACGCGTGTACCGCGGCCCGGGTAGGCGTTGACCGCGTTCCTCGGCAGATCGTCCGAGAGGTAGCGCTGCAGCTCGACCACGTCGCTCGGGAAGCTCTCGGCTGCCTGGTGGGTGCGTCGCAGTGCTCGGAAGGTGGCGCCGTCGGTGCCGGGAGCGCGGCCGAGCCCGAGGTGGATGCGCCCCGGGTGCAGCTCGGCGAGCGTGCCGAATTGCTCTGCGATGACGAGCGGGGAGTGGTTCGGCAGCATGACTCCGCCCGCACCGAGCCCGATCGTCTCGGTGCGGGCCGCGATGTGCGCGATGAGTACCGCCGTGGCGCTCGACGCGATCGACGGCATGTTGTGGTGCTCGGCGTACCAGATGCGGCTGTAGCCGCTGCGCTCGGCGAGCCTGGCGATCTCGACCGAGTGCGCGAAGGCGTCGGCGATGCTGCCGTCCGCTTCCACTGTGGCGAGATCGAGGATCGAGAGCGGGGTTGAGACCATGCCGAGTCCAACCAGGGCGCGGGACCGCGTATTCCCGGGCCGCGGGATCGCGGGGCGGCTGCGCGCTCCCCGGCGCGTCGAAACGCGAACGGGGAGTCTCAATATGCGGTTACCCGTGGCCGGGTGACCGCATATTGAGACTCCCCGTTTGGGAGATGCGATATCCGGAGCTAGCGCTTCGCGGGCACCCAGGTGTTGATGAGCCCGCTGTGCTCGAACTCGGGATCGAGCGGGATGTTGGTGCGATCCTTCAGCAGCGTGCTCGCGAGCAGACCGAATCCGGTCATGATGAGCAGGTAGACCACGATGGCCCAGGTGCTGCCGAACGACTGCAGCAGGATCTGCGCGATGGTCGGAGCGAACGCGCCGCCGATGACGCCGCCGATCGCGTAGCTGATCGAGATGCCGGAGTAGCGGATCGAAGCGGGGAATGTCTCGGCGTACCAGACGGCCGTGGGGCCGTAGGTGAGGCCCAGGCCGATGGCCAGCAGGCTGGTGCCGAGCAGCACGCCCCCGACGCCGCCGTTGAAGACGAACTGGAACAGCGGGATGACGGCGGCGGCCTGCAGGATCCAGCCGACGGTCATGACGGGCTTACGGCCGAAGCGGTCGCTCAGCGGCCCCGAGACGAACGTGAAGATCGCCCACACGACCGCTGAAGCGAGCACCGCGAGCTGCACCTGCACCGGGTCGTAGCCGAGTCCGCCGTCGGCCTCGGGGCGCGAGGCGAGGCCCTGCACGTAGCCCCCGGTGAGCATGTAACCCACGGCGTTGTTGCCCGCGAACAGGAGTGCGGCCAGGATGACGAGCGGCGTGTGCGCCTTGAAGACCTGCACGATCGGTGCGGAGGCCTGCTTCTTGGTCTCCTTGATCTCGCTGAAGACGGGCGACTCGTCGACGGTGCGGCGGATGACGAAGCCCACCACGATCAGCACGACCGAGAACAGGAACGGCACGCGCCAACCCCACTCCTCGAACGCCTCTCCCGGTGCGACGACGCGCATGAGCGCGAGGATGGCCGAGGCGAGCAGCATGCCGAACGGCACACCCAGCTGGGGGAAGACGCCGAAGAGGCCGCGCTTGCCCTCGGGTGCGTGCTCGACGGACATGAGCACCGCGCCGCCCCACTCGCCGCCGGCCGAGAGACCCTGCAGGATGCGCAGCACGATGAGGATGACCGGCGCCAGGACGCCGATCGACTGGTAGGTGGGGAGCAGGCCGATGCCGACCGTGGCGACGCCCATCACGAGGAGGGTGATGACCAGCATGGGTTGGCGCCCGAGCTTGTCGCCGAAGTGCCCGGCGAGGAACGCGCCGAGGGGGCGGAAGAGGAAGGAGAGGCCGATGGTCACGAGCGAGAGGATCTGCATCATGCCCGGTCCGGCCGGCTCGAAGAAGAGCTTCGCCAGCACGAGGTTCGCGGCGAAGGCGTAGATGAAGAAGTCGTACCACTCGATCGTGGTGCCGATGACGGAAGCCGCGACGACTTTGCGACGTTCGCGCGGAGTGCTCCGCGGGTGGGCGGGCGCAGGTGATGTCATTATTTGACGTCCTTGTCCAATTATCGGATGAATTTGTACCGGAATAGTCTACGGGTAGAGAAGATGGGAGTCGTGCATCCTGCTCCGGAGAAGCGGAAGGGCCGCTCCGACGTCTGTCGGAGCGGCCCTGGGTGACCCCTGGCGGTCGTGCTGACCGGCGCGACGTCCCCTACTCGGGATCGACGATGCTGAGCAGTACGTGCCCGCTCGGAACGGTCTGCCCGACCGGTGCGTCGATGCTCGTCGCGATCCCGGCGCGGTGCGCGTAGAGCGACTGCTCCATCTTCATGGCCTCGAGCACGGCGACGAGTTCGCCCTCCTTGACCTCCTGGCCCTCCTCGACCGCCACCTTCACGACCGTGGCCTGCATGGGGGCGGCGACGGCGTCGCCCGTGGCCGTCGCCACGCCGGCGCCCTTCGCGCGCTTCGGCGCCGGGCCGCGGGTCACCTCCTGGTCGACGAGCGGCAGCAGCGTCGCCGGCATCGACACCTCGACACGGCGGCCGGCCACCTCGACCACGACGGTCTGGCGCTTCGGATCCTGTCCGAGCGGGGGAACCTCGCCCTCCCAGGGCTCGATGTCGTTCTCGAACTCGTTCTCGATCCAGAGCGTGTACACGCCGAAGCGGCCGTCGGGAGCGGTGAACGCGGGATCCCGAACGATCTTGCGGTGGAAGGGCAGCACGGTGGGCAGGCCCTGGATCTCGAACTCGTCGAGCGCTCGGCGGGAGCGCTCGAGCGCCTCCTCGCGGGTCGCTCCCGTCACGATGAGCTTGCCGAGCATGGAATCGAAGGCACCCGAGACCACATCGCCCGACTGCACGCCGGTGTCGACGCGCACGCCGGGGCCCGCTGCGGGCTTGAACAGGGCGACGGGGCCGGGGGCGGGCAGGAAGCCGTTGCCCGCGTCCTCGCCGTTGAGGCGGAACTCGAAGGAGTGGCCCTTGGCGACCGGATCGTCGTAGTCGATGACGCCGCCCTCGGCGATGCGGAACTGCTCGCGCACCAGGTCGATGCCCGTGACCTCCTCGGAGACGGGGTGCTCGACCTGCAGGCGGGTGTTCACCTCCAGGAACGAGACCGTGCCGTCCTTCGCGACGAGGAACTCGCAGGTGCCGGCGCCCACGTAGCCGACCTCGCGCAGGATCGCCTTCGAGGCCTCGTAGAGCGCGGTGTTCTGCTCGTCGGTGAGGAACGGCGCCGGCGCCTCCTCCACGAGCTTCTGGTGGCGGCGCTGCAGCGAGCAGTCGCGGGTCGAGACGACGACCACGTTGCCGTGCTGGTCGGCGAGGCACTGCGTCTCGACGTGGCGCGGCTTCTCGAGGTACTTCTCGACGAAGCACTCGCCGCGGCCGAACGCGGCGACCGCCTCGCGGGTGGCCGACTCGAAGAGCTCGGCGACCTCGTCGCGCTCGTAGGCGACCTTGAGGCCGCGGCCGCCGCCGCCGAACGCCGCCTTGATGGCGATGGGAAGGCCCACCTCGTCTGCGAACGCGAGCACCTCCTCGGCGTTCTCGACGGGGTCGCTCGTGCCCGCGGCGAGCGGGGCGCCGACCTTCTCGGCGACGTGGCGGGCGGAGACCTTGTCGCCGAGGCGTTCGATGGCCTCGGGGCTCGGGCCGATCCAGGTGAGGCCGGCGGCCGAGACCGCGCGGGCGAACTCGGCGTTCTCGGCGAGGAAGCCGTAGCCAGGGTGCACGGCGTCGGCGCCGGAGCGGCGGGCCACGCCGAGGATCTTGTCGATCACGAGGTAGGTCTCGGCGCTGGTGGTGCCGTTCAGCGCGTACGCCTCGTCGGCGAGCTGCGCGTGCATGGCGTCCCGATCCTGATCGGCGTAGACCGCGACCGAGGCGATGCCGCTGTCTGCGGCTGCGCGAATGATGCGGACGGCGATTTCGCCACGATTGGCGATGAGCACTTTACGAATGCGCGACATGGGGTACAGCCTATTCCAGCTCCCCGCCGGAGCCTTGGATATAAGGCACAAACCTTTCGCGGTTTCGTTGCCGATGGGCATAGCGGTGGAGGGCGGGGCGGGATCGGCGGGTGAGCGCCCGGCCGGACCGTGTCGGTGCCCCGCGCTAGACTGGCGCCGTGGTGAATCCAGAGATCCAAGGCCGGGTATACCCGCCGACTGCCCCGTATCTGGTGGGTCGCGAGAAGGTGCGCGAGTTCGCGCGCGCCGTGCAGAGCGACTCCCCGCTGCACCTCGACCCCGAGGCGGCCCGCGCCGCGGGGTACGCCGACGTCGTCGCGCCGCCCACCTTCGCGGTCGTGGTGCAGGAGGCGACGCTCGCGCAGCTGCTCGCCGACGAGGAGGCGGGCGTCGACTTCTCGATGGTCGTGCACGGCGATCAGCGCTTCACCTACTCCCGCCCGATCGTGGCGGGCGACGAGCTGACCGCGACGCTCACGATCGCTGCGGTCAAGCAACTCGGCGGCAACTCGATGGTCACGGCGTCGAGCAGCGTCTGCGACGCGGCGGGCGAGCACGTCGTCACGGCGATCTCGACACTCGTGGTGAGAGGCGGCAAGGAAAGCGAGGAGCGCAGCTCCGAGCCCGATGCCGGCGCGCCCGCAGGCGCGGCCCACGGAGCGAAGCGAGGGGTAGAGGCATGAGCGCGTCGGTCTTCGAGAGTCTGAGCGTCGGCGACGTCGTCGGCGAGCGCGAGCTGCGCTTCACCCGCGACAGCCTGGTGCGTTACGCCGGGGCCTCGGGCGATTTCAACCCGATCCACTATCGCGATGACGTCGCCCAGTCCGTCGGCCTGCCGGGCGTGCTGGCGCACGGCATGCTCACGATGGGTGCGGCCGGATCGGTCGCGACCGACTGGCTGACCGAGTTCTCGCGGGTCGCCGGCGTCTCGGCCTGGGTCAAGGACTACCAGTCGCGCTTCACGCGCCCCGTTCCGGTCGACGCGGCCGAGGGAGCGACGGTCGCGGTGACGGCGACCGTCGGGGCCGTCGATCCCGAAGCCGCCACCGCTCGCATCGACCTCAAGGTGGTCTTCGACGGCTCGACCGTGCTGGGCAAGGCTCAGCTGCTGGCGGCGTTCGCGTGAGTTCGGCCCGCTCCGGCGCGGATCCCGCGGCCGTGCAGATCGGAGACGACACACCGCTCTCGGAGCTGACGACCATGCGGGTCGGCGGGCCCGCCGAGCGGATCCTCGTCGCGCGCAGCGCCGAGGAGATCGTGCGTCACGCGAACGAGCTCTGGTCGGGTGACGAGCCGTGGCTGCTGCTCGGCGGCGGCTCGAACACCGTGGTGCACGACGACGGTTATCCCGGTGCGGTGCTCCTCGTGCGCAGCGAGGGTGTGGAGGTCGTGGACGACGCGGATCAGCCGGCCGGCCGCGTGCGCGTTCGCGTGCAGGCCGGGCACGACTGGGACCAACTGGTCGCCGGCTGCGTCGAGCGGGGCTGGTCGGGGATCGAGGCGCTGTCGGGTATCCCGGGTCTCGCTGGCGCGGCGCCCGTGCAGAACATCGGGGCGTACGGGCAGGAGCTATCCGACGTGCTGCACTCGATCGAGTTCCTCGAGCGCGAAACCGGCGAGGTGCGCCGCATGTCGGCCGCCGAGCTCGAGCTCGGCTATCGCGACTCCGTGATCAAGCGCGGTCTCGAGGGTGTGGTGCTCTCGATCGATCTGCTGCTGGCAGAGGGATCCGCCGCCGTTGCATCGACGGGCAGGCACGCGGCGCCCGCCGATCCCGCCGCCATCGCAGAGACCTCGGGCTCCGCTGACCCGGCGATCCTCTCCGAACCGGTACGGTACGCCCAGCTCGCCGCCGCCCTCGGTGTCGAACCCGGCGACCGCGTGCCGATCCGGCAGCTCCGCGAGTCCGTGCTGCGGCTGCGGGCCTCGAAAGGCATGGTGCTCGATCCCGAGGATCACGACACCTGGAGCGCCGGATCCTTCTTCACGAACCCCATCGTCACCGAGCGGTTCGCCCGCACCCTGCCTGAGAACGCGCCCCGCTTCCCCGTCGATGACGACGAGCCGACGCCCGCCGTCACCACGTTCGAAGAACTGGCCGCCGGCGTGCCGCTGCGCATGCCCCGCGCCGCGCCCGAGCGCCGCATCAAGCTCTCGGCCGCCTGGTTGATCGAGAACGCCGGGGTGCCGCGCGGATTCCGGCTGCCGGGGTCCGGAGCCGCGATCTCCTCGAAGCACACCCTCGCCATCACGAACCGGGGCGGCGCGTCGGCCGCGGATGTGGCCGAGCTCGGCCGGTTCGTCGTGCAGCGCGTGCAGCAGGAGTTCGGGGTGATCCTCGCGCCCGAACCCAACCTGTACGGCATGGAGCTGTAGCCCGATGCGCGTTCAGATCGTCGGTCGCGGTCGTGTCGGAGCGGCGATGGCGCACGCGCTCGCGGGCTCCGGGATCGAGGTGCCGCCGCCCGCCAGTCGGGGCGCCGACGGCGCGGGCCCGGACGGGGCCGTCGCCGACGTCGTGCTGCTCGCCGTGCCCGACGGTGCGATCGCCGACGCGGCCGCGCGCATCGTGCCCGGCCCGGTCGTGGGGCACTGCTCGGGTGCGACCGGCCTCGATGTGCTGCGGCCGCACCCTGCGTTCAGCCTGCACCCGCTGCTGACCGTGCTGGGCGCGGGCACATCGTTCGCGGGGGCGCACGCCGCGATCGACGGTTCCGACGATCGGGCGCTCGCCGTCGCGCAGCGGCTCGCCGATGCGCTCGGGCTCGAGACCTTCAGGGTGCGGGGCGAGGATCGGGCGGCGTACCACGCCGCGGCGTCGATCGCCTCGAACTTCCTCGTGACGATCGAGGGCGTCGCCGAGCGGCTCGCGGCGACCGCCAGGGTGCCGCGGCAGGCGCTGCTGCCCCTCGCATCGGCGGCCCTGAGCAACTGGGGAGCCCGCGGCGCCGAGGCCGCACTCACGGGCCCCGTCGCCCGGGGCGACGAGGCGACGGTGGAACGGCAGCGGGCGGCGGTGGCTGATCGCGCTCCCGACGCGCTCGCACTGTTCGACGCGCTCGTCGCGGCGACCCGGGAACTGGCGGCGGGGACACCGCAGGCACACGACCGGGAGGATCACCGATGAGGATCGTGCGCACCGTGCGGGGACTGCGCGAGGCCGTCGCGGCGGCGAGAGCCGCGGGCTCCACCGTCGCCCTCGTGCCGACCATGGGGGCGCTGCACGAGGGGCACCTCTCGCTCGTGCGGGCGGCCAGGGCCGAGCACGGTTTCGCCGTCATGTCGATCTTCGTGAACCCCAAGCAGTTCAACGAGGCCTCGGACCTCGCGGCCTATCCCCGCCAGGAGGAGCGCGACGCCGGCCTCGCAGAGGCGGCCGGGGTCGACCTCGTCTTCGCCCCGGATGCGGCAGAGCTCTACCCCGAGGGCTTCGCGACCACCGTGCACGTCTCCGGCCCCATCACCGAAACCCTCGAGGGTGCGAACCGGGGAGCCGTGCACTTCGACGGCGTCGCCACGGTCGTCTCGAAGCTGCTCATCGCGGCGACCCCGGACGCCGCCTACTTCGGCCAGAAGGATGCTCAGCAGATCGTCGTGGTGCGGCGGATGGTCGCCGACCTGGGCATCCCGACCCGCATCGTCGCCTGCCCCACCTCCCGCGACGATGACGGGCTCGCGCGATCCAGCCGCAACGTCCGGCTCAGCACCGAGGAGCGATCCCGGGCCCTCGCCATCCCGCGAGCGCTGGAAGCGATCGCGGCGGCCGCGGCCGCGGGGGAGACGGATCCCGTCGCGTTGCGCGCCCGCGGTGAGGCGGTGCTCGACGGAGCCGGGATCGATCCCGAGTATCTCGCGTTCGTCGACCCCGATACGCTGGAGGCGGTGCCGCGAGTGTCGGAGCCGACGCTTTGCGCCGTCGCCGCACGGGTCGGCGAGGTACGGCTCATCGACAACGTGCTGCTGGGCGTCGCGCCCGAGCAGCGTGAGGAGAGTGTGAAATGACGAAGGTCTCGATCCCCCGGTTGCTCGAGAAGCAGCAGGCGGGCGAACCCATCGTGATGGTCACCGCGTACGACTTCCCGACGGCGCGGGCCGTTGAGCGAGCCGGCGTCGACATGGTGCTCGTGGGCGATTCCGGGGCGCAGGTGCACCTGGGCTACGCGACGACCGCCGAGGTCACGACCGATGAACTGCTCGTGCTCGCGGGGGCGGTGCGCCGCGGAACCGAGACGGCGTTCCTCGTGTGCGACGTCGCGTTCGGCACCACCGAGGAGTCCGACGCTCAGGCGGTCGCCACGGCAGTGCGCTTCGTCAAGGAGGCGGGTGCCGACGCGGTGAAGCTCGAGGGTGGCAACGCCGAGAAGCTGAGCAGGATCCGCGCCATCGTCGCTGCCGGTGTCCCGGTCGTCGGGCATGTGGGGCTTACCCCGCAGACCGCCACCGTGCTCGGCGGGCTGCGCGCTCAGGGCCGCACCGAGTCGAGCGCGGCGCGCGTGGTCGAGGAAGCTCTCGGGGTGCAGCGGGCGGGCGCCTTCTGCGTCGTCGTCGAGGCGGTGCCGGCGGAGGTCACCGCGGTGCTGCGCGAGGTGCTCGACATTCCGATCATCGGCATCGGCGCCGGCCCCGCCGACGGGCAGGTGCTGGTGGTGAACGACCTGCTCGGCGTGACCGAGGGGCGCACCGCGAAGTTCGTGAAGACCTACGGTTCGATCGGCGACGACACCGTCGCCGCGATCTCGGCGTACGCCGACGAGGTGCGCTCGGGGGCGTTCCCCGGTGCCGAGCACCAGTACGCGGCGACGCCCGAGGCCGTCGCCGCGGCGCGGAAGAGCGCTGAGAGGTTGCGCCAGTAGGGTGCCCGCGTTACCCTGCGCGCGGTCGCAGGAGCTCAGCGGGGCCGTTCCCTCAACCCCGTTGTAGACCTCTCGCACCGTTGTAGATCTCCCGCACCGCACGAGAGGTCTGCAACGGTGCGAGAGGTCTACGTCGGCGGGCAGAGAGGAACGACGCAGCCGCAGGGGGGCGCCTCTCAGCCGAGTTCGGCGACTCGATCCAGGCCCGCGCGCAGGTCGCGGATGAGATCGTCTGCCGACTCGAGCCCGATCGACAGGCGCAGCAGGCCGGGCGTGATCCCGAGCCTCTCGTTGATCTCGGGTGCGAATGTACCGTGCGTCGACGTGAGCGGGTGCAGGATCATCGAGCGCGTATCGCCGATGCCGGTCATGCGCGAGAACACCCGCACGCCGTTGACGAAGGCGCGGGCACCGTCGATCCCGCCGCGCACCGTGACGCCGAACACCGACCCCGTGCGCCCGCGACCGGCTTCATCGGCGCCGTAGTCGCGCACCGCGAGTTCGTGCAGCGGGCTCGATGGGAGGCCCGCGTAGTCGACCGAGAGCACCTCCGGCTGCTGCTCGAGCCACTCCGCGATCGCGATCGAGGAGTCGACGTGCCGCTCCATGCGCAGCGACAGCGTCTCCATGCCCTGATGCAGCAGGAAGCCGTGCAGCGGTGAGAGTGTCGGCCCGATGTCGTTGACGACTGATTCGCGCACCGCCCGCGCGTAGGCGCCCCGCCCGAAGCGATCCAGCATCGAGGCGACGCCCGGCCGAGACGACTGCGTGATGAGCGGGTAGCTGCGGCCTGCCTGCTCGGCGGCCTCCCAGTCGAAGGTGCCGCCGTCGACGATCGCGCCGCCCACGGCCGCCCCGTGCCCGGTGAGGAACTTCGTGGTCGAGTGCACGACGATGTGGGCGCCGTGCTCGAACGGGCGGATCAGCGCCGGCGTGCCGACGGTGTTGTCGACCACGACCGGCAGGTTGTAGCGGGCTGCGACCTCGGCGATGCGGCGCAGGTCGGTGACGTCGTTGCGGGGATTCGGGATCGTCTCGGTGTAGATCGCCTTCGTGTCGGGGCGGATCGCGCGCTCCCACTCGGCATCGTCGTCGGCGTCCCAGACGTAGTCGAAGCCGATGCCGAAGCGCTTGAAACTGCGGCCGAACAGGATGCGGGTGCCGCCGTAGATGGAGCCCGTCGAGACGATGTGGTCGCCGTGCTGCGCGAGGGCGAACAGCGCCGCGGAGATCGCCGCCTGCCCGCTCGCGACCGCGACCGCGACGGTGCCGCCCTCGAGCGATGCCAGGCGCTCCTCGGCGACCCAGTTCGTGGGGTTGCCCTGGCGGGAGTAGATCGGCGCTCGCTCGCTCGGGGAGAACCCCTCCGCCTCTCCGTGACCGGGGTGCTCGCCGTCGCGCCAGTGGATGCTGCCGTTGAAGCGGCTCACCTGGTCGTCGAAGTCGTCGAAGAGGTAGCCCGCGGAGAGTGCGATCGGCGGTACACGCAGGCCGCTGTTCTTGTCCGGGTACTCGCCCGCGTGCACCTGGCGGGTATCGAAGCCGAAGCCGTCCCAGTCGTAGATCGGCGCGGCGGCGGTGGGCTCGGTCATCGGGTCTCCTTCGGGGCGGAGGGAAGGATCGCAGCGATGCGGTCGACGGCTTCACGGATCGTGGCGGGAGCGCAGGCGAGATTGAGGCGCACGTGCCCCGCTCCGCCCGCACCGAAGTGGCGGCCGTCGTTCAGCGCGACGCGCGCCCGATCGAGGACGGCGGTGAACGGGTCGTCGCCGACCTCCGTGCCGCGGAAATCGAGCCAGGCCAGGTAGCCGGCCCGCGGGCGGGTGTATCCGACGCCGGGCAGGCGATCCCGAATCAACTCGGCGAGCAGCCGCTCGTTCGCCTCGATCTGCTCGACCGCGCGGTCCAGCCATTCGCGGCCTTCGACGAATGCCGCGACACCGGCGTGGAGCCCGAGGATGCTGGCGCGCGTGACGGTCTCGGGCGGCAGTCCTGCGAGCACCGCGTTCGCCCGATCGTCGGCGGCCACGATCACCGAGCACTTCGCGCCCGCCAGGTTCCACCCCTTGCTCGCGGAGGTGGTGACCACGGCGAGAGCGTCGGCGGCCGCGGCGAGCGGCGCGAAGGGGGTGAAGGTCTCGTCGGAGAAGGTGAGCGGGGCATGGATCTCGTCGGAGATCACGAACACGTCGTGCTCGGCGGCGAGGCGGGCCAGCTCTGCGAGATCGTCCGCGCTGTGCACTAGGCCGTGCGGGTTGTGCGGATTGCAGAGCAGGAACGCGTCGATCCCCGGGCCGGCAGCGAAAGCGCTCTCGATCGCGGCGAGGTCGAGGCGCGTCGCCCCGGCCTCGGCGAGCGGGATCTCGACGATCTCGAACGGTACCTCCTCGAGCATCTCGAAGAACCCGGGGTAGACGGGCGTGGGCAGCGCGAGGCGGCCGCCCTCGGGCCTGAACACCCGCAGCGATTCGACGATCCCCGTGGCGACATCGGTCGCGAGGTGCACGTGGTCGTGCGGCACGCTCCACCCCCAGCGATCCCGCGCGAAGTCGGAGAACGCGGGGGCGAGCGGGCCCGGGCCGTCGAGGTACCCGATGTCGGAGGCTTCGATGCGCGCGACGAGCGCGTCGCGGATCTCGGGCGCGACGGCGAAGTCCATCTCGGCGACGAAGAGCGGCAGCACGTCGGCGGGGAAGCGCGTCCACTTGAGACTCGTGCGCTGCCGCCGCAGCAGGGCCGGGTCGAGCTCGGCGAAGGGAACGCCGCTCGGGTCGGTCTGCTCCCGCGGGGCGCAGCCCGCGCCGCGGACCGCGGCGGTGCCCGGGGCGGGTCGACAGTCGGCTTCGGTCATGCACCCATGCTCTCGCGCACCACTGACATTCTGCGAGTCGTCCGGTAAGGCGGCGTCACACTCGGGCAGATCCTCGCCCTACCCCCGCACTGCGACGCGCACGACGCCCGAGAGCAGGGCCTCGAGCGGGCCCCGGCGGCCGGTCGCCGAGAGAATCGCGCCGATCCCGAGCGCTCCGGCCAGCTGCAGCAGGAACGCGCCGGTGCCCGCGGCCCACCAGGGCAGGCTCTGGGCCAACGCCGGGTCCTCCATGAGGGGGCCGAGCAGCCACCCGGTCGCGATGACGTGCAGGGTGTAGATGGTGAGGGGTGCGGCGCCCGCGGCCCGGAAGATGTCGAGCAGGCGCCCCGGCCGGTGCCCGGGCGCTCGCCGCCGGTCGCAGAGCAGTACGAGCACGCCGATCACGGCGCAGGCGATCCCGATCGTGCGCGCGAGGTCCATCGGCGACCCGGAGTGCGGGGTCGCGATGAGCTGCGCCCAGAGGTCGGGGGAGAGCGGGGCGCCGCTCGCGGACGACAGGAGCAGCTCGGGATCGACGACGTCGACGGGGTGCAGGCCCAGCGCCGCGGGATCGTCGAGCACCAGGCGCGTGACGAACTGGGCGCCGGCGGCGAGGAGGGCTCCAGCCGCGGCGAGCGCGGCGGAGACGCGCCCCAGCGCCTCACGTCGGTTCGCGGCGACCAGCAGGCGCCCGATGAGGATTCCCGCGAGCAGGTAGACCGCCCACGTGATCGCCGGATAGATGCCGGTCAGCAGCAGGGCCCGCACCGCCTCGATCCAGTCGTATCCGAAGGTGTCGAAGGTCACCGAGCGCCCCTCGTAGTCTGCGATGTCGAGCGCGACGCGGAGCGAGGCGTTGAGCGGCCCTCCGACGACGCCGATCCCGATCCCGAGCACGGCGAGCACCCAACTGCGCGCCGCGACGAGCGGCGCGACGAGCAGCATGGCGGTGCCGTAGTAGGCGAGCACGACCACGATCGGGTTTTCGATCATGCCGAGCAGCAGTCCGAGCAGCACGAGCAGGGCCCCGCGGATCGCCACCGCGGCGACGGCCGCGCCGATGCGGTGCTCGCGCAGCAGCCTCCCGGTCGCGAACACCGCGCTGAGCCCGCCGAGCACGGCGAACAGCGGCGCCGCGATGCCCTCCGTGAGCGTGTTCGTGATCTCGGCGGCGCTCAGGGCCGAATCGGAGACGAACGGGTTCCACTCGACGATCGTGATGAGGTGCGCCGCCATCATGCCGGCGATCGCGAGGAACCGCGCGAGATCGACCCCGATGTAGCGCACTCCGGCGACGCGCATGCCTGGGACCCCTAGGCGCGTCCGCGGTTGCGGCGGCGGATCCCGCGCGGCGGCTTGCCCCCCACGAATGAAGCGGAGGAGTCGACGATGAACCCCTGGCGCAGCGCCTCGCGGCCGATGAGCATGCGGAACACCATCTCTTCGCGATCCGTCAGCGTCACCTCGGCCTCGATCACGCGGCCCGCGATCCCGACCTCCATGAGTACCACCGGGCGCATCTGAGCGTGGCCCGAAGAGCTGCGCACGGTGCGGCGGTCGTGCACCGGGAGCTCGACCGCGACCGCGTCCTCCTCGGTGAGCTGCCACGGCTGCACGAGGAACCGCACCCACGACTCGCCGTCGCGCTCGAACTCCTCGATCCCGGTCGCGTGCAGGGCCGATGTCTGCGCCCCGGTGTCCACCTTCGCTTTGACCCACGGCACGTCGATTCCGGGGAGCGACACCCACTCGCGCCAGCCCGTGAGGGTGCTTGAATGGTCGGGTACGGTCACGCAACTATCTTGGCAGGAAACACGGTGAAACTCGCGATTCTCTCGCGCGCCCCGCAGGCGTACTCCACGCAGCGGCTGCAGGCAGCCGCAGAGCAGCGCGGACACAGGGTGAAAGTGCTCAACACGCTGCGCTTCGCCATCGATCTCGCGGGCGAGGAGCCCGACCTGCTGTATCGCGGCAAGCAGCTCAGCGACTACGACGCGATCCTGCCTCGCATCGGCAGTTCCATCACCTACTTCGGCACGGCCGTGGTGCGCCAGTTCGAGCAGATGGACGTCTACACGCCCAACACGGCGGGCGGCATCTCGAACGCGCGAGACAAGCTGCGTGCGATCCAGATCCTCTCCCGCCACAACATCGACATGCCCGCCACCGCCTTCGTGCGCAACCGGGCGGATGTGCGGCCCGCGATCGAGAGCGTGGGCGGCGCGCCCGTGGTGATCAAGCTGCTCGAGGGCACGCAGGGGATCGGCGTGATCCTCGCTCCCCAGGTCAAGGTGGCCGAGGCGATCATCGAGACGCTGCACTCGACGCGCCAGAACGTGCTGATCCAGCGATTCGTGTCGGAGAGCCGCGGTCGCGACGTGCGCGCGCTGGTGGTGGGGGATCGTGTGGTCGCGGCCATGCGGCGGCGCGCCAGCGGTGACGAGTTCCGCTCGAACGTGCACCGTGGCGGCACCGTCGAGCCGGTGCAGCTCGATCCCGTGTACGAGCAGGTCGCCGTGCGCGCCGCACAGATCATGGGGCTGCGCGTGGCCGGGGTCGACATGCTCGAGGGCGACGAGGGGCCGCTCGTGATGGAGGTCAACTCGTCGCCTGGGCTGCAGGGCATCGAGCAGGCGACCGGGCTCGACGTGGCGGGCGCGATCATCGACTATATCGCCGGCCAGGTCGATTTCCCCGAGATCGACGTGCGGCAGCGGCTGTCGGTGTCGACCGGTTACGGCGTCGCGGAGCTCACGATGCACGGTTCGGAGCACGTGGGCAAGACGCTCGGCGAGCTGGGGCTGTGGGATCGCGACATCACCGTGCTCACGCTGCATCGCGGCGTGCAGGTGATCCCGAACCCCCGCAAGCACGTGGTGCTCGAGGCCGAGGATCGCCTGCTGTGCTTCGGCAAGCTCGAGGAGATGCGGACCATGATTCCCGAGCGCCGTCGCCGTCGCGCTCGGGTGCGCAAGCTGCCTAAGTCGGCGCAGGATCTCGCCGAGGGGTAGGGGCGGATCGCCGTTCCCTACTCCTGCTGCGCCGTGAGCTGGAACTCGACGAACCCTTCGGGCTCCACCTGCACGAAGCCGAGGTTCGGGGCTTCGACCCCGAAGTCGGCGAAGGAGATCGGGATCGAGCCGGCGATATCCGCCGTGGTCTCCCCGTCATCCGCGGTAGTGCCCCGCAGCTGCACGTCGACCGTCACGCTGCGCGTGGTACCGGCGATCGTGAGGTCGCCGGTCGCCTCCGCCTGCACGACGTCTCCCGAGGCCGGCGCCTCGTCGAGCGTCACCGGCTCAGTGAGAGCGAAGGTGGCGGTGGGGTATTCGGAGACCCGCAGTGCCTGATCGCGGAAGTAGGCGTCGCGCTGCGCGCTGTCGGTGCTGATGGAGGCGACGTCGACGGTGAGCTCGGCTGCCTCGAGCGTGAGGCCGTCTCCGCCGATGGTGAAGGTTCCGGTCACCTCGTCCGTGCGCCCGGTCACGGTCACGTCGGTGCCGTTCAGCACCTCGTCGACGCGGTAGCCGGCCTCCGAGCCGCCGGCCACGCGCCAGTCGCCGACGAGGACGGCGGGATCGATGGCTGCGCCCAGCGGCTCGAGCATGCTCTCGTCGCCGCTCAGGCTCGGGGCCTCGGCGGCGGGGGGTGCGATGAAGTCGCGATAGATCATGGGCCCCGCGATGGCGGCAGCCGCCGCAAGCGCGAGCACTCCGACGCCTGAGCCGATCAGGATCTTCTGGGATGTCTGCACGGTCTGCTCCTCGCACTGCGGATGGGTGATGCAGGATCCACACTTCCAGGCCGTCCAATGAACGAGCTTGGAGCCCGAGGGGAAAAGCCTGGACGGGTGCGGGTGGTATTCGCGGCGTCACCGGGTGGAATAAGCGGGGGAATCGGGGGCTCGGCACCCATCCACGCCCTGCCGCGCTCCTCTCCGATGCGGCTCTTCCTCTCCGATGCGGCGTCTTCTTGCGCTTCGAAGCGGTGCGTGCCGGCCGCGGGTGGGGAATTCGCGCGGCGGAGGGGGTTTTCTGCGAAAGTGCGAACGGCGCGCATAACCTCTCCTAACCTTACGAAATACACATTTGTGTGCAGGTTCGGATTCGGGTGTCGTCGATCCCTCGGCGGCTCCCGTGCTCCGGACGAGGACGGAAAGGAAGACGAGGAGAAGAATGCCACACGAGACACCAGGTATCAGCCGCCGCTCGGTGGTCACCGCCGCGGCCTGGGCCGCTCCCGTCGTCGCGGTTGCCGTGACCGCGCCGATCGCCGCGGCGTCCGGCGAGCCGGAGGTCTTCTTGCCGACGATGGTCGGCGACTACAGCTTCGGCATCCAGGAGGGCACGCCCCAGGGCGATCAGTACCACTTCAACCACTCCCAGGGCGGGTACGTCCGCTACCGGGTGCCCGCCGACTACCCGAACCCGACCACCACGACGGATGCCACGTTCAGGATCTCCTGGAGCGTCGATGTGCCGCTCACCTGGCATCTCGAGGATCGTGAGTGGGGGGCCTACGGCAGCTGGCAGGACTACTGGGAGATCCAGGAGGTGAGCGGCAGCGCTGCGGTTCCGGATCCGGTCGTGGACGGCCAGGGTTACGGCGTGCCGTACGGGGAGGCCGCCGCCAGCGGCTACGTCGTCTTCAGGGCGAAGTCGCCCCTGCCCGTGGACGTGAACATTCCCGTGCCGCACATGATGTTCCACGGCGAGGATTTCGCGCCGGTGACGGTGGCCGCGGGTGGAGAGCTCGAGGCCGGGTTCATCCCAGGGACCAACAGCGAGGGGCAGCAGGTCGTGGGCGAGAACTGGCTCGTTCGCCGGAACAGGGAGGCGGAGGAGCTCGGCTGACGCTGTTCCGTCCCTTCCTCGCGATCGAGATGACGCCTGTGGCCCCCGACAGCGCTCGTGAAGGGCAGGAAGCGTCATCTCGATCTCGAAGGGAAGGGGCGAGGTGAAAAGCAGGATGGTTTTCGTGCCTTCGCCACGGGGAACGCTCGGGGATTCGCTTGACTTGAACGGTCATGGACATTCCCGCGATCCGATACCCGACCTCGGTGCGCCCGAGAGTGTGCGGACTCCTCGCGCGGCAGATCGAAGATCTCGCCCCGCTCACCCTTCTGCACGCGCCCGCGGGTTTCGGCAAGACCGTCGCGACCGTGCACTGGGCCCGGTCGATGAGGGAAGCCGCCGAAGTGCGCTGGGTGGCGACGCCGGAGCCCGGGATCGGGCACGAGCCCTCTCTCGCGCCCGGGGCGCTCTGGTGCCGGATCGCCGAGGCGCTCGGGGGCGAGGGCGCCCGGCTGAGCACGGCGGGTCCTCGGCTGAGCGCAGCGGGTTCGCGGCTGAGCGCGGCGGATCAGCGGCTGAGCGCGGCGGATCAGCGGCCGTGCGCCGCTGATGACCGGCAGCAGGTCGGGGGACACGCGCGCGAGGAGGTCGAGCGCATAGTCCACGGATTGCGCCGTCCGACCGTGCTCGTGCTCGACGACTATCATCACGTCACCTGTGGAGACCTCGACCTCGGGCTGGCGCGACTGCTCGAGGCCAACCCGCTCCTGCACATGGTGGTGCTGTCGCGGCGGTTCAGCGCACTCGACGGCCCCCTCGTCGGTGGCCGGACCTCGGCCGTGCTCGTCGACGAGCGGATGCTCGAGTTCACGGAGGAGGAGGCGCGTGCGCTCGCCGAACTCTACGGCATCGACGATTTCGCGCAGGTCGAGGAGCGGCGGAAGCGGGCGCACGGCTGGCCGGTGGTGATGCGCTCGGTGGTGCAGCAGCTGGCCGCGGGGAGCAAGCCCAGGGAGATCACCCGGGTGCTCGCCCGACTCGGCAAGCAGCAGTTCGACACCGTGCCCACCGTCTCCGGTCGTCGCGCGGTGCTCGCGATCGTGCTCTGCCCGGACGCCTCGCTGGAGACGCTGGCCGAGACCCTCGAGACACCCTACGCCGATCTCGAGGCCGTGCTGCGGGAGCTCGAGGAGCTCGGGATCGTGCAGCAGAGCTGGTGGCCCGACTCGCCGCGCTATCGCTGCCACGCCGGCCTGGGCGACGCGCTCGGAGCGCTGGCCCGTCGCGAATTCGGACCGGAAGCGCACGCCATGCGCTTGAAGCACGCGGTGGAGCTGAGCCGGGACAAGCCGATCGCAGCGGTGGCGCACCTGTTCGAGATCGGCGAGTACGGCGCCGCATCGCGCGTCTTCACCCGCCACTTCCTCGAGCTCGCGGTACCCGGAAGCGGGGTGATGCAGCTGCTGCGCGGGCTTTCCGACGCCGTGCTCTACGAGTACCCGGTACTCGCGGGCGCCCTGCTGCTGCTCGAGACACCCGAGGGCGACACCCCCGACGAGCGCATCGAGCAGCTCCATCAGTGGCTGCGAGCGCGGGTGCGCCAGCAGCTGCGAGACGGAGAGCACGAGCCGACCCCTCCGCTGATGGCGCTGCTCGCCGTCGCGGAGCGCATGCGAGGCGACGACGATGCCGCGCTCCGCCTCTCGCAGCACATCGAGAAGCGGCTCGAGCGCACCCCCGAGGAACGCTGGGACGCCGAACGCTTCACAGCGCCCCTGCTCTATCGAGCGCTCGGCCTCACTGGGCTTGTAGTCGGCGACCCGGCGATGGCCGAGCGCAACTACCGGCGCGCGTTCGAGGCCGCCGGGCGCTTCGAAAACCTCTCGACCCAGGCGCGTGCATGTGAGGGGCTGGCTGCCGCCGCCGCCTTCTCGGGCGATCTGCTCGCGGCCGAACGAGCCCTGCTCCGACGCGACGCGCTGCTCGACGGTGCTGTGCCGCACGACCGTGCGGCCTCACGCGAGCGCACTTCGCAGGATGTTCGCACTGCACAGGGCGTTCGCACTGCGCAGGGTGACCGCTCGGCGCGGTCGCTTCCGAGGCACAGCTGGTCTCACGATGTGCTGGCGCGCCTGCACATCGCCCGCGAGCGGGGGCGGATCGGCGAGGCCTTCGAAGCGCTGCAGCAGGTCGATGCGCACCCGCTCAAGCGCGTCGAGCAGTGGCCGCTGCTGGTCGTCGCGGAAACCCAGGTGCGTCACCTGGCCGACGGTGCGCCGAGCGCACTCGAGGCGCTGGAGCGGCGTCGCCGTGAGGCGCGGGGCGGATTCGTCGCCACCCGCTACCCTGCGGTGCGTCCTAGAGGCGCACGCCGCGCGTCTGCACATCGCGCTGGGGAACTACGCCGAGGCGGAGCGCCTGCTCGGCCAGCTGCCGGCTGCGCATCCGGACGTCGCGGTGACGGGTGCCCTGCTGCACCTGTTCACCAACCGCTACGCCGCGGCACTCGATGCGGCCGAGCGGACATCGGGGCGGATGGCGGAGTGGCCGCCCGAGCTGTCGGAGCCGCAGCGGCCGCCGCCCCGACTTCGGGTCGAGAACGGTCTCGTGACCGCCGCGGCGCGCTGGGGCCTCGGCGAGCGAGAACGGGCGATCGACTGCTTCGCAGAGGCAGGCGAACTCGCCGAGCGCCTCGGCAACCGCCTGCTGCTGGCGTGCATCCCCCACGATGCGCTCGTGGCGATCGCTGCAGTCGCACGGGAGGCGGGTCGCATCGACCTGACCGAGATGGTCGACCGGATCCCTCCGAACCTCAGAGCGGAAACCTACGAGTCGCTGACCAGGGCCGAACTGCGCACGCTGCAGAGCCTCGCCACGGGGCAGACCGTCGTGCAGATCGACATCACCGAGAACACGGTCAAGTTCCACCTGAAGCGCATCTACCGCAAGCTCCGCGCGTCGAACAGGAGCGAGGCGGTCGCCCGTGCCGCGAACATGATGCTGCTCCCGGCACGCGAGGGCGAGAGCCGGTAGTGGGGCGCGCCCGCCGAGGCGCCCCCAACGGCGCGCGCTTAACGCACGCGGAGAGCGGCGGGCAGGATCCTCACCTCGAACGCCGACACCGATCCCACGTCGTCGCCGTCGACCTCGAACGCGAGCGGCACCGGCAGCTCCGCGCGCACGGTGCGGGCGCGCAGGTGAGCGGTGGATCCCGAACTCTCGGCCTTGTCGCCGCCCGTGATGAGACGCTTCAGGCCGTTGTCCCACACCATGTTCCTCATGGTGTCGAGCCAGGCGCCCGCATCGTCCGCGCGCAGCACCAGCAGGTCGAGCTCGCCGTCGTCGGGGGCGGCATCGGGCAGCAGCGTGATCCCGCCCTGAATGCTGCCGCAGTTCGCCACCAGCACCGTATGCGCGCTCTCCGTGATCGCGGCATCGTCGTCGAGTTGCAGCGAGAGCTCCACGACCTCGGTGCCGGTCGCCGCGCGCCCCAGCGACTCGACGTAGGCCAGCCAGCCCGTCTTCGCCTTCAGCTCGTCGTCGGTCTCGACGATCATCTGCGCGTCGATGCCGAAACCCACCATGACCACAAAGCCGTGACGCTCGCGGCCCGCCGAGCCCGCAGAGTCCGCCGAATCGCCCGTCGCCGCAGAGCCCTCGGATCCGCCCGTCTCCTCGCCCGTGCCTGCCGCCTCGGGCCCGCTCCCGCCCCCACCGGCCGACGCCCGCGTGATGACGACCTCGCCGAGGTCGAGCGGCGATCCCGAGCCCGTCAGCGCGCGCTCGAACGCGGCCCGAGCAACCCCGAGCGGCACCCCCAGGTTGCGGGCCAGCAGGTTGCCCGTGCCGAGCGGCACGATCCCGAGGTCGGCGGCCGGCGATCCCGACTCACCGAGACGCTCGGCCACCGCGCGCACCGTGCCGTCACCGCCCGCTGCGATCACGAGACCGCACCCGGCGTCGATCGCGGCCGAGGCGGCGCCCTGGCCCGGATCCTCCTCGGTCGTCTCGAACCACTGGCACTCGGGACGATCCTGATCCGCCGCGAAGGCGCCCTCGAGCGCGCGCTCGAACGCCTCACGCAATTCTTCGCCATCGACCTTCGACGGGTTCCAGACGATGCCGACCTTTTCGTTCATGCGCGCTCCCTCGGTGCTCGGTTCACAGTAGTACTCGGTGCTCGGTTCACAGCTCTGCGAGCAGCGTCTTCCAGTGCGCTCGCCACTCCTCGATGCGCTCGCCGTCGGCGAGGCCGTCCTGCGACACCGCGAGCGAGGTCTTCTCGCCCTTCGGGGTCGCGGACACCTCGACGCGCCCCGCCCCTTCGAGGTCGAAGCGCAGGAAGCTGCGCTTATCGGTGCGGGATCGCCGGGGCGCACCGGCGGTGTGCCCCAGGTGCTCGGAGCGACCGCTGTGGGCCGCCGCCCAGGCCTCGATCGCGGCGTCGCGGTCGAGGGGCAGCGTGCGGCTCGCTCCGACGCGGAACGTGCCCGACGACGACTGGCCGGGCACGCGCAGGCCGGCGTGCTGCTCGAAGGCGATCGCCGCGCTCTGCGCCCACCAGTCGGGGTTCTGCAGGTCCTCGGGCATCGCGGCGCGCGCGAGGCGGGCGATCTCGGCGTGGCTCATCTCGCGGGCCCCCGTGTCCTCGAAGACGCGCAGCCAGTCCCCCCACGGGCGGCCGGTGGCGCGCTCGAGCGCTTCCACGTTGCCGGCGCGGGTGCGATTGCCGGTGGGCTGCTGGTTCGCGCGGCTCTCGGGCCCGATGTCGGATCCTGCGTCGTTCTGTGATGCAGCACTCATGCCATCAGCGTACTCGCCCGGCTTCCTCCCCGGGCCTTGTCTCGGCCCCCTTCCTGCCCCGTCTCCTGCCGGGCCTTGCCGCGGACCCCTTCCTGCCCCGTCTCCTGCCGGGCCTTGCCGCGGACCCCTCACCTGTTTTCTCCTGGAGCCTTGCCCCGGCCCCTCCGCCGAGATACGGATAACGCACGCCGATGTGCGAGCGGAGCTGCGAGATCCGTATCTCGGCGGGAGCGTGTGCTGGCGCGGGGTGGGGCTGGGGCCGCTGGGGGGGCGCGGGTGGGACAGGCGCGGGATCCGGCCCGCCTGATCCGGCTCGCCTGACCCGGCGGATGCTTGAATGGGTGCATGACTGAGCACACCGACCGCGAGGAGCGCCGGCACGTCGAGCACGTCTCGTCGCAGCACCGATCGGCCGGCATCGATGACGGGTACTTCGCCGGAGACAGCCTGGGCGACGCGGTGGCGGCCACTGACACCGCGAGGCCCGAGATGCCGGGCGCGCAGGAATACCGGATAGACCTCGAGCGCATCCGCTTCTCGTCGTACTTCGCGCGGCTCTCGGACGTGACGCAGGTCGTGCCGCGCTCCGGAGTCGGCCCTGTCATGCACAACCGGCTCACTCACTCGCTCAAGGTGAGCGCCGTCGCCCGCGTGATCGCCGCGCAGCTGGCGGGGCACGAGGCGCGGCACCGAGCGCACGTGCGCGGGGAGCGCCGCGACGACGACACGACGGGTGCCGCGGTCGCGCGCCTCGGCGGCTGCGATACCGTGGTGGCGCAGGCCGCGGCGCATGCGCACGATCTGGGGCATCCGCCGTTCGGACACCTGGGGGAGCGGGTGCTGGATCGCGTGGCACGCGAACGACTCGGCCTGGTCGAGGGGTTCGAGGGCAACGCGCAGAGCTTCCGCATTCTCACGCAGCTCGACACGCTCGGGCGCGACTTCCCGGGGCTCAACCTCACCGCGGCAACGCGGGCGGCGACGCTCAAGTACCCGTGGACGCGGGCCTCGTGGATCGGCGTGTCCGAGGCCGAGCGTCCCGTGACCGAGCGGCCGCGCGGCGTCGGGGCCGATGCCGTGCACGGTGCCGAAAAGTTCTCGGTGTACGCGCTCGACGCGGGCGAGATGGAGAGCGCGCTCGCCGCCTTCCCCCGAGTCGCACGCGGGATGCAGACGGTCGAGTGCGCCGTCATGGACCTCGCCGACGACATCGCCTACGCGGTGCACGACCTCGATGACTTCACGCGCGCGGGGGTGCTGCAGCAGGCGGCGGTCGCGGGGGAGTTCCGGGCGTGGCTGGCCGACGGGGCCCGCCTCGCGCGCATGGTCCCCGAGGAGCTGACGGGGTCGGGCGCGCTGCGCATTCCGGGGCACGCGCTCGAGCAGCTGTGGCGCCGTATCGCGCTCAAGGACGCGTGGATCGCGGATCGCGACGCCTTCACCGCGGCAGTGCGCCGTGTCAGCGCCGATATCGGTGACTCGCTGCTCGCGGTGCCCTACGACGGTGGCATCGACAGCGAGCGGGCGGTTTCCGACTTCACCAGGCGCTGGATCGAGCACCTGCGCACCTCGATCGTGGTCGATGAGCAGCCCCACATCCGCAGCGGATACGTTCGGCTCGACCGCCAGGCCTGGCACGAGGTCGCGGTGCTGAAGTTCGTGCACGCCCACTTCGTGCTCGAGCGCCCCGAGCTCGGCCAGCCGCAGCGCGGGCAGGCCCGGGTGATCGAGCAGCTGGTGCTCGGGTTCGACGCGTGGCTCGCGGATCCCGTCGACGCCGACCGCGCGCCCCGCCGCCTGCTGGAGTGGGCCGACGAGGCCACAGGGGCGAACTTCGAGCTGCGCCGCGCGAGGCCCGAGCTGCTCTCGGGCGACACGAGCGACTCCGGGCTGCGCCGTCAGGGCCGCACGCGCGCGATCCTCGACTACGTGGCCTCGCTGAGCGACCAGCAGGCGCTCTCGACGCACCGGGACCTGACTGGCGCGGCCTGATCGAGGCGCGGCCCTCCGCCCGTCGCCCGCCGCCGGAGTGGTGCCGTGCTCCGGGCAGGAGATCCTCATCCAGGCAGGTGGTTTCAAGGAAGAGCTCCCGTTCAGGGCACGATCTCCTACCTGGGGCGGGGGCATGGGGGCGGGGTGGGTTGGCGTGAGGCGGGGTGTGCTGGTGTGAGGCAGGGCGGATTGGGGTGAGGCGGGGGAGGCGTGAGGCGGGGGAGGCGTGAGGCGGTACGGTGGGGGCATGAGTGTGAATCGGGATCGGGACGAGCTCATCCGGCAGTTGATCGAGGTCGGCCGCGACGCGGCCGGGAGGGGCCTGGTGCTCGCGAGCGCCGGCAACATCTCGGCCCGCATCGCCGACGACCGCTTCGTCGTCTCCGGGAGCGGCGTCTGGTTCGACCGGCTGACCCCCGCGGACTTCGTCGAGCTGACGCTCGATGACGCCGAGACCGGCGCGCCCTCGACGGGCGGGGTCAAGCCGTCGAGCGAGTGGAAGCTGCACCACCGCGCCTACCGCGCGCGCCCCGACGCCGAGTGCGTACTGCACCTGCACCCCCGCACCGCGGTGGTGCTCGCCAGCATGGGCCGCGAGGTGCGGCGCATCACGCTCGACCACGCCTATTACCTCGGCTCCATCGGCGTCACGCCGTTCTTCCACAACGGCACCGACGAGCTGGCCGACTCGGCCGCCGAGCAGCTGCGCGAGCACGACTGCGTCATCATGCGTCACCACGGCTGCTCGGTCGTGGCCGACACGATCGACATGGCCTACCGGCGCGCCCTCAACCTCGAAGACGCGGCGCAGGCGACGGTGCTCGCGCTGCAGCTCGGCGACACCGAGACGGTCTTCCCCGAGGAAGGCGCGCAGCACGCCTGAGCACGCTGCGCAGCGTGTCCAGGCGCTCTCGCAGCGCGCCGGAGCACGGAGCCCGCGCCTCAGCAGCACAGACCTGCCGTGCGGCACAGCGGATCATCGATTTCGGTGTGCCGCACGGCAGATCTGTGCGTGTGAGTTCGCGGGTCGCGGGGCGGGCCGCCGCAGTGCTCAGTCGAAGATGTCGTCGAGCAGGCCGCCGAGGATCACGCCGCCGATCACCGGTCCGAGCAGGCCGGCGGCGCCTCCGCCCGCACCCTGGCTCCGGCCCCGGTTGCCCCAGCCCCAGTCGTCGTTGTCGGGGCGCGACGAGTCGATGTCGCGCTGCGCCAGCTGCATGGCTTCGTTCGCGAGCTGGGCTGCGCGGCGGGCGATCTGCTGCACCTGCTCCCGGGTATCCTCGACGTCGGGCATCCGGCTGATCTCGGTGCGCAGCCGCTGGGCCTCGGCGAGACGGGTGCGGGCGTCGGCCCCGATCCAGCCCCGATGGCCGTTGATGAGCCCGGCGGCGACACCGATCGCCCGATCCGCGGTATCGATATCGTGGCCGACGTGCTCGCGGGAGGGCGCCGGCCGCGCCGCGCGCTCGCGGGCGGCGTCGAGCGCCGCATTCGCCTCGGAGACGAGCGCGAGGTCGGCGAAAGGATCGCGGCGAGCACCCGCGCCCGCGCCCACCGAGGCGAGCGCCTCCTCGAGCCGCGCCGCGGCGGCGTCCACGGCCTGGGTGCGGGGCCCCCGCCGGGCACCGGCGAGGTCTCCGCGCGAATCCGCGATGACGTCGGCCAGCGTGGTCTGAGCCCGCAGCGCCTCGATCTCGAAGCTCTCGACCTCGTCGATGATCGATTCCGCACGCCGTACGGTCTCGGTCGCGGCTTCGAGTGCGACGTTCGCCTCCTCCGGTTTGCCGGCCGCGCGGCGCCGCTCGGACACGTCGGCCGAGTGCAGGGCGAAGTCGAGCAGCTGCTCCACCTCCCCGGAGGTGAGGCGCAGCCGCTGCAGCGCGTCCGTGCTGTAGCGCTCGGCCAGGCGGTCGACGGTGGCACGCGCCTCGGGCAGCCGCCCGCGCAGCGCCTCGGCCTCCGCGCGCACACGCCGCAGGATCTCGGGCGCCCGGCGCACGCGGGCGATGCGCTCCTGCAGTGCCGAGGTGCGCTCGTCGAGCACGCCCTCCGCCCAGTCGCACAGCTGCACGATGCGGGCGTTGCGAGTGCGCAGCTCGTCGGGGGTGTCCGGCACCTCGTCGTGATTGAGCTGGTGCAGCTGGAACGCCTCGGTCATGTGGGTACGCACCGCCTCGAGCCCGGCTCGCAACTCCGAGGTGGCCGCCTCGCCGAGTTCGGCCGATGCGAAGGCGAGCTCGTCGCCCGTGACCCGGATCCGCTCGTCGGCGGCGACGAGCGCCGTTCGAGCCCGCTGCGAGAGCTCGGTGTCGGCCGCCTGCTGATGCCCCTGCTCCTCGCGCGCCCTGCGTCCCCAGAAAGCCAAGTTGTCTCCGATTCTCGAAAGGGGTCGCGCGGGGAGGCGCGACTGCCGCTGCGGGATCGGCGGAGGGCGGCGTCGCGCCGCCCTCCGCCGAGAGGTTACTGCTCGATCGCCTGGGCGGGGCGACCGCTCTTCAGGGCCGCGAGCCGAGCCTCCACCTCGGTGACGGCCTCGAAGTTCTCAAGCTCGTTGAACTGGGCGTCGAGGGTCGATGCCGCGATCTCCTGCTTGCCGCGGGCCAGTGCCTCCTGGCGACGGATCTTCTCCTCGAAACGACCGAGGTCGCTGGTCGGATCGAGCACGTCGATCGACTTCACGGCGTCGGCGACGCGGTTCTGCGCCTCGGCGGTCTTCGCGCGGGCCACGAGCTCGGCGCGCTTCGACTGGAGCTGCTTCAGCTTCTCCTTCATGCCGTTCAGGCCGTCCTTGAGCTTGGCCGTGACCTCCTGCTGAGCCGCGATGGTCGGCTCGGCGGTCTTCGCCTCGTTCTCGGCCGAGATCTGGCGCTGCAGCGCGACCTTGGCGAGGTTGTCGAACTTGTCGGCATCGACGCTGTTGCCCGCGGCGCGCAGCTCGTCGGCCTTGCCGCTCGCGGCGACCGCCTTCCGGCCCCACTCCTCGGCCGTCTTCACGTCCTCGCGGTAGTCCTGCTCGAGCAGGCGCAGGTTGCCGATGGTCTCGGCGATCGCGGCCTCCGCGTCGGAGATGTTGTTCGTGTAGTCGCGGATCAGCTGGTCGATCATCTTCTCGGGATCCTCGGCGGCGTCGATGAGGGAGTTGATGTTCGCCCGGACGAGGGTCGTGATGCGTCCGAAGATGGATTGCTTGGTCATGCTGGGTTCCTTTCGAGGGGGATTGGCACGAGTCTATGGATCGGTGCTCGGAGTTCGCAGGGATATTTCAGGTCGGGGTCTCAGAATCGTCCGCCTCCGCTGCGGCGCCGCGATCCGCCTCCGCTCCGCGAACTGCTGCGGCGGGAACCGCCAGAGCTGCTTCGGCGGGATCCGCTGCGCGATCCGCCGCCCCAGCTGCCGCCCCACGAGCCGCCCGAGCCGCCGTAGCCTCCGTAGCCGCCGCGACCGCCGCCGCTGCCGAGGATCCCGCCGAGCACCGCGGCGAGGTCGCCCCCGACGCTCGCGCTCCCGTACCCGCCGTACCCGTTCACCTCCATCTGAGCCGAGGCGAGGGCCTCGGATGCGAGACGGGTCGCGCGTTGAGCCTCGCCCAGTGCTCCCCGCGCGTCGCTCCGCTGCTCCGCCTCGGCGCGCGCGAGCGCCGCCCGGGCTTCCGAGACGCGGGTGCGCGCCACGGACCCGACCGCGCCACGGCGGGATGCGATGTAGTTCTCGGCCTGGCGCACGTCATCGCCGGCCTGGGTGAGGCTCGCGCCGAGCAGTTGCCGGGCGCGCTCCTCGTCGCGGGCCGACTGCAGCACGCCGTCGATGCGGGAATTCGCCGCTTCGAGCGCCTGCAGCGCCCGCGAGGGGCGCCGGTCGCCGGCGCCGAGGTCGCCGCGCGCCGCCGCGACCTGCTGCTCGGTCTCCTGCGCTGCCGCGGTGATCCTGCCGTCCGGATCGGCCATCCCTCGAGCGGCCGCGATGTCCCCCTCGAGATCCGCGATCAACTCCGAGCAGCGCTGCTCCACTGCGGCGACCGCGGCCCCGTGCTCAATAACGGCCTGCTGCAGCTGCTCGGCCTGCGCCGCCGCGGTCTCGGCCTCGCGGATTGCCACCGCCGCCTCCCCGCTGCGACCGGCCTCGATCGCGCGCGCTGCCGCCGCCGCGCGATCCCGAGCGAACGTCAGCAACCCCGCCGCCTGCTCGGGGTGCCCCGCCACCGCCTGCAGCTCATCGGCCGCATAGACCGTCTGCAGCCGGGCCAGCTCGGCACCGATCGAGTCGGGTTCGAAGCCCGCGAGCCGCGCCCGCGCCGCCTCGAGCGCGGCCGGCGCATCGCGTTCGATGTCGCGCAACTCGGCGAAGGCGTCGGCCTGGGCGTCGAGCGCGGCGTCCGCGGCCTCGCACAGCTCGACGATGCGGCTCAGCCACTCGCGCCGCTGGGCATCGGTATCGGGGATCTCGTCGTCGAGCTGCTGCCGCAGCGAGAATGCCTCGAGCAGCTGGGCGCGGGCGGCTTCGAGCGCGGCGGCGAAGGCCGTCACCGACGCCTCGCCGAACTGTGCCCGCGCGAATTCGAGCTCCTGCTCGCTCGTCTTCACCGCGTCGTCGGCGGCGACCAGCGCGAGACCCGACGTCCGCTCGAGCTCGGCCAGCTGCTCCTCTGCCTCCTGCCGGGCACGACGGTTGCGGCGCAGTCGCACGATCCCGAACGAGGCCCCCGCGATGCCCGCGGCCCCCGCGACGGAACCGATCACCACGGCCGCGGTGCGCCCGCCCGCGCCGTGCTCGGACTCGACCTGCTCGGCCGCGGCGTCGATGGCGCCGGACCAGTCGAGGTCGCGCAGCTCCGGCAGTATGCGCTCCTCGATCTTGCCGAGCTGAGCGTCGCTCAACGGGCCGCCGTCGAGCGCGGAGATGAAGTACTGGCGCCCCTCGGTCGACACCGCGAGCAGGTACTGCTCTTCGCCGAGGCCGTTGAGATCAGCGGTTTGGTTCGCCCACGCGACGCGGTCTGAAGGCTCGTCGAACTCGTCGACGAGCACCACGTAGAAGTCGATGCCGGTCTCGTCGAAGGTCGCTGCGAGGCGCTCGTTCGCGGCACGCTCGGCGGCGGGATCGAGCGTGTCAGCCTCGTCGGTGACATACGAATCGCCGAGCGGGATCGGGGGAGTCGCCCACGCGGCGGCGCCCAGCCCCCAGGTCGCAGCGAGCGCTGCGCCCAGGGCGCCCAGCGCTGCTCCCCGCATCGCCCTCTGCGCTGCCGCCCGTCGACTTCGAACCCGGATCCGCCTGTGTTCCACACTCGGAGTGTATTGCGCCCCGCTCGTGAGGTCCATGCGCGAACCCCACCTGGACGCCTCGTCACGAGACCGCGCTCCCTTGCGAGAGGTCGAAAACGGTGCCGAGGAGCGGGGATCAGAGCCCTTTTCGACCTCTCGCGGGGCGGCCCGGTTACCGGGTGATGGGTATCTCGCGATCAGCGTCCCACGGCACCGACCAGCCGAGCTCGTCGAAGAGCGCGGAGAGCAGGATCCCGGTGAACCCCCACACGACGTGGCCGCCGAGGCGGTCGTGCAACCGGAACGCCGGCCCGCGGTAAGTCGAGGATCCGTGCCGAAGGACCGAGGTGCCGCGCGCGGCGGGATCCAGCATCTCCGCCACAGGCACCCGGAATACGTCGACCGACTCCGTGCGATCCGCCGCGACCTCGCTCGGCAGCCGCCACCAGCCCACGACCGGGGAGACGAGGTTGTTGCTCACGGGGATGTGCACCCGCTGCAGCTCGCCCAGCACCTCCACGCCGGCGGGCTCGAGGCCTGTTTCCTCGGCGGCTTCGCGCAGCGCGGTGCGCACCGGATCGCCCCCGTCGACCGCCTCGGTGCCGCCTCCGGGGAACGCGATCTCACCCGCGTGGTGCCGCATACCCGTGGCGCGCCTGGTGAGCAGCACGTCGAGCTCGGCCGGGATCGCCGGGGCCGCGTCGGTGTCGCCGACCCCGCCCGTCTCCGCGAGCGTGCGATCGAGCGACCCGAACAGGATCAGCACCGCCGAGTGCCGCAGCGGCCGGTCTGCCAGCCCGCCCTGCGGATCGAACGGGAACGTGAAGCCGCGCCGCATCAGCGAGCGCAGCTCGGTTTGGGCGTCGGCGACCGTTCGGCTCACGCCGCGCTGCTCCGGGTGATCGGCATCACGACGAACCGCGCACAGGATTCAGCCCTCGATGAGCAGGTCGCTGATGCCCTCGGGAACCCGCTGCGAGCGCGCCCATGGTTCACGGTCGCGGCGCTCGACCCGCTTGCGGCGCTGCGTCTCCTCCGCGCGAACGAGGGTGAGCACCGCCGTGACCGCCGCGCGTTCCTCGTCGCTCACGCCGCGGGTCACGAACGTGATGTCGTCGCCGTGGATCGCGTCGTCCGGCTCGCCCAGCTCGCGGCGTCGGGCAGCGTCGCGCTCGGCGGCGTCGGGCGGCAGCAGGGTCTCGTTCACGTGGGTTCCTCTCGGTCGAGGGGCTGGCGGCGCGCAGTGCTACGAGCATAACGGGGCGCGGATCCGCGCACCCCGGCACCTGCCGCCGAGTCCGCTCTACAGCGGGATGTTGCCGTGCTTCTTGGCGGGCAGTTCGTCGCGCTTGCCGCGCAGGCCGCGCAGCGCCTTGATGACGGCGAGGCGGGTGCCCGCGGGCTCGAGCACGTTGTCGAGCTCGCCGCGCTCGGCAGCCAGGAACGGCGAAGACACGTCGGCCGTGTACTTCGCGGTCAGCTCGGCGCGCAGCGCCTCGACGTCGTCGCCGCGCTCGGCGGCTGCGGCCAGCTCTTTGCGGTAGAGGATGTTCACGGCGCCCGCGCCGCCCATGACCGCGATCTCGGCGGTGGGCCACGCGATGTTGAAGTCGGCGCCCATCTCCTTCGAGCCCATCACGATGTACGCGCCGCCGTAGGCCTTGCGCGTGATGATGGTCACGAGGGGCACGGTGGCCTCTGCGTACGCGTAGAGCAGCTTCGCGCCGCGGCGGATCACTCCCTGGAACTCCTGATCGGTGCCGGGCAGGTAGCCGGGCACGTCGACGAGGGTGAGGATCGGGATCGAGAACGCGTCGCAGAAGCGCACGAAGCGCGCGGCCTTCTCGCTCGCGTCGATGTTGAGGGTGCCCGCCATCTGGTTGGGCTGGTTCGCGACGACGCCCACGGTGCGTCCCTCGACACGGCCGAAGCCGATGAGAATGTTGGGGGCGAACAGCGGCTGCACCTCGAGGAAGTCGCCGCTGTCGAGGATCGCCTCGATGATCACCTTCATGTCGTACGGCTGGTTCGGGCTGTCGGGGATGACGGTGTTGAGCTTGCGGTCGGCGCTGGTGATCTCGAGCGCGGTGTCGCTGTCGTAGATCGGGGCCTCTGCGAGGTTGTTGTCGGGCAGGTAGCTGATGAGCGTGCGCGCGTAGTCGAGCGCGTCGAGCTCGTCGCTGGCGAGGTAGTGGCTCACGCCGCTGGTCTTGTTGTGGGTGAGCGCGCCGCCGAGCTCTTCGAAGCCGACATCCTCACCCGTGACGGTCTTGATGACATCGGGGCCGGTGACGAACATGTGGCTGGTCTTGTCGACCATGATCACGAAGTCGGTGAGCGCGGGGGAGTAGACCGCGCCGCCGGCCGACGGGCCCATGACGATCGAGATCTGCGGGATCACGCCCGAGCACGCCGTGTTGAGGCGGAAGATCTTCGCGTACTTGCTGAGCGCGACGACGCCCTCCTGGATGCGCGCCCCGCCCGAGTCGAGGATGCCGAGCAGGGGTGCGCCCGTCTTGAGCGCGAACTCCATGGCCTTGACGATCTTCTCGCCGGCGACCTCGCCAAGCGAGCCGCCGAAGGTGGTGAAGTCCTGCGAGAACACGACGACCTGGCGACCGTGGATCGTACCGGCGCCGGTGACGACGGAGTCGCCGAAGGGGCGGCTGCCCTCCATGCCGAAGCCGTGCGTGCGGTGCTTCACGTACTTGTCGAACTCTACGAAGGATCCGGGATCGAGCAGCGCCGAGATGCGCTCGCGGGCCGTCATCTTGCTGCGGGGGTGCTGCTTCGCAGCTGCTGCGGCGTCGCGGTCGCCCACGGCTTCCTGGTACTTGCGGCGGTGGTCGGCGATGCGGCCCGCGGTGGTGGCGAGCGTCGCGGCTGCGTCTGTCGCTGCGGGCGCCGTCTGCTGCGAGGCGGGTGCTGCTGCGGTGGCGTTCTCTTCGGTCACGCCTGCCAGCCTAGCGCGGGCCCCCAGCGGATGGTTCATGAACACCTCCAACTGATACGGGAATTCGTAGTCGATCTCCCACTGGGAACGCTGCGTTTCTCGCACGCGGAGTCTCGAATTGCTGCTTCCTCATCCCGTTCAACAGCAATTCGAGACTCCGCGTTGCGAGTGGGAGGGGGTGGGGTGCCGGGGGAGCGCGAGGCGATACCGTGGAACCCATGGAACTGAGGCGCACGCGCGAACTCCTGCCCGCAGTGATCTGGCGGGAGAGCTCGCCCTCCACGAACGCCGAGCTGCGGCATCTCGTGAACGGCGAGACGGGGAGCGCTTACCCGCACGGCACGCTGCTCCTCACAGCGAACCAGACGGCGGGCCGGGGGCGCCTCGATCGCAGCTGGGTGACTCCGCCCGACACCGCGCTCGCGGCCTCGCTGCTGGTGAGGGGCTTCGGGCGCAGCGGTCTGGGGGTGGGCTGGCTGCCGCTGCTCACCGGATCGGCCATCACCGCGGCATTGCAGCCGTTCTTCGGCGAGGGCATGCGCGTCGGCTTGAAGTGGCCGAACGACGTGCACGTACGCGACGAGGACGACGCGATCGCCGGGCGTCCCGGCCTGAAGCTGTGCGGGATCCTGTGCGAACTGCTGGGCGACGGCTCGGTGATCGTGGGCACCGGCATCAATCTGCTGATCCCCGAATGGGAGCTGCCGACCGACCGCGCGACATCCCTGCTGGCCGCGGGGGCCGACCTGACCGCGGGTGCGGATCCGCGCTCCGAGCCGACCCGGGGCGCGGATCCCGCCCCGACCCTCGCCGACGGCATCGGAGGAGACCTCGCCGATCGCGTGCTCTCCGCCTACGCCGCCGAGCTGCTGCGCCTCATCGACCTCGCCGCGAACGATCCCGCAGCGGCCCGCGCCCGCGTCGCGCGGCACTCGCTCACGCTCGGCACCGAGGTGCGCGTGCACCTGCCCGGTGGAGAGATCGTCGAGGGCCGCGCGCGCGAGCTGGCAGGCGACGGGGCGCTGGTGGTGGATCTGCCGACCGGGGGCACCCTCACCGTCTCGGCGGGCGACGTCGAGCACCTGCGCTGACGCTGCGTTACCCGCTCGCCCGCCCGCCTACCGGCGAGGATCGAGCGGGTACTCCTCGCCCAGCTGGTCGATCTGCTCGGTGGTGGGGTCGTTCTCGGAGAAGTCCATCTTCGGCACCGGGCGCTTGAAGCCGCCCGTCACGATCGCGATGATCGCCACGCCGATGACGAGCCAGATGCCGCCCACGAGCCAGGTTCCGGGTTCGAGCGAGGTCCACAGCCAGATCGTGAGGCCGAAGCCGATGAGCGGAGCGACGCCGTGGGTGAGGATCTCGCGCGCGGTGAGCGGCTGCTTCCGGCCGCCCTTCGGGAAGAGGTACGTGCGGATCACCGAGAGGTTCACCATCGCGAACGCGGCGAGCGCGCCGAAGCTGATCATGAACGCAACGGTGTCGAGCGACAGGAAGAGGCTCGACAGTGCGAAGACCGACACGGTGACCGCCGCGACGATCGGGGTGCCGAAGCGGCGGTGCAGGCGCGAGAGCGGCTTCGGCAGCATGCCGTCGCGGCCCATCGCGTAGAGGATGCGCGACACCGACACCTGGCCGGTCATGCCCGACCCGAAGGCGCCGACCACGTAGACCGCGACGAAGAATGCGGTGAATGCTTCACCGCCGATGTTGTTCATGACGGTCACACCCGCGGCGTCGACCTCGCCGGGGGTGAGCGACGGCCAGTCGGGCTGGTAGGCCATGGCGCCAGCCCACGAGACGAGGATGAAGAAGAGGCCGCCCACCATCGTGGCGAGCACGATAGCGCGGGGGATGTCCTTGCGGGGGCGCTTGGCCTCCTCGGAGAGCGTGGAGACCGCGTCGAAGCCCAGGAAGGAGAGCGCGAGGATCGCGGCTCCGGAGGCGACCGCGCCGATCCCGCCCTCACCGAAGGTGAACGGCTCGATCAGGCTGATCTCGGTATTGCCGCCGAGGGCGTGCTTGAAGGCGAGCACCATGAAGAGCACCACCAGCACGACCGAGAGCGCGATGATCACGAAGTTCGCCTTGTTGACGAGCGTGATTCCGAGCACGTTGAAAGCGAGCACGATCAGCAGCGCCGCGAGCGTGAATACCCACGCGGGGATCGCCGGGAACTGCGTGTTGAGGTAGATGCCGATGAGCATGAAGTTGATCATCGGGATGAACAGGTAGTCGAGCAGCATTACCCAGCCGGTGAGGAAGCCGGCCGCGCCGCCGAACGACTGCTGCGAGTAGGTGTAGGCGGATCCCGCGACCGGGTACCGGCGGACCATCGCGCCGTAGCTCGCCGCCGTGAACAGCATGGTGATGACCGCCACGACGTAGGCCGCGGGGAGGTGGCCGTCGGTGACCTGGTTGACGATGCCGTAGGTCGTGAAGACCGTGATCACCGTCATGTAGGTGACGCCGAACAGCGTGAGGCCCGTGAGGCCCAGTGCTCGTTTGAGGTGCGGTTGGGATGAATCGCTCACGATATCTCCTTTGATTTCGAGGGGCCTTCGGGATGAAGACTACCGGCGGAATGTTTCGTCGCCGGCGAGCCACGTGCCGAGGACGGTGAGGTCGGCGATCGCCTCCGGTGGGATCGAGAGCGGATCGGCCGACAGCCAGACGGCGTCGGCGACGCGCCCGACGCCGAGGGTACCGCGATCCGCGCCGGCCAGCGCCTGCCGAGCGATGCCCGAGGTGTACGCCGCGAGGGCGGTGCCGGCGTCGATGCATTCGTCGGGAAGCCAGGCTGGGGCGCCCGGCTCGGTGTGGCTGTGCCGGGTGATCGCGGTCGCGAGCGCGGGACGCCAGTCGTGGGTGGTGACGGGCCAGTCGCTGCCGAACGAGACCGTCGCACCGCTGCGGTGCACGGACCCGATGAGGTACTGCCACTCGTCGCGGGGGTGGCCGAGGTGCGGGATCGTGAGGTCGCGCATCACCGCGTCGCACTGCGCCCAGTAGGGCTCGAAGTTCGCGATGACGTCGAGCTCGGCGAAGCGCGCCACGTCGGCCGGGTCGAGCACGGCGACGTGGGCGATGACGTGGTGCCGCTCGCGCGCCGGGTTGCTGCGGATCGCCGTGTCGAGCGCGTCGAGCGCGTCGCGGTTCGCGGCGTCGCCGATCGCGTGGATGTGCAGCTGGAACCCCTCGGCGTCGAACGCCGTCGCCGCTGCCGCGAGCTCCCGGGCCGTCCAGTTCGGCAGCCCCCGATCGTCCGGGCGGTCGGCGTAGGGCTCGATGAGAGCGGCGGTGTGGCTCTCGACCACGCCGTCGGCGAAGAACTTCACGGTCTCGGCGGTCAGGCGATCCGCGCCGGGCCGATCCGACTCCTGCTGATCCGCGCCCCGACGATCCGGCCCCAGCGACCGCACTCGGTCGCGGGCCGCCACGAACTCGTCGAGCTGCTCGCGCCAGCGCGCGGGATCGGCCCGGAAAGCCAGGTTGAGGCGCGTGTGCAGGCGGCCCGCCTCGGCCGCGGCCAGGTAGACGGGCAGTGCATCGAGTTCGACCCAGGCGTCCTGCACCCAGGTCGTGCCCTGCTCCGCGTACCCCCGGGTGGCCCGCTCGAGCGCCTCGACGCGCTGCTCGACCGAGAACGCGGGCACGACCTCGGCCAGGAAATCGTTGGCGGCGGCCTCCTGCAGGGTGCCGAGCGGCGAGCCGTCGTCGCGGCGAACGATGCGGCCGAGGGGCGGATCCGGGGTCGCCGCGGTGATGCCGCCCGCCGCGAGTGCCGCCGAGTTGACCCACGCCGTGTGGTAGTCCCAGGCGCGCAGCACGGTGGGCGTGTCGCCCGTCACCTCGTCGAGCCAGCGCGCGTCGAACAGGCCGCCCTCCGCGAAGGTCGCGTCGTAGCTGGCGCCGACGATCCACTCGGCGTCGGGGTGGGCGGCCTTCCAGGTCGCGACGGCGTCCAGGATCCCGCGCAGATCCGCGGCCTCCCGCACCCGCGGCCCGAGCGCCTCGAGCTCGCCGAGCAGCGGGTGGGCGTGCCCGTCGCCGGGGGCCGGCGCGAGGGTGCCGCCCGCGAGATCGATGACCTCGGCGCCGGGCTCGTCGGCCAGTGCTGCCGCCTCGTCGCCGTGCGCCGCCACGAGGCCGTCGCGGAACGCGATAGCCGAGGCGGTGAGCGTGCCGTTCGCGGGCGAGGGATCGACGATGACGGTGCCGCCGGTGAAGATCGTGAGACTCATGGGTACGTCCTTGTCTGCATGAGGGCAGGCGTTCAAGCGCTCGAAATGAACGGGGTTCTTTAAAGTGCGCCGCGTCGAGAATAGTACGGAACCGTCCGTTGCGCTAGCGTGAAGCGGGAACGGCCCGATCCGCGGTTCGCATGCGGGGCGCGGATCGCCGAGACGAATGAGAGGGGACCGCGATGGCGGCGGCAGCCGACGGCTCGACGGCGAACGCGCCGGCTCCGGGCGCTCGCCGCAGAGCGGGGCGCCCCGTCGTGGGCGTGCTGTCGCGCAGACTCATCATCGAGACGGGCCTGCGGTTGATCGATGAGCGCGGCGCCGAGGGCGCCGGCGTGCGGGCGATCGCCGCCGAGCTCGGAGTGCGGCCCTCGGCGCTGTACAACCACGTGGCGGGCCGCGCCGACCTCATCGCGGGCGTGCGCGAGCTGATCAGCGACCGCATCCCGACCGACGCGTTCGAGCAGGAGCCCTGGGACGTCGCGCTCGCCGGCTGGGCGCACCACTACCGCAGGGCGTTCGCGGCCCATCCCTCGACCATCGCGCTGCTCGCGGTGCTGCCGCTCGCCGAGGAATCCGCGACGACCCGCATGTACGACGCCGTGATCGGGGGGATGCTGCGCGCCGGATGGCCCGAGGATCGCGCGCTCGCCGCCCTCGTTGCGCTCGAGTCGTTCATTCTCGGATCGGCCCTCGACCTGTGCGCCGACGACGACATGCTCGATCCGGGTCCCCGCACCGACGTGCCCGCCTTCACCGCGGCCTACGAGGCCCGCGCGGCCGCGCTCGCCGCCTCCGGCCAGAGCCCGGCCGACGCGTCGTTCGAGCTGGGGCTGCGGGTCATGCTCGCGGGTCTCCGCGCCGAACTCGCGGCGGCGCGGAGCGCGGCGCCGCAGGGCTCGGGGGCGTAGGAAGCGGCCGCCGCGGGGGCGAGACCACTACTGGAAGATGATGGTGCGATCGCCGTCGGCGAGGATCCGGTTCTCGGCGAACCAGTTCACCGCGTGCCGCAGCACTCGCGCCTCGATGTCCTGGCCCAGCTGAACGAGCTGGCGCGGAGAGTAGGAGTGATCGACGCGGGTGGTGTCCTGCTCGATGATCGGCCCCTCGTCGAGGTCCGAGGTGACGAAGTGCGCGGTGGCGCCGATCAGCTTGACCCCGCGCTGGTGCGCCTGCTTGTAGGGGTTGGCGCCCTTGAAGCCCGGCAGGAACGAGTGGTGGATGTTGATCGCGCGCCCCTTGAGCGCGTCGCACAGCTCGGGGGAGAGGATCTGCATGTAGCGCGCCAGCACCACCAGCTCGATGTCGAGCTCCTCGACCGCCTCGAGCACGCGGGCCTCGAACGCCGCCTTGTCGTCGGGACCGGCGATGGCGCGATGCTCGAAGGGCACGCCGTAGAACTCGGCGATGTCGCGCACCGTCTCGTGATTCGAGAGCACGAGCGGCACCTCGATGGGCAGCTGCCCGCCGCGGCGGCGGTACAGCAGATCGTTGACGCAGTGGGTCGCGGTGGAGGCGAGGATCAGTGTGCGCACCGCGCGGCCGACCACGTCGAGGCGCCAGGCCATGTGGTACCGCTCGGTCACCGGGGCGAGAGCTGCGGTGAAGCGCTGCTCGAAGGTCTCGGGCTGAGCCACGGCGCTCACCTGCAGGCGCATGAAGAAGCGGCCGGTGTCGCCGCTCGCGAACTGCTGGCTCTCCTCGATATTGCCGCCGGCGGCGACGATCGCGCCGGTGATGGCGTGCACGATGCCGGGTCCGTCGATGCATGAGAGGGTGAGCACCCACTGGGTGCTGTCTGCGGGCTCTGCGGGGGCGATCGTGTTGGTGCTCACGGAGTACAAGGGTAGTGGATCCGGTGCTGCGCGGCTCACATCATCGGCAGAGCGTTCACTCGGTCGGTGAGGTAGTCCGGTATCCGATCATCGTGCAGTGCACCGCGAAGCAAAGCGGGATGCCAACCGTTGAGACCCTGCTCGAACTCCTTCTCCGCGAGCCGTTTCTCGAGATCCTGCCGAACCTTCTTCGGGGTGGCCGAGCCATCGATTCGCTGCTGAATCTGCTGCGGCAGAGTCGCCCAGTAGCGCCGGCTGCTCTCCTCCCATTCTCCGCCGAGCACCGTCGAGAGATGGAACTCGACGACTCGACGTTGCTCGTCGGTGAGGTCGCCGTGCGGCACTGCCCTGGGGACCACAGCGTCCAGATCCGAACCGAATTCGACTATCCAGATGGCCTTCGATGCCCAATGATCGTAGTACGGGTGAATGAGGCGTGCGGGAGGTGCGCTGCCGCGGTAGGTGGTCCCTTTTTCGTCGCTGTTGCAGATCGTGCAGGCGGGAACGAGATTCTCTCGAACGATCGAGAACTCAGGGAAGTCCTGTCGAGGCAGAGCATGGTCCAGTGACCGGCCTCCCGATGATCCGCACATCGGGCACGACCGGTATCCGTCCTCCGGGCCTTTCCGGATCCGGGCGATCGCGCCGCTCCTTCTGCGGGTGTCGTAGAGGCCTCGAAGAGCCAGCTGCTCCGATTCTTCGAACTGTTGGGGACTTACCTTCCATGGATTCCCGCTGAACTGACGGTAGGCCGCCGTCGCCGTCAGCCATCGGGTGCGGAAGCCGGCCCAGCCAGGCTTGCCACACTGATCAAGAACGCAGCGGTCGCCATGGTCTTCGGGCAGGGGCAGAAGCATCATTGCGAGTGCCGATCCGAGATGAGCTGGGCGAAGTAGGAGAGGGTCTCGGCGTTGAGGTCCGTTCGGAAGGTCTCGCGGAACTGCTCGACGGTCGCGTCGGGGGTGTTCCGCAGCCAAGCGTCGACGACCTCCTGGAAACGGTGCTTCAATGCGAGATCATCGAAGACGAACTGCGAGATCATGTCGATGCTGGCGCCGAAGGTCTGCATTCCAGGCGACTCGACAGAGACCTCGCCCCCGTCGTCTTTCCGCACCATCCGGACTCTGCGGGAGGGGACCTCGCGCACGATGTACGCCGAGTGAGTGGCAATCAGGGCGATGGATCTCGATTGCTCGAGAAGGCGATCGAGTATCGACATGAACAGGGATACGTACCGCGGATGGAGATGCGTTTCCGGTTCATCGAACAGGAACAGGGACCCTGGACGGAGCGACCCCACTGCCTGCGTCGCGAATCGTAGGAGCGCTTGTTCGCCGCTGCTTAGGCTGCGGGGCTGCTCGGTTCCGAGCAGTACCTTGGGTGGAGCGCCGGGAACCATCCTCGCCTGCAGTTGCAGCCGTCGCTGTTCGCCTTTCACCGCGAAGAACGGCAGGTACAGGCGGCCGTCTGCCCGCACCGGCTCCGGCAGGAGGTCCTTTTCTCCAGGGGCGACCTCGACGTGGAGGTTGTTCCTGATCCCCAGAGGTTCGAGCGCTTCGTTCAGTACCTCCTGATCATGTGCGCTGCCCGGTCCGGTGTCATCACGCACCGAACGCATGCAATCCAGAAGGGACTGTGAGAGGTCGTCATCGATGCCAGGCGGGTGACCGATCATCCGGTGAAAACGGTAATCCAGGCCGCGCCAGGGCGGTACCTGCAGCGGATACGGGTCCGAAGCTGTGGAGGAGAAGACGAGGAGTCTCGAGAACCGTGGTCGCGGGTCGAATGTCGACGGGTTCTGGTGCTGTACCGTCTCCCATTCCGGAAGGGTCTGAAGCCCTTCGATCATCGAATTGAAGAGCCTGGTCTTGCCCGCGCCGTTCTCCCCCACCAGCACCAGGGTTCGCCGTGAGAGCGGAAAATCGGTGTCGAAGTCGGCCTCGAGCGCATATTCGCCGTCGATTCCGGGCAGATGCACCCTGGTGTTGAAGGAGTGCGCCGCGTCGTCGACGTCCGGTGCGCCGGTGGGGGTCAGATATCTGTCTCCCTGACGGTAGGCATCCCACGTTTCGTCCCTGCGGAGCACGCTCTGCACGAAATCCAGGCTTTCAGCCAGATCGAGCACTTGCTGGTTGTCCTCGAGCCGGGCGACGACGACGTCGTGTGTGGCGCGCAACGCACTGAAGGCGTCCTCGAACCCGAGACGCTCCACGAGATCTCGATACCCGGTCGTTTCAGCGAGTACTGAGACGAACGGGCCGGTCACCCGCTCCTCGCCCATGCTCTTCAGCTGGGTCTCCGCCTCGGAGGTTCTGTCGATGCCGGGGAACATCAGCCGCATCGGGAGGGGAGCGAGAGGTTCGGGGAACCCCACGAAGTGCATCTCGGCATGGTAATTCTTGGTGAAGTCGTTCCACGCGCTGCGATCCGGTATCACAACGAGTGCGCGCTGCTCATGCCCGGCACCTTCGTCGGGATCAAGAGCATCTTTGAGCAGGACTCGTATGCCGGTCTGTACAGGTATCTCTGGCATGCCGAACGGTGATCCTATTCCAGTCCTCTTGAGCGCCGTGAAATGCACTGGACGATCCGCCAACCGCCGCGCAAAGCAGATGGAATCTGTGCGTTGAGCCGACCCGTGCCTTTTCTATGCAGCATCCTATTAGCCGAACCTCAGCCTGCGGGAAGTGACGGGGTAGAACGGTGCGAGGAGTGTACGAAGCTCCTGGACAGTCGGCTCGCTCGAGCCCACCGGCTATGATGGAGACGTCGTGACTGGCGTGCAGATGGGACACCATCGGGGAACGACGAATCGCATCAATTGGCCGCTCGCCTGGGTCGTATTTTTCTGGAGATCTCCGTGTGCGCGGAGGCAGGAACAGAAGGAGCACACAATGTCCACCCAGTCCGCATTCTTCAACGAGCCGCTCGAGACGGTCGATCCCGAGATCGCCGAGGTGCTGAAGAACGAGCTCGACCGCCAGCGCGGCACGCTCGAGATGATCGCGAGCGAGAACTTCGTGCCCCGCGCCGTGCTCGAGGCGCAGGGCTCCGTGCTCACCAACAAGTACGCCGAGGGCTACCCGGGTCGCCGCTACTACGGCGGCTGCGAGTTCGTCGATGTGGCAGAGGATCTGGCGCGCGAGCGCGCCAAGTCGCTGTTCGGTGCGAAGTACGCCAACGTTCAGCCCCACTCGGGTGCCAGCGCCAATTCCGCAGTGCTGAGCGCGATCGCCGAGCCCGGTGACACGATCCTCGGCCTCGAACTCGCCCACGGCGGCCATCTCACGCACGGTATGAAGCTGAACTTCTCGGGCAAGCTCTACAACGTCGTCTCGTACGGCGTCGATCCAGACACCATGCTCGTCGACATGGACGTGGTGCGCGCGAAGGCGCTCGAGCACAAGCCCAAGGTGATCATCGCCGGCTGGTCGGCCTACCCGCGCACCCTCGACTTCGCGAAGTTCCGTGAGATCGCCGACGAGGTGGGCGCGACGCTGTGGGTCGACATGGCGCACTTCGCGGGCCTCGTCGCGGCCGGCCTGCACCCGAGCCCCGTGCCGCACGCGCACGTCGTGAGCTCGACCGTGCACAAGACCATCGGCGGCCCCCGCTCGGGCTTCATCCTCACGAACGACCTCGAGCTCTACAAGCGGCTCAACTCGAACGTGTTCCCGGGCCAGCAGGGCGGCCCCCTCATGCACGTGATCGCGGCGAAGGCGACCGCCTTCAAGCTCGCGGCCACCGATCAGTTCAAGGATCGCCAGGTGCGCACCCTCTCGGGCGCGAAGCTGCTGGCCGAGGCGCTCACGAGCGACGCCTCGAAGGCGGCGGGCGTCGACGTGCTCACCGGCGGCACCGACGTGCACCTCGTGCTCGCCGACCTGCGCAACTCGCAGCTCGACGGTCAGCAGGCCGAGGACGCGCTGCACGCCGTCGGCATCACCGTGAACCGCAACGCGGTGCCGTTCGATCCTCGCCCCCCGATGGTCACCAGCGGCCTGCGTATCGGCACCCCCGCGCTCGCGACCCGCGGCTTCGGCGACACCGAGTTCGCCGAGGTGGCCGACATCATCGCGCTCACCCTGCAGCAGCAGGGCGACATCGAGGCGCTGCAGGCGCGCGTGACCGCGCTCGCCGAGGCCTTCCCGCTGTACCCCGGCCTCGAGACCTGGTAAGCCCCGTTCGCTGAGCCTGTCGAAGCGAGCGGCGTTCCCGCCCCTTCGGCAGGCCCAGGGGACGACTCACACTGAGGAGTCAGTCATGACCGCGAACATTCTCGACGGCAAGGCCGCGGCCGCGGCGATCAAGGCCGAGCTCGCTGATCGCGTGGCGGTGCTGCGCGAGCGCGGGATCCAGCCGGGTCTTGCGACGGTTCTCGTAGGCGAGGATCCCGGCTCGCAGTGGTACGTCGCCGGCAAGCACCGCGACTGCGCCGAGGTGGGCATCGCCTCGATCAAGCGCGAGCTGCCGGCGTCGGTGTCGCAGGAGGAGCTCGAGGCCGTGCTCGACGAGCTCAACGCCGACCCCGAGTGCACCGGCTACATCGTGCAGCTGCCGCTGCCGAAGCACATCGACACGGATCGCATTCTCGAGCGCATCGATCCCGACAAGGACGCCGACGGCCTGCACCCCACTAACCTCGGGCGCCTCGTACTCAACGCCAACTCGCCCATCGCCTCGCCGCTGCCGTGCACGCCGCGCGGTGTGATCGAGCTGGTGGAGCGCAACGGACTCTCGTGGGCGGGCAAGCACGTGGTGGTCGTGGGTCGCGGCGTGACCGTCGGTCGCCCGATCGGCCCGCTGCTCACGCGGCGCGAGTACAACGCGACCGTGACGCTGACGCACACGGGCACGCAGGATCTGGCCGCCGAGCTGGGTCGCGCCGACGTGATCGTGGCCGCGGCGGGTGTCGAGGGCATCGTGCGCGCCGAGCACGTGAAGCCGGGTGCGGTCGTGCTCGACGTGGGGGTCTCGCGCAAGACCGATCCCGAGACCGGCAAGAGCCGCGTGGTGGGGGATGTGGATCCCGGAGTCGCCGACGTGGCGGGCTGGATCTCGCCGAACCCCGGCGGAGTCGGCCCGATGACGCGCGCGCTGCTGCTGAAGAACGTGGTTGAGATGGCCGAGCGGCTGACAAACGCGTAGCGTTTGGCGGTCACTCGGCCTCCGCTCACAACCGGAGTCTTCGAGCGGCTGACAAACGCGTAGCGTTTGGCAGTCACTCGGCCCTTGGCGGCGTCCCAGGGAGGAGATCGTGTTTCAGGCGGTGTCAATCCGAGAAACGACCCGCGTGGATCCTGATTTCCTCCCTGGCCCGTGCTCCGGCATACGGTTCCGAGCAGCCGCGCCCCGGGAATCTGCAGACGGCGGCTGCTAGTCTGCTGCGGATGGAGACGCATCCCGGAGCCGAGTACGAGGGCCTTGTCGGCTGGATCCTGAACCTGATGGAGACCATCGGGGAACTCGGCGTCGGTCTTGCCGTGTTCTTGGAGACGTTCATTCCGCCGATCCCGTCCGAGGCGCTGCTGCCCGGGGCGGGGTTCCTCGCCTACGAGGGGCGCCTGAACTTCTGGCTGGCCTGGGTCATGGCGACGCTCGGCGCGCTCGTCGGCGCCTGGGTCTGGTACGCGATCGGTGCCGCGTTCGGGCGCGACCGAACTCGCCGGGTGGTGGGCAGGATCCCGCTCATGGACCACGACGACTTCGATCGGGCCGAGGCGTTCTTCGCGCGCTGGGGCGGCACCGCCGTGCTGCTCGGCCGTTGCGTGCCGCTCGTGCGATCCTTCATCTCGATTCCGGCGGGCATCGAGCGCATGCCCATCGCGAGGTTCAGCCTGTACACGCTCGTCGGATCGGGCGTCTGGAACGGGATCTGGGTGGGGCTCGGCTACGCGTTCGGGCCAGCGATCAAGCCCGTGCTCGAGCAGTGGAGCGGGCTGCTCTCGGACGCGATCATCGTGATCATCCTTGTGCTGCTGCTGTGGTTCGTGATCGCTCGTCTCCTGCGTAACGCGCGCCGCAAGCGCGCTTCCTGAGCGGCGCGGGGGTGCGCCCGCGCCTGCGCTCCGCGCCCACCCCGGCGCCCGCGCCCCGTTCATCCTGAAGCGGGAGGCGCGGATCCCGAACCGGGGTTGACAGGGACTCCCGCGCGGCTTAATGTACAACCAAATGGTTTCATATTGAGTGAGGGAGAAGAAATGATCACCGGGCGGGCCGCGAGCCTCGATCTCGATCTCACCGACGACGAGATCGACCGCATCTTCAAGGCCCTCGCCGACGCGACGCGACGCGACATCGTGCGCCGCACGCTCGACGGCGAGGCCTCGATCTCGCAGCTCGCCGAACGATACGAGATGTCGTTCCCGGCCGTGCAGAAGCACATCGCGGTGCTCGAGGCGGCCGACCTCGTCGAACGTATTCCCAGAGGAAGGGAGCGCATCATCCGCGGCAACCCGAACACCATCCGCCGCGCCCAGCAACTGCTGAGCCGTTTCGAGCAGATCTGGCGCGGACGCGTCGAGCGACTCGACGCACTCCTCGCAGAAGATCCGCCTGCATCTTGAACGACAGGGACGGCGCGACGCAGCGCCGATCCCGAACCCGAACCCGAAAGGCAAGCATCATGCCCGTCACCGCAGTCACCACAGATCCCGACGCCCTCACGCTCACCGTGATCGCCGACTTCACCGCCCCCAAGCACCGCCTCTGGGACGCCTACCTCGACCCGCGTCAGCTCGAGCGGTTCTGGGGCCCGCCGGAGTACCCCGCCACGTTCCTGCGGCACGACGCCCACCCGGGCGGCCTGAGCCAGTACTACATGACGAGCCCCGAGGGCGAGCGGTTCCACGGCTACTGGAGGTGGGTGTCCGTCGACGCACCGGATTCCTTCGAGGTGCGCGACGGCTTCGCGCACGACGACGGCACGCCGAACACCGACCTGCCGGAGGGGCGCATGGTGCTCGACTTCGCGGAGACCGCCCTGGGGTCGCGGGTCACCATCACGAGCCACTTCGGCTCGCTCGAGGAGATGGAGCAGATCCTGGCCATGGGCCAGGTCGAGGGCATGCGCGAGGCGATGGGCCAGATCGACGCGGTGCTCGAAGACCTCGCGTCGTTCGCTGCGGGTCGCGGAGCCGAGCTGCAGCTGATCGGCGACAACCAGGCGCGGGTGTCGCGGGTGATCCGCGGCACGGTCGAGCAGGTGTGGCGGGCGCACATGGATCCCGAGCTCGTGCGCCGCTGGCAGCTCGGCCCCGACGGCTGGAGCATGCCGATCTGCGAGGTGGCGACCGAGGCCGGCCAGCGGTACCGCAGCGGTTGGGAGAACACCGCCGACGGGCAGCGTTTCGGGTTCACCGGGGTCGCGAAGGAGGTCTCGGCTCCGTATCGCTCGGTCACGACCGAGGCGATGTGGACCCCCGAGGATCCCGAGGCCGCGAACAGCCCTGAGACGCTCAACGAGATGACGCTCACACCGGTCGAGGGCGGCACCCTGCTCTCGCTGCTCATCACCTACCCCGACGCCGAGACGCGCGAGATGATCCTCGCGACGGGCATGGTCGACGGCATGGAGGCGAGCTACGCGCGGCTCGAGGGCGCGGTGCTCGCAGCCGCTTAGCGCGTGAGCTCGCTGGTTCGCGCGCTGAAACGCGGAGTCCCGAATTGCTGCTTCCGGGTGGGGAGAAGCAGCAATTCGGGACTCCGCGTTCGTGGGAGCGCAGGCGAGGAGGCGTGGTAGGCAGACCGAACTCGGGTGTGCCTCACACCACCGTCACGAAGCGGGCGAGGGCGTCGACCAGCACGTCGGTGAGACCGGTCTCCTGCTGCATTCCGGCGCGCAGCTCCAGTACCTCATCGGGGTGGTCGCTGATGATCCCGTCGACCCCGCGCCGCAGCAACTCGCGCATGCCGGGCTCGTCGTTCACCGTCCACACCATGAAACCGAGGCCGGCCTCCTCGGCAGAGCGCTGCAGTTCGTCGGTGGCGCTCCACTCCTCTGGCACGATGAAGTCGGCCGGGGTGTCAGGGGCGGCGACCGCGGCGAAGGCCATGGTGTAGCCGACGGTGAGGTCAGGGCGCAGCCGCTTCAGCCGGTCGACGCTGGGCGCGTCGAGGGAGTGGTAGATGTTGTTCTCGAGGGCGTCGAGCCGCTCGAGCTCGTCAACGAGCCGCTCGACATGATCGGGGGTTTCGCCGCCGCCGAGCTTGATCTCGATGAGCAGCGGCATCTCGAGCTGCTGCGCTCGGGTGACGTAGTCGGCGAAGCTCGGGATCAGATCCTCGTGCCCCCGCATGTCGTGCACCGTGATCGAGGTGAGCTCGGCGAGGGTGAGATCCTTCACCGAGTCTGAACGCCCCGCGAGGCGCCCGAGAGTCGCATCGTGCATGGCGACGAACTCGCCGTCCCTCGTCTGCATGACGTCCATCTCGACGAGGTCGGCGCCCGCGGCGTGCGCCGCCTCGAGCCCGCTGATCGTGTTCTCGACGCCGCCGTCCGAGAAGCCGCGGTGTGCGAGTGCGAGGGTATCCGGTGCATCGGAGAGCCGCTGCAGCGTGTCGATCGCCGCGGTGCCGAAGCCGATCGCGGCGAGGATCATGAGCGATCCGACGAGGAGGGCCGGGCGCCGCGAGGAGCGGCGCGGGCGGTCGGGCATGCCGCGGTGGTGCGGTGCCCCGGCGGGCGGTGTCGCGAGCGGCGGGAACAGGGGGTCGTTCTGCGACGCGGATCGCACCCGTGCGATGAGGATCGCGCCGACGAACGCGGTCACCAGGCCACTGAGCAGGATCCCGATCACCTGCGCGGTTCCCAGCGAGTAGGCGGCAATTACGGGCGAGGCAGCGGGGGCGATGGCGTCGGAGAGCGCCACCGGCACCATCGCCGTGATCGTCAGCGCGAACGCGGCGACGCCGCCGAGCAGCAGCACCGCGGCGATCGAGAGCACGAGCGGCAGTGACGCGCGCGGTCCGCGGGTCAGCCGCCAGCTCCACCGTGCGGCCCGGCCTCCGGTGGTGAGCACGAAGATCGGCATCGTGAGCGCGAGGCGCACGTTGAGCAGCGCGAGCGCGACCAGCAGCACGGTGAGCGCGACGCCGCCCGACGGGCTCTTGAGGAGCTCGCCCGAGATGAACGACGGGATCGCGATACCGCGCGTGAAAGCGGAGATGAAGCCGAAACCGGTGAGCGGCAGCAGCAGGAAGAGGTAGAGCAGCAGCGACAGCGAACCTGGGCGCAGCAGCTTGCGTGCGACACGCCCGAGTTCGCGGGCGAAGCTGCGCAGGCCGATGCCGGGCCACTGCAGCATCACCAGCAGCGCGGTGAACTGCATCGAGATCAGCCAGAACGCCAGGGTGACGATCGCGACGATGAGCGCGATCGTCAGCGTGAAGCTGCGCTGCGGATCGAGCGCGCCGAGATCGAGGCCTGTCATGCCGCCCGCGCGCAGCGCCTCGCGGAAGAGCCACCCGATCACAGGTAGCGCGACGCCCATGATGGCGAGCTGGGAGACGAGGATCAGGCCGGCCAGGCGGGCGCCCCCGGCGCGCACGAGCGCCCATCCATCGGAGAGGAGTGTCGCTGCGGTGCGCCGCACGCTGAACTTGGACGGAGTCTGGAGCTGCATGGTCTCGGTGTGGGAACGGGCGGTCGGGTCAGCGCCGGCGCACTTTGCGATACGGGTGGGTCTGCACGCGGGCCGTTACCTCCGAGATCAGCTCGTCGCTGGAGCGCCCGGCGCGCGCCGCGGCGGTGAGCCGGCGGGTGACGCGGGCGGCCGCGCGCAGATTCATGGGTCGGCCGTCGATCCCGAACAGCAGGCGCGCCCAGTCGGGCAGCAGCGAGAGGATGCCGTCTTGGATGTTGACCGCCGCCCACACCTTGACCGGGTTGCCCTTCAGCGCCGGAGCCCGCAGCTCCCGCGAGAGCTCCGCGGCGGGCAGGGTGAGCGCCATCCAGCTCTGGTTGTCGTCGATGTAGCGGTCGAGCTCGGCGCGGCTGACGGGCAGCAGCGCGGCATCGGTGATGCCGACGATGCGGGCGGCCTCGTGCTGCTCGACGACGAAGCGATCCTGCTCGGCGACGGTGAGCATCGGGCCGAACGCGTCGGCGGCGCGCAGCACGCCGTAGACGATGGCGTTGTGGGTCCAGGCGAGCCACTCCTGCGTGTCGGCGCGCAGTTCCTCGCCCGTGCGCGGGTCGGTCCAGGTGCTCGCCGCGTGCAGTCGCCGCACCGCCTCGCCCGCGGCGTCGGCGTGCGCGCGGTCGCCGAACACCGTCGTGTCGATGTAGCGCCCGGTGCGCTCGGCGCGACCCTCGGCGTCGGAGGCGTATCCGCTCGTGCCGTCGAACAGTCGCATCATCATGGGGTTGAGCGACTGCAGCAGCAGGGCGGCGACGCCGCCGAGCTTCGAGCTGGGGTCCGAGAAGAGGCGCCAGCTGATGCTGTCGGGACCGAAGTATCCGTCGTCGAGGGTCGCGGCGTCGAGGGTTGCGGCATCGCCCGGTGCGTCGGTGGTCGCGGGCCGGGCGGGATCCCGGTCCCGAGCGCCGTGGGCGACGGGGCAGCCGCCGGCGAAGCTCGGATCTGCGGTGCGGGTCGAATCTGCGGTGCGGGTCGAAGCGTCGTTGCGGGTGCTGCGCATGGTGTTCCTCTGTCGAGCGGGCTGACCTGTGGTGTGCCTGGTGTCCCGAGGATCGGGTGCTTGCCTGGCGAGGTGCGGAGTTCAGGGCTTTGGTTGGATGGTGTCCAAGATTAGCCCATGTTTATGGGTTCGGGGGAGGGGCCGCCCCAGATCTGCCCAACAGCACCGATCTACCCAACAGCACAGATTCTCGGAGGATTCGTGTGCTTGAAGGTGGATCAGTGTGGTTGGGTCGCGGATCAGCACCCGGCTACTCGTGGGCATCGGCGGTCTCGCCGGGATCCGGCTCCGCCACCGAGTCAGCTCCCGCGCCGGCACTAACTCCCGCTCCAGCACCACCCGCGTCGGCATCAGCCCCGACCCCGGCACCGGCCCCAGTGTCGGCGACAACTCCAGCCTGTGCCCGCCCGGCCAGCGCCAGGGCGGGCAGCACGAGCACGGTGAGCAGCGCGGCGCCCACCATCGCGGCGGCGGTCGTGCGATCGAGCACGCCGTTGTCGACGCCGATGCCGGTCGCCGCGATGACGAGGGGGAGCGTGGTCGCAGTGAAGAGGGCGGCCGTGCGACGATCGCCGAGCGAAGATCCGCGTGCCGGAGCGAACCATCCCGGCACGCCCCGCACCACGAGCATCACGAGCGCGAACACGGGCACGAGTGCGAGCGCGCGCGGATCCTCGAGCAGCGCCGCGAGCGGGAAGGTGACGCCCGTCGCCACGAAGAAGACCGGCACGAGCAGGCCGAAGGCGACCGAGTCGAGCTTCGCCTCGATCGTGCGCAGTTCCTCGGGATCGCCGCCGCGCAGCACGACCCGGGCCAGCATGCCCGCGGTGAACGCGCCGAGCAGGAAGTCGACGCCGAGCGCGATGGCGAGCGACACGAGCGCGGCGAGCAGCAGCAGTACGAAGCGCACCGCGAACTGCCCGCTCGTGTGCAGCGTGAGCGATACCATGCGCCTCAGCCAGTGATGCGTTCCGCGCGCCGCGAGCCAGAACGCGGCCGCGGCGATCGCCGCGAACAGCACGAGCACCAGGGTGCCCGCGAGCGGTTGCCGGCCGCTCAGGAAGATCGAGATCGCGACCAGCGGGGCGAACTCGCCGATCGCTCCCGCTGTTGTGATCGCCCGGCCGAGGGGTGATCGCGTGAGGCCGGCGTCGCGCAGCATCGGCATGATGGTGCCCAGTGCGGTGCCGGTGAGGGCGATCGCGATGATCGCGGCGGCTGCGGGGTCGGATCCCAGCGCGAAGCCCGCCGCCAGTGCGAGCACGGCCGATACGCCCCACCAGCCGAGTGCGCGCCGTGCCGGGGTGCCGCGCAGCGACGCCGGATCGATCTCGTTGCCGGCCATGAAGAACAGCGCCGCGATCCCGAAGTTCGACAGCGCCTCCAGCATCGGCCCGTCGCTCACCCAGCCCAGCCCCGAGGGACCGATCAGCATGCCGAGACCGATCTCGAACACCACGAGCGGAATCACCACGGCACGTCGCACGAGGGCCGCGAGCAGCGGCGCCACGACGGCGACGAGCGGCACCAGCAGTGTGGCGAGTTCGGTTTCGTTCACTGGGATCCTCTCCGGGGGTGCTGACCCTTCATGTTACTGAGCGGGGCGTCTGCGCCTTGCTCAATGAGGAGATCCGCATCCAGACGGGAGTACGCCGCGGGATCCACCCGCCTGGATGCGGATCTCCTCACTGAGCGCGGGGCGCGATGGCGGGGCGCGATGGCGGGGCGCGATGGCGGGGCGCGATGGCGGGGCGCGATTCACAGGGACGCAGGGTATCCTGAGGCACTGTGCTGAGTGAGCTGGAACACTACTCGACGATCGCGCTGTATTCGGCCATGATCGTGTATTCGATCGCCTTCGTCTTCTACGCGGTCGACCTCGCGAACCGCAGCGGCGACGCCGCGCGAGTGACCGCGGCATCGGGCGGTGCCGCGCAGCGGCAGGCGGCTGCCGGGTCCGGCGGCGTCGCGACCCTGACCCGTCCGGCCACGCAGACCCGCACTGCGAGCTCGGCCGGCACCGGCGTCAAGCAGCCTCGATCCCGCTCGCTGCGCGTCGGCTTCTCGCTCACGGTGCTCGCCTTCGTGCTGCACCTTGCGGCCACGGTGCTGCGCGGCATCGCCGCGGGGCGCGTGCCGTGGGCCAACATGTACGAGTTCGCACTGACGGCGACCTGCGCGATCGTGCTCGTCTTCCTGCTCGTGCAGTTCTTCGTCGACCTGCGCTTCCTCGGCACGCTCATCACGGGTATGGCGGTGCTGTTCCTCGGCGTCACCAAGATCAACTACTACGTGTCGATCGTGCCGCTGCAGCCGGCGCTCGACTCCTACTGGCTCGTGATTCACATCCTGGTCGCGGTGCTGGCGGTCGCGTTCCTCACCCTCTCGTTCGGGCTCTCGGTATTGCAGCTGCTGCAGACCCGCCGCGACAGCCGCATCGCTGCCGGTGAGTCGGGCGGGATGCGCTTCCTGGGGAGCCTGCCCAACGCCGTTCGGCTCGAGGATCTCGCCTACCGTCTCGCGATCATCGGTTTCGTCTTCTGGACCTTCACGCTGATCGCCGGCGCCATCTGGGCCGAGCGCGCCTGGAGCCGCTACTGGGGCTGGGACACGAAGGAGGTCTGGACCTTCGTGATCTGGGTGCTCTACGCCGGCTTCATCCACGCGCGCGCGACGCGCGGCTGGCGCGGCACCCGATCGGCATGGCTGAACGTCATCGCCTACGCGGCCGTGATCTTCAACTTCACCATCGTGAACGTCTTCTTCAAGGGCCTGCACGCCTATTCAGGGCTGTAAGCGATGCCGGGCCCCGGAGCCGAGGCGCGGCGCCCGCTGATCACCGCTCGCATCTGGGTTGCGCTGCTGGGGTTCGTCGCGGGGGCGGTGCTGGTCGGGTTCATCACGCTGAGTCCGGATCCGGTCGACTCGAATCATCGGGCGCTCGTTCGCGAGGTGCTCCTGTTCCTGCACGACCACGGGGTGCCCGAGTGGTTCGGGTACCGCAAGCTCGAGTTCTCGGCGAACATCATGATGTTTATTCCGCTCGGATTCTTCGCCGCGCTGCTGCTGCCGCTGGGGCGGGCGTGGATCGCCGGAGTCGTGGGCATCGCGATGTCGATGGGGGCCGAACTCGCGCAGCTGATCCTGCTGCCCGCGCGCTTCGCCACGGTGCTCGACGTGCTCGCGAACTCGTTCGGGGCGTGGATCGGGGTGGGGCTGGCGGTGCTGCTGCGCATCTGCGTCGCGGCGCGCGACAAGCGCCTGCTGCGCGAGGCGGCCGCGCTGCGTTGAGCGGCTCGAACCTGCGCTGATCCCCTACTGCAGCACCTCGATGATCTCGACCGGCTCGATGCGGCGCCCGGTGTAGAACGGGGTCTCGAGATGCACGTAGTTGCGGGCGTCGACGCCGCGCAGATCCCGCATCATGTCGACCAGCTCGGTGAGGTCGTCGGACTCCATGGGCAGCAACCACTCGTAGTCCCCGAGCGCGAAGGCCGAGACCGTGTTCGAGACGACCCCGGTGTGCTGCGCGCCGGCCCGGCCGTGCTCCGCGAGCATGGCGCGGCGATCCTCGGGAGGTAGCAGATACCACTCGGGGGAGCGCACGAACGGGTAGACCGCGAGCCACTGCTGGGCCGGCACGCCGCGCACGAAGCCCGGGAGGTGGCCGCGGTTGAACTCGGCGTCGCGGTGGACGCCGACGGCGCTCCAGGTGCGGATGAGCGGTCTGAGCAGCGTGGAGCGGCGCAGCTCGCGGAGCGCCCACTGCAGATCCTCCGCTGCGGTGCCGTGCAGCCAGACCATCAGGTCGGCGTCCGAGCGCATGCCGCTCACGTCGTACCAGCCGCGCAGCGTGACGCCCTCGTCCTCGATCACCTCCATGACACCCTCGAGCTCCTGCACCGCCTCGGGCACGTCTCGCCCGTCGAGCGAGAGGGGATGAGACGAGCTGACCCGGAACACCGCGAAGAGCGTGAACGCCGGTTCTTCGGCGCCGTTCTCGAAGTCGACGTCGATGGCGTTGTTACGGTCGGGGACGGCGTGGAGCGGCGATGAGTTCATGCTTTCATCGTGCTCTCTTGCGCGGGCCGACGCAAGAGGCGGGCACGCCGCAGGTCAGGGGGTTTCGCGGGGGCCGGATGCGAACTCCACGAGCCTCTGCCAGGCGTCGGCCCAGGTGGGGATGCCATGCGCGGGCGGGCTGGGGATCCCGGCCCCTTCGACAGACCCGGGGGTAGAAGTCTCGAGCGCCGCAGCTACCGCGTCCGCGATCGAGGCAGCGCCGTCGAGCGGCACGGTGTGCCTGGTGATCTGCTCGGGCAGCGACAGGCCGAGGGTGAGCACCGGTCGGCGGCTGGCGAGCGCGTTCCAGATCTTGGCCGGTACGAGCGTGTCCTTGCGGTCCCCGACGCGGTAGGGGAGCAGGATCGCGCTCCACCGATCGATGATCGCCGGCAGTTCTGCGACCGGAACCGGGGGATCGAGCCGCGCCCCTGCCTCGAGCAGCGCCGCGCGCGAGGCCTCGTCGACCTCGCCGACGATCTCGACGACGTGCTCTCGGGCGATCTCGGCGATCGCGGGCAGGTCGATGATGCCCTCCTGCACGGTTCCGAAGTAGCCGATGGGAGCTCCGGGCTGCGGCGGCGTCCACTCGTGGCGCACGAACTCGTCGTCGGCCGCGGGCAGTACGAGCAGCGAGTCGAGCCCGCGGTGCTTCCACTCGCGCTGCATGGCGCTCGAGTCGGTGGCGAGCCGGGCCTCCCGCTCGAGGGCCGCCTCGACCCGTTGCCAGTGGTGAGGCGGGCACCAGTCGGTCGGCACCCGCGACCAGTCGAGCACACGATCGTAGACGAGCAGCCGCGGTCGCAGCTGCCGGGCGAGCGCGAGGCTGCGGCGCGACGGCACGTACTGCAGCACCATCAGGTTCTCGGGGTCGGGGGCGTCGGGGGCGTCGGCGGAGCGGCCGGTGGAGCCGAAGGCCCCGGCCGTACCGGCCGCACCGGGGGAGCCGGCCGCACCGAGACGGCGTCGGATGCGCCGCAGCGTGGCCCCCGGCAGCAGGTCGATGGGCGACCAGGGCAGGATCCGCACGCCCTCGGGCACCTGCTGCGTCGGCGGCGCGCCGCCCCCTCTGCGTGCGATGCGGGAGAGCCTCGCCAGTACCTGCCTGACGCTTCTGAGATGGGGTTCAACGAAGACCACGGTCGTGCCCGCCTCGGCTGCGGCGCGAGCGAGTGGTGGCGCTGCCAGGCGAAGTTCCATTTCACCGAGCTGAGGATCGCGAGGGTGCGAGGCGTGTCGTCGGCGGTTGCGTGCTCGGCCATGACTCTCCTTCGAATCGCTATGACCTTGCCATCATCCTGACACGGTTCCCCGTGATCTTCTCACGACCCTTTGTCGCACCGGCACCGTATTCACGACTTTCCTCCTCGCTCGAGATGACGCGTAAGGCCCCTCGTGGCCGTCGATAGGGGCAATACGCGTCATCTCGGTTCTTTTGGGGAGGGGAAGCAGGGGCGGAAGGAAGAGGGCGGAGGGGAGGGGAGGGGAGGGAGGGAGGGGAGGCAGCCCCTCGCGCGGCCCACGCGCACAGGATCAGGGACGGGTGCTCGCACAGGATCGCACCAGATTCCGGGACCGGAGCGTTGAGCGTGTCACAAGGTCGACAAAAGAATCCGGCACGCATTGACTGGAATGCCCCACAGGCACAGACTTTGCGTAAGCGTGAAACACGTAACGTCGGGACGGGGATGAAAAGACCGGCTTACTCTGAGGGGGCTTTCAGGTGGCAGTGGAGTCGACTGACCCGACCCTGCTGCTGCGCGAGCGCGACCGCACGGGGATGATCTCGCTGCGCGGGTTCTACGCCCGACGCACGCTGCGCATCATGCCGCTCTACTACCTCGTGCTCGCGGCGTACGTGGTGCTCACGCTCGCCATGCGGGCCGATACCGAGCAGGGGCGCAGCTTCATCGAGAACCTGCCCGCCTTCGCGACCTACACCTCCAACTGGTTCGTCGACCTCGCAGGCGGGGAGGGCGTCACCTTATACTTCGCGTGGTCGCTGGCGACGGAGGAGCAGTTCTACCTCTTCTGGCCCCCGGTGCTCGTGGCGGCACTGGCCGCCGCCGGACTGCTGCGCCGCGGGTCGCTGGCACTGCCGCTCTGCGCGCTCGGTGCGCTCGTCACTGTGAACCAGCTCGCGCTCGCCGCAGCGGGGCGGATCGGCGGCGGGCCGAGAGGGGTCGACCCGGCCGGCGCTGAGCTCACCGGCGCACTGCACTCTCCCGCGGCGCTCGCCGTGACCATCCTCGCCAGCCTGTCGTTGCCGATCCTGCTGGGGTCGGCGGCGGCTGTGCTGCTGCATCGACGCCGGGTGTTCGAGGCGGTCGCGCCCGTGCTCACCTCGGTGTGGTGCGCGCCCGCGCTCGTGATCCTCACCCTCGCATCGCTCGTCTGGGACACCCCGAAGCAGCTCACGCAGGTCTGCATGGTGCTGCTCGTGGCGAGCGTGTGCGCGACCGAGCGCACCGTGCTGCACCCGGTGCTGCGGTGGCGTCCGCTCGCGCACGTCGGCGTCGTGAGCTACGGCGTCTACCTCATGCACATGCTGTGCGCGAACGCGCTGCGGCTCGTGCTGCCCGAGCACTACAGCGTCTGGCTCTTCGGCGCGACGACGGTGCTCGTGGTGGCGGTCGCGAGCGCGAGCTACAAATGGATCGAGACGCCGCTGATCGCCCTCGGACGCAAGCTCTCCCAGCGGATGCAGGTGCGCAGGGGTCTGCCGGAGCCCGGCGTGCCGCGGATCCTGCCCTCCGCGTGAACGGCGCCGCGAATTACGCAGTTTCCGCCGATGCGGGGCGCCGCCCGTCGCTCATACGCTGACCTGAAACGCGCGGCGGGCAACGGTGCAGGCGGCGCTGAGCGAAGGGGAGTTCATGACGCGGATCGGTTACGCAGCGGGGGCATTCGACCTGTTCCACATCGACCACCTCAACCTGCTGCGCCACGCCAAGCAGCACTGCGACTACCTGGTCGCCGGAGTGGTGAGCGACGAGATGCTGCGGGAGGTGAAGGGCACCGAACCCGTGATCCCCACGGCCGAGCGCGAGGAGATCGTGCGCCACATCGATCTCGTCGACGAGGTGTACGTCGAACGCGTGCCCGACAAGCTCGAGGTGTGGCGCGACGTGCGCTTCACGCACTTCTTCAAGGGCGACGACTGGCGGGGCACCGAGAAGGGGCTGCGCCTCGAGCGGCGCTTCGCCGCGGTGGGCGTTGAGGTCGTCTATTTCCCCTACACGGCGCACACCTCGAGCACGGCGCTGCGGCGCGCGCTCGATCTGCTGGAGGCGCCGGGCGCGCAGCGCGTACCCGCCCCGGTCGCGATGCTGCAGGGGTAGGCGGGCCGCCGGGGTGCTGCTGCGGCGGCCTAGACGAAATCGGGGCCGCTTACGGCGCATCCCGTGAAGGATAAGCGCCGTAAGCGACCCCGATTCACGGTGCCGCGGGTTCGATCAGCCCTGCGGCAGCTCCGAGTGGAGCTTCACCGCGGGGAGTGTGAGGCCGGTGATGAGCTGTTGCGCGATCTCGGAGCGCCGTGCGAGACCGAAGTCTGCGGGGCCACCTGGTGGCAGCACGAAACCGCGCGCGAACGAATCGAGATCTGCTCGGGACCACCGCGAGCCAAGGTCGTCGCGGGCGTCCTGAGAAAGCTGCTGGGCCGCGTCCATGCCCAGCAACTGGGCGGCTGCGAGCGGCACATCCCACCCCGTGCTTTCGAGTAGCGTGTTTCCCGAATCAGTTCGATACAGGCGTTCTTCGACGGATCTGGACTCCCGGTACCAGAACGCAGTCACGGCGAGATCCTTCGCATCCTTGTCCTCGCCGTAGGCTGATCGATCGAGCCAGGAGCGAAGCTTCAGCGCGACATATCCCGCGATACTCGGAATCCGGATCCGAGCCCCGGAGGGCAGCATCAGATGGTGGGCTCGGTCATACACATCGGAGAACCCGAAGACGACGAGCTCTTCGCCTCGCGGCGCGGGAGATGAGATCCCATCTGGATCCTCGATGCCGCCGAACGGCATGATATCGACCGGAAGACCGGCCACGAGGTAGCGTATGCCGGTATCGCCCGTCCGAGGAAACAGTCGCTCGATGTCTTCTGAGAGAGCCCAGTCGGCGACGGCGATGCCGAGATCGGTATCGCTCGTACCTCTGAGCGGGAACTCGTAACCGAGTGCGGAATGCATGATGTCTCGACAACCGGCACCTACGACGAGGAGCTGATCGGGATCGATACCGGTTCGAGTCACGAGTTCCTCGACGATCTCGGTGAGATCGTCGAGGAGTCGATTGTCAGCCCGCTCGAAGCTGATCATGGTGTTTCCGGAACTGCTGCGCGATCTCGATCTGGCGGCTATCGCGTGAAGCCAGAAGATCGGCGTAGACGAGGAGGGGCGGGGCGATCGTGGTAGTGATCCGGTCGGGGGCGTCGGGATCCTCCCAGAATCGTTCTTTCAGGAAGATGTTGGGGTGTGCTTCTTCGCGTCTCCAGCGCCGAGCACGGATCAAGTCGGCTGGTGCTTCCGAACTGTACAGGGTGAGGGTTTCCGGGCGGAGCGTTGTTCCAACGGCAGATTCTCCACTGATGATGAGGGGAGAATCGGATTCGATCGGGAGCGAAACGTCCCCGACCATCGAGAGACTCAGTTGTCTCGAGCCGAGCCCCGTGGGGTAGGCCTGCACCCACTGTTCGAGCAGCCGTTCGCGCCGATCCGAAGCCATCCGTCGGCTCTGGTCGATGAAATCGAGGTGGATCAGGAGGTCGAGTGTCTTCTGCGCTTGTCCGAGGGAAACCTGTGACGCCTGAGCGAGTGAGCGCACAGGTTCCTGCAGCAGACGTTCCCACGACAGGACGGCGAAGATCACTTGCGCGCGCTTCGGGCTCATCAGATTGGTGCCACCACGGTGGCTGATGTGTGGCAAGGATTCAAAGGCGAGTGCCTTGCGTCCGCGAACGTCGAGGAGGACGTCGCCGAAAGAGATGTGCGCGTTGCCGCTGCCGTCGAGATAGTGGATGCCTCTGTTGCGCATGATCTCGGCGCTCCGCTCCGTTACGCGAGGGCCGATGATGAACAAGGGGCCGACCTGCTGCTGAGGGCTGATCTTCCCTGCGACGGAGGCGGTCATCTCCCGTGAGTAGGACAGGAGTACCTGCTGCTCGTCATCACGGTGGACGAGCGTGGCCGGAGCGAGTTCACCCGGTTCGAGCTGTTCCATCGGTATTTCGATGCGAAGTCCGAAACCGTATTCGTGCAGTCGCGCGAGCAGCGCGTCTGCGAGAGTTCTATCCATGCTCTCCGTTCACTCTAATTCGCTGTTCATTATAAATGAAAAATGGCTTAGAATGAACGATTGGGTGGATTTTTTCTTTCAACGGGGTTGTGCGCGTAAGGGCGGATCAGCCCTGCGGCAGCTCCGAGCCAGAGGAGCGAGTCGTCGCGTACTCGTTGAGCGTGCCGTTCTGGAAGGCGGACTGCACGTTCGCCATCTCGGTCCAGTCGGGCACCACGATCGACTGGCCGTCGGCCGAGGTGCCGGTGCCGAGCGTGGGGCTCGTGAAGAAGCCGATGTCGCCGCTGCGCAGACCGCGCATGTCGTAGCCGAGCCCGACCGTCGTGCCGAGGTCGAGGCTCTCATCGAGGATGAGGTGGGGCTTGAGAGCCTGGAAGGTGTCGGTGAGCTTGCCAGGGCTGCTCAGGGTCTCGGAGCTCATGATCTTCTGCGTGAGGCCCTTGAGGTACGCCTGCTGGTTGCGGGCTCGCTGGTAGTCGCCGTCGGTGAAGGAGTACCGCTCGCGCACGTAGCCGAGGGCCTCGTCGCCGTTGAGGGTGATGTCGCCCTCCTCGAAGGTGAAGCCGCCGTGCTTCGCGGTGAAGGCCACGTCGTTGTGCACGGTGACGCCGCCGACGGCGTCGGTGAGGCCCTTGAACGACTCGAAGTCGATGAGCGCGACGTGGTCGATGCGCGCGCCGATGAAGTTCTCGATGGTGTTGACCGCGAGCGGCAGGCCGCCGAATGCGACCGCAGCGTTGATCTTCGCCTCGCCGTGGCCCTGGATCTCGACCCAGTTGTCGCGCATGATCGACATGACGGTGAGGTGCTCACGGTCGGGGGAGATCTGCGCGACCATGATCGCGTCGCTGCGGAAACCCTTGAGGTCTTCGGCGGTCGCGGTGGGGTCGGTGGTCTCTCGGGAGTCGGATCCGAGCAGCAGAATGTTGATCGGGGCCTTCTTGCCCGGCTCGACCTCGACGGCGGCGGGGCGCTTGAGCGTGGGATCCTGCTTGACGCTCACCCGCTCGATGCCGTTGAAGGTGTTTGCCAGCATGGCGTAGGCGATCGCGGCCGCGATGCCGAGCAGTACGATGAGCGAGCCGACCACGATGAGGGTGTTGCGCAGGCCGCGACGCTTACGCCGGGGGCGTTCGCGCTGGGGCGCTGCCTGGGGCTCGGCGTCGGTCTCTGCGAGCAGACGCTCGAGATTCGTAGGCTGTTCCGCCATGCTGTATTACTCCCGGTGTGACGTCGTGAGCGCGCGATCCTGAAGGATCTTGAGGCTTTCAAGGCCGCATGACGCGGTGCACGCTGAAGGACATGGTACCTCACAGGCATATCAGTGCCTGGGAGCGGGAATTCAGGGGTGCCGCGGCGCTATCGTGTGCTTTCCTGTAAAATTCCCAGTTGTGTCCCACGCTTCGCCCCAACCGGCAGTCCGGTATCAGAGTCCGGGCGCAAGCCGATGGCTCCTCGACGTATTCAGCTATCGGCAGCTGCTCGGCCTGCTGCTGAAGAAGGGCACGAGCACCCGCTACTACGGCACGTTCCTCGGTTGGGCCTGGTCGTACGTGCGCCCCGCGCTGCAGTTCGCCATGTACTACTTCGTCATCGGCGAGGTCTTCGGCATGCGCCGCGGCATGGAACTCTTCGCGCTCTACATCTTCTCGGGCATCGTGATCCTCAACTTCTTCCGGGATGCGCTGAGCTCGTCGACGAACTCGATCACGGGCAACGGCACGCTGATCAAGAAGATCTATCTGCCGCGAGAGCTGTTCCCGGTCGCCTCGGTCGCGTCGACCTTCATCCACTTCCTGCCGCAGGTGATCCTGCTCGTGGTCATCTCGGCGATCTTCGGCTGGCGGCCGAGCTGGATCAACCTCCTCTACGTCTTCACCGCGATCGCGATCGTGTTCGTGTTCGTGCTCGGCCTGGGATTGTTCTTCAGTGCCGTCAACGTCGTGTTCCGCGACGCGAAGAACATCGTCAGCGTGATGGCGATGTTCTCGATGTGGACCTCGCCGGTGATCTACTCGCACGAGATGATCCGCGACGTGCTGCCGGCGTGGATCTACAACCTCTACATGGTCAACCCGGTGACGGTGAGCGTCGAGCTCTTCCACAGCGCCTTCTATCGAGAGGTCATGCCGGGGCAGGTGTCGGCGCCCGATTACATGCTGACCAACACGCTCGCCGGCATCGGCATGGCGATCGGCACGCTGCTGCTGGGCCAGGTCGTCTTCAGGCGTTTGGAGGGCGATTTTGCGCAAGACCTTTGAACCCGTGGTGCCCCCGATCATCATCTTCGACCATGTGTCGAAGCAGTTCAGGATCAAGCACGTCCACTCGCTGAAGCAGCGGGCGATGTCGGCGCTCAAGCGCGAGCCGTTCGCCGAGGAGTTCCTCGCGGTCAACGACCTCAGCTTCGAGGTGCGACCTGGGGAGTCGGTGGCGCTCATGGGACGCAACGGCTCGGGCAAGTCCACGGCGCTGAAGCTGCTCTCGGGCGTGCTGCGGCCGACGAAGGGCGGCATCTACACTTACGGCCGCATCGTCGGTCTGCTCGAGGTCGGCGCCGGCTTCCACCCCGACCTCACGGGGCGCGAGAACATCTACCTCAACGCGGCAATCCTCGGCATGAGCCGTGCCGAGACCGACGCGCGCTTCGACGACATCGTCGAGTTCGCCGAGCTGCACGACTTCATCGATACCGAGGTGAAGAAGTACTCGTCGGGCATGTACGCGAGGCTCGGGTTCTCGATCGCGGTGCACGCCGAGTTCGATGTGCTGATCGTCGACGAGGTGCTGGCTGTGGGCGACGCCGAGTTCCGGCAGAAGTGCAACGAGAGGCTCGCCGAGATTCAGGCCTCGGGCAAGACCATGTTCATCGTGAGTCACAGCGCCGGTCAGGTGAAGAAGCTCTGCGATCGCGGTATCGTGCTCGATCACGGCAAGAAGATCTTCGACGGGCCGATCGACACCGCCCTCGAACTCATCAAACCCAAGGCGAATACGAGGATCTCCGGTGGGCTTCCGTACCGCGAGCTCCCCTCAGGCGAACTCGAATTTCAGAAGCTTCCCGAGAGCGCGGGCATCACCCATCTCAATTTGTACGGCGCCGTTGAGGGTAAACCCGTCGTTTCAATCGGTATGCAGGCCTGCGCAAACCGCGGTATCGAGAGCGCGCATATTCCGGAGCCCGTACGCACCATCGGCCAAGGTGCGTTTCTCCGCTGTGCGGACCTGAACGAGGTCAAACTTCCGAACACGCTGCGAACGATCGAGCAGGGTGCGTTCCGGGAGTGCCGGTCCCTCGAAAGTATCGAGCTACCGGAGGGGTTGGAAACTATTCGTGTGCGAGCTTTCGCTGGATGTCAGGGTCTGAAATCGATCACGATTCCTCGGTCAGTGACGACCCTCGAAGCGGGGGCATTCATCGATAATCCGAGCTTGACATTCAGATGCTATAGGGGTTCTGCTGCGGCAGAGATCATGACTCAGCGAGTGCCGGCTCGGGTCGAGATCATCGACTAGCGGCGGGCAATTGCAGTCACGATGATAGGTACGACTCAGCAGAAACCGGGTACACTTACCGGGTTTAGCTTCTGCGCCTACGTGGAAGCTTCGGCAGTCTTGAGCGCTGCGAAGGGGAGTTCATGAGCGTATTGGGCAAGCTGAGCCGACGAAGCAAGAAGACTGCGGTTGGCCTGGCCTCACGGACGCTCGTCGAAGAGGGGTATTCGAAGTTCGCTGCTCGCCTGTGGGTCCGCGAGCTCTATCGCGACATGCGTCTTGAGAACGGCCTCACTTCCGGCGAGAAACGCGCGGCTCATAAAACCGGATACACTTCGGAGACGTTCTCGCTTCGGCCTTCCGTCGTTCCTCAGGCTGGTGCGGGGGACGACGCGCCGCGTCGTATCTCGCAGCGCGAGTACCTGTTCCTGCAGCCCTTCAATCGTCGCCGCTTCTGGACTTCGAATCGCGTGGTCGCGAATCGCTCGGTGCCAGGGCTCGCCGACCACACCCCCGCCTATTTCTGCTCGGCCCGGGTAACTGTCGATGGCATGGATGTCATCCGCCTCGCCGAGTTCCCCTCCGAGGTTGAGGCGAACGAGGAAGGGCTGCTCGAGCTCATCCGAATCTACGGGGCTGTCAGGATCATCCCTCTGCGCTGGAACCGGGGCAACGGCCGAGTGCTCACCTGGGCCGAAGACGAGTTCCGCATCGACGGATGGCCGGCGACCGAGGAGCAGGTTCGCGGCATGATCACCGAGATGTGCCGCAGTAAGAGGTGCCTGTTCTATGAATACCGCGGGCACGCGGTCGATACCGGGCGTCAACTCGGTTTCGAGGACACGCGGATCCGCTTCTACGTGGGCAAGCACGAGGGCGAGAGCACCTGTCGTGTGCTCGACGCCGAGTTGCTCGTCGGCGACACGTGGCGCGCTCAGGCGCCGAGTGATGAGGAGATCGCCGAGTTGCGGGCTTCGAGAACCGTGCGGCGCGGGTGGGGCCGGCGACGTGAGCGCCAGCGCTTCGGCGAGCAGCGTTTTGCTCAGACTATCGATGTCGATCACGTGACGGGGGCATTCGAGACCGAGCGTACTCCGTCGGAAGAGACGGCGGATCAGGCAGAGCAGATTCCGGTGGAGTACCCCTCTGCCATTCCTGGCTACGCGGACGTCGTGGCCGGCCTCGAACAGCTCTTCTCCGGTGAGCGGGTGAACTTCGGTTTCATCACCGTTGATGTCACGCTGCGCCCGGATGGTGATTTCGAGGTCGTCGATATCTCGACGGTGCCCAGGTACCCGAGAACGCGCTGCTTCAGCGCTGAGGCCGATGCGTTCTTGCTGCAGCTTCTCGAGGAAAAGCGGGCGGACCTCGAGCGCCGCGCAGAGCGTGCCGCCACGGAGTCGGGGCAGGTCGCTCGGCGCGTGCGACGACTGCGTCGCCGCTATCGTTCGTTCCATCTGCGCTCGCAGGGATTCACCGGCCGCATGGCGAGAACCTGGGAACGCCGAGTCGATCGGGATCGAGCCAGCGGCACCGACCGTACCCGGGAGCAGCGCGAGCGGGCATATGCCTGGGGGTTCATGCCCGCGACCGTCGCGCGCTTCCGCATCACCGAGAAGAAACTGGATCAGTTCTTCTCAGAGCGCGACTACGCTTTCGTGCATCCGCTGAACGGCAAGTACGGCAAATGGGTGCGCGACCGCGTCTCAGCACTGACCGTGTTCGAGCCGTTCACCGAGAAGTTCGAGAACACGCACTATCACTTCCTCCGCCGGGACGCAGACCTGCAGGTGCTGCCGCTGTCTGAGGAGGCGAAGCAGCACGAATCGTCGGTGGCGGGGCTGGCGGAGTTCTTGACTGAACGAGGCACGCTGGTGCTTGCCTCCTCTGCCTGGACCGGAAGCGTACGGCTCGAACTGTCGTGGGCGGACGGCTTCTTCACAGTCGACGGAATTCGTTACACCGCAGACGAGTTCGAGAAGCTGCTGAAGCGACGGGTCAAAGAACAGTTCTACGTGCTGGTCGAACCCGAGACCGCAGACGCCGAGCTCGCAGATCTTTCAGCGCAGCAAGAGGTGAAGCTGCGTGTGGTGATGGCCAACCCGAACGGTGTGTCTCCTCGGGTCGCCGAGGCGGCGGTGCTCGTGCAAGACGAGGTCGATCCCCGGCTGAGTGCGGAGAAGGGCGAGATCGTCGGACGGCGCACCGGCGCGGCCGGGGCCGCAGTCGATGAAACCGAAGAAGCGGAGGCTGAAGCCGCTCTCGCACGCGAGGAGCATCGCGATGACGAGGGCCGCCACGCGGACGAAGCAGAGGGCGACGACGAGCGGGTCGAGGAAGAAGAGGAGCGGGAACCGGCCTCACCACTGGCCGTGACGTTCCACTGCCGCGTTGATCCGGAAACGGGTGAGTTCTCGGAGGCGCGCTCGATCGTCGAGGGCCAGCTGTACCGATTCACTGAGCACCCGTCCTCGGGCCGAGAGTTCAGCGGTGCTGTCTCCGACTGGGACGAACTGCAGGCACAGCTGATCGAGCTCTGTCAGTTCGCTCCTCAACTCGAGTTCGTGCAGTTCGACGTCGTTCGGAACGCCAATGGTGAGCTGAAGATCATCGGCATCTCCGCGCTTCCCGCATACGGACGGCACTTCCCGTTCTCCGAAGAGACCGTTGCGTTCCTGCGAGAGAAGGCGGAAGCGAAGCGCGAACTCACTCGAGCGCGCCGGGTGCAGACCGGTAGGTGGCTGCACAACCTCAAGCTCAAGGTGCGTAAGCAGTGGGCTGCCGCGCTCTTCCCCGAGGGCCTGGTGCCGTATCAGTCGGTGCGCTGGATCGGAGATATTCGGCGTGATCTCATGGAGCGCAACGGCGTGCCGCTCAAGACCAAGGTCTGGGCGTACCGCAATGGCTTCCTGTCTTACCGCATTCCGCAGTACGGCATTACACCCGAGAACCGTGAGAACTACATCTCCGACTTCGAGTATCGGTGGTTGCGGCACATCAACCGCAAGTACAAGTACTGGCTCGAAGACAAGATCAGCATCAAGTATGTCGCGGCTGAGTTCAACGAGTGTCTGCCGGGCTACTACTACTACACGAACCCGAAGAGCGACGAGACCCACGTCGTACCGATGATGGACTGCCCCGAAGGGTACGAGGCTACTCTCGATGACATTCTGCGGCTCGCGAGAGAGAAGGGTGTGCTCGCGCTGAAGCCCGACGAAGGTTCGCACGGAGACGGGTTCTATCGTCTGGGGTACGAAGATGGCGCCTACTCGCTGAACGGTGAGGAAGCGGCTGAATCCGACGTGCTGCAGATTCTCAGCAGCCCCGGTAATCAGTACCTGATCACCGAGTTCATCGAGATGCATCCGATTCTTGCCGAGATCTACCCGTTCTCGGTGAACACGATCCGCGTGATCGTGTTCAAACGGGACGGCGTCACGCCTCAGATCGGCAACGCCTATCTGCGCATCGGCTCCGTGAAGTCCGGGTACGTCGACAACACCGCCGCCGGTGGCATGCTCGCCGAGATCGACGTCGAGACAGGGCATTTCGGCAACGCTCAGATTCTCGAGCGGGGCCGCGTGCAGCCGTGCCCGCGTCACCCCGATACCGGCGTGCTCATCGAGGGTGAGCTGCCGAACTGGGAGTTCGTGAAGCAGCAGGTGCTCGATATCGCGGCTGACATGCCGCAGTTGGAGTACTTCGGCTTCGACCTCGCGATCACTCCGCACGGAATCAAGCTGCCCGAGATCAACCGCTTCCCCGACTACCCCCGCATCGAGCGTCTGACACCCGAAACCACGGAGTACCTGCTGTACAAGCTGGAGCAGAAGAAGCGGGTGTATGGGTATGACAGGCGACCGCCGAGGACACCCATAAAGCTTCCGAAACGGGCAGGTTCTCGTTGACCACCCTACGTCGTAAGGAATGTTCCAAATGCACGGAGCAAGATATGACTTCGAACGACGGCAAATCTAACCCACTCACGCCCCGGAGGCGCTGGATCATCGACAGGAACGTCAGACTCATAGCATTATCGCGGTATCCCTACCCGGAACTTATTCGATTCAGCCTTCCATTGAGAGGAAAATCAGATGCTTGACGCTGGTGGGACTGTCGGCACAAGCGCATTTCAAGGTGCGCCCTCTCTGCAAGACCAGACGGATCTTGTGAATCTTGCACACGCCGACGGATGGCTAGCCGTTTACGACGTCTCGCTTCCTTCTGCATGCACGGTGGTAGATGGACGCATCGAGGAGGTTCGGGATTCGCTTGGGAACCTTCCGCCATTGGGCCAGAAGGAACCGACCCGACGACCTGAATACTTGCCGCAGAGCGTCGGTGGGTTTGCAAAGATCGGGTTCGGTAGATCGACCTCAGCGCAGTCACTGAGTTTTGAGTCACATGGGTTGCCTAAGGGAGCTTTTGTGCTCACCATCGTCGATGGGAACCCGGGTAACTACATCTCTATGGATCGTCGATCAGGGGATGGGAGAACTGGGGTTTTGTCCGGGCATTTGGAGCTTTCCGAGGGTGATCTTCAGCGTGGTGGCCAAATTCGCCTTGTCGGATCTCTCATCGCCGATTCCGGACAAAATAGACGTTTCTGCTTGAACGGTCCAGAGTGCGCCTTGTCGGCGGCGCTCCAACGATGCGAGGTGGACAACGCAGAAGAGGAATCGGTCACTAAGCTAGCCGCAACCGCGTCGGAGATTGGTTGGACGGGTTCTCTGGGGCCTGTCTTGATCCATGATGGCGAGCCTGACCGTGAAGCGCTTGAGAGAATGTCTCGGATGCTGCTTTCGCGTATGGGGGCAACCGGCTATTTCGCTCCGTCGATTAATGGTGAGGCTGCCCATTCGATTGATCTCGGTGGCGGTGTTGCTCGATACGAGAAGAATCCGGATGAGCTTCTTGCGCCCGCTTCGACTCTCAAGCTTGTCTCGGCCTACGCAGCGAGACAACTTATCCGAGACAATCAACTTGATGACCTTGTGATTGTGCGGAAATCGGATCAGGTGATTGGCTTCTCAGCGTTGAAGTTTCGAGTTGACGACCAAATCAGTTACCGCGATCTCTTCTATTTGATGATGCTCCCGTCTTCCAATGCTGCGGCTCGTGTATTAGGCCGGGCCGTGGGCGAGATGCTGGCCGGACCAGAGGAGCCCCTGCAGCGGTTTTTGATGTATCTAAGTAGTTTGGCCCGTGAATGGGGATGGCGAGGAGCTGTCTTTGCGGACGCCTCTGGGCTGGATAGGCGCAATCGTCTTTCGCCTCGTATGATTACCCAAACACTTGGTTGGATTTACGCAGAGGACCAGTTCCTATTAAGCGTCATAGGTGCCAGCAGCCGGACTGTTCAGGTCCACGGCATTCAAGCCCGACAGGCGGTTGTGCGCCACACGATAGATCCTGCTGGCGCCGTTAAGTTTCCAGAATTTGTGGGTGGAAAGACAGGAACGCTTCCTCCGCATGGCTCACTTGCGCTCTTGACCCGGAACACAGATGGCACGATTCGAGCAACAGCTGTGCTTCGATCTTTGCCCGTCCGTCAGCGAGCAATTGATATGCGGGCCATTCTGGACGATAGCGCCAGCGTGCACCACACGGTCGCGATGGTCCGAACAGATGCCTGGGTGTCGAGGTTAGTCGAAGAGCGGACATCCCTTTCCAGAGGCGTACTTGATTCCCTCTACGTCCCTAGATCTGCGCCGCAAAGCGTGGATATCACTAAAGCTTTCCCAGGAATCGATGCCACAGTACAAGGTTCTCATGTACGCCTCGTGAGGCACCAGAACCTAGTGGAACTGACCTTCGCAGCAGTGAAACTACCAGCAGGTTTCAGCGGTGTAGTCATTCCTGCCGCTTTCCGGCCAGGCGCCTTTGTCTACGGAACTCTCAACCCGAACCGGTCGACGATCAAGAACTGTCCTGTCCAAATTTCGCAGGGCCGGTTCCAGATTTTTGGCAACTCCGAAGATGAACTGCTTCGAGGAACCATTATTTGGTCAATGGCGGACTGAATTTTTTGAATAGCGCGTTCCAACGCGCATCAGAAAGTTGCATCGAATGGATTCGTAGGGCCTGGGCTCCCTGAACCCTATGAAGTTATCGGGCGGGTCTGCTGAAGCTTTGGTTGAGTCCAAGACCGCATAGCTGGGAAGCTGTGCTGGAAGGATGGCAGTTATGCCGATCAAGTTCAGTGATG